>CAWEOM010000027.1:0-41272 GCA_963810665.1 Candidatus Bathyarchaeota archaeon | reverse complement strand
GTATTTCTTCAACATTGAAAACTTTTAAGCCATGTAGTGCAAGCAGTTTCTCAACAATGAAAAATGAGAAATAATAGAAGCGCTCGTGGCTTATAGTATCAAACTGACTTTTCTCAATCGATATTTCGGAGGTAATGAAATTCTAAAGTAATTATCCCCGAAGGTTTTAGTAAAATCTTCAATCCATCCAGAAAACCGTGGATATCAGGAACTTGAGCAAGTATGTTATTTCCAATCAAGAGATCAGCTTTCATATTCTGAGTTGCTAACTCAATAGCTGCTTCTTTATCAAAGAATTTAATAACCGTTGGAATGCCCTTTTTTATTGCTTCCTCGGCAACGTTACTTGCAGGCTCAAATCCTAAGACGGGGATATTTTTTTGAGCGAAAAATTGAAGCATATATCCATCGTTACTTGCTATCTCAATAACTTGATCATTAGGCGTCAAACCCAATTTGCCTATAATCATTTCTGAATATTTTTCGCAATGATTTAACCACCCTTTTGATGAAGATGAGAAATAGGCATATTTCTTATAGATCTCTTGGGGGGATATAGATTCTTCTAACTGAACCAAAAGGCATTTTTCACAAAAATAAACGTGAAGGGGATAAGTAGGCTCCATTTTTACTAACTGCTCAACAGTCAAATAACTTTCGCATAACGGCTGTACACCAAGATCAGCGAAGGTAGCCCTTAAGGGTTCACCGCAGCACTTACAGGTCAAGCTCTTGCTTTCCATCGTTACCAACTATTGCTATTCATTTAAATTAGTTACTTATCACTGGTCTTAATGTTGAATCAACTGCTCCAGATTTTAAACTATTCTCTAAGTGAGTTATTCGCCTATATCGGGGGCCTTCGAACTCTTCAACTAGCAAACCAACTTTCTTATAAGCCTCATATAGTTGCTTTGCACCCAAAGGAACAGTCCATTGTGGCTTAAACTCAGGTAGCGCAGCAGCTATCTTGTCAAATTCTACCCGATAAGAACGTTGATCCGCCTCAGCACCTTCAACATATTTAATCTCAGAATTAGGAACCGTCTGTTTTGCGATCTCAGCGACTTCACGAATCCTGAAATTTTGATCATTTTTACCTACATTAAAAATCTGGTTATGGACAACATCTTTAGGCGCTCGCAAAACAGCTATGAAAGCTCGAGAAATGTCTTGAATGTGAACAAATGGCCTCCAGGCAGTGCCATCGCTTTTTAAAAGCACTATCCCCTTAGTAAATGACCAAGCGATAAAGTTATTGACAACAAGATCGAAACGTAGCATTGGCGATAACCCATATGCTGTTGATGAACGCATACAAACAGGGGTAAAATCGGAATCCGCTAACTTGGAAATATCTCTTTCAGCAAGCACTTTTGATTCAGCATAAGCTGTAACCGGCTTCGGCTCTGATTCTTCATTCACAATATCAACTGAAGTAGCACCGTAAACACTACAAGATGAAGAAAGAACAAAACGCTCCACATGGGCAGCTTTAGCTAGTTTTGCCAACCTAACAGATCCTTCATGGTTAATTTCATAGGTCATTTTTTCATTAAGATTTCCAAGAGGATCATTTGATAGGGCACAAAGATGCACAACCGCGTCATAGCCCTCTAAATCCGATTGTTCTACATCGCGAATATCTTTTCTTAAATAGGGTATTTGGGATATAGCACCAGTTACGCTTGGATTGCCAAAAACACATGAACTAAAGAGATCGCTATCTAAACCTGATACTTCAAAACCAGCCTCTTGTAACATTGGCACCATTACAGTTCCAATATAGCCATTATTTCCTGTGACCAGTACCTTCATTTTTAATCACTTGTTTCTCAAATGGGGAGTCTTGGTATATTAACTATATTCCAGGAAACGATAACACTCATCAAGATTAACACCAAAAAATGAAAAATTAAAGGAAATTATGTACAGGGCAGATACTCTGCCTCTATTCCCATTGATTCCACTTGTTTCTTGATTTCATTAACATAAACCGGATTCATAATAATGATAGTCTCCGGCTTGTATTGCTTTAGAAATTCAGGAGAAACAATTTGTTTCCCAACACCCGGAATAAACTTGCCATGCCTGTGAGGATTAATATCAACAATGTATTGAACTTCATCTTTAATGGCCAAAGTCGTCATAAAAGCAACACACTTTGAACCAGAACCCCAGACAATAGCTCGTTTCTTTTGATCTCTAATTCTCTTTAACTCATTCTTCCAAACATCAAGTTTATCTTTACATCTAGAAGCAAACAAATCAACCATTCTCGAAGTTTCAGATATACTCTCTTCATTGTCAAATAATTCAGTTGATACCTGATTAACAGGACTTGCTTCAATGAGAAGATATTGATCAAAATAGTCTTTGACCAGATTTGTTACCTTAAAGTTGCAAAAACGGAATAATTGAGCTAATGATTTAAGATTGAAATAGGAACAATGCTCATAATAGACATCCCAAAAAGCAACCTCATTCAAAATTCGTCCAACATCAGGAACTTCAAAAAAAACCGGAGTTTTGCCATCCCCGATAGACGCCCTAACACTACCGATGAACTGAGCTGTGTTGGGAATATGCTCTAAGGTATGGCGACAACAAACTAAATTGCCTAAGTACTGGGCATAGCGTTCAGAGAAATAATCTTTAATGAACTTCAAACGATCCAAAGCCTTGCTTTGAACCCCTCCACTAACAGTTGAAGGATCAATTCCAACCCCATAATTATTACCCAGCTCGCATAACAATGCCAAAAAATCGCCTCTGCCACAACCAATCTCTGAAACATGTTTGTTGTGCAGATCATAAGAATCAATTAAATGGTTAGCTAATCTTTGGGCATAAGAATTGAAAGTTGCTGAAAAGCCTTGCTCCTCTGGAGCAAGAGACGCATAATCTACTTTTTTAGAGTCAAAAGCTAAATTAGAAATAAAACCACAGGACTTACAAAAACCTAAAACCACATCGCCTCGGGGAAAGGCAACTGCCTCTTGCTGATTATCAAACATCAAACAACTATTAATCGGAACACTTCTTGCTTCGTAAAAAACTCTCATACCAACATTATTACAGCTTGGACATTTCTTTTCAACAGGTAAGGACATAAAATTGTCTCCATTTGACTTCTAAAAATTAATTGTGGTACAGGATATAAAAACGCTGTATTGCAATAGAATCAAGCTCATAACTCAAAATCATTTTTTTAATCTTTTTCGATGAGGTTAATACCAATATGACCCATTAGTTTCTTTACCACCTTAACAGAAGTTTCACCAAAGTAAGTACGAGCCAAAAAATACTGCTCAATATCATTACCAAAAAGTTTCCAGCCCTCTTTGAAGAACCATCGGAATACTACTTTATAACAGCGAAACCTTACAGACCATTTAAGAGGAACACGATTAATGGCATTAAAAAACTCGTAACAATTTTTTAAATTGGTATAATTGAACCAACTACTGTTAGACCACCAAACCTTCTGCTGATCTAACGCCTTAGTAGCCTTAAATTTCTTGTTAGAACAAAATTGTTGAGTATACGCCTTTGAGTGATCCCGCCTCAAAAACAGGTATTCAGGGATTTCATGCAAACGTCCATATAAACTCAATTCTGCAAGCAGGTTTGCATCACCACCTCTATAATCACCATGCAGAGGAGTTTTTTCAAGAATTTCTTTACGCATAACTCCGAAAATTGGCCAGCAAATATTAGTCATTAAACTAATCAAATCAGCAAAACGCTCTTCAAGCCTTGGAGAATCAATTCGCATATTATGTTCATACGTACCTGTAATCGCACCGGTTTCATCAATTTTAGCTGATTTAGAATGGCATAAAACCACCGAAGGATCGCTATCAAGGACTTCAACACACCTTCGAAGATAATCAGGAGTATGTACATCATCAGCAGCAGCCCATTTGAAATATTTACCTCTAGACAGTTTAACAGTTCGATTATAGTTCATTGGGGCCCCTAAATTGCGGGGATTACGATAATATCTCACTCTACTGTCTTTTGATACGTAGTTACGACAAATTTCTTCAGTATTGTCTGTTGAAGCATTATCACATATAACAAGCTCAAAATCCGTGTAAGTCTGTGAAAGAAGCGAGTCTACAGAATCCTTTAGAAAATCCCCACCATTATACACAGGTAGACCGATGCTCACGTAAGGCATATTTTGATTTAGCGAATTATTCAAGTTGACAACCTCTGAATTCCTCATTTACGTAACTACGAGTAGCCAAAGACGACATTGCTAAGAAGAGATGTTCACTAATAAAGCTCTTATGAACCAAAAATAGTTATCTTGAGTATCAAAGAGCGATCAAATAATTTTAACTCTAAAAAAAGACTAAAAACCCAGTTTTGAATTACAAAGTATCCAAATAGATTCAATGCCCATAGTGCTTTAGATGAGCACTCAAAAAGCCATACCACCAGGCCGTCGCTCTAAAAAAGCTGTATGGAGGAAGGAAAAAAGCAATTTTTTTTCTCGTTGCTTTAAATATCAACGCAGCACGCACAATACTCCAAGCATAAGCAACAGGCCAAAAATAAACAAGCATTGAATCTCCTATGCCTCCATGTTTATGATGAACATAATGCATTCCAAAACCATACCAAGAGTACTGTTTCCATAAGCCTTTCAGATTTGTTTTGAATTCGTGCTCAAATCGTGCGTCAGTCATAGCAAGTAAATAGCCTTTACGTTTAATTTTAGAAGTAAGTTCAGCATCCTCAGCGGCACCCTTTATTTGCTTATCAAAACCGCCCACAGACTTTACTGCATCAACCCGAAAAATGCTACCGCCAGTACCTAAATACGGAGGATCTCGCTTCAAGTTCCGGTGCACGCCAATTTCAAAAGAAGCAGAAGAAGATAGATCTTCAAGTTCAGCAACCGGACCCCTACTCTTTCTTCCAACCATAGTTCCTTGAGCAACACCAATCAAGGAATTAGCT
Organism: Candidatus Bathyarchaeota archaeon; assembly: GCA_963810665.1. Lineage (GTDB taxonomy): Archaea > Thermoproteota > Bathyarchaeia > Bathyarchaeales > Bathycorpusculaceae > Bathycorpusculum. The sequence goes on along the minus strand of CAWEOM010000027.1, from coordinate 36,298 downwards.
TCCATAAATTCAACTTGTCGTTGAACAAAATCTTCAGGGAAAACCATATCGCCATCCATAAATATTACAAATTCACTGTTAGCACTATCTATCACCATTTGTCTTGCCGCGGTTAATCCAGCCCCATTGGTTAGAAGTACTCTAAAAGAAACCTTACCTTTTGACAAGATATGCTCAAGTATCGGAATTGTTTTATCCGTGCAACCATCGTCAACAACAATAACATCCATTTTTTGTTTATTAAACGACTGATTAATTAGACTAATTGCAGCATCCCGGATAGTCCTTTCACTATTTTTAACACATATTCCAATACTCACAGTTCTTCTTATGTTAGCCATCCACAAAACCCATCATTTTTTTAAGATACAAATTTAGATTAACCACCATAAGGGATTGTTGAACTAAATATTTTAAATTGCCCGTTGTCGTAAAGCCGAGTTTGATTTTGGTAATAATTATGCGAATCAAGTATGTTGCTACCAAAGAAATAGTTGTAAACATTATTTTGAAGACTAGAATAAACTACGTAAGTTGCCTCTCCCAGCGCAGCGTCAATTATAGTTGAATTAGGCAGTGAATAAAAACCCGCCAGCAATTGAATATTAACAAAATGACGAGATTCATTTGCATTATAAGGAAAAGGCGCCAAAAATTCATAGAATACAACCGAGTTGGAGGGAACATACGCCGCTAAAGCGTGCGCTCCCTTTAGTTCACTACTTGGAACGTAAAGATAATTATCATTTGTATATGAAGCAGGAAAATGAACAAAAAGCAAAAGAACAATTAGAGTAATCAAAATAACAGGTTTTTTCCGAAGATATTTAACGGCAAAATAACAAGCTGGTAACAGCATAAACATGAAAGCTCTAGCAATTCCCTCTCCACCATAACTTACAGAAAGACCAAGTACGGCTGCAACTACAATCCAAGCCATCCAAAAAACATCGGATTTTGCTTCCGGCCTAGATTTTAATATTCCATAAAGAACGACCAATAAAGAAACAAGCGCTATGACCACGACCATAATCGTTAGGCCATAAGTACCAAATATCTCCAAATTATAACCAGTAGAACCTATCACTCTATTCTGAGAGATTCCAGCAACCTCTGTTATATGATTATCTTGACCCAAAAGTTGGTTGTAAAGAGAGTTTGTTACTTCAACAAAAGTTCGGTTAATTACAAATGCATGGTAAAAGAGAAATATAGAAACGAAGAAGACGCACATAACAAGCGAAAAAAAAGAAGACAGCCTTACTTTTCTAAGAAATAGCTTCCTTATCAAATATACTGCAATAATTCCAGCCATAATAATAAAAGAGGTGAGAAGATGAGTCGTTACAGCAGCAATAAAAAGAAGAAAAATACAAAGCACTAAACTATTACTACGAGATTTAGTGAAAAAAAGTTTTCCTACAAGCAAAATAATCGCAAGGTAGAAAATAAAAGCAGTTGCCTGCGGAGAAAAATATTCTTGCCCAGTATAAAAACTAGCCAAAACCAATAATGAACCTAGAAGTGAAAAAATACTACTAAATTTTAACTTCAGAACAACATAAGCAATTATTCCTATAAAAGCCAAGACAAAAATAGGAAAAACATCTGCCAAAAATAGTGTTGACAAACCAGTTATTGCAGAAACACACGCTGAAATAAAAAAGAACCCAGGCCAATTCATAAGTTCCCAAGGATCTATAGTACTAAATTGAAGATGCCCAGCAGACAAAACAAAATCTACTTGATAAGCACGGGAATAAGAAATTGATGTCCAAGCCGCTTTGTTTTCAACGACTAAAAGAGGTATAACAAACAAAAAGAAAAAGATCAGTATGCCCACAATAGCTATCTTTCTGTCAGATCTTTTGCTAAAATAAAGCATTACACCCAGAAGAGATAATCCTGCCCAAAAAGTTAAGGGTAATCTTAGCAGCAGACCCCAATCTGCTGGAGTATAACTAGTTATACTTGTAGAAAAAAGTACATGAAGAGCGAGCGATAGAGCAATTATGATGCCTATAGCCCAAACAGCGTTTTTTCGGTTAATTATTCCTAACGCTCCTTACGTAAAATAATTATCTTCCTCTTTTCTTAGAAAATAGACCTTGGAATAAACCTCTCAGAAAGAAAAATGACCGCAAGAACTCAAATCCCAAAAACTCAAAGAATGTTGGCCGTTTAGAACGGATACAAACCATAGCATCTCTCAAAAAAATAAGAGCAGCCACAATTATAAAGACAGGAAGAACAAACGGAAAAAATATAGTCACGACCCCTGAAATAATAAGAAATGTTGGTGCAAAAAGGCTTCCAAGATTCAATGATGCCTTGAGTAAGTATCCTTTTCGTAGATATTTTTTAAAAGTTCTACCGTACCAACCGTATTGAGAACGTAATTCACTTAAAGTATGGCAATAGTGTGAAGATAATAGACTTCCGGGTGAGCGTACTACTTTGCCGGAGTTAGCATAAGCCTCCAGCATTCTTTTCTGAAAATCTCCATCTTCACCATAACCAAGACTTGGATCAAATTTCACTCTCTCAAATATTGATTTTCTCAAGAATTCAGCAAAAACAGAAATGCCAATACTTGGAGTCATTGAGTTTGCATTTCCCCGAAACCAATCAATCTGAATTTTTTCTAATTTAGTATGGGCTACGTTGTCTTCGGCGGGGATTACACCTATTACCTGTTGATCATTAAAATATTTCATTGCATTTTCTATGCAATATTTATCCAGGATTACATCAGCATCCATAATGAAGACTATATCACTTTGAGCGTTCTCAGCACCAATGTTTCGAGCATTTGGAAGAGAAGTAGGTTCAGATTCAGAGAGAATTTTTACTGGAAATTTGCTAGCTAACTTTAACGTATTATCAGTTGATCGCCCGTCAACGATTAATACCTCAGAGGGCTGAAAAGTTTGATTAAAAACGGCTGTTAGACATTCATTTATACCATCTTCTTCATTTCTAGTAGGAATAACTACGGAAACTGTTAGAGTTGAAGTTTTTGTCATTACCATTTTTGGATATCCTTGCCTTTTAGATACTTGGATTTGAGTTGCCAATGGCTGAGAGTGAATGGTTATGTGATAAGAACAGACATATTTAAGCAAAAGTTACGTTATTTAGATAAATAGTTTTTTGGGAGCAGTTTATGAATTCCCTGACAGTTTGTAAGGGAATTCTGATTTTGAATTGTATATTTGTCGAACATTAAGTGTTACTTACTCGAGTTCAACAAGAATTATATATCGCATCTCTTAAGATACTCCACATTGGTGAATTCGTTGAAACAACACGCCGTAACCTGCCTCATCATATGCATGATTTTGGCAACTATCAGTTTCTTACCGCTAAATCATGTCGCTGAAGCACAGGTTCAGGTAAATTCAACACTTCAATCATTTGGAACCATAACACAAGTAACCGATCCCACTACACCAACAGCAACGCCAACTCTTACCCCAACTCCAACACCAACAGACATTCCAACACCAACACCACCAGCCTCAACAACACCAACCCCTACTCCAGCACCCACAACTACACCCACTCAAACCCCAACTCCACCTGCTATAATAAGTACAACAGGTGCAGGAATTTGGCTACATTCTGAAGATGTAAGTTCCATAAATTATAACACTCTAACAAACGCGGGAATATCGGATATCTATATCTTGACGGCAAGTTGGAATACCAATCACGGCTTAGATATTTTAATGTCTGATTCCCAAATTGCAACTTTACTTAGTAATGCACATAGCAGAGACATCAATGTTCACGCATGGACCATCAGGTTTTGGGGAAATGGTGAACCCGCGCTAGATATATCTTCGAGTTCAGCCCGCTCATCATGTGTAAGCGCAGTTGTTTCTTTAATGACCAAAAGTTTTGGAGGTCAAACCTTCGATGGCCACAACGATGACTTGGCAGAGCATTTTAGTGGTTCATGGGCCAATTATGCAGCTTACTTAAGCGCAGTCACTACACAACTTAATAGTTTAGGAAAAATCAGCAGCACAGATATGCTCGTTTGGACAGGCTACCCAGTGGAGAGTGTCTTCCCCCAATTAAACTGTAATTATATTTGCGGAATGTTTTACAGCGATAAAACGTGGAGCCAAAGCGATTTCTATGCAACTGTGTCAAGAGCAATTCAATACTCGCCAGTATCCATAAAAATTGGGTTATACTATGATACAAGAGTTGGTCCTTACTCTCCAGCATCACAACTAACATATGCCGCAAACGCAGTTGACGAAAGCAACTCAAAATTCGACGGATATATCCTATATTGTGGCGACGAAAGCGGTTGGAACTATATCGATTGGACCTCATGGAATAATTGGCGTTAAGCCCTCAAAAGTTAGCTAACTTTTTAGCTTTTGGTTTTCCATGCATTTCGAATATTTTCATTTCTACCTGTAATATGCAAAGATCTCAAGAAATAGGAAAACAATATCACAACTAAATAAAATTCATGAGTTAAGAAACTCAAAATAATTGAAAACGGATTGACAGAAATTTTCTTAGAATTAATCAGCTGCTGAAGTGGCAAGAATACCAGTACAGGCAACAGTACCAAAGTAACTATAAGTACATACATAATTGTAGCAGACGTCAAACTATACAATATCACCAGCGGAATAAATGTAGCAAATAGCATAACCAACAAAAGCGGAGAAACTATATGCATAAAAAATTCACTGGGAAAAATAATAAGGCCGTACTTACCATATTTCTTGTTAAATAACATAGTTCTATGCCTAATGAAGGATTGAACTATACCGCGACCCCTACGAAGCTTTTGTTTTGCTCTAGTCTTTTGGCTTTCAGAAACAAGTTCATAGGCAACAACATCGTTATCAAATACAGCCCTCCAGCCTTTTTCCCTTAGAAGCATCGCCAACTCTGTGTCATCAGCTATAACTGAGGGATCTAAATTATCTAGTAACCCTCTTCGAAAAGCCATAATCAATCCATTAAATATGGGGGTCGAATCGATATTAGATTCACCAATTCGAATTATATTGAAAATACTGCGGTAATTTTTTTCTGAAGCAACCGTTTGACTATTAGCAGTTGTACCTACACACAAACGACCTGTAACTGCGCCAACGTCGGGATTGCCAAAATTCCTGACAATCATTTGTATTGCATCCTCTTCAAGGGTTATATCAGCATCAGTTATTGCAACAATTTCTCCATTGCAATGAGCCCAGGCATAATTTAGAGCTGCAGCTTTACCCGACCATTCAGGCAACGAATATAGATTAACTTTTATCCTGCAGGAACTGTTACTAATAAAATCTTTAACAAGTTGACAAGTATTATCGGTAGAGCCATCATCTACAACTATAATTTCCAATTTATCAGGAGGATATTTTAAGCAGACTGAATTTTGAAGTTTCTTTATTATACCTTCACTTTCATTGTGAGCTGGAATAACCAAAGAAACACCGGGTAAGGAATCAGCTTTTTTAACGCTTATTTTTTTTCTAGCTGACAAAATCATTAAACTAAAATACATTGCATAAAAAGCAATGAAAACACCAAATAATACCAAAAAAATTAATGTTAAAAAGTACAGCAATCCTATTAACTCCTAAATTTTTTTAAGATTCATTAAACCTCAAATAACAATAACGTAACTGTTTTTCGCCTAGTTGTACCACTCAATTCGCGTAAATACATTGTTAATTCCAAAATCTTTTGACAAGTAATATAGATTATTATTTAAGGTCTACTGAATCATATTTAGCGGTATAGAGATAAATCTATTGTTAAATTGAGATACACCCAAGGTACTATTAAAAATCCAAAGTTCAGCAATCAGAGAATAATAAAATCCTTCAGTGGTTGGAGACCAAGCAGACGATTTGTCAATAGAAATATCAACATCGTTGATTCTTACCCCATAGAGCCAACAAGTTTTATCTGAAAATGTCAGATTATTAATTTGAAAAGTTAAAGGTAACTGCAACGTTTCGCCATCCTTAACAAACAACTCATATTCATACAACGCAGGCTCTCTAGAAGGTCTCCCGATATTTGTGTTCGGCATAGCTGCTGTGTCATTAGCGATTTTTATGTAACAAGTGTAATAGGAAGAATGACCAAGATTATTGCCTATACCCAAATTTACTGAATAAGAAGTCTCTGCTCTGATATTAAATGGAATACCTTCAAAGCTCTGGTCTGAACCAAGAACATAAATCTCAGAAAACTCTTGCCCTTCAGGTAAATGAATCAGAAGAGACACCGTCGGTAACGCAAACAGAAGAATACCAACTAATCCAATCGATATAAAGACAATTTGATAATCTTTTAGTTGTATTGTTAAACACCCATTAGCAATTATTTAAGAAAGAATGCTAAAATTTTAAGAAGGTCATATGGCGCCGACAATAATTAGAATATATATAGTGACAGTTATCAGAAACAATAAGCCGGAAACTATTGCGGTATTCTCAAGTCTTTTCCTATTAAGACCAAAAATTAATCGATTAAAAGGTGAAGACAATTTGAAACTTACTAAGATCAATATTTCACCAATTAAGAGCATTATACTGAGATCAATTAGATTCACAGGAGGAAACCACATAATATTAGTCCTCTTTAAGCCGCACAATTCTAAATTGTAGTTTTGTAGATTCTTGCGAGTCATGTGTCTCTTTTTCCAGCATTATAGGCTCCCCAGCAGCCTTTGCAAGCGCACAGGCTATTGCACTAGATAAGAGGCAACCAACTTGTTGATGGGTTCGAGGATATTTTTCTGCTTCTTTGCAAATACCTTCAAAAACACTTTTTGTAAAATTAACCGTTATTACGTCACCATCATTCTGCAAATCTAGCGTTTCTACGAATTCCAAGTTTTCGGTAAGAATTTTGGGCAAAACCAAAAAGAGCTTACTAAGATCCATTTCATTAAAAGCCTTACCTAATTGTTTTTCCATAAGTGTGCAAAGACCTTCACCGGGTGGACAGATTTGAAGATCAAGAGATGGACTGCTGATGAACTTGTCCAAAGGATAATTTTGTATAACTGGAATAAATAGAACCTTAGTCTCTTTTTCATCTTTAGAAGTTAACAGGTGTTTGAATTTTCTGGAACAACAAAATAAGTATAAGCCATGTTTTTCCCCGAAAGAAGTATTCAAAATATTCTCAATATTAACTAAACTCGGTTGGGCTATAGATGTTAGCAAGTCAACAAAAACACTATTCGCAGGCATTAAATACAGAAGTATGGTACTCCAAAATACAAGTGCAAAGCCAAATAAAGCTAGAAATGAAGACATATAAAGTATTGAGATAAGTAATGTTATTACGCCTAAAGCAATTAAAGAAAAAATAGTAACTCTTGATAGACTAATAGTTCTCTTTGGCAATGACTTGTCTCCTAACTATCTCGGAAATTACATACTACAAAAAGGTAATAGCTAAAAAGCTTCTCTAACCACTTTCGGTTGCTTATCAAGTAACCTGTTTATAAAACGCCTTTTAAAGAATCGCCAAGCAAACCATACTAATATAGAAAACAGAATCGATCCAATTATCGAGAACATTAAATTTAAAAACAAAACATTTTGGAAAACTAAGGAACTCTCATTACGCAACGCAAGTGCATCATCATTAACTTGGTTAGCAATCATTCTGGCACTTACCGCTTTGGATGAAATATCAGCAAAAGCACCACTTCTATAGGAATTTTCAGCTTCTGCCAAAAGCGCTCCAGCATTATTTAATTTAAGCATCAGAGCAGTTACATCTCCACCCGATTGTTCAGCAGCTAAAACATTTGTGAAAGCGTGGTTGATTGAAGATTGAGCCTCCGTTATGAGAGCATTTTCGTTTTCTGCCTTCACAGACTCCACACAAAGACTCAACAATAGCAATAAAACAAAGAGAAAACCTATTGAAAATAAAAGAGTTTTTTTACGCAAGTCTATTCCTCTTAAAAAAGCTAACTATTGAGAAATCATTCAAAATCTTAATCCAACAATTGATCTAATTTATTGCACTGAGAGCAAAGATCGTTCAGAGTTTTTTTAGCTGCCTCAAGTTTTTCTATTTGCTTGTTAGTTTTACAGTAGATTTTATAAGCACTTAAGAAGTCATTTCCTTTTTTAGTAAGACTATAACATTGACGATCTTGCTCATAAGTAGCTAGCGACGCATTTAGCACCTCTGAAAGATATTTCGTTAATGCTTTGTAACTCAAGTTTGCCTTAAACATTATCTGAGTCTTTTTAGCATTAAAACTTATAACTTCCAGTATATCAGCTATAATATCTAATCTTTGTCGATAATTAGCCAAGCAATTCACGCGTCCAAACATTCTAACCTTTGACGAAGTATAGTCAACTCTATCAAATCCCTCCCTGAAAGGAGTGGATCAGAATCAGTTTCACTTTGCTGAGTTTACCGTACCCATATCTCCATCTAGCAAGTCTGAAGTTATTAAAGAATGCAAGATAAATCTTCCATATAAATCATCTAGAAGAATACTCTATATTATCCAATAATAGCCCAAAAAACAACAAAACAGCAATTGAGAAAGAGACGAAGCCTACAGAAAATAGACCAATTTCATTAGAAAATAATATCTCCAAGTAGACGAAGGAAAAGAGGCAGCAAACATTTTGCTCAAATAATAACTCATCCAAAGTAATCAATACAATAGATAAGGAGAAAAACTTACAGCAAAGAATCAAAAAATACGTTATTTAATAGTTAAATTTTAGAACCAAAATAACAAAACAAATTCATTTGGAATCTCGATTTATGCAGTATGAAGCCAGCCACGTTTATTCTTTTTCTGTGTCTGACAAGAGGATTTTACAGGTGGCGAGTTTTCCTTCTTAATCCTTTGGCCGGTGACTTCTGTTTTTATGAATTTGTTCCAACCACCTACACTAATGTTGGGTGGAATGTATCGTTCAGGATTTTCAACCTTGTGCTGCTCTAAAATATCTTTAAAGTTTAAAGCTTTGAAATCTTTGGTCGCATGAATGACCGTACCCTGCGTCACAAACAAACGCTCGTAATCATTTACTGAAATGCCTTCAGCACGAACTTTATCATCAAACCGTTCGTCCCACAAGAGTTTCCACTGAACCTTTAAATCCTCAACAAGTTGCTTTTGGGCTTGACTCTTGCTCTTGCCAGAAGCCCCATCAGCACTTTTAGCGGAGTCACTTGTGATTTGCAACTAATCCATCGCCTACGTAATTTTAACGCTCTCTTGAGATATATAACAGTTATTCCCAAGTTAATCACAATGTTTTCTATAATACCTAAGTGCAAATAATCCATAATTTCCCGTAATGACGATAGTATTAGTGGGTTCAACTATTGTCCTTCAAACAAAACATGTCTTTTTGTTGTACAGTTGGCGGTTTGGGATAGATTAAATAAAGCTTTTTAAATGCGATCAACACTAATCAACTTATCAAATATTAACACTTAATATAGGCGATATATGTGGATGGTCAAAACAAAAAAATCATATTAGCCATATCAGTACTAACCACAATAGCAGTCATTCTCACAGCCTCAACATACGCAGCATTAAGCACAAACCAAAACCTCTCCACAACAGGAGAAATCAATGTCTCAGCAAACATTGGCCTCTACTCCAACAGCGAATGCACAACCACAACAAATTCAATCAGTTGGGGAACTCTAATACCAGGAGGAAGTACAACCCAAACAGTCTACATAAAAAACACCAGCAACGGAGTATCACTTTCATTAAACATGGCAACAACAAACTGGAACCCAACAAGCGCCAACGGACCAATAACAATCACCTGGAACAGAGAAAACACAATACTCTCACCAGGTCAAGCAACCACAGCAACAATAACGCTCACGGTCTCGCCCAACATATCTAACGTAACAAATTTTAGTGTCCAGATTTCAATAACAGGCACACAATAAGTTCAACCCTTGTTCGGCATAATACATATGGTAACGCACTTACTAGCCCACCCATAAAAGAGAACAATTTAAGAAAGCCCGCGCTAAAATCCCAACAAAGTAAAGGTACAAAAAGCCAAGTTATCTAAATTAAGGCTAAATCCGCCTCGTAAGGTAAACCAGCACGTCCCCCCATCTTCATCACGCTCCTGGAGGCTACAAAATTTCCCAAACGGCCACACTCGAAAAGATGTTGGTCGTTGAGTAAACCGTATAGGAATCCGGCGTTGAAGGCGTCCCCAGCGCCTGTTGTGTCGATCGCTCGCACTTTGAAGGGTTGTATGATTCGTTTTTCTTGCCCGTTAGTAACGTAACAACCTTTGGCGCCGAGTTTTACCGCAACGATTTTGACGCCCATTCCAATTAGCAATTGGGCAGCTTTGGGGATGTCGCTTTCGCCCGTTATAATTTCAAGTTCTAAAGAGTTTGGCATCATGACGAAGGAGTTTTGGATTATGGGTTCAATTGATGCAAAACCTCTCTGCGCGTAGAGGGCACCTGGATCGAAACTGATTTTGACACTATCAGGCAGAAAACTCATGAGCTTTTTTTGCGAGCGAAATGATTTTTCTCCAACAAATGAGGATAGATGTAAAATGTGGGTTTGGCAAATATAGGCGGGTTGTAACTCTCGAAATTCAATGGTGTCGTTAACACCGGGGTTAATGTAGAGAGCTCTTGCACCTTTCTTATCTACGAATCCGAGACAAGCACCACTTTTGCCCTTTCGCGAACGAATTATACCGTCGGTGTTTATGCCCTCGGTTTTGAAACAGTCAAGTTGCATTTGGCCTTCGCGATCATCTGCGACTTTGCCGATGAAGCCGACTTTACATCCCAATCTTGCCAAGCCCACTATAGTGTTTGCCGCTGAACCACCACAGTCTTCCGTGTAGTCACGTATGAAGCTCTCCTCTTCAGCACCTACAATCTTGTCAACTTTTAAGATTGTATCAACGTTGAGTGCACCAAAACCGATAACATCAAACTTTGTCATTAAACAACTCACACAACGGTATCTTATATTGACCTAGTTTGCCACCGTAGTTGCCCGCGGAAACCCGTACAACACCCTCAATGTCTAACACTGCTTTGATGCCTACTTGGGTAGCTTCCTTGACAGCGTCTATGGATATGCCATCGTAAACGATTTCAGCGATGTAGCCAACGCCATCTGGAACCTGGGAATCTTTGCCTAATCGCCCTTTTAGAGATGGACAATAGATGTGGTTGGTTGTGGGCCCGATTTGGGGGAAGCTAGTTTCTGGTTTGGAGCCGGCGGAACAAATGTCGAACGTGGTTACTGCGCCATGTACTCTGTGGATTGCCTTTAGGGCTTTGGCGCCTGCTTCCCTTAGAGCTTGTTTGGTGGTACACATTATCCAAAAGTTGCCCCCCATCACACCGCGCCCATATCCTAAATGACGCTCAATAACAAAGTCTGGAACCATCAAAGGCACCACGATGACTTCTCGACCATACCTTGTTTCAACCCATTCATAACCATCGCCACAATGTCCTACACGCTCCATCATGTCAAGCCTACCCTCAGCCCTTGGCAAGGCATCGTAAACTGCCGTAAAAGGTTTAACTAGTATGTCTTGGCGGATGCGGTAAGAAAGTTCTGTCTCGAACTTTTTCAGGGACTCAGCGAAGGTTTTTTTTGAACTGATTTCGCCCCAGAACTGCAAAAGGGCACCTTTACGTCCGTCGGGCGTTTGTTTTTCGGTAAGATATTTTTCTACACCACCCTCTGTTCTGCCTATTACAACCGACGGAGTTGAGGTAGAGTCCTCAGCCGCCTTGCGTACTGTTTCCTCATCGTCTGCGGTGACGATTACTCGGCAGAAAATGCCTGCAAACGCTTCAATATAGGTATCATCAATTTTTTTATTCATCTATCCCAATCTCCCTATGCTTACTCCACGAACCTTCTTCCTAAACGCAGTGCTCTCTTTTGTTATTGTTTCCATATTTTCAGGTGTAACTATTTGAACCTTCGGCAAACAATCTCGGTAAACTTTAAAAAACTGCTCCAATAAAGCCTCCTTCACATCGCTTTGTTCTAGAGTTTCAATACTCCAGAAATCCAACACGTTAAGAGTCTGTTCTTTACCCAGTCTATAGAATAAGTCAGCAATCACAGCCATTACAAGATTACTTTCTGACTGCACCGCTACTTCAGCGTTTTTTACAGCATAAAAGTTACCGTTAAATGAAACTGATAAACCGCCATTTTCGCGCACTAACCTGAGGGCTTGCACATCAGTTATACTGTCACCCACATAAATCACATTCGCCAACCCAACATCAAGACGTTTTGCAGCGTCACGGATTGACTCAGCTTTCTGTTCACCACCAACTGTAACTACATTTAGAAATTTGCCTACGGACATCCGTGGTATTTCACTCCAAAAAATTTCATCCAACCGCTGAATTGTAGCTATATCACGGTTGCAAAAGTCCTTTATAGTTTTAGCGCCTTGTGGGATACTTAATAGGCGCATCTGGATAATTTCTTGTGCAAGTGTTCTAAGGCGGTCTTTTTCTTGTCGAGTGATTGGGATTTTGTCAAGAGTCACACGGGTGCAGTATGTGTTTTTGAAGGGGAAATCTACCACTTTGCATAAAGCCTTGATATAGTGTTCGTAGCTGGTACTAACGATAAAGGTATCAGAGATTTCCTGCACATGCTGCAGCGTAATTCGGCTGTTAGCAATTAAAACGATGTTTTGCTCTGAGAAAGCCTCCATTTCGGGGTCGCTGATGCAATAGGCCTTGAAGAACGGCAAAATCAACCGAAGGGTACCCCCCGCGGAGTAACCGGGTTTCTCAAGAATGTCCGCCATTACATCATCGTATTTACTTATGTTGGCGAAGAGTTTGTCACCGTTTGGAATAAAATTTTGTGCTAACTCAAATGCGTTGTCGTTTTTGGATATGGGTCCTTCACAGTCAGAGACGAAGATATTGTTCAAACCCTACTAACCCTCAACTTCTCCATGTGACTGATGCTATTGGCGATGTGTTGGGGAGCGGCGATGTCGGTGCGGTTCCACAGTGAACCTCCTGTTATGGCTTTAGCACCTTCTTGGCTAATTTGGCGTGCTTGCTCGATGGATTCACCTATGCCGAGAATGCCGATTGCGCGTGATTTAAGGGCGTAGTTTTTACCCTCGCAGACTTCCATAGAGCCCGGATAGATGCGAATGTTACTACCGTATTTTCTGGTTAATGCTTCGGCCTTGGATAAGTCAACTGGGCTTTTAAAAGTTGATTTATCTACCAGCGTAGGGTGTGCGTTTGCGTATCCACCGTAGTCAGGGGGAACTTTATAGGTTAAAACCGTCGCTACCTTCGCAGTTGGAACACTCATCAAGTTGCCGTCTATCATTCTAAAGCAGACGTCGACAAAATCATCCGTTATTATTGGGAGCAGATTCATGATTTCAGGGTCGCCTGGTCGGCTGTTGATTTCTAGAATTTTTATGCCTTTGCCTGTGTGCATAAACGCGAGGTACAGGGGGACTCCTCTAAGCGCCGTATCGTCACTTATTTTTGCTTTCCATCCACTAAAAACCTTGTCAGCCAACGCTAACTCCGCTTTGCGGTCTATCACAGTCAAAAAAGGCAAATAGTCGACAACATCTTTGTAGGAACCCATCCCGCCAGTGTTCGGTCCCCGGTCATCATCAAACGCACGTTTATAATCCCGGGTATCGGGTAATAAGATGAAATGTTTGCCGTCGCAGAAACCCATGCAACTAGATTCTTCGCCTGGAACTTTTTCTTCAATGATGACAGAACCGTATTTGAAGTTAGATATGAAATTCTCAAAGAGTTGCTCGCGAGTTGCAAAATGGTCACCCCAAACCCCAACACCTTTGCCTAAGGCTGGTTTGTCGGGTTTAACTACAGCTTGATCGTTAAGTTCATCTAGCCACTTGTAAACAGCTACTTTTACGTCTGTTTCATATTTGAAATCAGCTGGATTGAAGATTTTAAAACGCGGATTAGCTTCTGGTGCAATTTCCTCGAAAAGGAGGCGTTGGGCTATTTTGCTTTTTTCGATGGCGTACTCTTTTTTTGGACAGATAACAGGAATACCAACTTTTTGCTCGATGAGGTCGCGAATACCGTCTATAATTGGTTTCTCTGAGCCCACTAAAACAAAATCAAGGTGCCCCTTGTTGGCTTCTGCAAAGTTGCAGATTTCGTTAACATCAAGACTCGGAATAATTGTGTGTTTGGTTGCATGTTTGGCGTTAAAGGGGTTGCGTTGTTTGTCGACGACGAAAAGTTCAACTCGATGGGTTTGGCTCCGGAGAAGCGCATCTGCCATAGCGACTTCTCGTGCACCATAAGAAACCAGTAGCACACCTGTTTTTTCCATCCAAATACACCGTTACTTGCAGTATTGTGTGAAGAAAACGCCTAATAGCAGTTACGGCTGTGCGTCTTCAGATTCGTAGATTCGGCTTTTCTCTTCGTAGCCTTCTTGGAATCGTTTTTTCATGGCATCAGCCATCTTCTGTGCACAAGGTGTGGGATATTTACCTGTAACGCATGCTAAACAAAGCTGGTCCTCAGTTTGTCCTGTTGCACGTATTAAGCCTTCGATGGATTGATAACATACTTTATCGGCATCTATGATCTTGGCGATTTCTTCCGGGTTGTGTCTTGAGCCGACGAGTTGCCCATAAGTAGACATGTCAATACCGTAGAAACAGGGTCCGATAATCCGGGGGAAGGTGACGAACAAATAGACTTTTTTGGCGCCTGCCTTACGCATTTTTTCAATAATAACTTTGGTTGTATCGCCGCGAACAACGCTGTCCTCTGTTATTATAACTCGTTTATCCTTCACTTTAGAGCCTAAAATATTAATTTTCCTATCAATCGTCGAGCAACGTTCAGCATTAAGCAAAATGAAGGCACGTTCGGTCACGTAACGGTGACGCCTCGACGCACGTTCCCAACGTAAACCTGATTCTTCATGCACACCCATCGCGGGGTCATCACCAGTTTCAGGAACCGACATGATGATGTCACCGTCTTTAATGATTTCAGGGTTTTCTCGGACGATGGTGCGTCCGAATTCTTCTCGGATTTCATAAACAAATTTGTCGTTAAAAATTGAATCAGGTCTTGCAAAATAAGCGTATTCGAAAGCACAGAAGGCAGGCTTTGGATTCTGTATAATTTGAATTCGTTTGAAACCCTCTTTGGATACAGTTACTAGTTCACCTGGGTTTAATTCGAAGTCACGTACAAAACTGTTTATGTCAAGGCTGACAGTTTCAGAAGAGAAAGCAAATGTTTTTCCCTCAGGGTCATGTCCAGCGCAAAGCGGTTTTATACCATGTGAATCTTTGAAAGCAAAAAAGTCACCGTCTCCTGTTATACCGGTTACCGAAAACGCTCCATCTAAACCCTCCATAACTGAACGCGCCGCTTCCGCCAAATCTTTACCCTGCGTAAGAGCCAAGAGCATTTTATGGCAAACTATATCAGAATCACAAGTATAAAGGAAATCTGAAAAATTCTCAGATATTTCCTTTTTTAACGGCAAAGTATTTACGATGTTACCGTTGAAAGAGAGCGCAAGTTTTATCCCATCAATTGAAGCAGTAACTGGTTGTGTGCCCTGAATTATGGAGACGTCGTCGCATTTACCTGAGGTAGTATAGCGAACGTTGCCAATTCCGATTGAGCCTGGCAGGCGCCCAAACCATTCATGTATTGCGTTAGTTTTCAGCTTCGGAACCAGGTCAAGATTTTTGTATTTGTAAAATTGTTTGTCGTTGTAAGTGAGAAAGCCATGCGATTGGTGCCCTCGGTGATTTTGTGCCCTCAGTCCCCAGTAAACATAGGGGAATACTGGTTGATTTTCATAGTTTATTGCCCCAAAGATACCGCAGCCGATTTTTGGTCCCTTCTCACGTTAATGTTCATGTAGTGAAAAGACTGCTTTATCAGCTTTTAGTACAAATTTACAGAAAAGTAACGGTTTTTGCTTCAAAAAGTTTAAGCTAAAGGATAGCTAAAAGGAGCGTAACTACTCTCAAAATAATAGAACATGTTTGTTTTATTGTATACAAATAAGAAACTTGTCAAACCTGAAGTAAGTAAACTGTTAAAAATATAAAATAAAATCAAAAAGAAAATTGTGGATGGCTTATGGTTGCCATTTATCGATGATGTATTTCGGAATCTCGCTGCTGTCTCTTGGACCTACCAAGACTTTCCAGCCGCTGAGTTCTTCGATTTCGCCGCTGATACGTGATGCTTTGCCGGGACTAATGATTCTACGGTGCTTTACTTTGCTTTCGATACCACTGGCTTTGATGGCTTCGGCGATTTTGTCGGCTGTAAGTTTGCGTCCTGCCACTCCGCTGTCGATTGCGCTGCCTTCTGCGTCGACGACTATTAGGTATGCATTGGTTTTGCTGCTTTCAATGTCTGATGCGACAGTGTAGTAGGTTAATGCGAAATTGGAGGTAAACATTACTGGGCTGTTTTCGTCAGGGGTTCCGAAGACTTTGAGTCCTGGAGCGACAGCAACTGGTTTGCGTGGATCAGTGTATATGTTTTGGCGTAGAACAGTGAGTGGAAGTAGGCTCCATCCATCGTTGCCATGCATAATAACTACGTCTGCGTAGCGGACAATCAACATCGATGCTATGTATGACTCGCGCCATTTGATTAGATCGTCGGCTGTTTCGCCTTTGTTCATCCAAGCTGCCATGGGTATACCGAGCAAGGGTAAACCTGCGAGTTCTTCGCCGCCTTTTGTAGCTGCACGGCGCAGCATGGTGAAGTTGTTGATTGTGTCTGCTAAGCCTTCGTTTGTGAAAGTTCCAGGGTCCAAGACTATGTCTTTGACACCGTATTGTTGCAAGGTTTTTGCTAGGCTGATGAGTCCACTTAGGTCATTTGGTGAAGATGCAACTACTGGGCAGTCGTACATGATTGAGAGCTCTGCCATGTCTTTCCAGTTGGACGCGGTTGCTGCGTATAGTAGTGGACGTGATTTTGGAGCAGCCATCAAGCCTGCTTCAGCAACCGTTGGGCTGTAGGTGCAAAGAATCATAGGTAACTTTGTGGTTTCAGAGACTTTTTTGACGCATGCTTTGAATTTTTCTGCGTCGCCCGAAGTCGAGCGAACTGCAATCATATCGAGTTTGAGGGTATTGCCAATGTATTCGAAACTAAAGTTATCGGTTTTCTGTACACGAGAAACAACTTCGGCATCGGGCATTTCGTCGGTCACGTCTATGGCTATAGCTGTTGGGTTCTTGTAGGTAAACTCGTGTCGGTACATGACAAGTTTGCCACCGATTTTCTTGGCTTTCTCGCCAACGCCGACAGTGACTTCTTTAACTGCTGGTTTGAGCATTTCTTTGAGTGCTGCGTATTGTTTTGCGAATTCAGGTTTTAGCAGTGGCTTGCAGCTGTCAAGTTCAATTTCACGGTTGACAATTTTGGTAGCAAATGCCATACAGTTGTCTTGACCGCATTCTTTGCAATTAGTCTTGGGTAAGTTCTTGTAAACTGCGATTGGGCTAAGCTCTTTTATTCCGCCTTTCTTTTTTTCTGCCATATTTGTCATGTCTCCCTAAGCTTTTACTTTGACCCAATCAGCGAACTTTGCTGGGTCAGCTTTCTTGTTGGCTGTTAAGTAGTTAGTGACATCTTTGAGGGTCTTTACAGCTGCTGGATGCATCATCATAAATAGGTCAACACCTGCAAGCAACAGTGTTAGCGCTGTTGTGACTTCCCAAAGGGGACCTCTGAGTTCGCGTGGTTCCCATTCAGCGCTCATTTTGAGCCATGCTTCACGGGCTGCCCAAGCATTAGTTGTACCTGAACTCATTGGGTGTGCCAATTCTACGTCGCCCATTAATCCGCCGATGCGTGCACGTTCCATATTTGTGAATGCGTAGTCTAAACCGTAACCTAGCGCTGCGGTTGTTAGGTCCATAACGATGTCTTCGCGTGTCAAGTGGTCGTAGAGACGTCTGTTTAGTTCACGGGCTAAGTTGAGATCCATGGGTGTGAATGAGAGGACGGCATGACCTGCCTTCTTGATGAATTTTGCGCATTTTTCGACATCCATGTCGAGTGTAACTGAGCTGATTAGAAAGCGTTCACCGGGGAATTGAGTACATACTTCTTCGAAGAGCGCGGTGTCTTTAACTGGGTCTCCGCATCCTCCGATAACAAGTGGTACATCTACGGCTTGGAGGACTTTTTCGATGGTTTTGCATGCGTCTTTGGGTGTTGCATCTTTGAGCAGTGGATCTACGCTGATAAGGTGCATTGTAACCATATCTGCACCGAATTTTTCGACTGCAAGTTTAGCCCATGCTGCAGGGTCTCCGACGACGTCTTTAACGTGCATCTTTACGGCCTTGGACAGGGGAACTTCCATGTCGAAAACGTCTAAGGTAACGATAGGTTTGTGGGGCATTGAATTCTCAAAAGAGTAGAAAGCTGGAGAAACTTCTCCGCCTATGGTGAATGTTTTACTGCGTGTGCCGCCTTCGCTTTTGGTTGCACCAAGTTTCACTGTAGTGATGCTGTTGGGGTATTTTTCGATTGGGGGCAAGAAAGGTGCCTGCAACATGCTAGTTGGTTTGCTGCCTAAACCTGCTACGCCGGGGAGCTTTAGCTTGGGCATTATTTGTCCAGCTGCGCCTGCCTCGAAGATTATTTGGAGGTCTTTGACGTCCATCTGGAAGTCTTCAAGCTCTATTTGCTTGAATTTACCCAGAGCTGACAGAAGCTCATCGCTTAGCTGTAGCCCTTCAGCGTCTTTCTTTTTATCTGTGTCGTGGTGAGTCAAAAAGAATCACCGTTTGTCTTTGCCATCTTTGTCGAGGGTTTGAATGATGACTTTGTTTGCGTAGATTTTTGCATCTTTGAGTATTATTTTGAATCCGCCGGCCATAATTGGAAGTGAACCTGCTGTTGCAACTGGCATCATGGTACCTGCTGCTTCTTCAGAGACTTGGACTGCTTGTGCTTCTTCTGCGGGAGCTTCTGCTTCCCATCTTGCTACGACTGGGTGATTTTTAGCTTTCAGGAATGCTTTGAGTTCATCAACGTTCTTGGCATCTTCTTCAGTTGCGATTTTATCAACTATATCGGCTGGGATGAAGTCTTTGACGCGGTCTTTAACTTCTTTAGGCACCCAAACGATGCGGTTCCATCCGCCGTCTGCTGCGAAGAATTTCTTGCTTCGCATATATTCGATGGACATTCCGTGGAATCCATCGATTTGGCGTCCACCTGCTGCGGAGTCTGCTAGAGTACTAAAGGGTAAACCGTTTACTGCTGCACCTTTGAAGTTCCTCTGCACTATGCCTAACCCGTCAACTTCTGGGATGTAGAAAGCTATTGCTTCGAAGCATCCGCATGAAGTGTGTGGATGATCAAACGCTGTATAGAGCCAGACTCGGTTAACTTCGCCCATGCTACGTTGTTTGGCGGTTTCATTAACGCCGCTGAATTCGCCTTTTTCCTCGTTTAGCATTTCGCCTCTTGGAATTGCGAAGACTGGACCCTTGGGGTCGATGCTTGCTGAGGCTTTTCCGTCAAACCAGCTGATGGCACCACAGTTGCTGTAGCGTTGTGGTGTGATAACGCAGACGTGGCTTGGTGCGAATGATTGGCAGAGTGCACATCCGTAGAATGTGTCTACTTCAGAGTCTTTGAGACCTCTGGCTTTTGCGTCGCGTGATTCGTAGGCTTGGACTGCATCAGGGAACATTTCGTTTAATTTTGCTGTATCTGTTATGAAAGTGATTTGTACTTTTTCGATTATGGGTAGTTCGCTCTTAAAGAGTCTCAAGACAACTTTTCCGATTGCGTCGAAGCTGTTTAGGCCTTTCTGGAAGGATTTCTTGCCAATTCGAATCCAGATATCATAGCGCTGGTTTAAGTGCATGAAGCCTTCGATGTAGTTTAAATAGCCATGAATTCGTCTTTCAATGACACCTTCTAGGCCTGCGTCGAGTTTTGCGCCAGCTGCTTCAACGAGAATGCCGAAGGGATGTGCGCCGCCTTCTTTGAGGTCTTTTAAGTCTGGACCGACTATGGTGATTTTGCCATCTTCGATCTCGTCAAGGGGTTTTACTTTTGCTAATTCAAACTTTTCTTTGACTGTGGGACCGCCGAGTTCAACTTGCATATCGTTTCTTCGGATCCGTTCTCCTTCGTAGATTACGCCAACTTCCACAGGGATATCTTTAAACATTGACATTTTTAATTTCCTCCTTCATTAAATTTTGAGGTCATTACTTTGAGATTTGAAGCCCATTCTTCTAGGCTTGCGTTGGGGAAAGACCAGCTTGCGTGTGCATGGTACATGTTGTCAAGTGTCATGGTTTTGAGATCTGGTGCAAAATGTTTGAGCCCTGATAAAATGAGTCCTTCCATATAATACGGAATACCTACGAATATAACTAGGTCAGGGTGGCCTTTGCCATCCAGTCCCTTGCCATGTTGGGTCAACCGACTCGTTGGCCTATTTCCATTGCATTCATAAATGATGCTGGTGTATAGCCGCGTTTGATGAATTCACCAACCATGTGAGCGGTTGCCACTACTGGAACTTTGGATGCGTTGGCGAAGTCAATCAGGTATTCGATTAGCTTGTTTACCTTCCATCCAGCGTTCAGTGGCGTTGCTTCCCACAATAAGAAGGGGGCGTTGGGCCCTTTTGATCATTGCTACGGCTATCTCGGGTTTTTGTATTGGGTTTGCTTTTTTAGTTGCATGCGATTTCTGCACATTGCCATGGTTCACAGGACATATTTTTTCCTCCATTTACTCCTTCATTTTCCTGACCATTCTCGGAAGCAAGGTTGGGTCTGGAATGATTGTTTCTTTCCAGTTGTTCGCAACCAAGATCTTTTCGAATTCTTCTTTCATGGTTGAGGGAACATCAGCCATTGTTCTGACGAACTAGTGTAGGTCATGGGGCATTACTCCTAAGTAGCGTTTGCTAAGGTCTACGTAGTGGCTTAGTTTGATGCTGCGTCCTTTCCATGTGTCGTTTGGTCTCATGCAAAGTTTTGCGATTGCAACCATACATTCCTCTTTGGTTTCTGCAACGTTTGGAAAAGGTGTTCTGGTGCTGGACCAACATTAACTTTCTCGCCTGTGCGTGCATCGAGAACTTCCCAGTTTTCAGCGTCTTCTTTTCTGCCAAGAAGCATTCGGCGGTATTTGCTTCCGTGCGGACCGACAAGAACTGGGACACCTAAGCGCCAGAATCCTGATGCAATTGAGGCTGCTTTCTGTGAGTATGCACCCCAAGCTAAGCCGACTGCGCCGAAACGGTTGTGGATGTAATCTGCGATTTCTTCATAGTTGCCTCTAAGTGGGCGTTTTGCGAAGATGTTTGCTACTTTGATTGCTGCACCTGCAATATGGCTATTTGAGACACATGAACCGACGTTGAGAACTCCTCCCGCTTCGAATCCACCTGGGAATTCTTCGTAGAGTGTCTTGCCTTCGCTGTTGCGGTAGCTGCCTGCTGACATAGCATGAGCATCCTGATAGTACAACGATGTATCGTCTACTTGCAAATTCTCTAGCAATGTCATAGACGTCTTTACCACCTTTTGGATAGTTACTGCAACCTACGATTGCAACGATACCGGGAATTTCGCCAAGTACGATTGGGCTACCGACATTGCGGATTTCGACATCTGAGATTGCACCTCTGCCGCTGCGGCAAAGGTTATCTTCGCATTCCATGGATTTTTCGCCTGCTTTAACGATGAGGCTGTGGATCATAATTTTCTGTGGGCATGCGTCTTCGCATCTTCCGCATCCAATACAAACTTCGTAGAGTTCTGTTAATTTGCTGATGTCTCCTTGCTGCGGCCGCTTTCATTGCTGCTGGAATTGCATAGTCTTGTGGGCAGTTACGTTGGCATAATTTGCATTGTGTGCAATTCTTTGCGATTGCTGTGATTTCTGCAGGTGATACAGGAAGGATGCTTTTCCTCTTGCGAATTGGAGCGACTTTTTGTACCACACGGGTTGCTACCTCACCAACTTTTTCAGGGTCGAGAATTAGTACACCGGGAACTTTGCCGCTAACGAGGTCAGCAACTATTTGCGTCAGCAGAGTCATTTGTGCGGTTCTTGAAGCCCATGCAGTTCTTCTCTGATGCTGCGATGACTGGTGTATTAACTTTTCAGCTTCGTCGAGACATCGGTTCGAACACATTGTTCGTCTAGGACCACTACGTCTGCTAATCCTGCCGCGGATGAAACGAAGTTCCCAGCTGATTGGACCAACTATTTTTGCGCGATTGTAGTATCTTGTTATGTCGATGCGCAGTGCAGCATAAGCCGACAATTTCGATTTTATCGTCGACTTTGTTTTCTTTTGCGTAGTCGATAATTCCGACTGAGGGCATAACGTTGTGACCTATGCACATAACGACGGGCTTGTTTCGGTCGACACTTGCAATTCCCAATTTTACTAGTGGTGCTTCTGGATCAGCTTTTGGATAATCCAAAACTGAGATTTGTGCAATGTCACCCACTTCCATGCCAACGTGGTCGATCATGCCGACGTGGAATGCTTTAGATTCGAAATCCAAGTTGTTGCTTTCTTGGCCAGTGTGGCTGGTTGCAAGAATTTGGGTGATTTGTTCTTCTGTGTATGTTAAAATATCATCTAAGTCGCCGAGTGTTTCAGGTTTTATGCCAGTAACAAGACGGCTAACTGGGGCTTCAACTTTTATGTTTAATCCACCGATATCTAATGGGTACCTACGACCATATTTTTCAATTAAGGGTTAACAAGTGACGTGAGTGCGCTGTGTGGCATGCTGCTCCAATTGCAGCAAGCAATCATAACAATACGAGATGATTGGGCTGCCATGTCTAATCCACATGCACCACGTTTTCCAGCGGTCAAGTCGCATTTGCCAAAGGTACAAAGACAGCATGATCACAGTCGGGCATGTAGAAAGGCTTGTATTTGTGAAAGAAGTTTCATGTCCCAATCGCGAAGGGTGGTTATAGGAGGGTATTGGGAGTTGGACCCATGGGTTCGTTATAATTGTCGTTAATAACCTTCCCAATGGATAATTCAAGATTTTTAATGAGACCGGCGTTGGTCTTCATTTCGTCAATTTTTACATGGACGTTTTTACTAGTCAAATCTAATAACCTCTGTAAAGGTTTACTTCTAAACTAAATTACTATCTTTTTAAACCTTTCCAGATTTTTTATACAAAAGTCAAGGGTCCATTTAATGAAATGATAGGTTTCGCAAAAATTGTTTAAAAAAGGAGGCTGTTACAAGTAACCTAAAGTCGATAGTATTTTCTTCACTGAAAGGTATGCTTTGTTGTCGTTTGGCAGCTCCAAGAGGGATTCTCCATCAAGAACAAACTGATCAAGTAACTCGTCAGGCTCAATTTTGCCTAAATATTTGAATTTGAGCGATTCTTCAGCTTGCGTGCCCAATTCTGGAGGGAAACGGTAACCGCCAATTAAGTAAAAGTTTTCGAATTTCATGTCAACTTCTTTAGCTATTTTGTAAGCACGTTGAACATGATCCTGTGACTTTTTAGAGTGGTCTAATATGTCGAAGATGTCGTTGACGTTTGAAGTTATACGCCTGTTGAGGTTCTCCAACCCTGCTGGGGAGTCCACAATTACGTATTTGTAGGTTTTTGTAAGTGATTCCAATGCGCCTTTGAGTGCACTGTTGGGCATGCAGTAGCAACCTTCAATCCATTTGTTGCCGACCGCCATAAAATCGAAGTTGCTGCTTTCGTAGAGCCCCTTTTCCCAGATACGGGCTTCGATACGCTGAGTAGGAGGAACTCCGACTGTAGTACCACCACTTTCAATGAAGGTACTCACAATCAAGTCAGCTATGGTTGATTTGCCAGCTTCCTTGAGGTCTACACCAAGCATTTCAGCAAGGTTTTGGTCTGGGTCTGCATCAACCAAAAGTATCGGCGATTGTTTGGCTTCTATGAGGGCTTTCGCCATTAAGGCGGTGAAGCTGGATTTTCCTGTTCCACCACGACCAACAGTGACAAGAGTTTTCATATTCAATAAACCTCAGGAGTTTTAACAGTTTTAATCTAAAGCATGCATATATTTTCTACGGTTTACTTAGAGAGTTTTGCCTATGCGTTTTGCATCTTCTTTTATAACCTGTAATTGCTCCACAGTGGGTTTGCCCCTAACATCGCCACATCTTCCCATTGTGCTGTGTTCGCGGGAACCGTGAAATTCACTCAGAATATACCATTCTTCTATGATTGTAAAACCTAAGTGTTCAAAGTATTGCCCGATGTCTTTACCGACAGGAGTGGCTTCTCTGATTCCTGTATGTGGACCAGAATAAGTGACAAAAACTATAGCGTTTTTGCCATCAATTTTAGGTGAACCAGGTTTTATTTTACCGTTTTTGCGATACTCAGCAAATTTTTTCTTCAGGAAAATAGTCATAGGTTCGGGGGGATGCCAAGAATAAGAAGGGCAGCCTACACAAACTAAGTCAAAATCCAAGTAATCCAGGTTTTCTGCTTCCTCAGGCTTAGTAAAAGTGACTTTGAAGTCTGCTTCTTCAAGCCCCTCCTTTATAGTTTGAGCAACTTTTACGGTGTTTCCACTTTTAGACCAGTAAACTATCAATGCAGTTTTCATTTTTACCCTTCTTTTTTATTCTGTTTTTCCAGCAAACTCAACTTTAATGGGAGTTGGTTCTTTAAATATGAAAAACACAGGACAGGTTGCTTCGGTTCTACGCCAGGCCGCTTCCAAAAGCTCTGTTCGTGCAGTGGAAGAAACATCAACCTTCATTTTTATTCCACTTAATATCGGGGAATCTGGAGATTTTTCTGCTTCAACAGTCACTTCGACTTTGTTAAGTTTAATGCTACTTTTTTTGCATATATCAGTGAAGATTGTGATACCACAATCAGCTAGTGACATTAAGCATAATTCAAGCGCTGTTGGGCCACAGTCTGTACCTCCTGCAGGAACAGGTAAGTCGCAATCTACACGGTGGTTTCTTTGGTTTTCAACTTTTGAATGTACGTTTTCAATCCACGAAGCTTTGACGTTTAGTTTCGGCATAAAATTCACTTCGGTCTTACTTTAATATGTAATATATTAGCTTAATTACTCGTTTTTATGCGGATTCACGTCTATCTTCAGGGGTCTTCACTCTATGAGCACCTGTAAAAATTTTGTTCTTGCGCCCTCAGTAATCGCCAAACGGTTACTATGGAGATTCCCATTTTTCACCTATTTCTTATTGAAGAGGCCTTTAAGTCTATACGACTTGTTGCGACTAATTCATCGAGTCAAGAAGTATCGGTGTTTAGGTTTCGATTGTGAAGGCTTTTTTTCAGCGAGTTGTTGTGTGTTATTGGTTTTGGGTTTCCACATTTTATGCGATGGCTTGGTTGTGAGACCAAGGAAGCAAAACCTTCAACACACCAACTGATAGAAGAATTTTAGAAAAATTAGCTACCTCATCGCATTCCTTATGATAATCGTTCTCAGCCATTTCCAATCCCTCATTTCGTTAAGAAAGATAGTGCAAAGGGCACTATTACGAACAAACTTAACAGGCAAACAACCATCGACGAATAGGTTAGGGCAATTTTAAAAGGCGTTAGAAAATCAAAAACTACATAGATTTTTTCTGAATTAAATGTTTTAATACAAATAGGGGAATTATTTGGAATCCCGCGATTGCAGTTTTACTTTTTTACTTTTGCTTTTAATTCGTCGATTCTGGTTTTGACGTCGTCCATTTCCTTTTCAAGGTCTGCTTTGTCTGCCGCTAGATCCTTTTGATAGTTTTCTAATGATGCAACTTCTTGTTCTGGAGCTTGCGGTTGTATTACTTGCGGATAAATAGGTTGAACTGTTACATTTGGTGGGTACGCATACCAATATCTACCCCAGCATCTTCCGTGTCCTCTACCCCAACCTCTTCCGCCTCGGCCATATCCACCTAAGGAATTTGCATAACCGGGTACGGGGTAACCTGCGCAATATCCTGCTGCTTTTCCTGACATGGGCCCAGCGCCTCTGGGGCCTGTTCTGTTTCCTCCTGGCATTTTTTTCACCTCTATTCTGTGTTTATGCACATAATACATTACGTGATAATGCACAAAAATATATAAAAGTTCCGCAAAGCATTTCTACCATGACTAAAAGACAGCAGGCATAAATGAGAACCGAACAAAAAAACAAAACGTTCAATGAAGCTCAAAAATGAGTTGTCAAATACTGGACCATTCAAGGGATAGGAAAATATCGCTATGAAATCAACGAAGCACCCATTAGAGCGGTTCTCGAACATATAGATACTCCGTTAACCTATTAAAAACTAATTGGAGAAAAAAACTATGTGGAGAGGAAGACACAGGTATGGTAGAAGAGGGAGATTCCCAAAACCGATTACCATAGGAAACATTCCACCTATAACCAGTTTTGCGCCTAATCCGTCAAGGGATCTAGAACCAGTATTCATTGAATTTGCGGAGGTGGAAGCCTTCAGGTTGGTAGATATGGAAGGTTTGTCTCAGGAAGAAGCTGGACAAAGAATGAGTATTTCAAGAGGAACAATCTGGAGACTTGTTCAAAGCGCAAGAATGAAAACTGCTCAAGCACTTAGCGAAGGAAAACCAATCTATGTAGTTGCAGCCAACCCCAACAAAAACGCTCAAAATAATGAAATCAAATAATTGTCTATTCTATAGGAATAGAGCATGAGAATGTCAAAAATTCTTTGTTGGACACTTTTTTAAACATCGGTTAAATAGTAGAAAACCTGACGCTTAATTGCATTATTCTTGGCTTTTCCCAGTTTGCAGTAAACACTCGTATAATAACAAAAAATACGTGTTTTTATAGTAAGTTTAAACAAACAGCTATAAAATTGCTGTAGCCAAGCAAACCAGAATTAGAGATTTAAAGACGGGTTGTTTCATCAAAAACCCAGAGTTTCTGTTTTTATGTCTCAAAGTGGCCTTTCGCGACTTCCGAACAGCTCCAATCAGCGCACGCTAAACAGCATAAGATTGTTTATAATAAGGATACCTTGACTTCTGAGATTTGTTTGTTATTTCTCAAGTTAGTGATAAAGGATTTCATGATTTTGGCTTCTCCCTTCGCGACAATGACCTCAATACAGAAACCTTCCTCAACATGTGTATGAAGAAAGGTTAGGACTAAATTATTGAAATGGTGTTGTTGATCATTTGAGTGTTTGTTTTTTTGGTAGATTATAGTTATTGTTGCAGTTATGTTGCCGTTGAGGTCTTCTATTTTTCTGGCTTCTGAAATGTATGTTCTTAGGGCTTGTCGCACGACTTCTGAGCGGTTTGCGTAGCCTTGTTCTTTTACGTAGTGATCAACTCTTTCTAAGAGCGGCGTGGGAATAGAGACACTTACTATATTCAGCATAATCTTATTAATAATATACCGTTACAAATATAATCTTTTATTAAGAAATTAGTTACTTTTTAATAAGACGTTGCGCTAAAGCCCCAAATGATCTGAGAATGTTGGACTGGATTTTGGCTATAGGCAGCGTCCTATTCGTAAGTGCAATCTCACTAATCGGCATACTCTTCCTTTGGGTGTCAGAGAGCAGAATAAAAAAGTTTTTTACATATCTAGTCAGCTTCGCCGTAGGTGGACTCTTTGGAGATGTTTTCCTGCATTTGATTCCTGAAATAGTTGATACAGGCTTTGAAACTTCAACAGCTCTAATACTCATTGCGGGCATACTTGTATCCTTTGCAGTAGAACGTTTCCTACAATGGAGACACTGCCATATACTCACGTCCAAAGAGCATCCTCATTCCTTTGCTTATATGAACCTCTTTGGCGATAGTGTACACAACTTTATCGACGGTTTAATCATAGGCGGCAGTTATCTTGCTAGTATTCCTTTGGGTATTGCAACAACAATAGCAGTTGTATTTCATGAAATTCCCCAAGAACTAGGTGATTTTAGTGTGCTTGTTTATGGCGGATTTGCAAAGAAGAAAGCACTTACCTTTAACTTTTTGACAGCATTGACAGCGATTATAGGTGCAGTTATTGCACTTTTATTGGGCTCTCTAATCGGAGTCTTTGTTCCGTTGCTTGTTCCTTTTGCAGCTGGAAACTTCATATACATTGCAGGTTCTGATTTGATTCCAGAACTTCGCAAAGACACACCTGAACTTAAAAGATCAGTATTTCAATTATTTTCTTTGATTTTAGGAATTGTTCCTATGATTCTACTGTTACTGCTGGAATAATTGACAAAAATACAAAAAGATCAATAGCTTTCTATTCCTAGATTTAAGAAAGTGGACTTTTATATACAATTGCTTTTTAAAAAACAGCGTGCCATAAAGGCACACAAAACCGGGTCTTAAGTGATATCATTTTCCTGCTCCTAAAAAGGTATTCATCTTATTCCACATGCGCTTCATTTCTTCTGATACTCCACTTTTGGGTGAATATTCAACAATTGTTTTTCCAAAAATCATTGCCTGAGTAACTTCAGTGCTAAAAGGAATTAGACCCACAACATCAACTCTATTTTCCTTACAAAAATTCAAAATCTTGTTAGTATTGGTGACGTTTATATCATACATGTTTACGCAAACAAAAGGTACAACATTGAAGTGCTCGAGCAATGTCAAGACTCTTTCAAGATCATGAATACCTGAAATTGTCGGTTCCGTAATCACCAAAGCAGCATCAACACCCGTTATAGAAGCTATTACGGGGCATCCTATTCCAGGTGAACCATCAATTATAATCAGATCACAATTTTCATTTCCAGCCAAAATTTTAGCGTTCTGCCGAACTAAAGTAACTAGTTTCCCAGAATTAGACTCACCAGGAAAAAGCAGGGCATGCGACATGAAACCATATTCTGTTTTAGAAACAAAAGCCTTTCCAGAAACTCGTGGAACCAAATTTATAGCTTCAACTGGACAAACGAGTTTACAGACACCACATCCCTCACAGGCAATAGCTACAACCTCGAAATTGGTGTTAATCGCCCCAAAATGACATTTTTCTATGCACGAACCACACTTGACACATTTTGCTTTGTCAATGACAGCTAATTTTGAACCGATAAACTCTTGCGTTCTATTTACTTCAGGGTGCAGTAACATGTGAAGGTCAGGCGCATCCACGTCACAGTCAGCTACCACGGTATTTACCGCTAGCACTGCAAAAGAAGCAGTTATCGATGTTTTGCCAGTACCACCCTTACCACTTAAAACAGCTAATTGCTTCATTTTACGACTAACTCCTCAATTTTACTGTAGATCTGTTGAAATTTGTCTACCCATTCTGGAATTTCTGAGCAAAACGGAATGCCTTTAGAGTAAAGTTCGGATATTCTTCTTTCGTAGGGAATTTCCAGAAGAAGGGGGATGTTTTCTTTTGCACAATATTCATACACTTTTTTGTCGCCTATACCTGCACGATTAACGATAACACCTAAAGGAACCCCGACTCTTCGTAAAACCTCAACTGCTATCTTCAAATCATGCAAGCCAAAAGGAGTGGGTTCTGTAACGAGAATACAGAAGTCACTACCACTTACAGTTTCCACAAATGCACATGAGGTCCCAGGCGGAGAATCAAGGAGCACATTTCCAGCCTCTTTAATCTGTTTTTTAACAGCTTTTATAACTGGAATAGCAAGAGGCTTGCTTACATCAAGCTCCCCATAAACAATAGTTACTCCGTCATTCGCACCAAAATTCAGTGTACCAATTTTGTGATTTTCCCAAGTGATTGCTTTTTTTGGGCAGACCATAGCGCATCCGCCGCAGCTATGACAGAGCTCTGGGAAAACAAGGATTTTCTCAGAGGCAACGAAAATAGCGTTGAACTGACAGAATTTTGTGCATTCACCACAAGCGCTACAGAGTAGTCTATCTACCTTGGGAATTGAAGTGTAAACTGGTTCCTTTCTTTCAATTTCTGGGTGCAAAAGCAGATGCGCATTGGGTTCTTCAACATCACAGTCTAAAATTTGAACATTACCTATTGAAAGAGCCATGTTTACGGCTACTGACGTTTTTCCAGTTCCACCTTTTCCACTAGCAATAGATACAATCATTTGGTTATCCACCTCAAGTTAATTAAGAAAAAATTTAAGTTTACTATATTTCTGAGCGGCCTTTTTGTTTCTCGTATTCAGCTATAGCTTTTCGCAGGGTCTTTATTGATAGTTTTGTGCAGTCAAGCTTTGATTCCGGTAAACCGCCAAGTTCCAGTAATATGTCGCCCTCTGTGATCCTCTTCGCCTGATTAATCGTCTTGCCCTTCAAGAGCAAAGTCATCGCAGAAGCTGCAGAAGCCGAACCGGGACAACCCAAATAGTAGAAACTAGCGTCTTCTATCAGCCCGTCCTGATCGATCTTTAGAAATAATTCTATCAGGTCGCCGCATGAGCCAAGAAGAGTTGTGACGACAGCAGGGTTCGCTAATGCACCTACGTTAACATTATTCACGTACAGATCAATTGCTTTGTGGGAATATCCTGATTCCTTCATCAATCTCAGTTCTTCTTCAGATAATTTTCTTGACGTTTTTTTACCTCCCACGTTTGACTGCCACTTTATTGGTGTACGTGACCACACCCTTCAGTGAGTTTTTTAAGCTTGTTTCCTGTATAGGCGGCAACCACTTCGCTAACCAACTTGTTTGAATCGGCTCTTAGCACGGGTACGCCTGCGTTTTCAAAGATATTTATTGCTCTGCCGCCCATTTCGTAGACAATAACCGCTGCAGGTTTTAAGGCTAAGATATGGTCAGGTGCAATGCCAGACCCCCCTACGTGCTCGCTAACGTTTGGAACACTCTTAACCGTCGAAACCACACCAGTCTCATCAAAGTCAACAACAGTGAAGTAAGGGGCCCTTCCAAAGTGTTCGGCCAAAGAAGCGTTCAAACCATTTTGACCTTTCGAGGGTATAACTATTCTATTGGTCAATTATTTCGCCTCCAATTCTAAACACAAAGTGTTTATGCTTGCTCGAAACAGGAAAAAACTATTTGTGTATTCCATGTCTTCCACCTTGTCCGCCGCCCAGTCCAATGTGTCCATTTACTGTGGGCGAGTCAGTTTTTCCTAGTTGACCTTTTTTGAAGTTGTCAATTACCTCTTTAACGGTCCCTGAAGCACCAGTCATTATTTCTATGCCCGCTGCTGACAACGCTCCGAAGGCATTAGGTCCAACATTTCCAGTTATAACCACCTTAATCCCTTTACCAACTATAGTTTGCGCTGCTTGTATTCCGGCACCGCCTGTTGAGCCTGCAGCCATATTTGAGATAGCTTCAAACTGCATTGTTTCAGGGTCCACAACTATAAGGTAGAGACACCTGCCGAAACGCGGGTCTAATTCCGCGTCTAAATTGTTTGATGTTGCACTTACACATACTTTCATTTTATTTATCTCCATATAATGTTAAGAATCCGCTTTTTCTAAGAATTGATTGGCCAACTGTAAAGCATAAGCTGCATTCTTCGGTGTAGCTATGTGTCTTTTTTGTTTACCAATGGTCACCATTCTTCCAGCCTCTCAAACTAACAGTTTAGTAATTAAATAATATTAATACATTTTGTTTATAAAATAAACTACATAACGTTAAATAAAGGTGTTAACCCTCGAAAAAAGGGAGAGAAACCTCGCTACAAACTAGATGCTTCATGAAGCAAAGACTTTCGCCTTAGCAGTTCTTTTCCAAACGAAGTCTGTTTCCTTTATCAGAATGATTTTCTGCGACAGAGTCTAAAGAAAATAATACCATTCTTTTTTTGAAATATTCAATGGATTTTAACCTTTAACGTTAATCTAAAGTTTAATAGATAAATCTTATTAATGGTTTATGTTTATGAAATAAACAGTGAAGGATTTTGGATGAAAAGGACAAAAAAATAATAACCATGCTCCAAGCAGATGGCCGAACAACATTACAAGATATAGCTAAAAAAATTGGATTAACGAGTATGGGTACCAAGAAACGACTGGATAAAATTCTAAAAAACGGAACAATAAAAGTATCAGCACTAATTAACCCAAAAGTCCTTGAACTTCACCCAGCCATAGTCATGTTAGAAATGGAGAGCGCTGAAGCAATGCAGCAACTCCTTGATCGATTTGAAGAGTGCCCAAGAATAATTCAGATATTCAAAACTATAGGTGGCTTTAACTTAATAGCCTTGGTTATAGCGGAGACGCAAGAGACTCTTGAAAGTATATCTATGGAAAAATGTTCGCTCCGATGCAGTAAAGGAATACGACGCTCCGAATTCTACCCGATAAGCGAAACGTTCTTTTCACCTTTTCTTCAAGTACGAGAAAATCTAGCGCAACAAGAAAGACCAACAGCGCCGTGCAAGATTAATTGTGACCCATGCAACCGGTACGAAAGCAAAAAATGTGTTGGCTGCCCTACAACCCCACGTTATCGGGGAACTCTTTAATCGAGAAGACTTGTGAGGGACAAAATTGTGGCAATTAAATAGGAGACTATATGAAAAAGGATTTTTTTTAACAAATAACAGTGTTTTCATTTGTCAGGGAGAAAGTCTGAAAAAATGACAGCTCAGCCTTAGAACTGAAGCAATTAACCGCAATTAATAGAGTCATTACAAACACTCACATTGATAGAAGTAACAGGGCCATTATACATAATTTTACGAGACATTTGTTTCTAAAAGCACAGGAAAAATCAAAAAGTACCTCATAAAAAAATTACTTGCATAACAAAAATTCAGAAGAGAAAAACAATCATATAAAAAATAGAATGAAGGAAGTTATTCTGTTTTCTTTAGTAACAGCTCGCAAATTCCATCTATAGCCTTAACTGCCTCAATATCCTTATCCTTCAACGGTGTAACACCAGCCATATCCGAATCGATTATTTTCTGATCCCATGGAACGAAAGCCAGCAGATTCATACCGTTTTCTTTAGCAAAAATTTGTATGGCTTCCTTTTGGACATCGTTCATTACTCGATTGCCGATAAGATAAAGGCCCTTCATTCCAGCGGCAAATGCCATGTCATGAATATGCTTGGCTATTTCGAGCGATTTCATATTAGAGTCTGCAACAATTAGGAGGGCGTCTACTTGTCTTGAGGTGCCTCTGCCAATGTGCTCCACGCCGGCTTCTAAATCTAGAACAACTGCCTCGTTACGCTCAACAACAAGGTGCCTTAGAAGGGCACGAATGACAGCTGTTGGCGCACACATACAACCAGCCCCCATGGACTGTACAGTCCCCATAACAATCAAATTTACGCCCAATGGAGTAGGAACTGAATACTGCTTAACAATGTCATCCACTGAGAAGTTAAGGTTATAAACACCCGAGTAACCCGTGCTTGTTTTTGAGTCAACGAGCTCCTTATTCTCGGAAATTGGCACAATTTTTCGGCTTTCTTCAGTTGACAAACCCAGTGTCAAGCCTAAATTCGGAGAAGAATCTGCATCGATAGCGATAGTTTTTAGTTTGCGTTCAGCAAAACCGCATGCTAAACCGCCTGCAATTAGGGTTTTGCCTACTCCGCCTTTACCTGCAACTGCAACCTTCATCATAATCACAAACAACAATAAAATTGCTAAACTGGCTTAATTTACATTTTCCTCAAAAAAGGTTGTTCATCCAAGTTTTTCTTATAGAAATGCTTGATAGTAAACAGTGGCACATGAACAGAGGCAGGTCAACATCAATTGTCCAAAAAAACATCGCCCAATTTTTTAAGGTTATCGAACATAATACAATGACCTTTTTTCTGAAAAATCTCCAAGTGACTACCCTCAAAACTCCTAAAAATCGATTGTGCATTACTAACTAAGCAGGTTTTATCTTCGGCACCGTGCCAGATTAACAATTTATCAGCAGGAACCCTTGCAATAGAAAAACTCCAAGGTTTCAGAAACAGCTTATGTTCTTCAAGTACTGCTTTAACGCCGGGGGTACCTTGGCGGAAGGATTCAGCCATCGATTGATACATCAACCTCATCCAAGAGGGGTCAGAAAAAAATCTCAAATCACTCCTTGAACATGAATTGAGCATCAGTTTTCCCTGCTTTGACGTCAAAAAAGCATCAATATCTCCATAGGCTCTCAGCACTTGACTGCGCATCCGTCTCATGGCTATTTGACCAATGAATGGAACTTCCATAATGTAACGAGCAAAAGGCATGTTATGCGCTGTAGACGCATCAAAGGGCAAAGAAGGGGCTGACACAACGACAGTTTTAGTAACTCTCTCGGAGAAAAAAGCCAAATAAGATAGTGCAAATACACCTCCACCTGACCAGCCAAGAACTCCAAAATTCTCGAAGCCTAAATGATCCAGCAAGAAGTTGACGTCGGCATTGAAATCTTGGAGATTTCTTCGTTCGTGGAATGATGACAAGCCATAGCCGGGTCGGTCGATTCCGATTATCTGCAAGTTACTGGTTTCAGCGAGTTTCTTTAGAAGGAAAACTTCGAGACGACTGCTGGCAGTGCCGTGAAAGTAAACTACAGGTCTGCCGCCACCAACAATAGAGTATCCTATTTGGCGACCAGTTGGCAAAAAGGCAACTTGACTACTCAAAGGGCAGTTCCTCAACAAAGTCTTTGCAGCAAGAACATATTAGTATTTATTCATGCATAGACCAAACCACAAAGCTCTATCTACAAGGAGCAAACTAGCGTTTCACCGAATCCTCGAAAATATAGCCACTATTTTCAAAAGAGCAGTTATCTGTCTAACAATAAATTGAGTCGGTACAAGATGGCAGCTATCAAAAGACAAACTTAACTGTGTTGTTAACTACCACAAAAACCAAAAACCCGAAAACTCTGCCAACAATCAGAGTTTACTTACTCCAACTAGCGGAAAATAAGCAAACACTACAATACATAAAATACCGAGCGGGTAAAAAGGATAAAAACTATAGTGGTACCTACATTTTTTCCGGAGCAACCACACCAATAAGGTTCAAAGCATTTTTCATCACAGTCTGTATGGCTTTAGTTAGGGCGATGCGGGCATCACTGAGTTCCTGCGAATCAGCCTTTATCACTGGGTAAGCGTTGTAGAAGGTGTTGAATTTATCCGCTAATACATTCGCATAGTCAGCGATCATATTGGGTTTTAGATACTCTGTTGCTTCTATGAACATATCAGGGAACCCTGCGAGGTTAATTATGAGTTCACGTTCCAACCTTTCGACCAGCAGCCCAAATGAGGGATTATCGGGTTCCCGCGCTGCCTTACGCAGTATACTGCAAGCCCGTGCATGCGTATACTGAACATATGGCGCACTATTGGTTTCAAAGTTTAGCACACGCTCCCACGTAAAGACCACAGGCTTACCTGAATCCACATCCACAAGCGCATAACGGACAGCACCTAAACCGACAAAATCTGCGATGTTTCTCTTCTCTTCTTCACTGAGGAGGGGGGAACGTTTGGAGACTTCTTCGTAAGCCCGACGAACTGCTTCATCAAGAACCTCATCAAATGTGATGTAATGTCCACGTCTGCTACTCATCTTGTAGCCCGGCAGCGTAACAAGGTTGTATGCGAAGTGCACAAGGTTCTCTGCAGATTCGGTATAGCCCAGTGCATAGAGCGCCAGTTTTAGCTGCAGCTGCGCGAGGGATTGTTCCATGCCTATTACGTTTATTACTTTTTGGGCGTGTCTGAATTTCCATATTGTGTATGCGATATCGCGTGTAGTGTAAAGTGTAGTGCCGTCGGCGCGTACAAGTGTTAAAGGTGGAACCTCGTTGTTTGTACTCAATCCCAACTTAGCCTTAAGGCCCAAGATAGTCGTGACTTTGTCAGCGTCAAACTGAAGAACACCTTTATCGTTAAAAATAAACGGGGTCGCATTCAATCTTGTCAAGACTTCGCTGACTTGTGAGCTCCATACAAAATCACTTTCCCAATCCCATGAGTCATAGGTGACGCTAACGCGTTTCATGGTTGCTCTGAATCCTTCAAGGCAGAGGTCACTGACTTCGCGAATGATCTCTCTTGCGACAGGTTGACCATCTTCGTATGCACGGTTTAAGCGATTGATTTCTTCTTCAGGGTTTTCATCTTCACCAATTCTTACAAGTAAGGCTTCAAAGAGCACAGGAAACTTTTCTTTGAGTTCAGCAGCGATTGCAATCCACTCGCCAATTTCCTTGTTTGCTTTAACCAACTCTTCAGAATTATGTAAACTGGTTGCAAGTTCTCGAATCCGCTTAAG
>CAWEOM010000026.1:0-48587 GCA_963810665.1 Candidatus Bathyarchaeota archaeon | reverse complement strand
ACGCTTGTAAGAATCAAACCTTTGCTAAAAAAGGCTGCAAATGGAGGCAACCCGCTGGTGGTGATTATCATTATACCCATTAAGATGAATGAGATGGGCATTGCTTTTCGGAGACCACCCATCAGGCGCATATCTCGTGTGCCCAAGGCGTGTATAATTCCTCCTGCCAAAAGGAAACCGAGACCTTCAAAGAAGGCATGGCTGACCATATGGAATAAACTTGCAAACCAACCAGTCGACAATGCGACATCTGTTGTAGTTGCCATTGCGGTGCCTAAGCCTACCATCATGAAGCCGATTTGGCTAACAGTGGAGTATGCAAGGACTCCTTTGATATCAGTTGACATAAGTCCTAGGGATGCTCCGATGAAAGCTGTTATGACACCTATCCAGGTGATTGTTGGGAACCAGTAGGGTTGGAGAGCCAAAATTAGGGCAGGTGCAGCTGCGAAGATAAGGATGAATCTTGAGAGCAAGTAGATTCCTGCTTTGACCATGGTGGCTGCGTGGAGAAGGGCGCTGACTGAGGTCGGGGCTTCCATTGCACTATATAGCCAAGTGAAAAGCGGGAATTGTGCGGATTTTGAAAGGGCACCACCGAGCACTAAGAAGGCAGAAATAACCAGTAATGGAATCATGTCCGATAGGGATCCGGTTGCTGCCGCAGCTTGAATACCTGCGATTGTTCCGTGGAAACTGAAGGTGCCAAACAGGAAGAATAATATGCCAATGGCGGCCAGCAGAGCTATATCGCCGATACGGGTCATGAGGAAAACTTTAACACCTGAATGAATAGATTCTGGCTTCTTGTACCAAAATGAAATTAGCGCATAAGAGCATAAGCCCACCATCTCCCAGAAGATAAACATCTGTAGCATGTTATCGGAAATTACTAACCCAATCATGGAGCCGATGAAGAGCAAGAGAAGGTAGTAGTAGCGTGTTAGTCCTTCTTCGCCTTTCATGTAGCCCTGCGAGTAAACAGCGATAATTAATGCGAAAAAGGCCACTAGACAGGTGAATATAACGCTTAAGGGGTCAATATAAACGCCTGCCGTTATGGGACTGCTACCTGTAATACCGGGTAGCCAGGAGACTGCAAAAATTGTTGCTTCGCCGTTACCTGACCAAACGCCAGGTATCAGTGAAACCGCTAAGGCTGCAACAACTACAGTTATAGCCATAACAAAGTAGTTTCTGGCTTTTTCACTGTATTTTCCGATTACTGGGACGAATAAGCTTGCGATTAGTGGGATAACCCAAACAAACCATGCTGAGAACTCTTCTAGCATCATTCTGCTTCAACCTCGGGTGTTTCTTTTTCTTGCATTTTCTGCATTATTTTGCTCAAATCACTTGTTCCGTATCGCTTAGAGACAATGACGAGTAATGCTAAGATTACTCCGCTGACAGCTGTGTCCACAGAGAACGCCAATATTAGCAATGCTTCGCCTATTCCCAATGGGGAAGCAAGCATAACGAAATTCAGAGTTGCTGCAGTTGCAATTAACTCGATTGAAATGAACACTTTAAGAAGTTGGCGATTAGTTAGTAAACCGTAGATACCTATCGCCAACATTACAAGAGATAATATGACAAAGTCCACTACTTCTTCTTCCTCCTTTCAAAAAGGACAATGGCGATTCCTAATGCCACTGTTAAGATAACTAATGCTTGAAGCAAAACATCTACACCTCGCAGGTTCCAAAGGGCGTCGCCGAAGGTAACGTCCGCTAATATTGTGGTTTGAGTTGAAACCGAGAGGAAAATCGCAGGTAAAGACAGCAACACGCCTGCACCAATTAAACCGCCTGTACGTATCGGAGAAGCTTTTTTTGTTGGTTTCTCACCTAACATTTCTCCAGAAAGAAACAAGACAGCTAAAGTGCCTACACCAACGGCGAAGGTGAAAATGGCAGCGAAATAGGCACCGTTAATAACGTAAATTATGGAAGTAAAGAGAAAAGTTCCCGCTAAAGCCGCCACAGAATAAACGACTTCTTCGAGGAATAGCGCTAAGACAGCTGAAACGATTAAGCCTATAGCGAGGATTTCGAAAATCATTGTTGTTCAACCTTTTTGTTCTTTAGTTCTGGTTTCATTAATAGCGTGCTTTTATCGGTTGTCGCTAACTCGTATAGATCCGATTGTTTAATAGCATCTCTGGGGCAACTTTCCACACATTGATAGCAGAATACACATTTATTGAGATCAATTTGGGGACGTCTTTTGCCGTCCACTTCAACGATTTCAATTGCTTTAGCTGGACAATCTCTAGCGCAAACTCTGCAGTTTGAACCTCTCATTGCTTTGATGTCTAGTCA
The DNA here is from genome assembly GCA_963810665.1 of Candidatus Bathyarchaeota archaeon. Lineage (GTDB taxonomy): Archaea > Thermoproteota > Bathyarchaeia > Bathyarchaeales > Bathycorpusculaceae > Bathycorpusculum. The sequence goes on along the minus strand of CAWEOM010000026.1, from coordinate 46,263 downwards.
AAGTCTGGTCCGCTTCCAAAGTCTATGGCGTTACAAGATTCGATTACGTAAACTAATTTTCCTCTGCAATCTTCAGGAAGCGTAGGTTTTACGAAGGGATACTTGGTTGTAGCGGGCTTTGAGAATAAGTGTGATAATGCACGTTTGAAGATTGGTGATAGGCGAGATTTCTTTCCCAAGTTAAATCACTCCAAATGGATTATAGACCCATGTTACCAATGCTGCTGTTAAGATAAGGGATAACAAAGCAGCTGGCAACATTATTTTCCAATTAAGGGATAGGACTTGGTCGATACGTAAACGGGCAAATACTGTTGTGATGTACTCGCCAATTACGACGACTACTAAGAGTTTTAGTACAAACCATATTGTGTAGAAGAGCCAGTCTAAACCAAAGAATACTGGTCCGCTTGGTCCGCCAAGGAACAACTCCACTACTAGCGCCGAACCGAATACCACTTGGACATCGCGGGTTAAATGTAGGAAAGCGAGTTTTGCTCCGGTGTATTCTGTTTCTAGGCCTCCGACTAGTTCAGACTCAGAGTGTGGAACGTCGAAGGGGTCTTTTTCAAGTTCTGCCTGTAAAGTGATAATGAATAAGATGAATGCCCATGGAGCTAACAAGATGAATGGAAAAACCTGGCTGCTGGCAATCACAGAAATTTGTAGACTACCAGCTATGAAGGCAGGTGTTAAGGCAATCAGGAATAGGGGTATGTCGTAACCTAAAAATTGGGTTAAGACTCTGGCTGAGCCAATGGTGCCGTAGGGGTTGGCAGATGCCCAGCCTGCGAGGAACAAAAGGAAGTTTGCTATTGTTGCAAATGCTAATATGATAATTAAATCGCCATTGAATCCTCCAATGGTTTGTCCATAAGATAAGACACTTGCGCCGTCGATTGGTAAGAAACACATCGCAAACATCATAATACTGAAAGCTACTAAGGGAGCAAACCTGAACACAAGTTTTTTGGTGTCTCTTGGTTCAATATCTTCTTTTGTTAGTAGTTTAATAAAATCCGCTAGAGGCTGAAGAATGCCTGCTGGACCGGCAACCATGGGACCGACGCGATTTTGTATTCGCGCTTCGAGTTTGCGTTCTATCCAATCGCAGAATAATGTCAGAAATAGAATGAAAGTAAAACCTGGAAATATGAGAATGCGAAAGATTAGCACAAAGTCAATCATTTGGGATCACCGATCAGTACATGAGAAGCAAGGGTCTAAGCTAACAAAGTTTGATGGAACATCAGCTATACTCTCACCTATTGCTGTCTTAAGGAACGCTGGAATGTTAGCGAACGTTGGCGTACGGATTTTGACCCGGTCAGGCATGTCTGTTCCGTTACTCTTTACGTAGTAGAAGAGTTCACCTCGTGGAGCTTCCTGAGAGCATACTGCTTCTCCTACAGGTACACTTCTGGGAACATCAACTCGAATTGGACCCGAAGGCAGATGGTCAACAACATAATCTATGATGTTAATGCTTTCTTCTACTTCGTCGAGACGAACGTTCATTCGTGCCCATGTATCGCCATCAGGGTAAACTATTTCTTTGAAAGGAATCTCACGATAGGCAGCATAGGGTTGGTCTTTGCGTACATCGATATCCACTCCTGAACCACGAGCTACTGGACCCACGACTGAAAGGTTTAGTGCGTCCTTTCTGCTAAGTGTTCCGACGTCCTTCATGCGTAGGCGAAGGGAAGGCTCTTCTTGGTAAAGTTTTCTGTAGAAAGGCATTTTGCCCCGGAAATCTTTTAGGATTGATTTTATTTTTGGGATCTGCTCAGGAGTTATGTCACGACGAACACCGCCAATTGACATTAATGAACTCATAACGCGGTTCCCGCTGGTTAATTCAATTATATCCATTATAGGTTCGCGATCTCTCCAGAAGTACTGGAAGAGGGTTTCATACCCAATTTCTAAGCCTGCGTGACCTAAAGTCAGAAGGTGACTATGCAAACGGTTAAGTTCTAAAGCGACAACTCTAAGATACTGAGCGCGTTCAGGAATAGAGGGCTTAAGTATTTTTTCAACAGTCTCGACGAAACCATAAGCATGACAAGCGTTGCATATACCACAAACGCGCTCAACTAGGTAAATGTCTTGCAAGTAGGTACGCGATTCAGTTGTTTTCTCTATTCCACGATGTACGTAACCAATTCTTGGGTCAACCTTTGTTACTGTTTCTCCATCTACGGTAATTGAGAATTTTTCCGGTTCTAAAAGGGCAGGATGCTGTGGACCTATGATTATTTTAACGAGTCTACCTTCAGCGGATGTGTTGGCTTCACGTTGAGGTGTTGGAACAAGCTTAACGCTTTTTAGGTCAATGTCCTTTCTTAAGGGGTAAACTCCGTCGGGCCAGTTTTCTGAGAGAACAAAGTGTCCTTGAAATTCATTACCTTCAAACACTACTCCGAGGAGGTCGGTCACTTCCAGTTCATGGAAAGCGGCACCAGGATGAATATCGACAACTGTTTTTATTTTGGGGTTCTCTTTAGGGACTTCAGCTTTAATTGTTATGAACGGTTTGGATGTGTGTACATGATAGTAGACACCCAAGGTCTTGCCTAAATCTATTCCAGTTATGGATGTTATGCCTGTTTTTTCGTCGGCATCAACCATGACTTTCAGTACGTCACGATGCAAACCGTTGTTTGCGATTATGGTGGCATCTCCAAGAGTACCTCTTTGAACTTGAATTTTATCGCCGAATTTTGATTCAACTATGCTAATAATATCTAAATTATTGTTTGACAATTTGTTTTACCTCCTCAATTGCTGGAGCTGCTTCTTGGGCAACTTCAGGCTTAACATCCTCTTTTGGGGTTTTGGATTTTTTCTCTTTAGGCGGGTTTATCGCATTAAGAAGCTTTACAACGCCATCGATTATGGCTTCTGGACGCGGGGGGCAACCTGGTATGTAAGCTGTAACGGGAATCACTTTGTCGACTCCGCCGAGTACGTTGTAGTTGCCTTCGAAAACTCCTCCGCTGCAGGCACATGCGCCGATAGCAACGACGAATTTGGGTTGAGGCATCTGGTCGTAAACGCGTTTCAGCCGTTCAGCACATTGTAGGGTAACAGCACCCGTTACTAGTAAAACGTCGGCATGTCGTGGAGAAGGCTCAAGTTTTATTCCGAAGCGCTCAACGTCATATTTTGGTGTAAGCAAAGCTACGATTTCAATGTCGCAGCCATTGCATGCTCCCGAGTTAAAGTGCAAAACCCATGGAGATTTTACACGGGCCCAAGTTTTTGTATCAGTCATTAATCTTGTCCTCCTTCAACTATAACTAAACCTGCTGCAAGAATTATGCCTAGATAAAGAATTAACAGAAGCGGATTGGTTGATGCAAATGCTAAAGAAACAAAAGCAAGAACAAGAACGGATGAGTCAAACACGATGAAGTAAATCAGATATTTGTAGAGCGAAACATTGATTTTTAGCCCTTGAAAAGTTACTTTCTCTCCACAAGCATATGCAGCCTGCTCATTTTCACTTTCAGTCGTTTTAGGAGCAGAGTTTTTTCCCAAAACGTATATCGCAAGGGTGGAAACAAAGATCAAGACGAATGCGATGAGGGCTTCAACAATCATACTATTTTCTCTCCTTTCATGCTTTTATTCATTAAAGCTGCCTCAAGAGTAGAGCTAAACCTGCACTTATTATATCCAAGAGCGTCGGTATGACCATATTTAAGTTTATCTGCATAGTTACTGGGCAAATGAACAAAATTTTCCGAAAACACCCATTGAACGATTGGAAGACAATGGGAGTATTTCTGTAGGTTGCCTAGTGTGCTCTCCTCCACTGCATTATTCTCCTATACTGCCCCGAGATAGTTCAGTAAAAACATCACACTTGCTTTTAAATTTTGAGAAGCAAATTGTGTAAAGTTTCATCATTTTCCCAAATTTTATAGGATATTACCTACAAGTAACATCGCTTAAACAGATATTTCATCACTCAATCCGTTCTCGGGATAAGGAAACAGATGCGCCTTTTTCAAGGAATAAGTGATAGTAACCTCTTCGCCTATGTTAACCCAATCTTCAGTTAAAGAAGGTCGATTTATAACGAACCGGTCGCCATTTTCAAGCCTAATTTCATAGCGAACAATCGTGCCTTCAAAGGTGGTTTTTTCAACTTTCCCTACCAATGCATTTTCAGCGTTTATATGCCCCTTTTTCATGTCACAGGTTTCAGGTCTAATTGCTAAGACTACACGTTCCTCTTCAGGGATATTGCGTTCGTTTATAGCCTTAACTTTTAGTCCTTGCCGTAACTCGATTTCTACGTCTTTGCCGCTGATTTTAGTGATGGATCCTTCTAAAAAGTTGGATTCTCCGATAAAATGAGCAACAAACAAACTGTTGGGATACATATAGAGTTCCTTGGGTGAGCCTATCTGCACGATTTTGCCCTTCTTCATTACGGCAATCCTATCGGAGATAGACATTGCTTCCGCTTGATCATGCGTTACATGAATCGCTGTCAACTTGAGATCTTTAGCCATCCTACGAATTTCGTAGCGGATTTCATTGCGTACTTTAGCGTCCAGTTGCCCTAGAGGTTCATCTAAAAGTAATGTTTTTGCCCCAGCAGCCAAAGCTCGGGCAACTGCGATTCGCTGCATCATTCCCCCGCTAAGTTCACTTGGATAAGCGTTTAAACGCTCATTGAGCTTTACAAGTTCGAGCACTTCGTGCCCGATGGTTTCTGCTTGCTTTGCATCATAATTCTTTACTTTAGGACCATAGAGCACGTTACTCCATGCGGTCATGTGTGGAAACAAGGCGAATGTTTGAAATACAAAACCGATGTCGCGGTCTTCAGGCGGGTCCTTATCGACACTTCGATCGCCGATGTAGATTTCTCCGCTGTCAGGGTCGATTAGTCCTGCAATTACACGTAGAAGGGTAGTTTTGCCGCAGCCACTTGGACCCAGCAATGAAAAGTATTCTTGGTCATGGATGGTTAAGCTAACGTTGTCTAATGCGAAGACTGTATCATATTTTTTAGTAACGTTTACAACTCTTACGTCCGGCATGTCAGTTCTCTCCCTTCATTGAGATTTCAGTATTTTTATTAGTTATCATGCTAAGTCTTTCCTCTTTTAGTTAAAAGCCTTAGAACCAATAGTATGATAAAGCTGAATAGAATCAACAAACCGCATGCTAAACCAACGGTTAATTCGTTGACACCGGCGATGGGTGTTATGGATCCTCTCACGGAATTAACCCAGTTAACAATCAAAACAGGCGCCGTTTGCAATTTGGAGGCTACAGCTAGACTTGCACCTGTTTCACTTACGCTGCGGGTGAAAACGATAATTGCGCCTGAAAGGATGGAGTATTTTGTTATCGGCCACACTATTGTACGGAAAACAGTAAATGGTTTAGCCCCCAACGTTTTTGCTGCTTCCTCCATGTCAAGGCTTATCCTCTCCATAGCGGCAGACATTGAACGTACGAAATAAGGGTAGGTAATTGCGAGGTGAGCAAATACCAATAGTAGAAACTCGGGGAATCCAGAAACACTGCTCCAGAAAAATTTTAATGAAATCCCAAGAGCTATCGAGGGAACTATTATTGGAACATTGATTAAAGTATCAAGAATCACAGATATCCATTTGCCGAAAGTTTTGCGGGCAATAAGTATAGCCATCGGTAAACCCAGCGCAATACCCAGCACTGTAACTATTGCGCCTAAACCGTAAGATAGAAGCAGACTTTGCCAATAGCTTGCCCAAATTCCTGAACCCGTAAAAGCCTCCGTTAAAGTGTTTCCCGTCGTGACAGCTTGGAATGCAGGTAATGAAACGAAAAGGGAAGGGATTAAGACGATAATTAGGAAAACACTGATAGCGATGCCGTTGCGTGCCCAAGCTGACTTTTTTGTAGCTAAGTTTCTTTTCAAAAACGGGCAAACCATGGCCAAATGGCAGCTTTAATCTCTGACCTACGAACTACGTATCAATCCAAATATTGTTAATGATACAGTAATTAAAATTATGCTGGCAAAAACTGTTGCCCCCTCATAGGTTGCTTGTGAAATTGCGCCGCTTTTTAATTGGTTACTTACTGTTTGGATAAATACTGGACCGTTGAGGAAAACGCCCGCAGCTACAATGAAGGTCGCGCCCGTTTCAGAAAGGGACCTTGCAAAGGCAAGAGTGAATGCTGCAATTAATGATGGCTTAATTATTGGGAAAGTTACGGTTCTTGAAGCCGTTAAAGGTGGAGCTCCAAGTGTACGTGAAGCACGTTCATACTCCATCTTGTAATCAAGTAATGCACCGACAATTACTCGAACAACTACTGGAAATGAGAAAGTAAAGTGGAGGAGCATAACCAAGAGCCAACCTGGCGAAACAAAGGGTTGTCCAAACAGATCAGATATTCCTCCATTCGAACTCCAGAAGAGTAGAAGAGAATATCCAAGGGCAGCGGTTGGTACGACAAAGGGGAGGTCAGCTAAAGTGTCTAGAACCGTTAGCCATCGTGATTTTCCGCGGGTGATGAGCCATGCCAATGGAATACCAGCTAGCAAGTCCAAGCCAGCAACCACAAGACCAATGATGAAGGATGCAGCAATAGCACCTAAAGCGGTATTCATCAAGGCTGGATCTGAAAAAATGTATTGCACGGATCCTGCTTTGGTTAAGATGCCGATGATGGGGGGGATTAGAATTAAAGCAAAGAATACGGCGATTGCGGAGAGATAGAGGGTGTACTTTAACGGTTTTTTGGAAGATAAGCCGTTGAGTGTGTTCCAAACTTTGGTAAGCAAGGTGTCGCTCCTGTGTTCAGTATAGTTTTAGCTTAAAAGAACAATAGTTTGGTGTTCAAGTATATTAGTTGTTACATAAAATGCAAGTTTTTCTTAATATTATTAGTTTAATATATGTAGTCAATTGTAAATAGCGATAACTATAGATAAGTATTGAAATAAAAAGAGGGCGTGAATGATTAACTGACTACTTTTCTGAATTGGTAGAGTGTTGCGCTCATCGTAATCAGTGCGACCAACCCTATTACCCCCCAAGCAGGAAGTATTGTGCCCCAATCAAAACCATCAATCATAAGCACACGACAGGCGTTTACAGCATAGCTTATTGGGTTAAACATCGATACGTTTTGCACCCAAATGGGTAGAAAACTAATCGGAAACAATGCGGGGCTCAAAAAAAGCAGCGGAAAAGTTATGAACCCACCGATAGCGAACACTGTTTCGGAACTTCTGGTTTTCATGCCTATTGCTAAAGAGATGCCTGACCATGCAAGCCCAAAAAAGGCAATAGTGAAAAAGATGAGCAAAATGCCTATGATGCCGGTGGTAACAGTTGCACCTAATGCATACGCAAGACCCAAAATAATGGCTGATTGTAGAGCTACTCTAAATGCATCGCTGGTTAGTCTGCCCAATAAAATTGCTGGACGTCGCAGTGGTGTTACCAGCATTTTCTGGAGAAAGCCTGAGTCTATATCAAGAACTATTGATGTGCCTGATTGAAGTGCGCTTCCGAAGGCGTTTTGGAGAAGTATACCTGCCGTTGCAAATTGTAGGTAGCTAACTCCCGGGGGAAGGATTCCCGGGAAGTTTGATAGTCTAGTTAACAATTGTGTAAATAATACGAGGAAAATGATTGGTTGGAAAAGTGAAAAAAACAGCAGAATGGGATTACGGACGAGTTTTTGGAGGTATCGTACAAATAAATATCGTGTGTCGGAGAGTAACGTCATTTTAGCGTCTTCCTCCTAACATCTCACTTGAAGCTTTAACCAACGCTTCCGCGCGTATTGTATGTCCTGTATGCTTTGTAAATACATCATCTAAAGATGGCTGCGAAAATGTTACAGAAGTAAGCCTTATGTTTGAGCTATCCAAAGCCCGTACGATATCAGCAATTAAAGATGCTGCGTTTTCAGCATAAACGTTGATGCATTCTTCAGAGTTGATTATTTCTTTAACACCAGTCATCGTTTTTATTATGTTTTTTGCGGTCTCACGGTCCGTCTCACAGCTCTCAAGCCCAATCCTAATTGAGTCAGCTCCAATTTCGTGTTTCAACTCAATTGGTGAACCGCTTGCAACTATTTTTCCAAAATCGATAATGGCTAAACGCTTACAGAGTCTATCTGCTTCTTCAAGGTACTGCGTTGTTAAGAAAATGGTTGTACCTTGCTTGTTTAACTGTTCAAGATAAGACCAAATTGCAAGTCGAGACTGTGGATCTAAACCAGTTGTGGGTTCATCTAAAAAAATTAATTCGGGTTTATGTACAAGTGCGGTGGCTAAATCCAGACGTTTTTTCATTCCCCCCGAGTAGTTGCGTGCTCTTTTATCAGCGGCTGTTTCAAGGCCCACCAGCTTAAGCAGTTCATCAACTCGTTTTTTTAGTGCTGCCCCAGACATTTGTTGGAAATGTCCTTGTAGAGTAATGTTTTCCCGACCTGTTAAGTCGCCATCAACTGTAGTTTCTTGGCTTTGAACACCAATTACTTTACGGATGGCAGCTGCCTCTGAATCAATATTGTACCCCGCTAGGGTTACGACGCCAGAGGTTTTACGCAATAGAGTGGTTAGAATTTTAATGGTTGTGCTCTTGCCAGCGCCGTTTGGACCTAAAAATCCGAAAAATTCGCCCTGCTTTACATTAAAGGAAATGTCATCAACGGCTTTTGTTCCATCTGAGTAGACTTGTGTTAGGTTTTTTACAGAAATAATATCAGCCATATGTTTCATTGCCTAGTTAATTTTTGGCTACATAACGGTTTGTGACTGTCATGGAACAGTAACAAGGGAAATATCGGTTGCTTAACAGATGCTGCCTTGCGTAGAGTTGCTATATTGGTTAAATGGAGGAAATGTTATGTTTTGATAGAAAATTAAGCTCTTAAAATTGATTAAAAAAAGAAAAAAGGATGTAGTTTGTTGTTTTTTTGTTGTAGCTTTATGGTCGTTTTCTGAGCAGTAGTATAGTTGCAAGTCCAACTAGGACAATTGCAAGAATAATACCGACAACTGCTGGAACGAAGTATGCGTCAGTCATTGATCCTGGAGTTTCTGTTGGTGCAGGAGTTGCCATTGCTGCTTCATCAACTACGAAGGCTGTTTGTGCATATGATCCATAATATGCTTTGGAGCCTGCGAAGCTAACGATGACTGTGTATTTGCCTGAGATGTCTGGTGTCCAGTTGAAGCTGTAGAAGCCGGTTGCATCGCTTGTGGTTGTGCCTATGTTTCTATAGTTGCCGTTTGCGTCAACGACATCGATAGAGACTGGGACACCGGTTGCGTTGGTTGGTTGGCTGAATTGTTTGTATACGTAGAGCATCCATTGGGTTTGGCTTTCGTCAGAGACTGCTGCGACTCCGTTAGGGAATCGTGATGTTAAATCGTAGCGTTGTGTGCCTGGTGAAATGTCTGTGACGGATCCTTTTATTACGACTTGTTTGCCGAAATCAAGTGATACGTCTGGTGCTGTTGCTGTTAGAGCGGTTGGTCCTTTGCCGATTGCGTATACGCGTTGGTCGTATGTGTCCATTGTTGCGATTATGCTGTCGCCCATGACACCGTTACCACCCCATCGGGTTTCACGGAACATGCCGTTTGCGCGCCAGATTTCAGTGCCGTCAGTTGCGTTAACGCAGATGTATGGTGCGCCTCTTGGGTATTGGTTGTTCTGCTGAGTGTTCTAGAGTGCCAAAGTAGATTTTGCCATCAGCAATGAGGTCGATCCATCCCCACCATCTATTGCCAGTTACAGGTTCATTGTAAGGATCAGTCATTGCATAGGTCCATGCAGTAGCGCCTGTTTGTAGGTCATATGCGTATAAGTAGCCGCCGATGCCGGTTGAGTAGAGTTTGCCATATGCAAAGTACCATGTGTGCTCTGCGTTACCCCAACCGTAAGCGTCGCCGTAGTTTTCAGATGCGGTTTTCCAGAGGTATTTACCGGTAGTTGTGCTAAAGCCATAATGGGCTCTTTCTTCTTTGTTCCATAAGTGCCATAACACCGGATTGTTCGTGACCATCTGGGCCTATATAGGTTGCTTGGTCTGTTGCGCCGACATAGTGAAGTGTGTTAGAACCTTCTAACCATGAAGCTGGTGCTTGCCATGTTTCGTCGAATAGTTTGTTTGTGCTTGTTGCGCCTCTCAAGTTTTCAGTGTTTAGTGCCCAAACTCTAACCATAGTCTGATTTTTATCCATTGACATTACTCTGTCAGGCATAATTTTTAGAATAGGTGCAAAGAATGAGGTACCTGCGGTTAATCCGTCTGGAATTGTTACGTTCCATGACCAGGATCTTGGGTTTGAGCCGTCTAGTATTTTGTCCGTGTGCTGTGTTGCCCCAACTGCCATAGTCAGGAGTGCCAATAACTGCAGTTTGTAGTCCGCAGTCAGTTGAGTTCCATAGTGCCATCCAGTCGTTGTTGTAGTCGATTTGGTAGATCAAGATTTCGCCGCTAGGACCAAAGGCTCTAACGCCTGAAGGTACGTTAATGAATTGCATTTGTTGATTGCCTGTGAAAGGATCATATGCTGTATATGTGCTGCCTGATGTTGACCATATGTATGAGAATGTGCCGTCATAGTTGTAGCTGTTAAAGTAGAGAATCTGACCGAATGAGAGTATAGTGTTGTTTTTGAATAGCCATTCCTCGCCAGTGTGTAAATCTACTGCGATGATTGCTGGTGCTCTTTCGGCTCTAGTGTCTGTTCTTTGGTAGTAGAGAATTCCGTTGAGTACTACTGAGCCTGGGAATTTGCCTTCATATGCATCTCCACCTTCTGCAGATGATGCAATGTTGTCGCCGTATACGCCGCCCATAAGGCCGCCAGTGGTTAGCTCGTTTGCAAATAGTACGTGTGCTGTTTCTGGTGCATCGTCATTGTATAGTGCTATAGAGTTGTCTGGTCTTGCAACCCAGTTACCTGAGATTGAGAACCATTCTCTGAGTTGTGGGTCAATTGGTCGGCTCCAGTATTCTGTTGGTAGAGCATGGCCTGGATAAGATGGTAGTGGTTCTTCTTGGACAACGAGATCAAATTCTTCGCTGGTGCTTGCAAGCATTACTGTGCCTGCAGCTATGAATGCGCCTCTTTCCATGTCCATGAAGCCTACTAGGTTTTCTTGTTCTGGGAAGTGTGTTGTCAATTTGTATGTGCCGATTTGATCTGGAACGTAGTCACTAAAAGTTGATCCTGTTGAGTCAGTTTTGAAAGGTCCAAGTGTCTCTGTTGTGTTGTCTGGTTTAACGATTGTTACTGTAACGCCAGTCCAACCCAATTCTACGCTTCCTAAGGGCTGTAGGATGCCTGTTTTTATGAGCGTTTCTTGCCCAACGCCTACAGGGTTAGGGATAGCGTCGATAATTGGATAGGTTCTTTGTGTAGGTGCATCTTGTGCTGTTGCTGTATTGTTTATTGGTATTGTTGTAATGATTGAAGCTACGAATGCTATCAATAGTAGCATTCCGATTATGTTTTTGGTTTTCATTTTTCTTTTCTTTTCCTTTTAATTTTTGTAAGGGAGACTTTCTCGAAAGTTAGCCTACCTTGCCCTCTGAAGTGGGGGCTTTAGTTAATAAAGATTGTTTACAAAAGATTCATTATTATTTGAATAAACGGAAAAAATCAAGTAATTTTTTTAACATATATTAATTATCTTTTAAATTATGTGAGTATTTTTTAACTATTTAACTTGAAAATCAGTTTTTCGCATAGAAAGCAACAAAATAAACATCAACGATCGAATAAAATTCTAGAGAAACTCATCAGGTGCCAGGCGTAATATCTATCATGTGTCTTAAGGACAAGTTGTGCTAAATGATCATTCTGAGGGATCATTTGATACGGGTTATTAATTTTTTGCTATATATTGAAAAGAGCAGCGTATTTTTTTAAGGAGCATTCTGCCTGGCCCTAACATTAATAAACAGATATTACAACTTGAGTATGCTTTGATACTCAATTGGTTTTTCTTAATTACTTTGTGAAAATCACGCAAAATTTTATTAGTGCTTTTGGAAAAGTATATGTGATGTATCTTTTGGAGAGGATAAATTGGAGACTCTTTTGTTAACGGACAAGCAGGTAAAAGGACTCCTTTCTATGTCTGAAGTTATGGAAGCAGTTGAATTAGCTTTCAAACAGAAGGGTATTGGCCGGGTTCAAATGCCCGCAAAGATCTACTTAAACTTTAATAAATATAATGGTGATTTGAGAACAATGCCTAGCTACCTTGAAGAGCTAGACATATCAGCTGTCAAAATAGTCAATGTTCATCCAGACAATCCCGCCAAAAACGAGCTTCCTACTGTTATGGCTGTTATTGTTTTAGTTGATCCTTCACGGGGGTTCCCGCTGGCTATTATGGGTGGGACAACGATAACAGATATGAGAACTGGAGCAGCAGGTGGAATTGCTGCGAAGTTTCTTGCAAGAAAAGACGCTCGAGTAGTTGGATTTGTAGGCGCTGGTCATCAAGCAAGAACACAGTTGATGGCGCTTCTGGAAGTTTATGGTAAGCTGGAAGAGATTAGAATTTGGAGTAGGCATCCTGAGACGGAAAGTGTTTTTCTTTCTGAAATTGAAAGAGAGTATGGTCATTTGTGTAAGTTTGTTCTTGAAGAAAATGTGAGAAATACAGTAGAAGGCGCTGACATTGTGGTAACGACAACTCCGTCTAAAACACCTTTGGTGATGGATGATATGATATCTGATGGCATGCATATTAATTGCATAGGCGCTGATGCGTTTGGGAAAGAAGAGCTTGATCCGCTCATTTTGAAAAGGGCAAAAAATGTAATTGATGATTGGGCGCAAGCCGCGCATAGTGGAGAAATAAATGTCCCTTTATTATTGAGAGATAAAATAATAACGAAGGAAGATATATGGGCTGAAATTGGGGAAATAGCTGCAGGGCTAAAACCCGGTAGAAAGGATGATGATGAGATCACTGTGTTCACATCAACTGGATTAGCAGTTCAGGATGCGGTGACAGCTAAAATTGCTTACGACAAGGCTATGCAAAGAGGAATTGGCAACTTTATCCAAATTGTTTAGAGTATCCATTCTCGAAATAGACGATTATTTCGCTTTTTCATAGTTTTTCTACATATTTAGGGCAGTTATTTTTCGAAATGCAGCAAGAGTTTTTTTAGATTTTTAGTCTGGAATCAGTCTTTAGACCAGATGTTTCAGTTTTTATTATTCATGGATTCTGCTTTGCAGTTTGAGGGGAAGTCTATGTTTGAACGTTCTTTGGAAGAGAGAGTTTCATGTCAATAGAAGAAATTAGGTGGTGGTTCGGTGCTTCTTCTTCTTTTAAGTTCGACTCCAGAGGAATAATTTTGTATATTGTTTTTTCATTACTCGATTCAAATCTAAAATTTATTGTGTGCTATAGCCATTTTATAGTAAAGTGGAGGTTATTTTTTTTATTCACTGGTTCAAGTTTTTGTATTGTTTTGCCAGCCGTACCTAAAAAAGGTAAAGCACCCAGATAGGTTGTAGAAGGCAAAACGGATAAGGACGCAGTACATATTGATAATGAAGGATGGTAATCAAGATAAAAAGTAAAACGAAAAACAAACCGAAAAATGAAAAACAAACAAACCAAACTAAAAACAAAGGAAAAAAGGAATGGAAGCAGAGATAAAAAGGGGCAGAAAGAAGATCTTTATGCTTCGAAATTGGACAGGATTATAACCTCGTGGGGTTGTCAAGAAAGTTTCTGAGATTATTCGCCTTTTCAGACGATAGGCTTTTTTGAATTTTATTATTAATTTTTAAGTTTTTTTGTGGCAGGTATTGTGATTTAATTAGACACCGAAAGCGAGTTTTTTAAATGTTTTAGGAAATAAATCATTCAGGCATTTACCAACTTTTTATAAAACAAATTTTGAATAGATTGAGCACTAAAATAGCGAGTTAGCTTGTTGCTGTGGGGACACAATCACAAGAGTATATTTAATATTATTGCGCCATTAATTTAGGTGAAATATTTTGTCGAAAGATCAACCGCACCCAGGTCATGAAAATCACCTCTGCAAAATGGTAGAGGACAAAGTACCTATAGAGAAGATAAAGCCGCTTGTGAAAGACGCCAAATACATCTGTCAATGCTGCATGCGAACAGCTGCCAAAGCGGAAAATCTCTGCGCTCCCGAAAAACTCTAAACACCCCTTCTTTTTTTGAGTTCAATTACTGATATTCTGCCATTTCAAGCTGCCAATTTATGTAGGTAGGTTACGTGAAAAAACGGAATTAGCCGTATACATTACCAAAATTCGTCATGGCAAAGACAAAGGTGTTGTATATTTGAATTAGTTCAGCTACAGCAAAAAACCATCAAAGTCCATCTTACCTTCAGCGTTAATTGCTAAGTACCAATTATCTCAGTTTAGAAGCAAATTATCACATCTAATCCAAGGATCTGTTCTCTGAAACTGCCCCTTTTGAATCCCGTGGAATTAGGTGATTAAATAGTGTCCAAGAGAAAAAAGTTTAAAAATAAGAAAAAATGTTTTTGATGTCTATGCTTTTGTGAACTTTATCCAAGAATCTACTTCTTCAATTGTCGGCCGTTCATTTTCTTCAACTTTTCCTTTTGCGAGATTTACTTTAAAGATAGCATTAATTTTTTTACCGAGCTCAATTGGATCTTGTGTGGAAAGTTTTTTTCTATCAGTTATATCAAGTTCTTCTAATAATAAAAGGTCCTTCTCTTTAATGCCGGGAATCATTTGGAGCTGTGCGCGTCCTTGCAACTTTTCAACAGTTTTTTCAGTTGAACCCATTGCGTCTGCAATAACTTTTGGGTCAGCCATGATAAGATCGCTTGCACTTGTTATACCAACATTCTTGAGTTCAGCCGCTTTGTTTGGCCCTATTCCTTTAATGTCCTCCACGTTACTGTTGCTTTTAATCATCGACTTGGGCTGGACCAGTGAAGCTTCCAATCTTTCCAGCTTTTGTCTGATTTCACTAATTTCAGTTCTTTGTTTCTCGATTGATGCAACAGTCCTACCGTCATCTAATTCAAGTTTTGCTAATGTGTCTTTAACAATAGTAAGTTGAGAATTTACGTTTTTAGCTGAATTAGTGTCCAAGGTTTTCATTAATTCTTCCTGTTCGCCAAGTTTCTTTTCGACATTGGTTAAACTTTCATCAACGAAAAAGATTCGCCCTTGCAAACCCTCTAAGAGTTTCTGCTGATTTTGATCCTTAGCCTCTACAGACTGCTTTATCTCTTCTCCTTGACTGGTAAGCTCATCAATTAATCTTTTGTTTGTTGCCTCTAGATTTTCGTCAACTTCAGATACTTTAGTTTGAACAGTCGTCAAAATTTCCTGTTGAGATTCTTGACCAGCCTGCAATTTGCTGGTTTTGTTATCCAGTGCTTTATTACCAGCTTCCCAAGTCTTCTTAAGTGTATCTGCTTGATTACTAAGTTGTGCAGAAAGTTTGGAACCTATCTGATCTACACTTTCATCAACTTGAGATATTTTATCCTGGATAGCAACCAAGTTTCTCTGCTGAGCATCTTGTTTAATCTGTAAGCTACTGGTTTTTTCATCAAGTTCCCTTACCTGATCCACAACCGAGAGTTTACTCACAACCATATGAGAAGTACCACCAAGCAAAGCCAAAGTCACAAGTATAGAAATCAATGCATAGACATAAACTGGAAGCGATACGCCCTCAAGCAAATATGGTTCAAATGTGCTGGTAGGCCCGGACGCGAACCACATTATTGTTGCATTAACAACGTTTGCCGCAGATAGTAGAGAAAAGAAGCCTAATACCCAAATATATGTACCCTTCAAAGACAAAACTCTCCAAAGTTTTTAGCTGTTTAACCTTAATTGGGTGAATTTGTTTTATAAGTTTTCCCTTTATTTTATATGTAATACATCCTTTGCAGGTCGAGCCAAACAGGAATTAGCAAAAACTAAAATCCCGCACTTTTTGCTATGGGCAATGAGTATAAGCCCTAAACTATAATACATTAAAGAGCAGAAGTTAAAACAAGATAAGGAGAGAATAGTTTGGTTTACACAAAAACTACTATTTTGTATGCTATTGTCATCGCAATATTTTTGTCTCCATACGTTGTTTTTACATGGGAAATTGGAGATATAGATCAAGCAATAATTATTATCGCAGTATACACAGTCCTGGCGATTTTGACGATTTTCGTATCTTTTCGGTCTAATCGGAAACCGCATTCTGACACACCAAAATAATCGGTCTTGATTGATTTACTTTCTGTTGTGTTCTTACGGGTGCTAACTAATTAGTACTGTAATAATACAAATAAAATTAGTTTACAGAAAGGAAATACAGATTAAATGTTAGCAACTTAAAGCAGTTTTTAAGGACGCCCACTGGACTAAAAAAGGGAAGAAGTGTCAGACATACGTTGGAGCTAAGCTTTGAGTTTTTTTAGCCTATCATCTATATTTTTTATCTGGGCCTCAAAGTATTCTTTTCCTTTTTCCAGCATTTCGATCTCTTCTTCAACAGTCATAAAGCAAAGTCTATGTCCTCCATAGCCCATATGCGATCCACACATCAAAACAACACCTCCTCTCAAATGTCCCAAAGTTCTTTAACTAACTCAATTACCAATAACCAATATATTGACTAAGATTCAAAAAAACCAGTCACACATAAGCTACTCTAAACTCCAAATATCTTTAATAATCATTTTAGTGAAATATTATTGGGAAATGAGTTGATTTTTGAACGCATAAGGTCAGAAGGCTTAGCTCACATCTCATATTTTTTGAGCTCCGACAAAGAAGCAGTAGTAATTGATCCGCGACGTGACTGTCAAATCTACCTTGAGCTTGCCCGAAGAGAAGAGAGTAAGATCACGTCCATTTTAGAGACGCATCGTAATGAAGATTATGTCATCGGTTCTAGAGAGCTTTCTCACCTGACCGGAGCAAGAATTTATCATGGTCCAGGCTTAGATTTCAAATATGGAGAGACCTTGACTGATAAACAAATCCTTCATTTCGGGAGGAAAAAAATAGTTGCTATTCACACACCAGGTCATACTGATGAGAGCATGTCTTATGCGTTGTATGATTCAAATTTGGAAAAAACCGCCTTCATGGTTTTTACTGGCGACATATTATTTGTTGGCGACGTCGGACGCACTGACCTATATGGTCCAAAAGAGACGCAGAGACTCGCAGAAGCCCTCTACAAAAGCCTATTCACCAAGATACTTCCCTTAGGTGAGGGCGTAATACTATGCCCTGCTCATGGGGCAGGTTCGGTATGTGGTGGAGCAATAAGCGAACGAGAATGGAGTACGCTTGGTTTAGAACGCCTTCAAAATCCATTGCTACAAAAGACACACGAAGAATTTGTGAAGTTCAAGCTTGCTGAACGCTTAGAACATCCACCCTATTTCAAAAAGATGGAGGAATACAACGTTAAAGGTCCACCATCGTTATTTTCTTGTCCAAGTCCACCTGCGCTATCTCCAGCTGAATTTCAAAAATGGATTGAACAAGGCGCTCAGATTGTCGATACACGTACGCCTTCAGCTTTTGGTGGTTCTCACATTAATGGTGCCTATAGTATCTGGATACAAGGGATACCCAGCTACGCAGGTTGGGTATTATCTTATGATAAACCGATCATTCTTGTCTTGGAAAGCAAAAAACAGTTGAAAACCGCGGTTTCTTATCTAATCAGGTTAGGTTATGATCAAATAAAAGGCTACATTTGTTCGGGTGAGGAAGCATGTGGTTTAGAATCTTGGTATACTGCTGCTTGTCCCATTGAACATTTAGGTTTGCTTTCTGTTCAGGAGCTCAAAGATCGATTAGAACGTGCGGATGATTTGACTCTATTGGATGTAAGAACTGATGAAGAGTGGGATCACGGTTACATTAGAAACGCTCTACATGTTCACGTTGGTCATTTAAAAGGAGAATTAGAGAAAATTCCTGATGATAGACCTACCGCAGTTATTTGCAGCGTGGGAAACCGCGCCAGCTTGGCATCTAGTATACTTCGACGGGCTGGTCGCCGCGAAATATTTAATGTGTTAGGGGGCATGACAGCATGGCGAAGAGCAAATTTTCCAACAGTTGATAGCAAATATTAAACGGATGTATCAGAGCATCTATGAGAAAAAAAATTTCTAAGCAAAATTATGGTTTCAAGTTAAAAAAGAAAGCAATTCTATTATTTTCCTGCAACTTGAAAACCCTTCAGCTCAACAAGATCGAAAAATAGATAGTTTTGGATACACTAACAAATCACGAGAAGATACAGGACTAAACAATAAAATAAGAAACACCCTTAGCAGAATCGAAACTGTTTGCATACACTACATTTCAGAATAACTTGAGCTTGTAGGCTACGTTTTAGGTTGGTTAAGTATTGTTGTTGTTTATTGGTTGGCTGTAAAAACTCTTGACTGTTTTTATTGTGTCCTTTGGATACCCGTATTTTTCTAATAACCCTTGGATTTCAGAATTTGTTCTCAAACACTTCTTCAGATAAATTCCCTCTCATATCTTAATAATGCATAGAAGTGGTTTTAAAATTATGTTGGCGTCAACACACAACAACAACTCAACTAATCAACTAATTCATCAACAGGAAATTAAGGCAAACGAACCTTCCAATATTTTACCCAATTCCAATAGGATATGAAGAATTAAGGATCTTTTTTGGTCCACTGCTAAACAATCTAATATTGAATTAAAGTCAATCTGAACTGTTTCAGGTCTGTTTCAGTTTTGTTTCAGCCAACTACCTTAAGCCTCCATGCACATATTAGTATATGGTGATAAAACAAAATGACAAACACAAAAATAATAATAGCGATCGTCGCGGTCACGGCACTTACCCTGGCCGCAGTGGGGCTAGCAACAGCCCAAATTGTCCAAAACCAAACCCAAAACTTCGCAGGTACAGACGGGAACTCTGCGGTACCCGCTGAGGGCTTTTGGGGCTGGATAGGCAACTGCTTTGGCTACCGCGCCAACCAAGCCTATGAAAGCCAATACATAGCTCCGCCAGTTGGCAGTAACGTTCCAGCGCCTAACTATCAAGGCGGCTATGGTAAGCTATGGCTATGGCCCCTGCTGGACAAGATAAACAACTCAAATCATTTTTTTGTTTTCCTTATTTTTTATGAATAAATTCAACTTTTAGAGCACAACATATTTATTAAATCTCAAGAAACCAACTCATTGAAGTGTTGCTTGATGCTCAAATGCCCAAGATGCAGAACTCAATCTACAAGCCCCAGAAACGAAATCGAGAACGATTACTTCTCGCTAAAATACTATGCCTGCACCAACTGCCATCATGTCTTTAAAGTAGCCAGGGTAAAATATCCAACAACCCAATAGACTTATGATTTGTAAATAATGCACAGACCCATGTCCTTTGTATGCACCAGTTCAGAGTTTTTTGTTCAAGGAAGTTCTATAGTTCTTGGCTGCAATCGTCTTTTAAAACTAATTCAAATTTGCCCTTGTTTTCCTTTAGATAAACGCTATCATTCGGGATAGGTCAAGAGCTATTATCTCCTTTAGCAATGCTACCGCTTGATACCTTTCCAAGTATACCGTCCCTCTAATGAGTTATGGATTTCTAATCGCATTTAATACTTTGGAAGAGTCCATATTCTGAGCGATCGCTACAAACAGTAGCAGGTTCGGGTAACTTGACGGTTGATACTTCTACCTCCTAAGAATCTGGTGGCAAATCGCTATTTCCTGAAATGTTAGCAAATGACTTTGTTGTAGTAGCTACTTTTTTGATCTTAGCCTAAGTTGAGTAGTTTATTGAAGATCAAACAATATTTTAGAGTAAAGCCTCTCTCAGAGAGAGGACGTTTTTCACTTAGGTTTATCTTGTTATTTAGCAATTCATTTTCGAGTATAAAATGGTGAATTTAGCTATCGTTGGTGGCGGCATCGGAGGGTGTTCAGCCGCTTATTTTGCAAGAAAATACATTCCAGGAACAAACGTAACCATCTATGAAGCTCAAGATAGATTAGGCGGCAGAATCCTGACACAATATGCAGATGGAGCAACTTTGGAATTAGGTGCTGCCTTCTTCAACAGATTCAACAAGACGCTTTTAGACATCGCAAATACTGAGCAACTGAAAATAATGCCGCCTGAGGAACCCTTGGATTTCGCAGTTTGGAATGGCTCAAAAATTATTTTTAGGTCAAATAGACAGACTTCGGCCACTATCCTTAGACTTTTGGCAAAGTACAAACTAAGCTTAACACGCACTTATCTTCTTCTCAGGAAAGTAAGAGGACAAATTGCCAAACTGTATCAAGAAGAACTAAAAAAGCAATATGACATAAGAAAAATTTTCGAAACAATATGTCTTGACGAATGGTACAAAAAACCTTTTTGTGAAGGCCTAATTGAAAAAGGGATAAGTGAAGCTTTTATCGATGAAATTGTAGCACCCATTACAAGGGCTATATACTCTCAAAACGTGGAATTATCGGGGTTCGCTGGGATTTCTTCCTTAATTGGGGTTTATTCAGGATCAAGATACAGTCTGGCTGACGGCAACAGCATTTTACCCATTCATCTTGCGAAAGTATCAAACGCAAAGATTAAACTCAGTCAAAAAATTGATACTGTTGAGAAGACTCCTAAAGGCACTTACAGGTTGTACAGTGGAACCAGTATGGAAGTTTTTGACAAAGTAATTATAGCCACACCTCTGGAATTTGCGGACATAAAATTTGAGGGCATATCAATCCATAGTTGGAAACCTCAGCCATATCAAACTGTCCATAAAAAGGTTATGAAAGGTTTTTTGGATCCAGACTACTTCGGTTTTAAAGATTCGTCAGACCCTCCAGCTAACATATTGACAACAAAAGATGCACATCCAATAACTGATTATAGCATCAAAAAAGCAAACGATGGCGAGTCACTGGTTATGGCTTCTTCGCCAGAACCCATCAAAGAAAACGTGTTCGACGGCGTCTTCAAAAAAAGCAAAGTATCTATCTTGGAGCATTGCTGGAAAGCGGCCTATCCCGTTTTCAAACCCTTAGCCAACTTACCGTCAGCCCGCTTTGATGAGAGAGTAACCTACATTAATGCTTTAGAACCTGCGATCTCAAGCATGGAAACTTCAGCTCTATCAGCTCTTAGCGCGACACGAATGCTTTGATAGATTAGGTTATTTAAGCGTGTAAAAATTGGGAGCAATATTAGCTTTACGTTACCTATCTCAGAGAGTCTATTTGAAAAGCTGTTAATATACTTCAAACAACTATCTTTCCGCTTTGACCACGATTCTTTTTTGGATTCTGAAAAGGTTTTTCACTTTCTCCAATGCTAAGTACGTACTTCATGTTTTTTGTTCCACAAATCAAAAGCAAAAAGTAACAGTAGTTAATCAGGACCAAACGACAATAGAAAAAACCAGTTGAAAAAGTGTTGACTTTTCACATGATGTTCTACGGGTAAAAAAATGGTTTTGAACAACTGTTACTTGAATATCATTTTTTGTTGCAGGTTGTGGGTTCACTCCCGTAACAACACAGCCTTAACTAGTATAGCTGCCTAGTAAAAAATAGCGAGGTTCAAAACGTATGATATCTGCAGTGGTATTATTAAACTTGGATTTAGACTCCCATGATACGGTTTTAAAAAGTTTAAAGATGATTGAAGGCGTAGAGGAAGCTCATGCTCTATATGGCGTTTACGATTTTTTGGTTAAGATCAAAGCACTTTCAATTGATGAACTAAAAAACATCCTTCGGTCCAAGGTTAAGCAAATCGGCAGCATTAATAGTTCCTTGACTTTATTGATTAACGACTCACAATAAATCAAGGCATAGTTAACTAAAACAATTTTGAGCTGCAAATCTATGGTAATGGCTTCTCAAAATCTATTTGAATTCAAGCTTGGAGTCCTAAGAAATCAAGATTATATGCCAAGAGTTAGTGAAGTGAATTTGCCTTGTCAATGGCTACGTCATTGCTTTGATGGAAAATGTCCAGTTTTTAGAAAGAAGAACGGCAATTATTATTGCGCAAAAAAACTAACTAAGACAAATCAATTAATGCATAAAGCCTAATACAGACGATACTTTTTTTATAATAATGAAGCATTTCCAGCCAGAGCTTTCCACTCCTTTTTAGAAAAAAATGAATGTGTTTCACTCAAAACTTATCTTTCCTTAATGGTTTTATTAAAGAGTTCGACGTACTGTTGGGCTACATTGGTCCAAAGAAAACGCCTGCTATATCTGTATAACTTTTTTTGCATGACTTTTCGAGTTTTATCATCTAGCAACTTACTGATACTCTCTGCTAAGGAAATTGAATCTTTAAATTTACAAAATAATCCTCGATTATTAGCTAATAAGTCTTTGGCGTGAAAGTATGGTGTGGATACTATAGCTTTTCCAGCCCCTGCGGCGTACGTTAGTGCGCCGCTACTTATCTGATAAGGTGAAATATACGGGGTCAAATAGATATCACTAGCTTGAAGAAAATTAATCAATTCAAGCTTTGACAGATACTTGTTGATGAATCTAGCATTCCTCTCTAACCCCAACTCATAAACTAGCTGTTGTAGACTATTTCGGTATTTTTCACCCTCAGTTTTTTTCACTTCAGGATGGGTTTGCCCTATAATCAAATACAATATATCGGGTTCCTTCTCTACAACTTTGGCGAGAGCACGAATAGCATACTCGACGCCCTTTCCACAGCTAATCAGCCCGAAAGTAGAGACAACCAACCGATTTTCCAAACCTAACGTACTTTTAGCTATTGTAGTATCAATAAATTCTATGTTTGGGCAACCATGTGGGATAACTTTGATGTTTTTACAATTTACTTCTTGTTTTCTTAGCATTTCAATGGCTGAATTTGAAATAACAACAGTTGCAGCACTAGCCCGGGTAATAGATTTTAAAACATCCAAAGATTTTGGATTGAAATCAGGCAAAACTGTATGAAGAGTTGTAACAAGGGGCTTTTTGAGGTTCTCTAAAAAATATTTCAAGTATTCACCGCATTCTCCCCCGAAAAGTCCAAATTCATGCTGGAGATTAACAAGTTCAATACTTGATGAATTAATATTCTCTGCCAATTGAATGTAATCTTCTTTGTTTTCACGGTCAATTCTAATTTTTACTCTTTTTTCGTAATCGTAATTTCCCCCTTTTTGATTTATTGCCAAAACCGAAGGATGGAAACTATATAATTCTTCAATCGTATCTATCAGATCTTTTGTAAAGGTAGCTATACCACATTCTCTTGGCGGATAACTACTAAGATAGGCTATCTGTTTATAGCCAAAGCCACAAAATTGATTTTTAATTTCATACGATTCGTTTACTTGTATCTATTCGCACCGCCTTCCCTTTCATCTTAGCCCATAAAAATTCCCTGAAACAAGATTTTCAACGCTTTTATTAAAAGTGTGTGACTACAGAGAGCCAACAACAAAATTACTCTCTCTAAGATAGGAGTTCCTGAGACAGTAAGCAAATAGTCAGAATGTTTTTTTAAGGTGACAAATATTTACCTAAATGATAAAATCTACATTGGAAAAAGACCGTTCTCAGGTGATAGCACACAATGTGGGTACACATTTACAACCACAAATGAATAAATAACGCTTGCTCCGACGGTTATTATAGGGATTTTAGTGAGTGAAACCAAAAAACCGGCGAAAGCTGAAGCACCTTCCAAGAAGTCTGAAGTAGAAGTAAAAAAGAAGTCAACTCCAATCATCAACTCCTCAAGAAAAAAAACAGTACTCGCACCAGCCGAATCATCAGAACTTTGGCAAGCTTTTGATGAAACCTTTGCAAGATTTAGAGAAGATTTTGAAGACCTTCTTTTCCCAGCAAACTGGGCAAACGTTTTTTCCGTAATTCCTGAAACAAGAGTTCCAGCAGTAGACTTGGAAGACAGAGGAAAGGACTATATCTTGAAAGCGGAAATGCCCGGCTTCAAAAAAGAAGACATCGAAATCGAAGTACAAGACAATGCAATAATCATATCAGGAACTGCAGGATGGAAATACGACAAAAAAACCCAAGCGTATTTATGCAAAGAACGAGCTTGCGAATCATTCTACAGAACAGTAGAGTTACCTGAAGAAATAAAACCAGACGACGTCTCCGCTAACTTATCAGAAGGCGTACTTGAAATAACACTGCCCAAGAAAGAGCCAAAACAAAAACGCAAAGTTGCAGTAAAATAAGCAACTACACGCTCTTTTTTTTAAAAAAGGGAAAGCATAAGTGCTCTCAGATTTTAGGGCATCATTGAGAAACAATAAGAAACATTTTTTGGGAATTTCAAAGTGAGGGCAGAAGAGAGATAGAGACTCAATAAAACAAATAAAAAAAGAAGAGAAAAACGAATGTACTTAGTCAAGAATTAAAGTCTATTTGAGCTTAACTTCTTTTGAAGACTGCCATAACCCATGGATGTTACACATTGAAACTGCCAAGAAAGTTCCTGCCTTACCTGTTTTAATCCAACCAGTCACCGCATGATGAGTATACACAGTGCTTGTATTTGGGCCCTGAGCTGAGGCGCCGTGGGCTCCGAACTCATAACGTCCAACCTGATAGGGAAACTTTTCGTTTTCAGGTAGGAAGAAAAGCGTTATCCAACTAATATGATGCTCTGTAGTGTTCGGATGAGCGACTTCTCTGCCAACTGTAACTTTAACTTCGAAGAGCTCATCAGCCTTCACAGAGTCAACACATTCAATAACAGGTACGTGCTTTTCCATTTTCCAATCGGCTTCTTGAACTAATTCTCCAATTTTCTTCAAAAACATCAACTCCTACAATAACAATTGAGAATAGGAATTTATGCATTTTCGTCATGTGCCTACCAATTTTTGATACACCCTTTAGATTGGATAAAATTCCGAAAGATATTATAGAAGTCACTAGGAAAAAATTAGCGAATTTGTAACAAAAGAGATTCTATTCAAGATTCAATATTTATAAATCAGCCTGATTTTTCAACTTAAATACATTTGAATTAAAAATATTATTTGTCAAAACTGAGAAAAAAATAATACTATAAAATATTTAAACTAAACCCCAAATAGGTGTCTGCTTTCAAAAATAAAATATAACAAACTAACACTATATTGTGGATAAAACTATTGAGGCTTTATAGATTTTTTGGGAGATTAAAACTAATCTCATTAATTTAGTGATTATTTGAAGCGACGTAGATTGTCACTATAAGCGCTACTAAAACCAACCCTCCAACTGGGAAAAAAACTCCAAACAGTATATCTCCGATTTGGTTCCCAAACACTATCATGTAAACAGATGCTATCAATGCCACAGATAACCAGCAACTAACAACTGCCGCAGTTCTATAATCCAATACTAATTCCTCTATAACCAATTGTATTTAGTGCATTATTTATAATTTATTTAAAGGCCAATCCTAATGAGCAGCAAAATGCACCAAAGTATATTCAAAAAAAGATAGTTGCTCATTTCTTTTACCTCAAACACCAAATAAACACGAGGAGAAAAAGCAAAGAAATGTTTATCAAGTCTAGCTATAATTAAATCTTGCTTCGGAGCAAAAAATTTTGACAACTCAATGTCCAGAATGTGGTTACGATTTTTCAAATAGGTTAGATTTTCAAAAATATTCTGCAACTGGAGAAATGATCCAATGCCCTGTGTGCAAAACAGAACTCTTACTAAACAGAAATCGTGAACTTGAAGTACTAAATATCGACCACATGGATGATGAAAAATAGCAGCTGCAACCCTGACTAAAAGCTATTTTTGCTTTGTGTGAAATAACGTTATCATAAGGGATATTTAGTCACCGAAATAAGAGCATCAATATCCAGAATTCTATACTTCTAAAAAAGCCAGCATGTTGAAAATGAGTGAAAAGCACTTATTTTTTTAAAAAAAATTTGAAATGACTGTTTGTTGCTAAAAATCGATAAAAAAGGGTTTAGACTACAACTTCATTTTTAAGTGCCTGTAACTTTTAAGTTCACTTAACAAGGTAAGGTCTCTATTTTTTCTCACATGTAATTTGTTTTTGTAATGTGTAACTTCTTTATTGTTTCCTATCAGCTCATACCCATTTGCCTAAAAAGTATCATTCTTGAAATTATTACCAAAACAATGTTGCCTCTGTAACCTTCAATCGTTTTTTATGAACGGGTCTAAAACAAAGTTAAATTTGTAGTTAAAATTGCGGCAATTCAAACCGATTATTAACTAACTTAGAGAGATAGTGGGAATAACTGCAATGATTCCATTTATAATAAATTGAATTGCTATCGCAAGTACAATAATGGCCATTAATGTACTTGCAACGTGCAAACCATCACCTCCCTAAAATCTTAAAAAGTGTTGGTGCATAAAGCATGCCGAAACAGGATACAAGAATCCCAAAAACTATTGCCAAAAAGACAATGCCTGCTTCAATAATATTATTGGCTTCTGAAAATAACAATATTACGGTTGTTATAGTAACTTACACCTGCAGTGAGAGGAAAAGCAAGTGGTATAATTGAAATTTCTTCCCGATCAGATGAATAAACTCTCTTTTCTGACAACATTCTTAATGCAAATACAATCAACAAGATTCCGCCTGCTATTTGAAAAGCTTATATCTGGAGATTAAACACCTGAAAAATAAGTTGACCTGTTAACGCAAAGAAAAGAAGAACAGCAAAAGATATTTTCATCGCCTTTTTTACGACTTCACTTTGTTTTTCAGGACTAAGATCTTCTGGCCGATTAAAAAAACGGCTACAGTACTAATTGGATTCATTACAGCAACAATAGACGAAATTGCCACTAATGCGAATTCAATTTGTCCAATATTTCTGCCTGAACTGAATAAAGTTATTTTTCTATATAAACTTTGACAAACGAGCCTAATTGACAATTTAATTACTATAGAGAATTATTTGTGGGTTATAAGTAGTGAAAACTACAGTTTCAGTTTTTTCTGTCAACTTTCTAATCAACCCAAAACATATAGTATGGTGATTAAATAAAATCAGAAAAAATTATTTATTTTACCATTTTCTAAAAATAAAAAATAGAGGAAGATTGAATTAGATCCCCAAAATGCCCAAGCCAAGTCCTATTCCGATTCCTATCAAAGCCAACACAAACAATATGATGATGAAGGCTATAACTGAGACTATGGCGATAGCAAACGCTTTGAGCCAGCCGCAGTCAAAGAAGTGCTTTATTAGCAGAAGCCACACAAAGAACATTATTATTGATGCTATTAAGCCGCCTATTAAAGCTCCAATTATTGCTCCTATAATTATGCCTAAGACAACAATCCAGATTGCGTCGGTGAATTTTGCTTTGTCTTTTCCCGCCAAAGAACGCCCAACGAGCCAAAGTATTGGTGCAATGACTATTATAGCAACGACTATTTGTATTAAGAGTCCAACAATATCCATTTTTTTCCTCTTCTTAATAATTTTTAGTGATTGCTCTCTTATATATTCTGCTAAAGAATAATTGTTTAAACCTGGTTTTCTAAAATTTTCTTTCCGATTGGAAACTTTAAGTATGAAAAACTTAAAGATGGGCACTTATGCGATCAATGCAATTTTACGGTATCTATCAAAATTTTTTCAGTAAGCATACATCTAAGTGGAGACTCTAAGAAATTGGCAAGGCCTTGTTACATATCGCGAACAAGAAAACAAAACAACTAACAAGCTAAAAATACCTTAGAAGTGATATAAGGTTGGAATAACTTGTACTAAAAAATAGACATTTAAACTGCCAAATCCTTACCATTTTTTGGTATACTAACTTTTTCTAACAAACAACTTTGCCTTTTTGCCCAACGTGTTTAATGTGTTTCAAAGATTATATTAATCTATAATGATAATTGTCTCAAGATATAGAAAAGAAATAACTCAAATGAGTTGGACTAATGGAAACATTGTACAGGGCGATAACTCGAAATGATTTTGGTCGTTACAAAACAATTTGCCAAAAGCTGATCACGAAAACAAAAGTTGCAAACGATTACAATTCTCTAATAATTCTATTCATCGATAATAAGTCCCTTCTCAAGGTTTTTCAACAAGAAATCACTCGAGCAATCTGTAAACATTTCCAAGGGAATTTACCAGCTCTATCTAAGGCTTACGCCTCAAAACAAAATAAAAGCGTTATAGCAATCAACACAGGTAATCTGATGGATAAAACTACTGATAATTGCGAGTTTATTATTTTAAAAGAGTTTTGCCATTTGTTGGATTACGCAGCAACCGATTTTGCTGAAAGCGAACAATTCCTTAATTTCATTAATGAATACAGTAAATATGTTGATTCTAACTTTGCCTCTGAAGTCACTGAGAGCCTTGGCAGACACTATAATCATTATTACGTAAACAAACTCATGCTATTCTTCGATGCAGAAAAATGGATTAAATTCAAATTTGACTATTATAGTCTGAGCTCAAGATCCCAATTAAATCGCCTATTATCTGAAATTAGAGCAACAAAACCACCCAAACATTGTCTTTCAATAATTACAACAGAAATCATAGGGATGATCTGTTTTGCTCGTGCCGTAGAGAGTTTTTTAGTATACGCAAAACTACCAGAAATACAGATACAACAACTAACAGCAATTAAAAATAATACGCTCACAACAATAAAATTTGCAGAACAAAATGCGAAGGTGATTGATAATACTTACCCAAACATTATTGACTACTTTAGACCAACTGATTTTGCCTCTAAGGATAATTTCTTTATCAGAATCAGACAATTTTGGAATTACCTTCAATTATTTGGATAAATAGGTTTGTTGTCTTTTCTCTAATCTTAATGAGAGAATTGTAAATAGATGTTATCATTCTTTTTAAAAAGTATTTGTTTAACAAGAATAAATATTACAAATTGATGTCTGGTTTGTGCTATCTTAGGCAACATGTTCCCTAAATAGATACCATATCGTTGTCTTAGTTCCAAAAAAGAGGGCTAAAATATTGAAAAACTGACATTCAGTAGAGCCCCTTGGACTTAGATGCGGCTGGTTAAGGCAGAGAAAACCCAATAATAAAAAATTAAATATGTAGTTTCAGCAAAATCGAATTAGTGTATCCCTTTAAAATTTTCCGAAGACATCTTTAACTAATATTTCGGTTCACATTGCTAAGATGCTTGGGGGGTGACAATTTTGAAAATCCTAACAAATTTAAATAAAAAGAGGCAACATTTAGAGTTAATTTGAGAAAAATCATAAATGAAGACCTAAAGTGGTTAGCATCCACCCCAAATACAACCGTTTACTTTTGCTCTATTTGCGACCGCAATTAGGATTTCTTTGGTCAACCCCTCTTCATCACAATTATGTTTTGACAAATGGTTCTTAATGGCTTTCTTCATTGCCGCAAGATCAGGGACAACTAACAACTTGAAACCACACTTACAAATCGCGATTTTCATAAAAGAAAACCTGACTGCTTTGTCAGAAAATGGACTTTTCCGCGAGTTTATTATATGCCCTGAAAGATAACTTTTTTCCATTGGGACACCATACTGCTTTCTCTAGGATATTTGGATTTATTACTATTAAATCCATGTTGTTGTATATAGTCAGTCACAAATCTGAGAAAATATGTTAGTGATAATTAACGACAAGAATGGTAGTATTCTCAGGGAAACGTCTTTTTTGTCATTTGTGATCCTTGAATTACAGAGCGGTGCCTTTAGGTTCTTGTTTTAGGTCGGTTGAGTTTTGTTGTTATTTATTGGTTGACTGTAAAAACTGATGACTGTTCTAATTGTGTCCTGTGAGTACCCGTATTTTTCCAGTACCCCTGCAATTTCAGAATTGATTCTCAAATAGTTCTTCACAAAAGCACCCTCTAACATATATTAATAGAGCATAGAAATAGTTTTAAAATTATGTTGGCGTCAACACACAACAACAACTCAACTAATCAACTAATTCATCAACAGGAAATTAAGGCAAACGAACCTTCCAATATTTTACCTAATACAAATAAGACATAAAAAAATAAGGATTTGTTTTAGTCCACCACTAAACAAGCTACTATTGAATTAAAGTTAATCTGAACTGTTTCAGATCTGTTTTACCCAACTGCAGCGATCTTCGCGGTCACGGCACTTACCCTGTCGCAGTGGGGCTAGCAGGTAATTCTACAATGAATTTTGTTCCTTTTCCACTTTGGCTCTCAAACCTCACTGTACCATTCATTGCTTCGGTTAATCGTTTTACAACTGCTAAGCCAAAACCTTGACCTTTAGACTTTGATGTCACAAGAGGAGTGAATAATTTATCTCTGAATTCTAAAGGTATCCCCTCACCGGTGTCTTCAACCACGATCTTTACTTTATCGCCCTTATGGAAGGAGTTTATAGTCAGAGTTCCTTCCTTGGGCATGGCTTGAATAGCGTTATTGATTAGGTTTTGAAGTATCCTCTGCAAAAACGTTGAATCAGCACTGAACTGTGGAAAATCCTTTTCCAAGACGTTTTTAATATGTATACTTCCAGAGGATATATCTTGAATATTTACAGATGCTAAAATCCCTTGGATGATTTTCTTAAGGTCAACTTGTTCAAAATTAGGTTTTAATGGTTTAGAGAAATCTTGCAGATCGGAAACAATCTTGTTTACATAAATTGTCTGCTCCTCAATTATTTTAAGACTTTCTTTTATCCTCTCTTTTGCTTTGCTTTCCGGAAAAGAATCTAACTCTGATAATGCCAAGAAAACCTCTCCAGTAACAGTTTGCAGTGGGTTACGAATGTCGTGACCAACCATACCAGCAGTAGCACCAATGGCAGCTAAACGTTCGGACTCCCTAAGCTTCTTGGTGCGATCTTCAACTACTTCCTCCAAACGTTCGGAATGTAATTTCAATTCATTTTCATTTTCTTCCAACATTTCTAACATCTTGCTATTAGCTAAAGCTACAGAGGCAATGTCTCCAAATGACTTTGCCATTTCAGCGTCACGTTTATCGAAGCCATTAGGCTTGTTAGCTAGCCCGATCACGCCCACTGTTTTATGCTCCATCATTAATGGCGCAAACAGTACATTGTCAAGTTTCACATGACCTTTGGGCATTAATTTCTCCCATTCGCTAAGGGGGAAATTGTTTTCGAAAGCTACTTCCCCTGTATTGTATACTTTAGCTCGCAGTCCACGAATGGGCATTGGAAGCGAAGCATCAACTGTGCACGGAAGCCCTCCTGCGTCTAAAAATAACACATCGTTCTCTTTTCCGTCATCGCTTAAAAGAGCAATATAGCCGGCAGTTGCTCCAAGAAGATCTTTACAAGCATCAAAAATTGCTTTCGCAGAATCTTGAAATTCTTTGTTGTGCAATACTGCCCTTGAAGCCTCCAAAAGTGCAGAAATTTCAGATTGTCGGTGCTTTGATTCTTCAAGGGAGGAAAATACTTGCTGCTCCATTTTTTTACGTTCAGTAGTCTCTACCAGAGAAAAAACTAGCCCCTCAACTTTTTCTTTCTTTTTGATGGGCTGAAGGCTCCAATCCCAATAAGTTACTCCTCTTTCAGGTTGGTCTGGAAAAACAAAGGGTTTATCATGAAAGTGCGCTGGCACTCCTGTGTCTCGTACTTTCTTGAAGATCGCTTCGTTTTCTTTGTCGGGATAAAGTTCAAAGTGATTCTTGCCGATCATCTCTTCGGGTTTAATTCCGCAGGTATCGGCATAAGTTTGATTTACACGTACGAAATCGAAATTAAGATCAAGATATACTATATGTATATTTTTAGCCCCGTTTATGGCGGCCTGCAAGATATTTCTTTCTTTGTTGATGATCGCTCTAGAAGCTTTTATTTTTCTTTCTTGTTTTTTGCTTTCTGTGATGTTTCGAGCAACATGTACAGAGCCGATTATTTTTGTTTGTTTGTCCAATAAGGGTGTTGTAGTTACAATGAAGTCACCACCGAGACGAGGTTCGTGAACTTCAGTGACATGTTCTTTGCCATCTCGCATGGTTTTAGTATGTGGACAGAATTGAGGGGGAATATTTGTTCCATGTATGCATTTGTAACAGCTTTTACCTATGGTTTGATCAGTAGATAGCCCTAAGTGCTTTGCCATTGCTTTGTTAGTTCGCACGATATTGTGCCTATTGTCTATAATTGTAATCAAATCAGGAACGGCATCGAATGTTCTTTCCCAATCGTTCTTCGCCTGCAAAAGTTCTGTTTCTGCCTTTTTGCGTTCGGTGATGTCTTCGAAAAGTACAACAAAGTATCCTGTTTCTGGGCTATAAGCTGAAACTTTAAACCATTTTTCTAATCGTTCAGCGTAATTCTCAAATTTAACTGGTTCACCGGTTAGTGCAACTCTGCCATAAACACTTATCCAGTTGGCTGGATCGTTCTCAATGCCTATGAGAACTTCAGTCACTTTTTTCCCGATAATTTTTTCTCTTTTCAGCGCAGTCATCTTCTCAAAGGCATTATTAACCTCAAGAAAAACATAGTCAACTGGTTTGCCTGACTTGTCCACCAATACTTTGTGGTATGCAAAACCATCCAGCATCTTTTCAAAAAACATGTTAAGCTGTTCATTGTCGTTGCCGAAAGCCTTCGCCAATTCATCAGACAAATAATCAATGGACATCCTAGCCACACATCCTTCTTGATCTTAAGAATTATTGTTGCAGAAGTATAAAAAAACATGTATTAGACGACGACTCTGATATTAATTGACCGTTTTGGAAATTAGCTTGCTACAACATAATATCTGCCAAATCAAATAAAGGCAGTTTCTATCAATCTTCGAATAGTGGTTTTGCCTATCCAATCAGTATGAACACAGTTTTTTTGTTTGTCTGGTGAAACCAATTTTGTGGATTTGTTTCAAATCCCTAATTAATAAGGGACAAACAATAATAGTTATTTCACGTTAAATAATAATAGGTCAGCTCCAAATGAGAAAATTTTATTTATTTATAATCTTAGCTATATTTAGTTCTTCTTTAGTCCTACCTGCTACTTTTGCTCAGCAAAATGATGCTTGGCCAATGTATCATAAAGATTCTTCGCATACGGGGTATATCAATGCTGAAGGGCCGTCAAATAATCAAACACTTTGGACTTATGACACAACAGGCTGGGTGATGGATTCACCTGCAATACTGGACGGGGTAGTTTATTTTAGTTGGTCAGATAAAGGATACAATGAAGGACCAAACAATAATTTAGTAGCACTAAATGCTAAAGATGGAACCATGCTTTGGAGTTTCTCAACATCCGAGAAAATTTATGCGTCTCCAGCTGTAGTTGATGGCATCGTCTACTTTGGTTGTGATGACAATGCAATCTATGCAGTTAACGCTTCAAATGGAGCCGAAATCTGGAAGTGTATTACTGATTCTGATGTCCAAGGTTCACCTACGGTGGTAGATGGAGTTGTTTATGAGGGTTCAAACGATGGTAATCTCTATGCTCTTGATGCATTTTTAGGTATGCCTATTTGGAACTTTTCCACAGAGGGTCTTGTAACTTGCCCTCCAGCAGTTGAAAACGGAGTTGTATACTTTGGTTCATACGACCACAAGATCTATGCGCTTGACGCATTAACTGGAGCTAAAAAATGGGACTTTATGACTGATAGCGTAGTTGCGTCGGCACCCGTAGTAGCAAATGGGAACGTTTACGTTGGTAGTTTTGATAATCAAACCTATGCGTTAAATGCTCAAACAGGTGCTTTGATTTGGCAGGTTGAAACTGGGTATGACCAATGTGTACAAGCTTCCCCAGCCTATGCTAATGACCTGCTCTATACGGGTGGCGCTTTTGATAAGAAAGTCTATGCACTGGATCCAGCAACTGGCGCCGAAAAATGGACTTTCATTATGGATGAGGGCTTAACTACTGCGCCAGCTGTCATTGGTCATATCGTATATGTTACTTCAACTTTGGGCAATAAGGCATATGCACTCAACGCGGACAACGGGGAATTCCTATGGAGCTACCAAACGCATGGCAACATATACTCATCTCCCGCAGTCGTTGATGGAGTTGCGTACTTTGGAGCCTACGACGGCATTTTTTATGCAATCGGTACAGCTCCAGGGGGAGAAAGCAAAGACCAACCTTTTTCAAACAACACAATTTACATACTAGCCATAGCGGTATTACTGGTAGTAATTGCGGCTATTGTTTTCGTGCTACGAAGAAAAAAATAGAGCCTTACAAAATTCGTCTTCTTTTTAATTGTGCCCCCCTTAAAGGTAATTGCCAATTTTGGGCATAATAGTAAACACAGAGGTAACTTAAGAATAAAAGATTAAATAAAGAATAGCCCCAATAGAAGCGGCATAATTGTTACCTTGAAAAAATCCATCACCAAAAAAGAAATAGTAACGGACGTTTGAAAAGAGAAACTTGGAAGGCTAAATATAGCCGAAAAATGATACTAACTGTGATTTCTTAATAGTGCTTTCTATCTGGCTTTCTTCTGCTCTTAAGATTTTTACCAGTCCCAAGTCTTTTTTATCAATTGCAGACAAATTTAGATGGGCTGCTTTGGCTACCGAGCCATCCAAGCATAGAGAGTTAAAAAATTGATGCCTTTGCCGATAATGCACCAACACCTAACTACAAAGCCGATATGTTATGGCTATGAACCCTGCTCGTCAAGATAAGTGGACAACACAACAAACTCTGTATTGTTTCTTGTGTTTTTATGAACAAAAATAATTTTTAGTACACAACCCTTTTATGAATTATTGCGAAATTTCAGATTGAAGGGTCAAAGATGATTAAATGCCCAAGATGCAGAAAAGAATCAATAACCCTCAGAAACGAAATCGAGAACGATTACTTCTCATTAAAATACTATGCCTGCACCAACTGCAAACATATCTTCAAAGTAGCCCGAGTAAAATATC
The DNA here is from genome assembly GCA_963810665.1 of Candidatus Bathyarchaeota archaeon. Classification (GTDB taxonomy): domain Archaea; phylum Thermoproteota; class Bathyarchaeia; order Bathyarchaeales; family Bathycorpusculaceae; genus Bathycorpusculum. The sequence continues at coordinate 11,286 of CAWEOM010000026.1, read as the reverse complement.
CAACAAACCAACAATAGCTGCCGGCTTGTAAATAATACGAACTCACATAGCCTCTCATAGTCGCCAATTTAGACTTTTTTCGTCAAGCAATTTCTTTAATTACGCATTGCATTCATCTTTTTTGATCAATTCAACCTGCCAATATTACGTCTAAGATAGATCGCAGTCGGCTACGCTAAAAGAAATATATATTTCTTTTTAGCAGTTCTAAGGTAGATTACCTTTCCAAGTATACACTATCATAAAAAAGTAGAGACTAATATCATATAACAATTTGAAATATAGCGGAGTCAAAACCTTCCCTAAATACATTGACGACTTATGACCAATAAAATTCCCGGAATTTTTTTAATATGCCCGTCTGAGCAGCGCTGGTTGGGCACAGGACTAACATTTCTGGCGCTATGGAACGTTTTTTGTTGGAAACAACACAACAATGGAACAGGAAAGTTGTTGTATCTGAATGTAGACAACATTTCTTTTTATTTTCGCACATCCAATAATGGATATTATGCAAAGTCAAGAAAATGGGTGTGGAAAATCCGTTCAATTTAACGTTCTGGAAACAAACCTTGCTTCTTCAACTGATTCAACTGTGAAATGCGAATGTGGAGCTGAAATTATTCTTGTTTCTGATCAAAAAGTTATGAGCAAAGTTATTGCAACTCACGTGGATAAGCATAGAAAAATGATAAAAGATTGTTCAAAAACTGATGCTGAAAATCAAGGCGAAGCTGAACTTGAGGCTGAGCGCATCGAGAATTATTTGATTACTCAAGTCTTCAAAAAAGTCTGGAAACAAAAGAGTTAAAATCCTTTAAAAGGGGGAATATTATAGGAGAGGCTAGTCGGTACAGGACTTAACATCAGGACCGATAGAATAAATAAAATAGAGTTTAATCTGTTTGTTTCTATGCCTCAAATCGTCGAATACATAACTAATTGAATGGTTATAGTCAATTTCTAAGAGTTGTAAAAATTAAAGGCGTAAGTAAGCGAGTATTTTAGTGATCGCCTCTACCCCGCCAACACGGTTTACCAGAAAAGAATAAAAACTCAAGATGGCAATAAATTAATGCTGATTTTTTGAACAAATACATGATTTTATATATGGCACCAATTTCTGCCGAGCAACAGATAAATTTCAGCCCAGAAGAAATGGAGAAGGGCATGGAACCTTGGCTTGCCTGGTACAAGAAGGCAGGCAAAACAATCGTTGACATGGGTGCTCCCTTAGGAAAAGGGGAATGCTTCGACAAAAAAGGTAGCTCCAAAACCAAGAGTCAAGTTGCAGGGTACACAATAGTTCAAGCTAAAGATTTGAATGAAGTCAAAAACATAATCACCGACCACCCACACTTAATGATGCCTAATGCGAGCATCGAAATCTTTGAGATTATGCCAATGACAATGTAAAGCAGAGTTTTTCTTTTCTTTCTAAAAGTAAATAATATTCCAAAATAAGATTAGTTTCGGCTATCTCTCTACTGCCCTTAAGTGTCGCATTACCATCGGGCTTTATCTTTGTATTGCGCGATGTTTTGTTTTATGGATTTTCTATTGTCAAGACCTTGCGATTCGTGCGGACATATGGTTGGCGGGGGAGTCTACTACTGTCAAAAATGCCAAATATACTTCTGCTTTTATTGCTATAACGAATTGCTCTTTTTACAATCTGAAAAAGACCTATACAACCTAGTTGTAAAATGCCCTATGTGTGGGAAAAGACTAAAAGCCCCATAGCAAAAAAATTCTATACCCCATAAGCATCGTTTTGAATATGCTTTAATTCATGCTCCAAACTATCCCTCAACGGGACAGATTGCTTAATTAAAATAACGAAATAGTCATCAACCTTAAACGAGAATGCCTCAATTAGAGAATTATCAAAATCTATGCCATACTCTCTAACTCTTGAATCCTCAACACCAGGATTCTTCTGGACAACATTTAACATATAATTAAAGTCTTTGTTGTCTAAAGTAAAAGCATGCGCCTCTGGCAAGGGCTTATCTGAGATAGACTTCCAGATATTTGCCAGTTCTTTTTCAGGTATGCTTTTAATCGAGGGAAGCTCAGGTATCTTCAAGCTATCACCAACCTTAAACCTACATATGGTATTACCAAAAAAGTAAAAAATATTTTGCAAAATAACAGTGAAAAGCAGATCGAGTCTAAGCCTTAATGTTGTAAACGGCCCATTAAGGCTTGTCTTGATCGCTACATGATCTTTCACCGTTTTGACCATGCTGCTCAAACCTTTATGCAACATTGCTATGTTCAGCCCATCAAAGCATAGTTTTAATCGCATGCCAATTTTCCGCTGTTTCAATTGGCACACTCAGTGCTTTAATGCATCGCTGTTAAAGCGTGCTCCTCGACCTGCAATACTAATAATGTACGAAGTATAATATAGACAGTTTTGTACAAAAAGTTTGCAATTTATCTTCAAATTCATCTTTAGATTTAATTTTTACAAACAAATGTAAATAATAAAGCGTTAATAGTCTCCAAGAGTTCAACTAAATTATTCAGAGTTTTAACACCAACAAAGCAATTTAACATGAACAAAGCAACTTAAACAAATAACCGAATAATATCAAAGCACAAATTTTTAACAGTCTCATTAGCCACAATGTAGAAGGCATCCTTGATCCATTTTAAAGTTAAAATCTATGTGTTCAAACATGCGCTGAGTGAGTTTCTATTCTAAATTTACAATTTCGATCATAGCGATTTTAATTTTTCTTTTCTCCTAAAGAATAAAAAAAATAGAAGCCCGCCAAACTCTTTATTTACAATAAATAACAACCAGCAAAAAATAGAAATATCAAATAATAAAAAGTTGAACCTCGTTTAATGATTCATAAGTTTGCTAAAAAGCAACATAAAACAATCTGACTAAAGGTCATTATAAAAAATATATTGTTGAATCACATTGAGACCATTAAAGCCTTAACGTTTGCGTTTCATTCTTGTTAACTTTATAAGAAATAGAGTTGCCAGGATCGTGCAGATTACTCCAGAAATTAAGAATACTCCAGCAAAACTAAACGTAGAGAAGATTGGATTAAATATTAAGGGTGGCAAAAACTGACCTATAAAAAGAAAAGATGTAAGGTAGGATACCATTCTGCCGCGGACACGTGTTTTCGTTAGTTCACCTATCCAAAGATTTAGGGTGGGCATAACCATTCCTTGACCTACTCCAAACAACACCATCATAACTAACACTGTTGGTATGCTAATAACTTGAGATAAAATGACCAAACCAAAAGCCCATAAACCAAGCCCAACAAAAGCAATAACATTATATGAAAATTTAGATTTAACCCGCTTATACATAAGAGCACTTATTGCGGCAGCACCCCCCATCGCACCAATAAAGGTACTTATAACTAAACTGTTATCGATAGCAAAAATACTAGTTAAAAGCTGAGGGATAAAGGTCACATTCGAGTACAGCAAAACCATCATCCACAAACCCAAACCATAAACTGCAAAGATAAAGGGCTTTTCTTTTACCGTCTGGAGCACTGAAATATTATCAGCTGCTTCGGTTTCAGACCTTCTTTTATCAAAAACCGCTGGTATCATGAACCAGGCAAGTAAACCTATTGGGATACCAGTTAAATAGATGCTGAAGGGTAAATTCCAAGCTAATAGCCCTAATGCACCCCCCAAAAGCGGCCAAATAATTCCTCCAAATGAGGCTGAGCTAGCTTGCCAACCCATAATTTTACCACATTCTTCACCCTTGTAAGCATTTAAAATCAATACTATCAACGGATTTGCTATCGCAGCTACGGCAATTCCAAGAAAAGCTCGACTAATTATCATAGTTGTTATATCTGTAATGAAAAGACCTGAAACTCCAGCAATGCCATAAATTATTAAACCAAAAGCAAATGGTTTCTTGGCACCTATTCTATCTATTATTATTCCAAAAACTGGGCTAAATATTGCGATAAATAAGGCGTGAGTAGTTATAACAAAGCGAATATTATTCTCGTCAGCCCCCTGTAGATTTCCCTGCATCAAACTAATAACTGGTGAAATGATTGAACCTGCCATTACAGCTAAAGTCCCAGCGGCTAAAATGATAAATAACGCTTTTTTCTTAGTTGCTTCACTCATTAGATAGCTATCCAGTCTTTTTATTTTCCGCTAAAATGTTCTGAAATATTGTTTCAAGCAACTTTATAACTGATTTCTTTTCGGTCTCAGTTAAACCCGTTGTTAGGACTTCGGTTAGCCGCTGAGAGATACTTTCTAATTTTGGTTGTATCTCTAGCCCCTTCATGGTTAAGTGTATCTTATATGCTCTGTTGTCGGCTTCATCTCTTGTTCTGATCGCGTAGCCTTCTTGTACTAGCTTACCTATTGCTCTAGCCGTCGTTGCTTTATTTACACCAGACTCAGCGGTTAGAGTCTCTTGATTTATTCCATCCTCCTTTTTAAGCGCCTTAAGGAAAGGGAGTTGCCCACTCCCAATTCTATACTCTTTGAGCTCTGCGTCTATGTAAATGTAGATATTTCGATTTATTGAAGAAATTAGTCTGCCGATAGATTCATTTTTTTCCATGTTGTTAGCCTGTCACCATCAACATTAGTTGCATAAACAACTATTCCAAATAAAGGTTGCCATGCCAACCAAAAAAAACGTCTGCGATGAGCTTACTGCACCTAAGAGAAAGCATTTATGTTTCTTGTAAAGAGGTTGCTTTTGGTGTTAAGTCCAGAGGGGCACCGGCTATAAAATATGCTGCTGCGATTGTCGGTGGTTTCAGCTTGCCTAAAAACTTAGAATTTGAAAATCATGAGCCAGTTTCACTAAGCACTCTTAAGTCCTATGATGAGGCATATTCTCTCAACTCTTTTATTTTATGTATCTCTATCGAGTTGCTTGCATGTTCTATTATGGTTCTCATAGCCTGAGTGAACAGCACAGTTTCTTCATCTCCAACCAATTGCATTTTATGAAGTTGGTTTGCAACTGCCAATAATCTGTCTTTTTCGTCGCGATAGTTAATTAGAACTGGGTATACTCCAAATACTAGTTCCAATTGTCTTTTGACTTTGATTTCAGGTGTGACAGCAATTATAGGCTGATTAATCTTGAAGCGAGATATCATTCGTGCCGTGTAACCCGACCGTGTCAGAGGTACAACTTTCTGAATCGGCATACTTTGGCATATTCTTTGGATTGCTCTACTTACGGTGTCAGAAATATTAACGAATGGAGTATCTTCAACTATGCTCTTGACGGCTTTCTCTGTTTCATCAGCTATGCGAGTCATCATCTCAACTGATTCTATAGGGAACTGACCAACCGCTGTTTCACCCGAAAGCATCACTGAATCAGTCCCATCTATTATGGCGTTGGCAACATCGCTAACTTCAGCCCTTGTAGGATTAGGCTGATTAATCATAGATTCAAGCATCTCCGTGGCAGTAACAACCAGTTTGCCTTTTTGGTTGCATAATTTGATTAGAGCTTTCTGAACCAGCGGCACTTTTTCAGGTTCGATTTCAACACCTAAGTCTCCTCGTGCAACCATCAATCCGCTGACGACTTCAAGAATCTCCTCAGCGTTTTGCACGCCCTCAGAGTTCTCAATTTTGGCTATTATTCCACCTTCAAAACTATTAGTCTCTGACAAACATTTTACATCATTTACATTTCGCGTAAAGGAGAGCGCTATGTATTCGGCGTCTTGGTTTTTTGCGAACCTTATAATTTCAATATCTTTTTCGGAGAAAGTTGGGACTAAAAGATGCTTGTTAGGGATATTAACGCCTTTACCATCCTCTATTACTCCCCCATTAAAAGTAAAAAGCTGAAGATTTCGATTTTTCTTTTCAACAACGCGCGTCCTAATCTTTCCATTGTCAATATATACTTCATCATCAACTGACATTTGGTCATAAAAATCGTGATTGAAAGAGATTTCTTCGCTATCAAAACCTATTTCTAAAATCTCCCCCTTACTGAAGATCTTTCTTTGAGACGCTCTAATTCTGATTTCTGGTCCTTTAATATCAATTATAATTGGGATATCCGCAATTTCTCGCACCAATTCGATAATCGACTGATATTGACCAAGACTTCCATAAGCTGTGTTTATCCTTGCGCCGTTCATGCCTGCATGGAACATTTTTTCAATCACTTCTTTTGAAGAACTATCTGGTCCCAAAGTGCAAATGATCTTTGTTTTCTTCAACAAAACATCACCATCGAACATCTTAGAACACCACACATATCAAGTTAAGGTTAACTGTAAGTGATTCAAACAAGCCTTGAAAATTTGACTCACTCAGTTAAGAATAAGTGTCCAATATAAGTAGAACTCTCCCAAAAAATGAATCAACATCTGGCGGGTTAACAGCTTAAAGTTGAAAAAAAAGTAACTGCCAGAATGATTAAGAAGTTAACCCAGTCGCAAAAACTAAGTAACTATGATGCCTTGAGTTATACTCGTAACTTGCGCTCCATTAACAGGGTAACCTTGAGTTACGCCTTTAGTAATCAGGCTATTCTAATCACAAGAAAGTTTAAGTGAAAGGAAGGTTCTAACCAATCAAGGCTGTTACTTTTTTTTGAGTAGCAATAGAAAAAAATTATTATGACTCAAAGAAAAAAATCAGGATATATTGATACACCTAAACATTCCTTCCTGAATGAAAAAATAATGACAGCGCTTTTGCCCTCTCAAAGAAAAAGTCACGAGACAACAGCTAATATATATAGTTAGGTAAGTGGAAAAAATGAGAATAGCATTTTTCGAAGTAGAAGAATGGGAACAAGATTACCTCCAAAAGAAACTAAACGGGCACACACTTAAGTTCTCAAATGAAAAACTAAGCATGGAAAATGCCCCGCAAATCAAAGATTTTGATTCAGTTTCAGTCTTCATCTACTCTAAAATAGACAAGAGAATCATTCGGAAACTTCCAAACTTGAAATTAATAACCACAAGATCCACAGGCTTTGACCATCTCGATGTTGAAACATGCAAGAAACAGGGAATTACAATTTGCAACGTTCCTTCTTATGGGGAGAACACTGTTGCCGAACACACATTTGCATTGATTTTGTCATTGTCAAGAAACATGTGTAAAGCATGCATTAGACGTCTTGAACAAGATTTTTCAATAGAAGGCTTAAAGGGGTTCGATTTGAAAGGAAAAACTATAGGCGTCATCGGAACGGGTCAAATCGGCTTGCATGTTATTAGAATTGCAAAGGGCTTTGGCATGAACGTTGTAGCTTATGATGTCCGCCAAAACAAACTCCTGTCGGAGGTCTTGGGTTTTGAATATGTTTCGCTGGAGAACCTCTTAGCAATATCAGACGTAATTACGCTACACGTACCCTACATGAAAGCCACTCATCATCTCATGAACAAAGAATCCTTCAAGCTTGTTAAAAAGGGCGCCATTCTGATAAATACTGCAAGAGGAAGCGTAGTAGACACAGAAGCGTTAATCGATGCTCTTGACAAAAAGATTTTGTCCGGTGCTGGACTTGATGTCTTTGAAGGCGAGGAAGTTATAAAAGAAGAAAAACAACTCTTGTACAGCCCTAAAAATCTCGAAGTCTTGACCAGCCTAGTTAAAGATCACATCCTGCTGAGTAAGGACAATGTTGTTTTTACGCCTCACATAGCTTTCTATAGCAAAGAAGCCCTCGAAAGAATTCTTGAAACAACAGTGGAAAACATTGCTGCTTTCGTTTCTGGGAAACCACAGAATGTTGTTTACCCCAACGCGACATAGCTATTGACAAAATGGCGAATAATTATTTGAATTTGTCGACTTATTCGTAACGAAATAGAAAAAATTATGGGATTATAAGGGTGAACGCCTGCAATCGTCGGTGGACTCACTTAGTTTACCGTTATGTCAACGGAAATCGCCGTCTCAAATAGCCCTTTAGAAATTCATGATCATTTGCTAATTCTGTGCTTTTTACAATTTGACCCTCAAGCCTATCCAAAGCTATCCTAAACGTCTGTTCCACACCGTAACCTTCACCTGAACTGAAAAATGCGCCCTTCTTTGTTCTAAATTGCAGTCGGCAGTGAATTAACTGATCACCTTTGAAGTTTGTGCCATGCGTCTTCATGTATACAAATAACGTGCCAGCCTCCAGAGTTCCTCCGTATCTATGGGTGAAAGATTCGAAGTCGCCCATAATTGCAGCCTCGTTGGACTTCATCAATTTCTACGTCTTTAACTGAAAATTGCACAGTAAGTCTTTCCACCGGCTGTTCCATTTGAGCTAAAGGTTCAAGAAAGTCCCGTTTAGTTATAATTCCCATAGGTCTTCCTTTGCTAACGATCACCAAAGAGGAAATGTTGAATTTGTGCATTTGCTCTTCCGCATCTCGCAATTTGGATTCAGGCAAAACAGTGACCACCGGCTTAACCATTATGCCCTTCGCGGGAATACTTAGAGCAGAGACTTTTTCACCTACTCTTTCGCCAAACCTTTGCACATGTCTGGGTTGAAAGATATTTTTAACAATATCGGAAATACTCACAATTCCCACGAGTTTTCCATCTTTGACTATGGGAACGTGTGAGATTCCTTCACTTCTTATTAGGCTTAGCACTGCCCCTAGTGATTCATCTTCTTCGATGATGAACGGTTTCTTGGTCATTATTTCTTCGACATGAGTGTTACCCCACGGCTCCATTATAGCGCCATGGATAACGTTTTCATCTGTTACAAAACCTAAGAGTTTCTCTTCACTGTAGACTGGAAGTTGCCGCATTTCGCTCTCGATCATTAATTTAGCGACTTTACTTAGAGAATCTTTTAGAGTAACGGTAGGCGATGGGCGCGTCAAAGTTTTAACTTTGGTTCCAGACGAATCAAAACTTGACCGATTTATGGATTTTAGGGAAATAACCCCTTTGTAAATGCCCTCACTATCGAAAACCGCTAAAACAGGCGGCACGCCTTTTTTGAAATGTGATAGACAAGAAGAAAGCGTATCATTCTCCTGTACTTCTGCGAACCCCTTTGAAAAAACATCTTCAACAATTTTAACCATAAAAAGACACTCAGTAATCTATTCCCATTGAGCAATTTAAGCATTAAGTAGCGTTTGCTTATTATCGATCTTTCTTGTTTTAATCAATTAATGGAAAACCTTGATTGATGTGGTTCCACGTTTTCAACCAGGTCTTCTTGCAGCACCATTTGCATTAGTAGTCTACATCCGAATTTACGTTACCCGAATCTTCAGTACAAAAACGCACGCCTCAATTAATTCGGCGCACTAAAATAGTTGAAGTGAATGGACAACTATAATGGACAGTAGATGTGTTGACGCTCAAAAAAAACTTGCAAGTGCACGCCCCTTGTGCTATTGGCAATATTCAAACCCAATGAGTTATCGAAAAAACGTAAACTAATTATTGGTGAAAGTTATCCTAATTATTAAGAAGTGTTTGTTTTTTTATGTCTGTTAAAGATCCTGTTTGCGGTATGCCTTTAGACCCGTCTAAGACCCAGTTTACAGCGAATTTTTTGTCGAAGCAATATTACTTTGACAGCGAGTACTGCATGAACGGTTTTGTTGAAGGCGCCAAAATTGCTTATTTCTCAATGGAAATCGCCATGGATTCTGATATTCCTACCTATAGTGGAGGACTGGGTGTTCTGGCTGGAGACGCGATTAGGTCAAGTTCTGACCTGAGACTGCCATTAGTTGCAGTGACCTTAGTGAGTAAGAAAGGATATCTTAAACAAAAATTGACGCTTGACGGATGGCAACAGGAATACCCTGAAGAGTGGGATCCATCTAAGTTCATGAAACTATTACCTGAGACTGTAACAATTAAGATTAAAGGACGAGATGTCAAAATCGGGGTATGGGTCTATGAACAAGAAAGTCTAACAGGCGGAACAATCCCTGTGTTGTTTCTCACTACCGATGTTGAAGGAAACGCTCAAGAAGATAGAGAAATTACTGATTTTCTTTATGGCGGTGATGAAAAATACAGGTTAAAACAAGAAATAGTCTTAGGAGTCGGCGGCGTACGAATCCTTGAAGCGTTGAAAATCAACGTTAAAAAATACCATATGAACGAGGGCCACTCTAGCCTTCTCACCCTTGAACTATTAAAGAATAACAATTGGAACGTTGACAAAGTAAAAAATTCATGTGTTTTCACTACGCATACCCCGGTGGCAGCGGCATTTGATAGGTTCTCATATGACCTCATTTCGGAAGTGTTGGAAACTGAGGTACCGCTAGAAATCCTCAAGAAATTTGGCGGACAAGACAAACTAAACATGACACTTTTGGCCTTAAACCTGAGCAAGTACACTAACGGAGTTACAGAAGCTCATATGGAATACTCACGAAAACTTTTTCCAGGATATCACATACAGGAAATAACCAACGGCGTCCACTCCTACACTTGGACATGCCCACACTTTAGAAAACTATTTGACAAGTATATTCCCAGATGGGCCAATGAACCAGAACTTTTGGTTAGAGTCGATACCATTCCTGACGAGGATCTGTGGGAAGCTCATTTGAGAGCGAAACAAAATTTACTCGACTTGGTTGAAACCAGTTCTGGGCTGCAGATGGATATTGACGTTTTAACGTTGGGGTTTGCAAGAAGAGCCACAGAGTACAAGCGAGCAACAATGATTTTTTCAAATCATAGAAAAGCTCAAAGAAGTAAAAAGTAACGGCAAAATTCAACTTATTTTCGCTGGAAAAGCACATCCAAGGGACGAGCTGGGAAAAAACCTTATCAAAGAAATTTATAAGAATATAGAGAGGTTGAAAGGCGAAATTGAAATAGTGTATCTTGAAAATTATAACATGGAAATGGCTAGAAAATTGACTTCAGGAGTTGACGTTTGGCTAAATACTCCCTTGCCGCCAATGGAGGCTTCTGGAACAAGCGGAATGAAAGCGGCACACAATGGAGTAATCAACTTCAGTGTTTTAGACGGCTGGTGGATAGAAGGCTGCGTAGAAGGTCTGACGGGTTGGGCAATAGGTCCGTCGCCTAATCAATTGCTCAATGAGCAAGAAATAAGAAAAAGAGAACTTGCTGATCTCTATAACAAACTCGAGTATCTAATTATTCCAAAATTCTACCAGCGAACGGGATAATTGGATAGATTTAATGAAAAACTCGATAGGAAAAGTCGCATATTACTTCAATACTCATCGAATGGTGCGAAAGTACGCCACGGACGCCTATCTATAGGTTAGCCAAAAGAAGCTTCAGCAATTTAATCAAAAAAAG
>CAWEOM010000025.1:0-69749 GCA_963810665.1 Candidatus Bathyarchaeota archaeon | reverse complement strand
TTTTTAAAGAAGCTTATTAAATTCTTCAAGATAGAGGTCGATCTCCATGATAATAGTGCGCAGCATTCCCTTTCCAAGCGGTTTATGTGCAGGTACAACTACCATAACCTCTTTTTCTTGCAACCGAATAAAGAGATGTACTTCTGATTATCAACAAGCCGCATAACTATGTGGCTGCCTTTCTGGTTGTTAACAGCATAGCCGATGCTTACGAGCGCTTTTATCACTCGGTCATAATCAACAGACAATAATTTAGACACTAACTTGCACTGTTTCTATAGGAACGGGGTCGCCATGTTCCTTAAGAGCCTCAAGGTATGCTTGTATTGCTTCCTTGACGTTTTTCAAAAGTTCTACACGTGTTTTTCCTTCAGTGGCGCAACCGGGTAAGTCAGGAACCTTAGCTACAAAGATGCCGTCTTCATCTTTTTCGATTATCACTCTGTATTTGAGCATATGTCTGCTTATAGGCTTTGGAAATTCTTAAGCTTTCTCCTTGTACTTGTAAAAGATAAGTTGTATTATATCTGTAGCTTGAGTTGGGCAGACGTGTTTACAGACGCCAAATTTTAGCGTTTCCCAAAGTGTGCACCTATAAAATCGCCAAATAAAGGGGTTAGTCAAGTTTTATATGTAGATTAAGCGATATGAAGGGGTAGTTTACACTGCTGATAACATGAATAATACAGCCTTGAATCGGTTGGTGGCAGCGTTAAACAAGTGGCGTCTTGCCTTTCTAGCTTTTGTGATAGTATACTTCATCCTTCTTTTGGCAAATCTGACTAATCCCCCGATACAGTGGGACGAAGTTATTCACCTAAACGGTGGCTCCTTTCTTTATTGGGGACTCTACGGCAAATTCGTACAAAATGCTTTTTACCCACCCCTCTTTGACACCGTTACCTTTCTTTCTTTCAAGGCCTTTGGTGTGAGTTTGTTTGCAGCGCGAATGGTTCCCGTGTTGTTCTCTGTTCTTTCGCTTTGGGCTGTCTTCGAGTTAGCTCACAAGATGTATGGCGGAAAAGAAGCCTTACTCTCGGCTGTGCTGCTAGGCGTTATGCCGGGTTATTTTTGGCTTTCTAAAATGGCAATGCTGGAAACCATGTTGGTCTTCTTCACGACGATTTCTCTTCTTTTCTTTTATCTTTGGCTAACAACCCGCCAAGACAAAATGCTTGTGATTACTGGCTTAGCGATTGGTTTGGGTTTCTTGACAAAGTACCAGATGATTGTTGCAGGTTTTATAATGTTGCTCAGTATCCTTTTTTTAGCCCGAAACCAACTTAAACTTGCACTTAAAAAATTCAGCTTAATTGTCGTCACCGCTTTTATGGTGGTTATTCCATGGGTCATTATAGCCTATAGAGTGTACGCTGCCCAAATTTTTAGCCAATGGCTTTATGCTCTGCAAGTCGGTAACCCTGAACGTTCCTTTTACAGCGAACGTTTTCCAGCGCCGTTTTTCTACTTCATAGAGATGGTTTGGCCCTACGACACCGTTCACCCCATATCTATTTTCATTTATATTGCTGGATTGGCGGGTTTGGTTTTTTTCGCTTTGCGTCGTCGACCCCAAGATAAGTATATTCTGATCTGGTTTGTAAGTGTCTTTGTTATCTTCACGCTAATCACCAACAAGGAGTGGCGATATGTGCTGCCGATATTTCCAGCCTTAGCAATTTCCGCAGCATTAGCGTTTCTGTCGCTTTTCGATAAGCTGCAGAAGTCCTGGAGAAAACCAGGAAGTGTTGGCAGAAAACGTCTTCTTAAAGCCGCATCGGTTTTGCTCGTTATATTTATGGTAGGTACAGTAGCCTACAGCATAAACGATGCTTACGGTTACGTTTCAAAATATGACATCAAAATTGAAATCGAGCAAGCTACGACATACGCGCTTGCCAAAATGGAATTCAACAAATCAATAATGGTGTTGTGCCCCTTTAACTTCTTTAGCCTAGATATGGTCCGTTTCTATCTATGGGTAGACGGTAACAATGAGGTCCCTGTTTTCCAGTACCCGCTTCTACCAGTGGACACATATACACCATCTTTCAACGTAACCGAACTTATCCACCTTTGCAAAAAACTTCAGGTGCAGTACCTCTTTACCTATGAAAACGGTGGCACTGTACCTTACTACAACTCTACACTAAACTTGCGAGAAATTTACGAGCAACTCTATGAATCGGGCAATTTTACACATATTAGTAATGAAGCAACTTTTGGAGTAAACCCAAGAAGAATATTTGTTTTAACATTCACAGGATAAATAGAATACTGATTTTCATAAAAAAGCGGTAAAATAGCTTCTAGATATCAAGGGATAATGTTTTAATTGTTATTATTCTTCTAACCACTAAAACAGGTAATCACCTTGAGTAGCGAAGTAAAATGCAGCAAACCAGCTTGCGACAAATTCGTAGCAATCAATGAACTCGCTAAGCGCCGTGGCTTTTTCTGGAACAGCTTTGAGATTTATGGAGGAAGCGGTGGATTTGTCACTTATGGGCCCCTTGGCACACGTCTAAAACAGAATGTCGAGGCAAAGCTAAGAGAACTTATGGTTAAAAAAATCGGTATTTACGAGATGGAATCATCTGTTATCGCCCCGGGCAAAGTATTCGAAGCCTCGGGGCATGTGGCGCACTTTAAGGAGCCAATGGTGGAATGCACGGATTGTCACACACGTTTCCGTGCTGACCATCTCCTCGAAGAAAAGGGTATTAGTAGCGCTGAAGCAGAAAAAATGATGCTTGACGAAATCAAAGTCGAGTTGGAACTCCACCAAGTTGTCTGTCCAGATTGTGGTGGGTCATTCGGTGAACCCCAGCGGTATTTAACAATGTTTGAAACTACCATCGGTCCGTACTCTGGTGCGGTAGGCTACGGCCGACCTGAAGCTGCACAGAATATATTCGTGGAATTTAGCCGCCTTTACAATGTTGCGAGAGAAAAGTTGCCGTTTGGCGCAATTCAAATTGGTCATGCATTACGAAATGAGATTTCTCCCAGACAAGGATTAATTCGTCTCCGAGAATTCACAATTGCTGACCTTGAGTTCTTCTTTGACCCCGAAGAACCCTGTTGCCCAGTTTTATCTGAGGTAGAAAACGAGGTTCTACCTATCCTGCTTTGTGACACTCGCCTAAAGGAGTGTGAAGATGTTACCAACTTTAGCGTTCGCGAAGCCCTCGAAAAAAAGGTCATTCTTAGTGAGTGGCAAGCCTTTTTCATGGCGCAAGCCAAACGGCTATTAACCGAATTGGGTGTTCCAGGAGAGAGGCAGCGTTTTATCGAGAAACTCACTTGGGAGAAAGCCCATTACAGCAGTCAAAGCTTTGACCAAGAAGTGCTTGTTGACCGCTGGGGCTGGGTGGAAGTCAGCGGCCATGCATACCGCACAGACTTCGACTTAGCCTGTCATATGAAAGCTAGCGGCGTAGACATGACAGTATACAAAGAGTACCCGAACCCGGTTGAAACCGAGGAATTAGCAGTGAAGCCGATTATGTCTAAACTGGGACCTGCATTCAAAGGCGAAGCAGGTAAAGTTGTCGCAGCACTTGCTAAGGTGCCTCCTCAACTGGTGGCAAACGCCTTTGCAAAAGATGGAAGTATCATAATAGAGGGCTACCAAGTTTTTTCTGAACAAGTCGACATCAGCAAGGAGAAAACTATAGTGAGGGGCAAACGCTTTATACCTCATGTGGTGGAGCCCAGTTTTGGTTGTGACAGGCTCTTCTACGTAGCTCTCGAGTACGCCTACGGCTTAAAAGAGGATCGTGTGGTTTTGAGTTTCCCCAGAAGCATTGCACCAATACAAATCGGCATATACCCCTTAATGAGCAAGGACGGCTTAGACATTAAAGCGCAAGAAGTACAGCGATTGTTGGCCTGTGAGGGCTTCATGACTGACTTTGACGAAACTGGTTCAATTGGAAGACGCTATGCAAGAGCGGACGAAGCAGGTATACAATTAGGCATTACCATTGACTATGACACTTTGGACAACGGAACAGTTACTATACGCGACCGCGATAGCTGGCAACAAGTTCGTACGCCCATCGCCGAATTACCCAAACTCCTTCGCAAGTACTTTGACTCCAAAGCTAACTTTGTAGACTTAGGGAGTATATTCAAGAGTTGAGTAGCTACCTTTTTTAATACATACGTGTTAACACTTTGATTAAATTAGGGACAGTTATAGCGGGGGAAACGAGTGGTACTTCCATCGGAAACAGAAGAGCGCGTGAAGCGTAGAGCGCTAAATGCTTGTTCAGATAATTTACGCAAAGTAGTTGATGTTTCAAGAAAAATCCCTCAACTGGTCGAGTGCTTCGCAAGTGGAGATAAGGAAAACGTCAACAAACTCTTCAGCGAAATTAAGGCAGGCGAAGAAGAAGTCGTCAAATCGAGGCGTATAGTCAGTAAAGAACTGGCGGAAATCGGCGCTATCCTTTATGCCCGTGAAGACTTTCTTAGATTTACAAATCTTTCAAGTGAAATCGCTGACTTTTCAGAAGGCATCGCTTATTACTTAGTCGAAATCATCGAGCACAAATGGGTTATCCCCCCCGAAATTAAGAAAGACCTTCTAAAACTTTCCCTAGCAGTTCTCGATTCTGTCCTTAAACTCAGAGAAACAATGATGGTTCTCAACTATGGTTCACAGAAAACCCTTGAACGCGCCAAAGATGTGGAAATCGCAGAACGTATAGTTGACGATCAATACCGTTTATTAACAATTAAAGTCCTCGCTGCCAAACTTGACGTTCCAGTTTTGATGCTTCTAAGAGATGTTCTGCAGCTACTTGAGAATTCAGCCGACAAAGCAGAAGATGCTGCGGACGCAGCGCGTTTGGTTTCATTCATTATGTAACAGGCAGAATCGGATGCCTAAAATTAGGGTTGAACTCATCGAAAACTTCTTAGTTGTCTGGGACACTACGGAAGGGTCTATTCTATACAAAACTGCCTACTATGGCAAACCAGTTGGTATTCCAAAACCCAAAATCCCTGAATTTGATGTACCCCTTATTCTGGATTTAATGGAAGGTCTCTACTTAGCAGAAACTGGAAAAATCGAGTTATATGAAAAACCTGACGAGACCCAAGTGAGCCTTAAAAAGCTGCGGCAAAAAGCAAAGAGGCTTTATGATGAATTCGAAGAAAAATATGCTGTTTACCATGATTTTCGCGACAGTGGTTTAATTGTTATGCCGGGAATAAAGTTCGGTTGTGACTTTGCGGTGTACAAATATGGTCCTGGGGTTGAGCATGCACCTTACATGGTCACCGTTAAAAAAGCAGGATCTGATATTTCGGCAACGGAAATCGTTAAGAATGGACGGTTAGCGACGACTGTTCGCAAGCGCTTTATTATTGCAGTGCCTGACTTGGCTTCAAAGAAGATTAAGTATTTGATGTTTAAGTGGTTCAAGGCTTAACTATTCATTATCTTCTATTGTTTGGGTCCTAAACACTGAAATTCGAAGTTTTCAACCTCGGAGTGTGTGACAAGATGATTGAGATAACGGCGAAGCTGAAGGTGGGGAACTAAACGCTGGAGGCTGGTGGTGTTTTTTCTGTTACTGAGTTTACTGATACTAAACAAATCAAAATGCATCATATTGGGCTATCTCTCACTAAAGCCTTGCTAACATGATTCTTTATCTTATGAAAATTAGATCACGTAAATTTTGTTGGAACTCATTATAGCAGGAGATAGAAAAATATCTTTTCCGATTAACTATTATTCCCTAATTTCTCGACGATTTCACCAATTACATTCAAGTTTCGGGTGGTTGCTTTCACTTTAAGTATCTTCTCAAGAAACTGGTTGGGTAACGCACCTTCTCCGCCGCCATGTGTAACACTGAAGACTTCAGTGGCATTTGCCGCTATTATTTGGGCAGTGGACTTGGGAATCTTTTGAGGTAACGACAAAGGAAAAGCTGCGACTGCGGCAGGTAGGAATGTGACGAGACAACTTGAGCCCTCTTGGATTTGTCTTTTGAAAGGTTCAGAATCGATTATGGCTTTTAGCTGAGGAATTGTTCTCAGAAAAACTGGGACTTCGTAACCTAAAATTTCTTTGAGGCGCCTCTCAATTCTAATTCTAACTTCCTCTTCCTTTTCATCGCTGGTTTCGAATACCACATTGCCGCTCTGCTTGAATGTGGAAACCTTTTGAAGGCCCAAAAAAGTGAATTCTTTTTTGAGGGTCTCCTTAAGAACTGTGCGACCACCAACGTTGATTCCTCGCAGAAAAGCCACAAATAGACACATAAATCACTGTAAGCTTGAAGATCTAATAAAGCTACCCTGACAAGCATTTAGAGGCTTTCACTTCGGCTAATTTTTTAGTAAAAGTTAAATCGGTTGATAATGATTGTAAAATATTTGGAGTTTTTACAATACTTCAAAATTTCCTGTTAAATTTCATAATCTATGCTGCCCTGATTTGAACAAACCCTCGATTAAACTAACTAAAAGATTATTTAACTATAGGGTTAGGCTATCGTGGTAGATTAATTCAAAGTTGGGAAAAATAGTGTAGAAATAGCTACCTTTAGATAGAGTTTAGTTGGCTATTATGGTTTGGTTTTGGAACTCTCCTCGGATATTTTGATGAGGATAAACTTTCGATGAAGTAAGCGAACAGCCTTCTTGGATTGTAACGTCGTCTGCTATAACGCTGACTGCCGAGATTTTTGTTGGTTTGTTGCAGTTTGAGTTAACAACCACATGTCTGCCAATTATGCTGTCATGTACTTCGGCGTTCTCGCCTATAATAACTCGATCCATGACTGCAGAGTTGGAGATGACAGCGTTTTTGCCTATTCGCGTATAGTTGTCGATGCAGCTGTTAACAATGCGTGCGCCATCCTCAATTTGGCAGTGCCGCCCAATAAGCACAGCGCCCTCGATTTGGATTTTCTTTTGCTTAATTTTGCATATGATTTCCTGTCGTCGTTTCTCAGAATCGTTGCTTTCTCCTTGTACCCAGACTAATCCGTCGTCGGTTAGTCTGCCACCAAAATCTTTAAGCGTTGAAAATCCGCCATGTAGCAGGTTTTTCATAGCTTCAAGGTAGCTTTTAGGTGTACCAACGTCAAACCAGTTGCCCTTAAGTTTATAACCATATACTGGTCGGCCCGTCGATATAACATATGGTATAAAGTCGTAGCCAAAATCGAGGCGATTCTTTTCTTTTATAATTTGTTGCACCCCTTTTTCTTTGAAGATTTTTCGGACTTCTGGTGAAATCATATACAAGCCCGTGTTGGCGAGGTTGCTGGGTGCATCTTTCGGCGCGGGTTTTTCAACGAATTTTCGAATTTTTCCAGATTTGTCGATGTCAGCTATGCCTAATCCTTCTACATTATCTACTTCGCGGAGTACAATGGTTAAGCAGGCTTCTTTTTCTTTGTGAAAGTCAATGAGGCTTTTTACTTTGAGGTCAAAGATGTTGTCGCCCTGAACCGCGAATACTGGGTTGTTTAGTTCGTAGTATTCCATGTTTATTTGTGCTGAGTCAGCACTTCCTAAATCAGGTACGTTTGGTTGATATTTTATGTGAATGTGTGGTTTTATGTTATATCTGGCTGAGAATCCGGCTCCTGACTCAAAGTAATCGTATAAATCGCGGTAGTTAGTGTAACCTTTTACGCCGAAAATGAAGTTGCGTATTCCTTGGCTTGCAAGTGACAATAACGAAAACTCGACCAGTGGTCTGTTGAGTAGGCGCAGGCAGGCTTTGCTTGTCTCCGCGGTCAGCGGGAGTAGACGAGTGGCTTTTCCGCCGACTGGAATGATAACTCTGATTTTTTCTGGTGTATAATTGTCGCCTACTAGGGGTGCATAATTGTCACTCAAGCGCTTCACCAAATATCTCTGCTTGTGATAGGTGGAGGTTTATGCTTTTAATGTTTCTCATAAACCCATTTACATTTTTTTCTTAAACGTTGGTAATCTAATCAAATGCACGCTAACCCCCGCAGCGATCACCAAAAGCGCGATTTGTGCAACTAAAATCTCATCCACCACAAAGAACGTTGAGTAAAGTATTGCTATCCACATTGTGGATATGGCTATTATCTTTGTTTTCATTGGGATGCCTCGTCCAGCTTGATAATTTTTGATGTATTCCCCAAACCAGCGGTTATCCATTAGCCACTTGTGCATGCGCTCGGAACTTCGCAAATAACATGCGGCCGATAGCAGTAGAAAAGGCGTCGTGGGCAATATAGGTAGGAAAATTCCTACTGCGCCCAGTGTAAGCGAAATTGTGCCTGCAACTAACAGCAAATACCTAACTATTCGCTGTTTTTTTAATTTTGAATCTGGGGCTTTTGGATGATCGTCTGCCATGGTGATTCAACTCTTAAACGTTATATCCAACATAAAAATCATGTTGTTAGTGCTGCGGTAGATAAAATTTTTATAACCAACCTTAACCAACATTACCTAACTAACGGTATACTTACATGAATAAACTTGGCGGATATTTACGTTTAATACGTCCAGTTAATTGCACGATGATGGGGTTTGCTGTACTTGTAGGTGCGGTTCTTGCCAGCCCGCAGATAGGCAGCCTCAGCTGGCTCTACATTCTCTTTGGTTTTCTCACAGGTTTTATGTTCTGCGCTGCCGCCATGGTTATCAACGACTACTATGATCGCAAAATCGACGCCATCAACGAGCCGCAGCGGCCAATTCCGAGTGGTATTATAACGCCCAAAGAATCTTTGGTGTTCATGGCGGGTTTAGTTGTGATGGGTTTTGTGTTTTCGCTGCTTGTTGTACCTTTTGCTTTATTGTGTTTTGCAGTAGCAGGTGTTTCGTTGGTGATAACTGTAACGTACCTGACTGTGGGTAAGCGTAGTGGGTTGCCTGGAAACTTTTTGGTTAGCGCCTGCGTCGCCATCCCCTTTATCTACGGTAGTGTCACCGCTATCGGTACAGTCGGATCAAATGTGTTGTTGTTTGCGTCTATGGCTTTTCTCTCGAACACAGGTAGAGAAATTACCAAAGGCATTGTGGACGTTAAAGGCGACCGCATAGGGGGAGTAAAAACCTTGGCGGTGCGCTTTGGGGAGAAAACTGCGGCAGTTGTGGCGGTAGTGTTTTTTGTTATTGCTGTTTTTCTCACGCCTGTGACTTGGTTTTTGGGGCTGGTGGGCGTTTGGTTTGTACCATTTGTCTTAGTCACCGACATAGGGCTCATAGTATGTTCTGTGCTTCTACTTCTGGATCATTCAAGGGCTAAGGCGAGACGCATCAAGAAGGTGGTGTTATACCTTTTCTTGGTGGGTTTGCTCGCCTATCTCTTTGGGGTAATCCCATAGAGTTTCCAGATCGCCTAAAGTTTTTATGATAATCTATCCAAAGGTTAGTTGGGGAACATGTTGAAGCGGCAAGAAGCCATATTGGTCCTAAAGGAGCTCCTTGACAGATGTGATGGTCTTGGTGGGCACAGCTTGGAATATAGCGGAGCAAATACGGCAGGCGCATACCAAATAATCATAACTGGTGCCCTAAACGAAGAAACCATAAAGCAAATACAAACAATAACAGAGAAAAATCACCTCGCCAGCCAAACAGGTAGCCTCTGGAAAACAAAACGGTCCTTAAACAAAACTGACTCTGATACACTTATAATCTACAAACCAAAAAACCGATAACAAACAATGGGTAGGCTGCTTGGTTAAAGCTTAAAATTATATTTACATTCAAAAATCCGTAGGAAAGCCCAAAGACTTATTCCATTTTCATTAGGTTAGCGGCCTTGCAGTTATTCCTAATATATGTATATATCTGCATGTTAACAACAATTAAAAGCTTCGTCGGATGTATCGCTTCTCAAAGGGATGTTAACATGTCTGAACGTTTCGCAAAAAAATGGGAAGCTAAGAAAGAAGATCAGTCTTTTACCACTGCAATTAGAGAAGCCGTCCAGCCAGCGTCACCCTTAAAACCACGCTTAGACTTTGCAATTCGAAAACTTGACATACAAACCAGCAAACTCGACCAAGCAAATGAGCGCTTTTCACAAAAAGACAAAGTACTATTCTCAAAACTCGTCGATGCTTACACACAACACGACCAAGCACACGCAAACATCTACGCCACCGAACTAGCTGAACTGCGCAAAATGAGCAAACTCATCATGAATGCACGGTTAGCACTTGATCAAGTCTCTTTGAGAATTAGAACAGTCTCAGAACTCGGCGATGTTTGCTCAATGTTAGGGCCATGTATAGGTGTACTTCGTAACGTAAGTAGCGGCATAGGTGGTGTACTCCCCGAAGCAGAAGGTGAACTAGGCGATATAGGTAACATGCTAAGCGGTTTAATGTTTGAAGCAGGCACCTCCAGTGGTATGTCATTGAATTTCGAAAATGTCAACGAAGACGCATCAAAGATCCTCTCAGAAGCAGCAACCGTTGCAGAACAAAGAGTCAGCGCGAATTTCCCTGATTTACCACCGGGAATGTCTAGTGGCTATCAGAGTAACAAGAGCCAGACCTAACACAGTAACTAATCTTCTTTTATTCTCTTCTCTTCTTTTTATTTTTTTAAGTTTGTTTACTTTTGAGTTTTTTGTTTTGTTTTTTCGAACGTTTGTTTTCTTAGTTGTTTTTTTGTTTTTCTGTTTTGTGTTGATGGCTTTTTAGTAAGGGTTATATCGGCAAGACATGCTTTAAGATTTGATGATGGCTATGAATACGTCCCGTTTGTGTCCTGATTGTTATGTTGAAATGGAAGTTAAATGCGACAATGAAGGGCGAATGTTATATCACGAGTGCCCAAAGTGTGGTATGCGAATTTTGTTTACTCATTCGGGACACTAACTTTACTTCAGTATTTTGTTGGGTTGACAAAGTGGCAAGAACGATGTTCTAAAAGTTAGATTGAAGGTTTGTGTTAACGTTTATTGGTAGAATTATATTACTGCCATGTATTATTGACTAATTTTAGGATAAGACCCTTTAGATGAGGGGTGCCGATTATCTTGCACACATCACAGAGCCGAAAGTCTTTTATTAAAAACACACCAAATAGGTAATTAGTGATCTGGATTGGTAGATCTTATTGAAGTTTTATCTAATATGGTCGGAGACATAATCAATGCAATACCCGCAATCTTAGCTGCTATAATTATCATAATCATCGGCTACGCAATTGGCATGGTTGTCGGCAAAGCAGTAAATAAAGTAATTACCAAACTTGGCATAGAAAGAACCTTTGATCAAACTATAGCTGGCAAATCTTTCAGATCCGCAGGCTTAGATTTATCTAACTTCATAGGCGGCATAGTGACAGCTTTCATCACCATACTTGCAGTTATTCTTGCAATTCAAATCTTAGCAGTAGGCGGCACAATAGGGACTTACCTATCGACAATTGCTGATTACTTGCCACGACTTTTGGGCGGAATACTCATTATTGTTTTTGGAACGGTCCTCGTCGATTTCTTGGCAACTCTAGTTGGTCGAATGATAAAGCCTATGTTCCCTGAAGCTAAATCTGAAATCGCTGATATGCTAAAGAACCTGTTATTCATTGGGTTAGTGGCCTTTATACTACTGCTAGCACTTGATGTCATGTTACTCTCTGGAAGTACAGTTTATCCGTTGATATTAGGCTTCGTTATAATCGGCGCAGGCATAGCTTTAACAGATGGCTTAATAAAATCCATAACTGATGACCACGAAGAATTCAGACCCGTCGCAGGATATGCAAAGTTTGTTCTATACGCAATATTCTTGCTAATCGGTACTGGTGGTATTTTCGCAACGTTCCCTGGTGTCACAGAGATAATTGCAAACGTTTCTTGGGCTTTCGCTATAGCCTTTGCCATAATGCTAATTCCAATAGCCTATGCAATAGCCAAAAAGATGTCTAAAGAAGTATAACCGACTTTCTTTTTTCTTTTTTTTAAACCCATTATTTTTGCAAAAAAAATATATTTAGAGCAATATTGAAAAATAGATTTTTGGATCTTTCCTAAACTACAGAAATTAAATCATATGTACACAAAATGTATCCTACATTTCACGAGTTAAGAACCGATTGCCTGATAGGTTAATATCGATATACACCTGGATCAAAACTCAACGCTACAAAATATCAAAATATGGATGAGTAGCTTATCCTACTTTTCATGTTCCAGCATAGAAGTTGGACAATGAAAACATAAAGGAAATAGAGTCTTTTAGGTGGATTCTGCTAAGTATTTGTTACTTGAGTAGAATTTTTTCTATGCGAAATTTTGTCACTCAAACTATATGTCATTATAGAGGTTGCAGGTTGGACACTTTAACGCAACATTCTTGAATTTTCCTTCAATGATATTTTCACCTATCTTTGCTCCACAGTTACCACAAAGGTAGGTAGTATTACCGCCTTTGCTCTTTATTACTGGCAGCGTTTTAGATGCAAAAACCGTTCGAGTTCCCTTTTCTGGTTCGGGTATAGTTTTTAATTTTCTGTCCATTTTATCCACTTACTCGGCTTTTATTGGGTTTGACTTGGATTATAAGTTTACTGTTTTCTGCGTTTAATTCATCGTTTCAAATCAATTACAGAACTTTTTCAAAAAGAGGCAGGCAAAAAAAATTAAACGACTTCATTTGGCCGCATTCTTTAGTTAACTTCTTGGCTTTGACATATTCCGATTCTGGAAATATCCTTTTTAAGCTTTGTATTAGATTTGTTGTTTGAGGAGAAAGGAGATCTTCTCACAGCTTAAGATATAGAAACTGGTGTTTGAAGGGAACATTATGGTTGAAGCAATTTTTAATGCCATTTTAGAAAGTCAAGATGGCGATTACATAGTTCAAATCCAAGTTCTTGCAAATATGAAACCATCTGGCTGGTAGACTCTTTTGCCAGCCGAGTTTTTCGCTATACTTTGGACGGTTATGTATTTATTAATCTTGAGAACGCATTATGAAATACCTTGATAATTCCCAGAGCAACTGTTACCATTTTTAACTCTGATTATAACGACAAACCTAAAACTTGGATAAACCTTACCCGAATAGGTAACTGAGCAAAGAGCAAGCTAAACTAAAGATTTAGTTAGCAAACTTTTGAGGCGGGGAAAATGCGGATTCTTGTTTTGCCTTGAAAATTTACTGCCGCTGTTCTAATTATTAGACGATAACATCTAACAATTGGACTTAAAGTGGGAGTTATTTCTTAGTTATATGAACTTCAATTTCAAAAGGGAATTTGAGCCACTTTGAATTTCTTTCCATTCTTCTAATTAAACGGTATACAATAGAAGTTTCAACATATGATAATAATACCATAGGACAACGCACAATGCTATGTAAAAGCAGTCTTGAAGTTAACAGGCATTCATAGTTCGTAATGAAGGACTTAGATCGGTAACCAAATTTAGCCAAATATCTTCCAAACCACTCTTCATCTAGATAATTAATGTGATAGGGTCTTTTAGCTCCAGAACCCTTCCGATGAGGACACTTTACAATTACTTCTCCTCGACTAACCCTTGCTAGTTCCAATAACATTTTCAAAGGCTTAGAGACGTGTTCCACGACATGGCTACTGAATACGACATCAAAGCATCCGTCAATAAAAGGCAAACGCGCAGCGTGCGCAACGACTAAGTTTGGAATCGAATGAGGGTTCATAAATTCACCGTTCTTTTGATCGCCCTCTTGGGCATTCCAACCCCCTGTGAAAAAGTCAACATTAATATCGCCAGTAGGTCGGCTGCCACACCCTACATCTAACGTAAGTTTATTTTTTCTTATCTCTATCATAAAACCCTTCGGAAGAGGCAATATTAAATAAAATTACTAAGTCATTAATTTGACTTATGGCTATTTGTTTTGGTTTACTTAAGAAGAGCTTATAAATATACAAAAAGGCATTGAAATACATAAGTAAATCAACAATAAGACTGAAAATTTCCTTTGCCTTAAGGAGCTTAGTTACAGAAGATATTCCTCTTCATTGTATTGCGGAAGGGGTTCCTATAATGGTCATAAAAAGGAGAATTAATGTTAAGTAACCAAACATCCAATCTGAAAAAAAAATACTTTACTAAGCTGACTTTTAGTCACGATTTCTAGCTCGCACTTATCTTGTTCGATAAGCAGATTTGGGTTTACTTCAAAGATATAAAAAGGGAAAACTAAGTTACCGATCGTATTTGCCCTGTGCTATGGCAAATTTTTTCTTTAGTTTGCTATTTGGAAAATCTTCATGGATGTAGGTGCCGTGTTTGTAGGTTAATCGCAGGTACTGATGGTTTCGCATCCATGAATCAACACGTTTCTCAAAGGTTTCTCCGCCGTATTGTGGATAACGCTCAGAAGCTGAATTATATTCGTTGTAGATAGGTTTTTTGAAGTCGTTTGTCCTCACCAGAAAGCTTTGGTCTGAGAATCCGAAGCCCACAAAAAAATGTTCTATTTCAGATATTGATTCTTGTTTTGCTTCCATAAACCTTCGGTTCCAAACTAAGTTTGCAGCCTTGTAGGTTGGGTTCTCCTCAAATTCGGTGAGGGCTGTGTCAATCCAGTTAATTGGCTGGTCAAGAAAAGTGTCGCCTGTGTAGAATAGCAGATAATCGGTTTTACATTGGTAAATGCTAGTTAATTCATGGTTAGAGTAGTAGTAGCCTTTGCCAAGTGAGTCTCTAGTTAACTGGAAAAAAATCTAGTGTATCATCGATGCAGTCTTCAACAAAAAAATAGTTAGTAATAATTCCATTGGCTACTGCTTTTTCCGCATGTTTCTCCACTTTAGCGCGGTTTTTTACGTTGTTTATTGCTAAAACTTTGCTTGTAAAAGCGTATTGGTTACGTTGAATTTTGTTTAATAGAAACTTTGTTTTGAGAAGTATATCCCAGTCTCTTTCCCAGCAACTCGTAATAAAAGTAACTGAACGCATTTCTTTTACTACCTAAATGTTACATAAAAAGGCAACTATTTAGTTGTTAATCCGATTTCCACCAAAATAATTACTACAATGAACATAAGGTTTCTGAAGTTAGTACACTACTATTTTATCGCCTTCTGTTATTCTAACCAGTGAAGTACTTCAGGATTGGCACTAAGAGAAAAAATGACGTCAATACAACCAACAAATAGAATCAACAGAACACTAAAAACTCAAATAATTATTAGAACAAAATGTTCCAACAATTGGACTTATATGTTTCTTGTATCGATATGTGTTCTGAGGGTTTACTGGTTGAATACGAGCAACGACACAGAGCTCGAGTATGCACTGCGAGGTAAAGCTTGGAAAGTCTACTGGTATCTTCTAAAAAACGGTGCCCCAGCAGGTGTGCGCGAAATTCAACGAGCTCTGCATTTTAGCAGTCCCAGTATCGCTTTTCACCATCTTGAACAACTACGAGAGTTGGGGCTGGTTGAGAAGCAGGAAGTCGGCGGTCACTATGTTCTGGTTGGCGAAGTAAAAATCGGTGTGTTGCGGCATTACGTAAAACTTGGTAAGTTGTTGTTTCCACGGTATTTCTTCTATGCCTTGTTTTCAACCATGTTTTACGGTTTATATTTAGCGCTAATCGTTCACAGTTTTACCCGCGACAACCTCTTCATCATCTTATTTGGAGCTATAGTATGTAGCATATTTTGGTATGAGGCTTATCGTGTATGGGGTATGAGGCCATTCTAAATGTTAGAACAGACTGTTCGCATACTTAGGCTAAAATAAACAGCACCTTTATGGTATATTCGGAGAAATAAGTTCATGGTTCAAAAAGAGGTTAAGAAAAAAACAAAGATTTACGCAACAACAGCGGTGCTTTCAGCAATCATTTTAGTATCGATGGTTTATGTTTTAGGTTCAGCACCCCTAATCTTTCCGCCGAGTCAAGTACCTTCAGCCGGGGGCATGAAAACTTTCGGCTCAACCCAGGAAATCGCAAATTACCTAAACTCTAACTCCCAGGGTTATTCCAACTACTTAGGAGGGCCATTAGATAGTATGTTCTTCGGAGGACGCTTCGATACTCCAATGCCTGCCCATATATCAATGGATGATAAAGGAATGTTTAGTCTAGGCACAACTTCTGAGTCAACCTCAACCTATAACATGGATTCATACTCGACTACTAACATCCAAGTTGCCGGAGTGGACGAGCCAGACACGGTAAAAACAGACGGTGACTACATCTACACCACATCAACCATGCAAAATGGTTACTACTACTATTATGGTAGCTCTCCAACCGAAACCATCAATACAGTTTACATTTTAAACGCTGATCCAAATAACCCAAAAGTGACCTCAAAAATTGAGTTAGATAATATGACTCAACCCGCGGGTTTGTTTTTAAGTCAAGACGGTAACAGGCTTGTAGTTTTAGCTAGCAAATACCAGCTTTACGCTTATGGAGCTGAACGCTCTGACGCAGCCATGCCTACACTTCTATCATATCAAAGTGATGTCTACACTTTCATTAACGTCTATGACGTTTCAAACAAAGCAACCCCAATCCTCGTTCGCAACTTTACCTTCAGCGGCAGCTACTTCAACTCGCGCATGATAGGCAACAATGTTTACGCTGTAGTTAGCCAACCCGCTATGCTATACAATGGCATTGTTACTTTGCCAGCGGTTTACGAAGGCAAAAACACCTATGACGCTGCAGCAAGCAGCATATACTATGCTGACATGAACGACACCAGCTACAGTTTTACGAGTTTCTATGGTCTTAATATTCTCGATGACTCTTCGCAACCCACTAACATGACGGTTCTGATGGGCGGTGCAAGTACAATGTATGTTTCACCCGACAATATCTACGTAACATACCCCGAATGGGACCAAAACATAGGACAATATACATCAATTTACAGAGTCAAAATAAACGGTTTGCAGTTGACTTTTGAAGCCCAAGGTAGCGTCCCCGGAATCGTGCTAAACCAGTATTCGATGGATGAATACAACGGCAACTTCCGAATAGCCACCAACTGGTATGCTGAAACCCAAATCAGCAACGTGTACATACTAAACCACGAATTGAGCGTGACTGGCAAACTTGAAGGATTGGCACCAAATGAAAATCTGCATTCGGTGCGTTTCATGGGAAACAAATGCTATCTTGTAACCTTCCAAAAAACCGATCCCTTATTCGTCATTGACTTGACCCAACCCAACAATCCTACGGTGTTGGGTGAACTTAAAATCCCCGGCTACTCTGACTACCTTCACCCCTACGATGAAACTCATCTGATTGGAGTGGGTAAAGAAGCTGTTGAAGCTCAGGAAGGCAATTTTGCATGGTATCAGGGCTTGAAGTTGGCTCTCTTCGACGTAGGTGATGTAAGCAATCCACAGCAGCTATCTAACTATGTAATAGGTAATCGCGGTACTGATTCAGCGGCGTTGGTTGATCCTAAGGCGTTTCTTTTTGACAAGTCAAAGGGCCTGCTGGTTATTCCAGTCAGTTTAGCTTTGGTCAGCGAAGTTGACAAGGTGCAGCAGGGCGATTCAGCTTACGGGCAAACAATTTGGCAGGGTGCATACGTGTTTGGGGTTAGCTTGGATGGTGGATTCGTGCTTAAGGGCAACGTGACGCATCTGGACGCTAAATTGCTTGACGGTTCGGGGCAGTTAACCAACAGCTATGACTATTACAGTACGCAAAACCAGTGGATTACACGATCGCTCTACATCGGTAACATTCTTTACACAATCTCCAACAACGAAGTTAAACTAACCAGCCTAAGTGATTTATCGCAGCAGATTGCCACGATAAACTTGACTTAAGTAATTCTCTTTTTCTTTTTTTCTCATTTATTGCTTAGGGAAAATTTCGCGTGTGATACTTTAATTTTCTAATTAAATATTTAAAAGCTGTCTTTGTTTATGTTTTATAGGCGATTGCATCTTGAAAGTTGTCTTTTGGCTCCTTGATATCAACCCTAAAGTTGATAAAGACAATGGCGCGGTGGAGCTTTGGCTGTGGGGTATTGACGATGGGGGCAATCGGGTGGTAATTGTTGACCGTAACTTTGTTGCCTATTTCTACGTCTTGGTGGCAGAAGGCACTGATGCATCAAAGATTTCAGACGCCATTAAAATCGATTATGATGATGCGGTTGTGAAGACGGACATTGTGGAGCGCCGTTTCTTTGGGAAGCCTGTGGTGGCAATTAAAGTCAGTTGTATAACTGCCAAAATGACGAGCAAAATCGCTAAAGAGTTACGCAATTTGGAAGGTGTTGTTGACTGCCTAGAAGATGATATTCGCGCCGCCATGCGCTACCTCACCGACAACGACTTATCTCCATGTACCTGGTATGAGATAGACGCTACTGAGGAAAAATACGCGGAGAACGTGAGGGCACAGAAGCTTTATGTTCTAAAGTCTGTGCCCAAGCAACTTGATAATATTGGGGTGCCGCCGCTTAGGGTTTTGGGATTTCATCTGATTTGTTATAGCCGCGAGGGATCACCTAAACCAGACCGCAACCCCATCTTGGTGCTTTCAACTGTTACCAACAGTGGAAAAGAACGCCAATTTATCGTAGCAGACACAAAAGACGATCGGTCTATCATAACAGATTTCATCGACTATATCAGTGCTTTCGACCCTGATATTGTGGTAAGTTTTGGGGCCAATGCTGTTGATTGGGCTTATCTGAGGGGTAGATGCCGCGAGCTTGGTTTGAAGTTGGTTTTTGATCGTGTTGGAATAGAGCCGCACTCAAGCATCTATGGGCATGTCACCACAACGGGCATCGTTAATGTGGATTTGGCAGATTTTATGGATGTCTTTCCTGAGGTCAAGGTGCACACACTTTGGAATTTTGCTGAATACTTAGGCATCCTAAAAGAGCGCCAAGACATCGTTGAGAATGTAGAGTTTGCGGCTTACTGGGACGACCCAAAGAAGCGAGGAGCACTTGTACAGTTTGGGTTGGATAGCGCTCGCAAAGTCAGCACTCTTGCCGGGTTGCTTTTAGATTTTGCTATGCAACTTTCCGTTTTAACAAGTCTTCCATTAGACCATGTGATGACAGCGGCGCCTGGTTTTCGCATAGAGTGGTACCTCATCAAGCGGGCGCAGAAGATAGGCGAACTCGTTCCACGTCGCCTTGAGCAGCCATATGCATCCTATGCAGGTGGACTAGTGCTCTCGCCCAAACCAGGATTGCACGAAAACATCGCAGTATTAGACTTCAAATCCATGTATCCAAACATAATGATAACCTATAATCTCTCCCCAGACACATACGTCGCTCCTGACCAACCCGAACCCCCAGATGGAGTTTACTCGGCGCCTGAGGTGGGCCACCGGTTCCGCAAATCACCACAGGGATTCTATAAAGAAGCGCTTACATACTTAATCGACGTAAGAGGCGCCATACGTCACAAAATGAAGCTGCTTAGTTCTCAGTCAGTTGAATTTCATGTTTTGGATGCGCGGCAGAAAGCTGTCAAAATTATAACAAATGCCGCTTATGGTTATGCTGGCTGGGTCGGGGCACGATGGTACCTTAAACCAGTCGCGGAAGCAGCCTCGGCTTGGGGTAGACACATCATTTTGGCCACGATTCAAATGGCTAAAAAAGCTGGGTTGGAGGTGATTTACGGCGATACCGATAGTCTATTCATCAAATATGACCAAGCTACAGCCCAGCAGCTGCAAGAGGACATCGAGCGCGAACTCAAACTGGAAGTGGAAATTGGAGAAGTCTACAAACGCATCTTCTTCACTGAAGCAAAAAAACGCTACGCAGGTCTGCGAGCGGACGGCACCTTGGACATTGCGGGTTTGGAGGTTATCCGCGGTGACTGGGCAGCGGTGGCTAAAAAGGTGCAAGAGCATGTGTTGGAGATTATCTTAAAAGAGCAATCTCCCAAAAAAGCCGCAGATTACGTAAGTGCTGTAGTTGCTGATTTGCGGCATAGAAAAATTCCCCTTCACGACTTAATAATTTGGAAAACCCTCACCAAAAACCCCGAAAAATATGCAATCAGAGCCCCGCATGTCGAAGCGGCTAAAATGCTTAAAGAAAAGGGTTGGCGGCTTACTGGCGGGGACAAAGTTGGTTATGTTATACTTGCAGGAAAAGGCCCTCTCTATAGTCGAGTCAAACCATATTTTTTCTCAAAGCTCGACGAAGTAGACGTTGACTATTACATCACAAATCAGGTGTTGCCAGCGGCGATGAGGATACTGGGTTTCTTTTCTCCAACTGAAAAATGGTTAATCCAAAAAGAAAGAAAAGAAAAGCAAGGTATCCGTAGTTTGATGGATTACCTTTAGGCTGGCGGAATTGCGTTCTGGAAAGTTATGAGTTCTACATTTAGTGCTGGTTTGACTGCTTCGGATATTCGTGAGGCAACGATGCTCTTTATGTTTTTATTTGCGGCGATGTCAACGATTCGTTGTGTAATAATGCCATCAAAGACTACAGTGCCAACGCCTGTCATCTGCTGAAGTTTCTCAGCGAGTTGGCTAACTGGTATGCGCTCGATTAACTCAAGCTTCTCGTTTAATAGAACTGCTTCAAGAGTTCCGACAAGGGCTTTTGCAGCTTGGCTGATTGTTTCTGGGACCTCGACTTTGGCTCTTTCAGGCACCACTACTTTCTTTGGTGTAGGCGTTGCTTGAGGTTGTTTACCTGAAAGTTCACTAACTGATTTTTTGCCGTCGAGTGCTTCAGCGATTTCTTTGCAGTTGCATTCCTCGATTTCTTTACCTCTCGGTGCTCGACCGATGAACTTCACATTGGTTACTTGAAGAAGTTCTTTTTGGATTAGGTCGCCGCCTCTGTCACCGTCAAGCAATGCTGTAGCGTTGCGTTCTTTGGTGATTTTTCGTATGGAATCAGGAACCTTGGCACCTTCAAGAGCCACAGTGTTGAAAATTCCGCATCGCATCAAGTTTATGATGTCTGCTCTGCCTTCAACGACGATGATTTCTTTGGCTCCTTCCAATCCGGGTCCCGCTGGTAAATCTTCAGGTCCGTATTTTTCAACTTTGCCAACTTTCATGGTGTCGCTGATTTCCTTGTAGACCTCGTCAACGCTAGGCATTGATTCGATGTTCCATCTGTGCAAGATTTCTTTTGCGCGGTCTATGATGATTTTTCGGCGGGCTTCCCTTATGTCTTCTATGCGGTCGAGGTTGACTTTTGCTGAGCAAGGACCGACGCGGTTTATGCTTTCCACGCTTGCGGCGATAAGGGCTGTAGAAACACGATCTAAACTTGTGGGTATGGTTATAGCGCCTGATGTGCGGTCGTTTTTGGAATGCAGTTCAATTTCAATTCTCCCGATGCGTCCAGTCTTCTGAAGTTCACGGAGATCAAGTTCTGGGCCAAAAAGACCTTCTGTTTGCCCGAAAACTGCTCCTATAACATCGGGTTTTTCAACTATACCTTCAATTTCAAATCTAGCGTGTACAACGTACTTTATAGTAAAGGTTTGGGATGTTCCCGTAAATGTGCAACTCCTGTTGTAAGTTATATTTTATTTTGATTTATGTTAATCGCACTATGCGAGTTAGTCTCGCAACGATGAGATTTAATTTATATTGATTGAGAATTTAGGTGCTTGCAGTCTAATATAACTTGCTGTCTTTGGCTAAGTATCCCGTCTTTATCGTATTCTCACTTTTGTCTTTTATCTGACTTAAAATAAGGTCAGGAATTAACGCTTTTTAAGTTGGTGAGTTAGGTTGATCTGACTTTGTGTAAGGATTCTGATGTTTGTGGGAAAGTAATATTGGCTCTAACTTTGGCTTTTTGGTGAACCTTTTACTGACTATGGCCTTGTATTATTAAATAAAAAAGTTCTAAATAGATAATATTAAGTGTTAATTCATAATCCTTTTTAATCAATGAAGATGAGTATTCTTTAATCACCAAGAATGAATAGAAAACGTGTGGAAGCATAAACAAATGGTCGATAATATAAAAAAAATTCAAATTGCAACCCTAACAATTGCATCTGCTTTAATATTTTATGCTGTAGGCATAGTAACAAACTTTTTCGCAAACCCCATGTTCTCTATGTTCTTCATAATAAGCGCTGAGACTGCTCACACTATTGTCACAGGCATAGCTGTGGTAACCGCGATAGCTTTTGCCACACTGGCTGCAGCTGTTACTGTCAACAAAAAACGAAAAGCTGTATTGTTACAAACACCAAATAAACTGTCTATTAACACAATTAAAGCACCAATCAAAAAAGCAAAAGCACCACATAAACGCGTTAGAGATACCCCTCAACCAGTAAATCTTAAGATCACTATTAATCCCGAAACTAAAAAAACCCTACAAAAAAAATCCACGGCCAAACAACCAGCGCTTCAAATATCTGTACCTAACAAAACGATAGTAAAAATGCGCCATCCAACCAAAAAATCAATCTAAACAGAGTCAAAATAAAAACTGAAGCCTATTTGAATGCCTTTTATCCCTCCTTGACTGGTTAATTCCCTTCCATTTTTTGGGTATGTTTCGATAAATACCTTAAAGCTGAACTGATCTTTCGGAACAGTTATAATTTGTAAAAACCAAGAACCTCTAAAGATCACAAGACCCCTTTAGCTAAAAAACTTGAACCCAGATAGGCAAATGTGAAAGTAACCCATTGTAAAATTCAGAATAGCAAAAGACCTCCTTTAACACATGGACTAATACCCTTTAACTTAAATAATAATGCATACAAAAGAGAATACGACCCTTGATGAGTCTAAGCTTAAACCCCGAATATGACAAGCTGCTGCCACGAATGTCCAGTGAAGAATTCGCTGAACTTAAAATATCCATCGAAACCGAAGGGCAGCACTACCCAATAATTGTGAATGAAGATCTCCAAGTTCTTGATGGACACCACCGCTTTCGCGTCTGCAATGAATTGGGGATCGAACCTGATTTTGAAGTTAAAAGATTCGAAGACAAACTGCTCGAAAAGAAATTTGTGATAGAAGCCAACCTGCGGCGTCGCCATCTCAACAATTTCCAACTTGTCGAACTTGCAGTTCCTCTACTAGAAATCGAAAAGGCACTTGCAAAAAAGAGGCAATCACAAGGTGGCAAGAACGGGCGTAAAATGCAGTTGGGCATAGTGTCAGATGGCGCAGCGCCCGAATCTGAGTTCAAAGCAAAAGCAACCGAGGTTGTGGCTAAAAAAGCTGGTGTTTCGACAAGGACATTTGAGAGGGGAAAGAAAATCATCGAGAACGCAAGCGAAGACGAAAAGCAAAAACTGCGGGAAGGGAAATTAAGTATCTCCAAGGTTTACCAGGAAATCGTTAACGAAGCCAAACCACAAACTATGCCCGAGAAAGCTGTAACAACGCAGGAATCCGAGTATGATTTACACAACAAAATGGAATTGGCAGCGCTTTTGGAGCGGTTGTTAAAGGAGGAGTTGTTCTGTCCTTCATGCGGAAACGCGATGTTTGAATGCAGCAAATGTCACAAAACCTTACAGACGTTGTTAAAAGCCCAAAGCTCCAAGAAAAAAGACTCTGCCCAAGAATTCTAAATGTTGTAAACAGCCATGTTATTTAGAATTATTTCGTAGAAAAATTGATTAGATGTACTTTATCTAATAGCTGAAATCTTTGCTGATAGAAATGAAAGCCATAATTAATTCACAAAAATGTATACAGTGCAAAAAATGCCGTGTAGCAACTGCATGTCCAATAAAAGCTGTTTTTCGAATCAGCGAAGAAGAACCAACATTCATAGATATGAAATTGTGTCATGGTTGCGGGCTTTGTGTTTCTAAGTGCCCCGAGGGAGCCGTTATCATGAGAGAAAGTTAAATTTTATTAGTATATGTATCATTTTGGCTTTAAAGTATAATAATAGTTAATCCCGTAGTAGTTTAGCACTTATTGATCATCAGGCATTTAATTCATAAGAAATTTATCTGAATCTTTTTTGCAAGCACAAGTAATATAGCCCAACAACATCAACATACAGTAGTGAACAAGAATATGCAACGGTCTTACTCTCGATTATTGGGTGTCGTTGGAAAACCCAACACCGGCAAATCAACTTTTTTTAGCGCTGCCACCTTAGCCGCAGCGGAAATCGCTAACTACCCCTTTACCACAATTAAACCCAACCGCGGCGTCGGGTACGTTCGAACTCAATGCGTTCACGAAGACTTTAAAGTTAAGGATAACCCAAAAAACAGTTTATGTATAGGCAGCTCACGGTTTGTTCCGGTTGAATTAATCGACATAGCCGGTATTGTACCTGGTGCTTGGGAAGGCAAAGGATTAGGCAATCAGTTTTTGGATGAAATCCGGCGGGCAGACGCGCTGGTTCATATTGTTGATGCCTCAGGTGGAACCGACTGTGAAGGCAAAAGTTGCAATCCAGGTGAACATGACCCCGTTGAGGATGTGCAGTTCTTGGAACGCGAAATTACCCAGTGGATGGTTACGATCCTAAAGAAAGACTGGTCAAAAATTGCGCGAACTGCGGAAGCTGATAAAAAGGGTATCGTTCACCATCTTGAAGACCGCTTGAATGGGTTGAATATAAAGCGTCAATGCATCAACGAAGCTGTCCGGAGGGCAGACCTTAATATTGACAAACCGGCTTCATGGACTGACGAGGACTTTTACCGTTTTGTTGACAATTTAAGACGCATATCAAAACCCATGTTAATCGTAGCCAATAAAATAGATTTGCCCACTTCACAAGTTAACATTGAACGTCTTAAGAACCTCGATTTTATTGTTATACCCGCCAGCGCCGAAGCCGAATTGGTGCTTAGACGTGCAACTGAGAAGGGCTTGATTGATTATACCCCCGGGGACAAAGATTTCAAAATAATTGCACCTGAGAAACTCTCAGCTGGCCAAATTAATGCGCTTGAACAAGTTAGAGAAAAAATACTTTCTTCCAACGGCTCTACAGGCGTTCAGGAAGCACTAAACACTGTGTACTTCAATCTCTTAGACATGATAACTGTTTACCCCGTTGAAGACCTTGAGCATCTCTCGGATCACAATGGACGTGTTTTGCCAGATACTTATCTTGTACCTAATGGCACAACGGCTCACCTGTTCGCGTATATAATTCACACAGAACTTGGCGAAAGTTTTCTATATGCAGTTGATGCCCGCGATAAACGCCGAATAGGCGAAGAGGCCATCCTAAAAGACCGTGATGTAATCTCAATAGTCAGCGCTAAAAAGCGTGCTTGAATTAAGTACCATATCGACGTTTCCGTTTCTGGAAAGTTCGAATTGCTCGAAGTAAATCGATGAAGCGAAAATCTGGCCAATACACATCCAAAAAAGCAAGTTCACTGTATGCTGATTGCCAAAGCAGAAAACCGCTAAGGCGCACTTCACCTGAGGTTCTAATGATTAGATCGGGTTCTTGCTTTGTCATATGTGAGGTATAAAGATACTTCTCAACTGTACTTTCCTGAATATCTTCAGGTTCCATATCTGCTGCCTTAACCTTTTCGGCAATTACGCGTATGGCATCAACAATTTCTGCTCTGCCACCATAAGCGAAAGCAAAATTCAAAAACTGTTTATCATATTTTGCGGTGGCTTCTTCCACGTCGTTGATGCGTTGTTGAAGGCTTTCAGGCAGCATGTTGGTTCTTCCGATGACTTTGACATGTATTTTGTTTTTGTGAATGCGTTCATCCGTAAGGAGTTTAAGGAATTTTTCTTGTGCAATTCGCATAATCTCCTCAATTTCTTGGGAGTTACGAGCGAAATTCTCATTGGAAAATGTGTAGAGCGTAATAAATTTTACATCAAGTTTTAGGCACCAGTCCAAGAGTTGTTCGACAGTTTCTGCTCCTTTCTCATGTCCCAGCCAGGGATTCAATTCTTTCCCGTTTGCCCACCGTCGGTTTCCATCCAATATTATGGCGATATGTTCGGGAGGTACGCCGTTTTTAACCTGTTGCCATAGCCATTCCTCATATATCTTGTATATCCCAATGATGGAGAGAATTCTTTCAAGCACGCATTAGATCCTCAGGTAACAAATATCATGTATTATTATTGTACTAAAGTTAATCCCTGACTGTTTCAATTAAAGTTTACTAAAATCTCTCAAAAATAGTTCTTAAAAAGTCATCAAAATTAGAGGTCTTCCAGTTTTTCTTCCTCGTTTCTCTTAAAAAAGCCTTTTGTTGATCTATTAATAATATAGATCAATAGTACCGATGCTACACCGATTAGGATGCCTACTATTATCGTGAACAGAAAATTGGAGAATATTTGATCCTCTAATCCAATTACGGTAGATTGCCCTGTGTAATACGAATATATTACCTTCGCTGTTCCGTCAAGAACGAAACGAGACCACGCTACTGAAACTATTAAAGCAACATTTCGAAGTAACCTGGAATCTCTCTCAAAATACAACCGTAAACTTCGACCTGTCAGAACAATGCATATACCAACTATCAGTAAATCTTCAACGCCTAAAATGAAAAATGTGGCGATTTTAGGGGCGGCCCCTAACCATCCTACGAAATCACTGGGAAATGGTGCAGCACTATTGTTAACGTTCGCTATTCCTAAGTAAACGCTGACTGCAACACAGAGAATTCCAGCGATAACTGTGTAGTTTGAAATTTGAATCGGTAGCGGTGGGGGCTGATAATCTCGCAACCACTTATAGACATCTTTTGTGGCACGGTCAACCCCAAAGCCTTTAAGCAGCAAAAATCCGCCCACTACAATGAGTATTGCAATACCGTACCAGAAGATTGCGCCTTCAATGAAAAAGTTAATTCCCCAAAGAATGCCAAAGATAAGGACCAAGATTCCCGGTAAACCCAAGGCCATACGTGCATATCTAGGATTATCTACCAGTAAACGTACGTATTTGGTGAAAACGGCTGCTGTTTCCTCGATGGATTCACTGTGCTTTATAACTATACGTCGAACAGAGGACACTGGCACGCGGGATTCTACCAGCGGCAAAATTGATTCATCAGAGTAGCCGTCTGAAACCAATATGACTTCGTTGGCGTTAAAAGTTTCTAGTAGATTGTTTAGTTCAGCAACCAGCTTTCTGTCAGCGCTAACTCCGCCTAAGTCTGTGCCCGATATGGTTGCAACCTCAAATACTTCTTCAGGCTGTTTTTCGTCATTTAATCGGTCATAGAGCCTAACTGCTTCAAACATTGCGTTGGCGTCAGGTTCTTCAGGATCTTTAAGCGCAAGTGAAACGGCGCCGTCGAGGTTGGCGGTTCTTCCTAGAAGTGGCGTTTTAATTTTTGCTTTAACTTCTAGATCGCCATCTCTATCAACACATAAAATAAGGATACGCTTTTGCGTCTGCTGTTGCGTTTCCCGCTTAGCCATCGAAATCTCTATCTCTTTAATACTGATACTTCACTTTAAGCTTGCGTTTCCGCATCATCCTCGTCATCTTTGCCTAACATTAGTGCGAACTCATCCCAGTTTACTTTTTCGCCACGGTTGAGTTTTTCTCGTGCTTGAGAGCCTATTTGCTCTTTAATCGTTTGCTCTTTAACTGCTTTTTCTTCTTGTTCCTGTTTCCGCTTTTCGTCTTCTTCTTTTCGTCTCGCATGTTCCTCTTTTCTTCGAGTTTGGTACTGTTCTCGCAAAGATGATTGTATACCCGTTGATTGCCCGATCAACTGTCTAATCTGTTCATAAAGAAGGTTGTTTTGTTCCTTTGCTCTAATGAATGACTGGTGTAAGGTGTCCGCTTCTGTTCGATCTTTCTTGATAGCGTTCATTTTCTCAACGATTACGGCGTGTAAGTCTTGGCTTTTCTTAGCTACTTCAGTTAATTCTTTATGGTAGACTTCTGCTTGGGCATCAAAGATTTTGCGGTGGGCGATTAATTCTTTGATTTTTTTATATTGTTTATCAATCTTTTTGAAACCGCTAAGTTGAATTTCCAGTTCTTTTACGTTTGCAATAAGCCCTTTTTCTTCCTGCAGATCAAGTGAGGTAGTTGCGATTTTCCATTCAATGGCATCTAGTTCTTCTTGTAATTTTCGTTGGCTAATTCGGGGAAGTTTTTTCTGGAGCCCCTCGATTTTTTCGTTAAGAGCGCTCACTTCATCCATGATGGGTACTACATTTACCCTAACAGCATCTCTTTGTGCCTTGAGCAGTTTTACTTTCTCGTTTAAAGTATCCCGTTCAATTTTCAGTTGGTTAACTTCATCGCGGGTTTTACGGGCCTTCTCATGAAGTTGATCTCTTTTCTCGATAAACTTTTTGATTTGAGCGTTCGCTTCACGAGTCTGCTCTTTTATTTTATCGATTTGGTGATTGATGTTGGATATTTGACTTGGGTTTTGTTTCTCGGTCAAACGTTAGCCTTCTGAAGTGAAAGTTATGTAACTACGATGTAACATTCGAATTTATAATACTTGCTTCCGCTGACTCTATAAAACCCATAGTAATTTGGTTTTTGCCGTTATAATTTTAAATATGTGCTAACACCTTCATTGAGTGAAGTGGAAACATGACTTTCAATTATGATGACTTACTAAAACGAGCCTGCGAGCAAATGCCCGAAGTCCAAGCAAAACGGGAACGCCTAGAACTACCCCGTATAATGATTCAAACAGTTGGTATGCGCACAATAATCAACAATTTTAAAGAATTGGCTGACACCTTGGACCGCGACCCCCAGCATCTCTTAAAATTCTTAACTCGCGAAATGGCAACTGCAGCGACATTCCACGATTCTCGTGCCATATTCCAAGGAAAATTCCGAGCTGATAGTTTCGAACGCTTATTAGGGCGATACATTGAGGGTTATGTGGTTTGTCCCGTATGCAAGCGACCAGATACCAAAATCTCGAAAG
Organism: Candidatus Bathyarchaeota archaeon; assembly: GCA_963810665.1. Taxonomy (GTDB): domain Archaea; phylum Thermoproteota; class Bathyarchaeia; order Bathyarchaeales; family Bathycorpusculaceae; genus Bathycorpusculum. Next base: position 40,921 of record CAWEOM010000025.1, on the reverse strand, counting down.
AAAAACGTCTTTCATTCATCATCTGTAATGCTTGCGGTGCAAAATCATCTGTAAAACAATTGTGAGCGGGCTAACCTTGCTGGAAGTTTACCTTAACCTCCAAAAAGTCGGCAAAAACGTTCTCTTGGCGGTTTGTGACTGCGACCTTCTGGGACGTACACTCAAAGAAGGTAAGATTGTTTTTCAGATTAAACCCGAGTTCTATAACGGTCGTAAGGCCCCCTTGGATGAGGCTGTTGATTTAATCGATAACTCCACGATAGTTAACCTTGTAGGAAAAAACTGCGTAGAGAAAGCCATTGCAGAAGGGTATGTTCATCCCGAAGCAGTTCTAAACATCGAAGGCGTACCACATGCCCAAATAATGAAGCTTTAACCATGCTTTTAGACAAATAGTAAAACTTTTTTTTCTTTCTTTATCTGTCTAAAAAAAAGAGATATCTAAAGCCGCAGTCAAGCAGGCGCAACTTGGCTCATTCCTTGGATAAAGCAACGGGGTCGCTAACTATCCGCGGGTACCACACAGCATTATTTCGAATCAACAAATAAATAGGTTATTTTTGGACTTATTTTTTAAAGCTCATTACAACTTTTCTTTTGGCCAAATAGCCAACAAGTAGCAAAATTATGAGCGCAAGGAAAATTATAGATCCGATAGTGGAGAATATTGCATGTATAAAATAGTAAGGTGTTTTTAAATGTGTATACAGGGAAAAATTGTTTATTGAATCAATTATTAGAATTGTTTCTAAAGTTAGGATGCCTATTATCGTTAGGCGGTCTTTAGTTTTTTGTTTTAGTGGTGTTATCTTTTTTACATCTCTGAGGATTGTGGTATATTGACCATATTAGGTCAGTTTTAGCTTTATGCTGCTTATTTGCTTTTAATTTTTGCTATCTTCCTCTTTTTTACCTATCCAAGTTGGGCTATATTTTTATTAGGGTTTCAACTGGATTTATTAAGAGTGTTATAGATGAACGAGAATGTCCTGTACGAAGCGATTTTTAGTAGGAAATCAATCAGAAGTTACGATTCAGCACCGATTGACCAGAACAGACTCGAAAAGATTTCAGAAAATTTGCAGTCTCTAAAACCACTGTTAGCTGGAATCAAGACAGAGTTTAAGGTTATTTCTGCAAATGAAGTAACCAGAAAACTTGGTAACAACGCACCTCATTGGATTGCAGCCTTCTCAGAAGCTAAAGAAGCTTACAAAACTAACATCGGATTCATGCTTCAGCAAATGGATCTTTCTTTTTCAGCTTCTGGCTTAGGCAGTTGCTGGTTGGGGATTCCTAAGCCAACAAAAGAAGTAACACAGTCTTCAAAACTTGAATTTGTAATATTGATGTCATTTGGAAATTCTAAGGAAACCCTTTATCGGACCAATGTTTCGCAGTTCAAAAGAGTACCTCTTTCGAAAATAACCAATATTGAGGGTTCTAACGAACTGTTAGAGGCAGTTCGTCTTGCTCCATCAGCAGTCAACAACCAAAATTGGTATTTCACTGGCACCAAAGATGCGATTCATGCTTATTCTTCTAAATCCAGTTTTCTTAGGGGTGTCCTCGGCGGGAGTTATTTTCCTTTAAATGTTGGAATTGCTCTTTGCCATCTGCAGCTTTCAGCAGAACACTTTGGTTTTAAAACTAACTTCGTTTTTGACAACACGAAAGATATGAATCCACCTCCAAATCGGGAGTATGTTGCTACTTTAGAGATTGAAAAGAAAAGTTAAAGCAGGTTCTCATTTTATAAGTAGATTACCGATTTGGGTTTCCTTAAGAAGCTCGAAGAGACAAATCTTCGGAGATGTGTAAAACGCTTAAATAACTTTTTTTGTAGCACTTTTTCGATGGGAATAAATTATGGCAGGTAACGTTATTGGTATAGTAGGAAGCCCACGAAAAGGCTTTAACACTGACACGTTGGTTCAGGCAGTTCTGGATGGGGCAAAGGATGAAGGCACACAAGCAACCAAGTATTACCTTACCGACTTAAACTATGTAAGGTTGCCAAGCGCGTCAATATTGCAAGGAAAACAAAGAATGAAAGATTGACGATGACGCAAAAAAATTATTAAAGAAATAATTTCTGCTCAAGCAGTGGTTTTCGGTGCTCCTATTTATTTTGGATTACTTAGTGGTCAGTTTACCCTTTTTGTGGATAGAATGTACTCTTTGATGGCACCACAATTGGGTAAGTTGCAATGGGCAGGCGCTACAAAAGCCTTGCTGGTTGTAAGTCAAGGGGCACCTGAACTTTTGATGTCTGAACCTGTAATTAACCAATTTTACATGGCTTTGAAGTTCCTGGGATTTAACACGGTTGACCCGATTATTAACACGAACGGTGGTTCTAATACTGCCAAAGAGAATGCGGTGTTAATTCAGAAAGCTATGAAATCGGGCAAAGCTTTAGTATCATAAGTCGTATCATATTATGGCGAAGAATCCAATTTATTATTAAGGAAAGGTTTGGGGGGAGGGGGGGAATGTGCTCAACTCAAAAGCATACCCGCTTTAAAGTTGAATTTCGACTTTTATGTGGATCGTCTAAATACCTAACGAGACTTAAACATGCGCTTAGGTATGCAATCGGGATTATTCCACTTTTCTCGCCAAAGAATGGTCAAATAATGAAAAAACATTTTTTTCTATGAAAATGAGAACAGAAGTTTACCCTAATATGGTACTTTTTTTGCCCATTACCTGTTTTACTACCTCAAGTTCTTTGGGGATATTGATGTTTTGGGGGCACTTTTTGGTGCATTCACCGCATTTGATGCATAATGTCGCCTTGCCATTAGGGTTTTTGAGGTTGACTTGACTCTTCTTTCCTTTCAATTTGCGATATGTACTGCGTACCATTATCCGCCTAAATCTGCTTCTTTCAAGTGCAATATTGTTTAGGCATGCAAAATTTTGCGGAATGTTGACTCCTTTAGGACATGGCATGCAGTAGCTGCAGGCTGTACATGGAACTGCGATTTTTTTCTTGAATTCTTCCGTAAGTTTTTCAATGATATTTAGTTCTTGCGGAGTTAGGGAGTTTATTCCGGAGTTGTCTGCGCTTGTACAGTTTTCTTGGATCATTTTTTTGGTATTCATTCCGCTGAGTACCACTGAGATTTCGGGTTTGTTCCACAGGAATTGCAGTGCCCAGTCCGCGGGGGTACGTTTCTTTTCAGCGGAATTTATAATGTCCAGTGCTTCATGTGGCGGATTAACGAGTGTTCCTCCTTTTAGGGGCTCCATGATTACAACTGCTATGCCTTTGCTGTGAGCGTATTCGAGCCCTTGGGTGCTGGCTTGCACTGCAGTATCCATGTAGTTATATTGAATTTGAGTAATTTCCCATGGATAATAGTCGATTATTTCTTTGTAAACAGGAAGGGTGTCATGGAATGAGAAGCCGATATGGCGAATCAAACCGTCCTTTTTGGCTTTCTCCATTTTCTGGATTAAGTTTAGCTTCTTTATCTTTTCAAATTGTCCTTGATTTACCGCATGAAAAAGGTAGGCATCCAAATAATTAGTTTGAAGCCTTTTCATCTGAGTTTTTAGGTAACTGTCAAACTGGTCTGCCTTTGAAACCATAAACATGGGCAACTTAGAGGTTAGGTGAACACGTTCCCTGTAGCCGTCTTGTAGTGCTTTTCCGAGTACTTTTTCGCTGTCGCCCAGATGGTAAATCCAGGCTGTATCTACGTAGTTGATGCCTTGATCAATTCCATAGCGGATCAGATCAACAGATTTGTCTGTGTCAGCTCGAAGGCGATTGATCTTTCTTGATGGCAGTCGCATGCAACCGAAACCTAATGCTGAAACTTCCCAATCCAGAGAACCCATTTTACGGTACTTCAAAATGAAACCCTACCTTAACCCTGAGGCTATATTCAGATGCTGAATTTAAACTTGGTATACGATAGCTGGTTATAATCTAAAAAAGGGGGATTATATTGCGTGAGATACGTAGTGCCCTTCTTTGTTATGTACTCAAATTATGAAGCTGCAACCTATTTTTTAATTGACTAATACTAAATGAATTAGAAAACTGTACGTTTTTTAAAATTTGTTTGCGTTTACCCAATTAGCCATCTTAAACATTCGCAACAACGCAATAACCTTTTGCAATTCCAGATTTTTCTATGGTTGGTAAATAACCTTAAATCTGTCAACGCTTCCATGCTAAAAAGATAAAAAAATGCCCAAGGCAATAGAAACCAATCATCTCACAAAATCCTATAATCATCTAAAAGCAGTAGACAGCCTTGATATATCAGTGGAGAAAGGCGAAATCTTTGGTTTGCTTGGACCTAATGGTGCTGGTAAAACAACAACTGTATCGATGCTTTGCACTATTCTTAAACCAACCTCTGGTACAGCGACGGTTAACGGCTTTGATCTCGTGCGGGAAGCTAACAAAGTCCGCAAGTCCATAGGTATTGTTTTTCAAGATCCGAGTATCGATGATCGCTTAACGGGTAGAGAAAACCTCATTATGCATGCTAACCTTTATGGTGTACCCGCGTCGGAGCAAAGGGAACGCATAGCCCGCATCTTAAAACTAGTTGAGCTTGAGGATAGAGCGAACGATTTGCTGCGGACTTATTCTGGTGGCATGCGGCGAAGGCTAGAGTTAGGCAGGGGGCTGATTCACTATCCTAACGTGCTATTTCTGGATGAACCTACAGTAGGTTTGGACCCGCAGACCCGCGATCACATATGGAAATACATAAAGGAACTCAAAGAAGCCCATGACATCACAGTCGTCTTAACAACCCACTATATGGACGAAGCGGATAGGCTTTCTGATCGTATCGCAATTATGGATCATGGCAAAATTGTTGTGTTGGATACTCCATCTAAACTTAAGGAAACCCTTGAGGGCGACGTAGTGACTATTAGGTCAAACAACCTTGAAGGTTTGTCAATTTTGGTTTCCAAATGGCTTGGATTCACCCAAACTCGTATAGTGGATGGAGCCCTAGAAATCACTGTGCATAACGGTAAAGCTGCAATGCCCCGCGTTATGGAGATAGCGGCACAGAATAATATCTACGTCGAATCGTTGCTCCTTAGGGAACCCAACCTTGAGGATGTCTTTTTGCATTACACTGGAAGGACAATTCGGCAGGATACAACAAGAGAGCTTCATGGTATGGCGGCAATTCAGCGGAGAGCGATAAAATGACTGAGCTCCGAGGACTCTATACACTTTGGCTGAGAGAGCTGAAGCGTTTCATCCGTGATAGAGCAAGAGTAATTATCAGTTTTGTTCAGCCGCTGCTTTGGTTAGTCGTTTTTGCAGGTGGTTTTGGCGCTCGCCTACTCATTCCAGGAATAGGTTATCAACAGTATCTGTTCCCCGGAATTATAGGGCAAACACTGCTGTTCACCGCAATGTTCATGGGGATAAGTGTGATTTGGGACAAAGAATTTGGTTTCATGAAGGAAATTCTTGTCTCACCTGTATCTCGGTTTACCATTTTTATGGGTAAAATGCTTGGTGATAGTACAGCAGCATTGCTTCAGGGCGTAATAGTTTTTGTCTTCGGCTTCATCTTAGGTGTTCCCTTCGATCCTTTAACCTTGGTTGTTGCTCTACCAGTAATGTTGCTCATCACATTTGGTCTAGTTAGCGTTGGTTTAACTATTGCAAGTTTTATCGGTAGCCTTGAAAACTTTGGGGCAATCCAAACATTCATCAACTTGCCTTTGTTCTTCTTGAGCGGCGCTTTATTTCCCGTTTCAGGATCCGGCACTCCCGAATGGCTACATGTTGCGTCAGCATTTGACCCGCTAACATATGGTGTTGACGCATTGCGAACGGTAATTTTGGGCTCAGCTTGGACGCCTATTCAGCCTCTCTATATCAATCTCGGTGTTATTTGCATTTTTGACGTTATCATGATTGGGGTTGGCACATGGGCTTTTAGCAGAATGAAGTAAAACATTAGCTATTGGCTAAAAAAGTAGCTTGTAGACGACTATTTATTGGTCATTTCGTTAATTTGCTCTTCCATAGCATGACCCCTGCAGTACACTATGGCTTTTTGTACTCCTGGTACTTTTTTGGCGGCGTCACGTAAGTCAGCAGCGAGTTTAAAAGCTATAGGACAAAACGGACTTGTGGGAACGAATTCAACTGTGACTGCTCCCGGTGCAGTTTCTTTAACGCTTTGAATCATCTGCATTTCCTTAAATGTCTGTCCAGTTTCTGGGTCTTGAACTTTTTCTACTTCGAAACGAACTTTGTCTTCTAAGTCAGTCATTTATTCAAACCTTCGTTTGACAAAAGAAATATTTGATTGCCATAACTTATAAACAGATTGATTAACCCAAAATGGTGCAATCAAATTACGGTGAACTGATTTGGTAAACTCTGGAACATGCATATTCTGCAAAATCGTAGCAAAAAAAGCACCGGCCAGCATTCTCTATGAAGACGAAACAGTGCTGGCGTTTCTAGACATCAGACCGCTAAACATGGGTCACACACTCGTTATTCCAAAAGTGCACTCCGTCGACATTTTTGACATCCCAACGAAAGATCTATTGGCCGTTTATGCGGTCTCTAAAAAACTTTCTTTTGCGGTGAATAAATCCACAGGAGCCGATGGTATCAGTATCATCCAGCAGAACGGCAAAGCTGCAGGACAAGACATCTTCCATTTGCATGTACATGTGGTTCCCAGGTTTTCTGGACAGACGTTACCGCGTTTTAGCGAACTTAAAGAAGTTGAACGGGCGAAATTGGATGAGATGGCAAATACAATAAGGCAAAACATATTGTAAGAAAAGTTGGGGGCTCTTTGCTAAGAGCCTTTTTGATGTTTCTCCATTGCGCTTGCACTTATTGAATAGTTAAAAACAGTGCAAATGCACCAAACGTCTTTGCTCCAAAGATTTTGGGTAAATACCTAATGGCAGCTTAATAGTTTTTATTTGAGTAAGAAGCGGTTAAACTGTTCAAGTGCGATGTGCACTTTTCCTTCTTATATATTCTTTTTATCCTAATGATGATTTGTGCAAATAGAGTTTACGAAAAAACAAGTGCTTTCCACCAATAGTGATAATGTTATGTAATAAGGAAAATAGAAAAGCATTAATATCGTTGGGCATGTCTATTTTTCGGTGGAAATCTTGTCATCGCCACAAATTCGAGAAGTGACTGCTTCAGGCGGAAGTGCTTTACGAATAGCTGAAGCATTAAACTCAACAACTTTTAAAATGCTACAGATACTCGCTAAAGAGCGCCTTGATGTTACAACAATCTCGAAGCGGCTGGAGTTGAGTGAAGCTTACATAAGCGAACAGGTTCGTTTACTTGAGGATCTTAAGCTCATTAGTATCAGTTATGAGCGTGGTAAACGGGGTATCCGGAAGGTTTGTGATTTAGCAATCGAAAAAATTACCTTAATAATTACTGATCAGCTTCCCACATAAGCTCATTTTAAAAAAAATTCAAGAGTTTATCGTGTTCGTAGCACTGCTTCCGGTTTTTTCTAAACGCTTTTCAAAAAGGAATCTTGGAATATTATTTGTGAATATAGACTTTGGGCATTACGATCAAACCTCTGTTAAGAATGTCATGTAGCCGTGTTTTTAGTTACTGTACGATCAACAAGATTTTTTGATTAACGCTCTTCGGTTTCATCTGGCCTTAACTTTAAAAGTTATAAAGGCATTCAGCGTATAGCATCGTTGATGGCTATGCTTGACGCCGTATCTCTTGCACTAATAATTAGTGCTTTAATAATTCTAATCGGTTTCTTGGGTAACTACATTTTTAAGAAAACTGGCTTGCCTGACATGCTCCTTTTGATCTTTCTAGGTGCTCTCTTTGGTCCCATTTTAGGTATTTTTGATCCCGGTGCAGTTAGGACTTTTGCGCCATATATCGCAGCCTTAGCATTAGCATACATATTATTTGATGGCGGTATGGGATTAAACATCAAACGCGTTTTCCATAATAGTCCCAGGGCTGTGTTGCTTTCGGTTTTAGGGTTTATTTTCAGTGTACTTGGTGTCTGCGCCTTCACCGTAGTCGTTTTCAATGTACCATTTGTCTATGGGTTGCTTTTCGGAAGTATAGTTGGCGGAAGCAGCTCCGTAGTCGTAATTTCACTAGCATCAAAGATAAAGATCAGCCAAAAAGGCGCAATAGTACTAATTTTGGAATCAGCACTTACTGACATTTTATGCATAGTAATCAGCTTATCGTTAATAGATGTGATTATCACCGGTCACGCCGATCTCGGAGCGATTGGGGTAGGGATTGCCTTAAAATTCTTGATTGGAATAAGTATCGGTGTAGTTATGGGTTTTACTTGGCTCTTTGCATTACGAAAAGTCGCCAATATTCCTTTTTCTTATATGCTTACTTTAGGCATAATTCTGTTGGGATATGCAGTCACAGAGGGTTTAGGCGGAAGTGGTGCACTTAGTGCTTTGCTCTTCGGTTTAATTTTAGGTAATGAACGCGAACTGTTTAAAATTTTCAAAATTAATGACGGTAAAAATGAAGATGAAAGAATTCTCTGTTCGGTGAGTAAGGGGTTGAGGCGTTTTCAAGCCGAAATTGCTTTTCTTATCCGAACCTTCTTTTTCGTGTTTTTAGGCATAATCGTTTCAATTTCAAGCCTTGGTGTGCTGATCTCGGGCGTTATCATATCCCTTATACTTTTTGTTGCACGCTTTGGCGCCGTTTGGATTTCCACTAGAAACTCACCTTTGAAGGTTGATCATGAAATTATGACTACTATTTTTACCCGAGGATTGGCCGCTGCTGTTTTGGCTACTTTGCCCGCTCAATATGGTATGCCCTACGCAGGATTATTCGTTGATATATCCGTAGTTGTTATCGTGACGACAGCTATCATGGCAACAGTAGGTAGCCTAATAGTTGGGCACCAAAAAGGTGTTCAAGTAAATGGCAAGAAAAATGACACAGTGCCTTCCACTGGTCCACTTTTAACAAAGAAACCTGAGGCGTCAAATCCTAAAAAGGTATAACTGTTAGCTGACAGTTTGGTTCCAATAGTAGACTGTTTGGTAGTTTGGCAGTAAGGTTATTGTTTCTGGCTCGTTGTAGAAAATGTTTAGGTTGGCACCGTACCGTGTGATAAGGGTTTCTACGTCTTGGTAGACCTTTGGCGATAGTGCATCGGCGGGGAATAAACCCCAAATAGAGTCTTCTGGGCTGCGAAAGCCAAACCCGTAATCTGTGGGTAACACATAAGCGGTAGTTGCCTTATTTGAACCAAAGCTATCTGGGTCTGTGTGCAATGTATTCCAGAACCGCTGGAGAGCATCAAAGTGGTCTTGGGTGAGAGTGCCGAAATCTCCTATCTGAGGATAACTAAAAACTATCGCATACATGGCGCCACTACTGTAAGCCAGTGACAAGTCGTTGAAGAGTTCATCACCACTTTCTAAATAGGGTGTTTGGCTATATTTCCATGTGACTATAACGCCCCAGTTTTGTTTGAAAGCTTCGGCCGCGCCACGGCAAAGGGCGATATGGCGTTGTCGACTTTCGTTTCCAACAAATTCAGCAAAAACTGTGCTATAATTAGCTTTATAGTCAAACCAGTAAAGACCATAGTCAGCTGTATAGAGTCTGGGCGCATAGTTGAGGTAATAGTAAGGGAATACGGAGAGGTTACCAACGTAGCTTTGAGCTACTTCCTCGTAGGTGGTGTTTGGGTTGATTACTGAGCTGTTGATGATTTGGGCGGGGCCGTTGTCAAGTTGATTTCCGCCTGGTTCATCATACCGGTATACTCCTAAAAATTGGTCTCCGTATTTTTTTGTGGCATCTGCCATCCAGTCGAAAACAGTGTAATTCGCTATTCCATTGTTAGCGTACTTGTACATAGTGCTGCCCGTGAATAGGACAATAAAGTTAAGCTTGGCCGCAGCGATGTAGTCACATGCCTCAGTTAAAGCTGTTTGGTTGAAGGTTAACTCAACTGAGCCCACGATGAAGAGATTTGTGTAATCCTTTACCTTTTCCACCAAAGCTTCTACTTCATCAGCTTGGTTGCCGTAGGCGTATTCGACGCCGACGTAGAATTCTCTTTTGGGTGTTTGGTTATTGTTGAATCCGGTTAATGCAAGAAAAATAGACAGAACTATGACTACGATTAAAACTGAGGCGAAGGATATGGCGAGTTTGCGGTTCAAATACGCTCACTAATTTCGTTATAATCCTTGGAAGTCTTTATTTAATGCGAATCTTTTTTCGTTTGCTAACCCTATATAATTATCTGGTGAATAATCCTGTCAGTTTGCCTTCTGCTAGAACATTGCCTTTCAGGGCTTTTTCAAGGTCTTTTTTATTAGATTTTGCGTCTAAAGTAAGCATTATATCTAAGGCATAAACCCTGAAAATGTATCTGTGTGGTTTGCCTGGTGGTGGACAGGGTGGTGTATAGCCATGTTCTTTGTCGCTGTTTAAACCCTCTATGCCCGGTGCAGTGTTTTTGGCGATTTTTTGTTGGGAGGGGGAAATGTTCCATACTACCCAGTGATCAAATGTCCCTTCTGGTGCATCAGGGTCATCCATGATTAATGTAAGACTTTTTGTGCCTTCAGGGATTTCTTCTATTGAAAGCGGAGGGTTTATGCCTTCGCCCTTGCACGTGTATTTTTCTGGAATCGACTGATTATCGTCAAATGCTGGACTTGTTACTTTTAGTTTCTTCATAGAAATCTCCATAGATATTTGTTTTGTTGTTCAATAAAAAGTTTAATAAATTCACTGTTGAAGTCCTAATTTTACTTTTTTATAGGTCACTTTTTTACCATGGTATGGTTGTACTTTTAGATTTCAGCTTTGCGTATTAGCTCTTGGGCTCTACCAATGTTAATCCTGTAGAAAATTGTTGTTATCACTGATGCTATGATGCCGCTTATCACTATTGAAATAGTTAGTTCCAAAGGCCCCATTGCTGGAAGAGGCAGAAGACCTGGCAAAAATACCGATAGGACATATGGTATTAAAGGTGCCATTATCGCTAAACCTGCAAGGGCACATGCAATAAGACTTATCAGTGCCCATTCTTGGCGAATCATACGTGATCTGCGGCTCGCAGAGAAGTCTGCCCCTTTAAAGCCGAAGGTTAAACCCATTGTACCTAAAGCAAAAATTAAGAATAAGGCTTCTAAGAACGCAGTCGTTATCATGCTGATGGAGGGATGGAAAAAGATGATGCCAACGGCTCCAGTTGCAATTAGGATGATTATTGAAAATAGCAATATTGTAGCGAGTTTGCTCTTGACTAAGTTTTTTGGTGAGATTGGCGCGGCGTAGATTCTCCAGACTGCTTGGCCTTCTTCTCCGATAAGCATGTTACCCATGGTCATGGCCATGAATCCTGCGGGAGCGAGGAAAATCATTGCCTCAAAGATTAACTTGAGTTCTATTGGGGCGCCTTCATTTGCACTATTTAGTGAGTTAAATATGGGTACGATGGTAAAAACGATTGGTATTATGAATATTCCAATGAGTTCTCGGCGTCGGGTGAATGAGCGGATGTCTTTGCGGATTATAGCTGCTTCAACAGATGAGAAGCCGAGTTTGCCTAACCATCCTGTTTTGGGTGTATAGATGCCGTTTGTTTGTACTTTAATTGCTGGAGGTTCGTAGAGTCCAAATCGCTGGTTCAATAAGATGGCCAGGTAGTATAAACCTGCTATGAATAAGATTGATGCAACTACAAAAACTGCTCCAAGCAAAAACTCGCTACTAACTAACAAATAGTATAGAGTAATACCTAGCCATACGTATGGAATGAACCATACTGAATTCTGCAATGATGCTATGTTTTGGATGAATGCTATTGAGTTTGTGCCAGTGAATATGGCAAAATAGACTAAATAAAGCACTAAGAAAAACAGTAGTGAACCGATTAGTCGAATCCAGATAGCTGCTTTGCCACTGGATTTGTAAACTGCACCAGTGAAGCGCATCTGCAACAAGCGGGCGATCTCCGTAGTGGCGCTACCCGTGAAGGCGGCTGCGCACAATACAACAGACGTTAAAAGTGCTGCAAAAATTAAGCCGTTGAAAGCGGCGAACACAAGCAGTCCAGCTGTGAATCCTATCACCAAAGCAATCGGTAATCCAAACAAGTTTGCCAAAATAGATGCCATAGTATGTTCTTGCCATGTTACAGGAAGCCAGTACATTACTTGGGATGTTTTTTTAATTCCGGAAAGTTGTATTTGTTGGAACATCGTGAACACGAGACTGAGAATTAGAATGAGTGTTGGCATGGAGACAAAAAAGCCTAGTGCCGAATCACTGAGTGGGGGTAGCCCGCCGGGGATTGCGGTGGTATTTGAGTAAACCAGTGTTGCAATAAAGTTTGCTAGTAAACCGCCGAGGACGCCAATGACTGCGGCAAGCCAGTATGGCCAATAAGCCAGAATGCCGTTTTCGCGGTACCTTGTTGCTTTTATTCCTCTAATTAGTCTGCCTGATTTGCGTTCTACCCGCAAAAGGAATAGAACATTTTTCCAATTCATTTCAATAGTTCCTCAACGACAGCTTTCAAATCGCCTGTTCCGGTTAACTTTAGGAAGATGTCTTCTAAGCCTGAACCTGGAAGGCTTGCTCTCTGTCTGAGTTCATTCATGTTACCTAGTGCTAAGATGTTGCCTTGGTACATTATTGCGATGCGGTCGCAAACAGCTTCAGCGATTTCAAGAACATGCGTTGAAAGGATAGTAGTTACGCCTTGAGCTTTTAATTCGTAGAGAAAATCTTTGATAATTCTTGCACTTCGAGGGTCAAGTGCGTTTAGGGGTTCGTCAAGGATTAAGAGTTTTGGTTTGTGTAGAAACGCAGAGATAAGGCTAATTTTCTTTTTCATACCGTCTGAATAACTGTTCATCATGTCGCCTTCTCGACCTTTAAGCTCAAGCGCTTTGAGATATTCGATTATTCTCTGCTGTTTCTCAGCGACAGGCATACTGTAGATGTCGCCTATGAAGTCTAGGTATTCGATTCCGGTTAAGAACTCGTAAACGTCGGGAGATTCAGGAACGTAGCCTACCTGTTTTTTGACTCCAACAGGGTCTTTTTTCACGTCAAGGCCCAGCACGTTAATTGAACCAGCGGTGGGTTCCACTAAACCCAATAGCATCTTTAACGTGGTGGATTTGCCTGAACCGTTGGGTCCTAAAAGCGCAAAGATTTCACCTTTGTCGATACTTAGACTGATGTTGTTTACGGCTACTATTTCGTTGTAGCGTTTGGTTACTTCGCGAAGTTCAACGGCACGTAGACTCATGGCAACGTCACTGCTTGGACATAGAAAAGCTTCAATATTTAAGTATAATGCAAATTTTCCGTTTTCAAAAAAATGAATAAAAAAAACCTAATAATAGAAAATATAAGGTTTATGTGAATTTTAAGTCAAAACTTATGGGAACTGCTTCACCCCAAGACTGCCGAATGGGACAAATCTTCTGCGACATTCCATAAACCATCTCAGCTTTCTTACGTTCCCTCTCACTATCATTCTCCAAACTAACGTTCATGGCGAAGTGCACATCAGTGAAAATTAGCTTCTCTATGCCCTCTACGTTCATCTTAACTGTTGCTTTGGTCTCCAAATTCTTCAGAATTAACTGGCTGTTTTTGGCAATTAATAGAAATAATGTGTTGATACATGAGGCTAACGCCGCGGCGAAGATGTCTTCAGGGGTACAGTAACCCTCTTTTCCTCCAAATGATGGGGGAGGGCTGACGGCGACGATTTGTTTGCCTTTTACGGTTAATCCACATTCAATGCCGCCATTCCACGTTGCAGTTCCTTCAAAATTCAATTCTGGCATAAAAATCAATCTCAACACTACTGAATAGACTGCGAGATTTAATCTTTACGATTGGAGTTTACTGACGTTTTGCGGTTAGGCGTTTCTGGTTTGTACCGAGGCGATTCCCATAAAATTTAATTAACCATGTCTCTTACATGGTACTTTAAACCCTCTGAGCCCTCAATAATGAAAGATGCCTTGAAAAGAATCCTTTCTAAGCGAGCAATAATTATTGTTCTGGTAGCCCTGCTTTTGCTCACAGGACTCAACACGTACATGATTTTAGATGACAACCGCTCAAGAATCAATGTGGTTAATTACGATTTTGTGCTCTCACAGGATGGTGATAACTACAAACTAAGGAATATGCTGACGGGCGATTTTGTGCAGCATCAAGGTAGTGCCTCAATAGCACTAAATGCAGCGCTATCGGCGGGCAAATCCGTCTACCTTAACGCAGGAATCTATATTCTAACGAATGACGTCGAAATCATCAATAAGCTCAACGCCAAATTAGTCAGCGACAGTGCAATCATAAAAGGTAACGGGCATAAAATCATCATTTATGGCGATAACTACACAACCTCCCAATATGGGCTTATATCAGGTTTAACCATGAATAACGCCACTATCAGAGTAGAGAACTCCTTTGCAACCACAATAGCAAACACGAAGTTCGTTAATTGCTCAACCGGGGTGGAATTCGTTAATACACACACGTGGAGTGAATACAATCAAATCGAGGACTGCCAATTCTTTAACACCTCAGAGGGTATAGCATTTCGCACTCCTGTTTACTCATCCGATGTTAACGCTACTGGTTCATTTGCAAGTTCCCGGATTGAGCGGTGTAGTTTTAAAATCCAAGACAATGGTGTGGGCATTAATGTTGAGCGCCTCGCGGAGTTTTCGGATAGTCAATTGCAGGTTGTGCGCTTTTGGATGGGTGAGGACGGGTCCAGTAACCAAACAGCCCTGCGAGTTGATGGTTCAATGTACCAGACTTTACTCTTCGGGGTAGTTTTTGAATCATTCACATCTGACCCAAATGACCTATTTGCCATTGACTTAGGCCAAACCTGCAATCCTGCTCCAGTGCTTGATGGAGGCGTGAGTTTTCTAGGTAACTGGACTGCACGTATCCATAATCCGTTTGGGGTTTGGATTTCAGGAGTCGGAACCGTTTTTGAACGAAGTGTTACTGTTCCAGTAGGTATCAATGGACAATTTGGTGAAAACGAAAGTATCGAATGTCGTCCACTTACTATCTTTAGCTTCAAACCTAAAATAGAGGTTTTAGGCAGTTTTAGCCACAACGAGACTGTTACGGTTCGGGTACGTATAGAATACATTGATAATGTTATTTCTGGTTCAGTTTCACGGAGCTTCAATAGTAACAGCGCAGTGTGGCTTACTGACGATGAGATGATGAAGCTTTTTCCTTCCCAGAGTATCGTGTGGGCGATTCTCGTGGATGCGAAGGTGAACGTGGTTTCCTCGGATTCGTCCGTGAAAGTCAGCGGCTACGGTACAGCCGGGTGAGCGTTTGATGTTATTTGCATGGGTGGAATTTAACTCTGGGAAGCCGTTTTTCCTAAGGTAGAAACCAAGTTGTTGTTACTACTTTGGCTAGAATTTGATAAAGTTTTTAAATGTTTAACAAAAAGATGTGAAAAACTGGATTTCTAATCTGCAGAGTGCGCATTTTCACAATTGTTGGACTAAATTAAGTTGGTTAAAATTTTGGAACGAATAACTTCGCTTTGATGTAAGTTTAAATCTTTTTACTCCACGTAATATTCTTTAAAAGGAGCATAAACTGCATTGTCCTACATCTTCAACATACCCTACCGAAGCAATTCCAAACTGAAACAAGTCATGGAGAAAGTAAAAGAAAACAAGCGTCTCCAGATGTACTGGAAATGCTCAAACGTTATGGCGATTGAACGCATGGGCTATACTGATCATGGTCCAACCCATGTTAAAATTGTTGCTAACATTTCCTTGAAACTACTGCGGATTCTAGTTGAGAAAAAACTCATAACGCCCAGTATTGTTGAAAACTACAGGATGAAAAATGAAGACGCCGAAGTTGTAGTAGTTTTAGGTTCGATTCTCCACGATTTAGGGATGATTGTGCAGAGGCGAGACCACGAAAAATACGGTGCATTTTTATCATTAGATATACTTGAGAACCTTTTGATGTCCACCTACAATGAGGAAGAACGTGCAATCATAACTTCAGAAGTCCTGCACGCCATCGTCACCCACGAACAATGTCCGAGCAATGAACCCACAAATAGAATATTGACAAAAGAAGCAGGCATTGTAGGAATCGCTGACGCCCTTGACATGGAAGCAGGTAGAGCACGCATCCCCTTCCAGGCAGGTAAAATCGATATTCATGCGGTCTCAGCACTCAGCATAGAAAAAGTTGAATTAGAACTAATGGAAGATGCACAAAAACCTATCAATATTAGAATAAAAATGTCCAATTCCGCGGGGGTCTTCCAAATCGACGAACTCCTCAAACCCCGCATCGTCAACTCTGGATTGGAACAGTTTTTCCATGTAATTGCGGAAATTACGGGTGAAAAAGAAAATCGTATTATCGAAAAATTTGAAATCTAATTTTGAGAGGGAAAATTATGATTCATGAATACGATCTTGTAGTAGTCGGAGGCGGTATCGCAGGCCTATACACTGCCTTAACAGCTATAGAGGGAAAATTGCGAACGGCTGTAGTCAGCAAAGTACACGTTACACGTTCCCACTCGGTTGCGGCGCAGGGCGGAATAGCAGCGAGCCTTGGAAATGAGGAAATCGATCAGTGGGAATGGCACCTCTATGACACGGTGAAAGGCAGCGACTTCTTAGCTGACCAAGACGCCGTTGAGGTTTTGGCAAAAGAAGCTCCCGGAAGTGTTTATACTCTTGAGCATCTGGGTGTTCCTTTTAGCCGCAATGGCGAGGGTAAGATTGACCAGCGCAGATTTGGTGGACATACCAAAAACTTCGGTGAAGCCCCTGTTAAACGTTCATGTTACGTTTCCGATCGTACCGGCAGAGCTATAATGGATACCCTTTATGATCTCTGCCAAGAAAACGGAGTAGTGTTCTTCAACGAAGTCTATGTCCATCAACTACTCTTCTCGTCGAATAACTGTTGCGGAGTCACAGGATATGATCTTGAATCCACAACGCCGCATGTTTTTCACTCTAAAGCGGTTGTTTTAGCAACGGGTGGGTGCGGCAAAATCTTCAAGACAACTAGCAATGGCTTTGCATCCACAGGTGACGGATTTGCATTGGGGTTGGATGCGCATGTAGCGCTTGAAGATATGGAATTCATACAGTTCCACCCCACAGGATTATATGGACTAGGTATTCTCATCAGTGAGGCGGCTCGAGCAGAAGGTGGCATACTGAGGAACGGCTTAGGCGAACGTTTTATGGAGCAGTATGCGCCAACGCTCAAAGATTTAGCGCCAAGAGACATCGTTTCCAGGGCTATCCTGACAGAAATAACCGAAAGAAGAGGAATCAACGGTAACGATTACGTTTACTTAGACCTTCGCGAGGTGGGTAAGGAACGCCTCAACCAAAAATTGCCTGAAATAACATCATTTGTAAAAACCTATTTGGGTATAGACCCCGCTGATGCGCCGATTCCGGTAGCGCCGACCTGTCACTACATGATGGGTGGTATCCCAACAGACACCCTTGGACACGTATTAGCCATTGGTAATGGCGCCGTTTTGCCTAACCTTTATGCAGTAGGTGAATGCGCCTGCGTTAGTGTACATGGGGCAAATAGACTCGGTTGCAACTCACTTATAGACTTAGTCGTTTTCGGCCAAAGAACAGGCAAAAGTGTCCTAAATGACATCAAAGCCAAGGATTTCTTGGCGCTTCCGCTTCAGGCAGAAAGCATAGTTGCTGATAGAATAAGCGGTTTACTTGAATCTAAAGGCACTGAAAGGGTTTCTGTTTTGCGGGAAAATATGCAGCAGCTGATGACCGCAAACGTCAGCGTGTTTAGGGAAGAACAAACCCTCATGTCAGCGCTGGACCAAATTCGTCTACTTAAGAGGCGCTGCTCAAATTTAGGTCTAAATGATAAAGGCAAAGTATTCAACTATGAACTGCAAGAAGCCCTAGAACTTAGCAACATGTTAAGGCTCGCTGAATGTATTGTGTTTTCAGCTTTGATGAGGCGTGAGAGCCGTGGTGCCCACTTCAGAAGCGACTATCCCGAACGCGACGACAAAGAATGGTTAATGCACACTTTAGTCAATGAGTCCGCTTCTGGGTTGCAAACAAGCTACAAACCCGTGATTGTAACGAAGTTTACGCCTCAAAAACGGAGGTACTAACGTGCAAGTTGCCTTCAAAGTTTATCGTTTCAACCGACAAACCGACAGCCAACCACACTACGACACCTTTGTTGTCAACGCGGAACCAAACGAGCGTCTTCTGGATTGCCTAAACAGAATCCGCCAAACAAAAGATAGCACACTTGCTTTTCGTATGTCATGTGCTCATGGGATCTGTGGCTCCGACGGCCTAACAATCAACGGACATGCCGCCTTAGCCTGCCAAAAACTTGTCAAAGACTATGATTATAATAAAGAAATAGTAATAGAACCACTCAATTACTTTGAGGTTATTAAAGATCTGATAGTTGACATCAAGCCTTTCTTTCAACGTATTAAATCAATAAAGCCTCAAACGCTCCATGGTACAACCGCGACTTTCCCATTAAAAGAACGTACTCAAACAGTTGAAGAACGTAGCCTGTACGATGACGCTCTTAAATGCATCTTATGTGGTTGTTGTTACAGTGCTTGTCCAGTCATGAATGAGCAAGACCGCGAGTTTATGGGTCCAGCTGCGATTTTGCGGGCGCAGCGTTACGTATTCGATTCACGAAGTACTGATGAGAAGGCGCGTTTGTCGGTTTTGCAGAAGAATCATGGTATATGGGGCTGCAAAAGTTACTATATGTGCACACTGGTTTGTCCAAAGAACATTAAAGTGACTTATGCAATACTAAGGACCAAGAAGAAAATTATATCTGATCAGCAACCTAAAAAGCAGTAGTAAGGAAGAAAGGGTATGAACTCACGAAGAGAAATTGATCCATTGGGTGAACGCGCTATCCCTAAAGACGTCTACTTTGGAATTCAAACACTTAGGGCAACAGAGAATTTCCCCGTCAGCGGCATCAAAGCACCTATACACATCATCAAAGCATATGTTCTAATTAAAAAAGCAGCTGCAATAGCCAACATGCAGGTTGGGTGGCTGGACCAAAAAATCGGTAACGCCATCATAAAAGCATGTGATGACATTATTGAAGGAGAATTAATCGATCAGTTTGTGGTGGATGTTTTCCAAGCAGGTGCAGGCACATCGTTTAACATGAATACAAACGAGGTATTAGCCAACAGGGCACTGGAAATCCTTGGCAAACAGAAAGGTGACTACAAATCTGTAAGTCCAAACGACCACGTAAACATGGCTCAATCCACCAACGACACCTACCCTACTGCACTTCATGTATCGGTTTTGATTGCACTTCAGCCGTTACTTTCTGCGCTCGATGAACTCGCCGCAGTTTTTAACGCGTTGGGCAAAAAAAACGAGAATTTGGTCAAGTCTGGCAGAACCCATCTTCAGGATGCACTGCCTGTCACGGTTGGGCAAGAATTAACGGCGTACGGCTCAGCAATTTTAAATGCTTGTACTGAACTACGACGTAGACAGGATAATCTATATTCGGTTGCTTTGGGGGGTACAGCCACAGGCACAGGTGCAAACGCGCATCCAGATTACAAACGAATCGCAGTTGCGGAGTTAGCGGAGTTGACGGGGTTCCCTCTTAAAGTAGCCGCTAACAATTTTGAGGCGTTGCAGAGTCACCGACCGGCGCAATCTGTTTCTAGTGGACTCAAAGAGTTAGCTTTGGAACTTATCCGCATTGCCAATGACCTGCGTCTTCTGGCTTCTGGACCAACTACAGGATTAAATGAAATTAAGTTGCCGCCTGTGCAGCCTGGTTCATCGATTATGCCTGGCAAAGTTAACCCCGTTATGGCCGAGTGTCTCGACATGGTTGCTTACCAAGTCGTTGGGAATGATGTAGCAGTTTCTTTGGCGGTTCAAGCGGGGCAACTCGAACTCAACGTTATGACTCCAGCTATCGCCTACAACATGCTCTTCTCGATCCAAATTCTGTCTAACTACATCCCAGTTTTTACCAAAAAATGCGTTGAAGGGATAATCGTGGACGAAAAACGCTGTGAACAATACCTCGAAAAGAACCCCTCTTTGGCTACGCTTTTGGCGCCTAAAATTGGGTATTTAGAAGCCGCCAAAGTCGCCAAGCAAGCACAATCTGAGAACCGGACCGTAAAAGAGGTTGCGTTAGAGCGCGATTTGCTTTCAAGGGATGAGTTAGATAGAATTTTTAGCCGTAAAAACCTTCTAAACGAAAGATAATTTTGGTGGTCGTTGGTAGCATTCTCGCTTTTTTATTAATAGGTGTTACTGTTGTCCTTCTGAGTAGTTTGTTTGTGCTAAATTATTCAAGTGTTAACTCAAAGCTTTTTGTTCTCATGCCGCTCATCTTTATGAGCATGCTTTTAAGCTAGAAAAAACTATTGTTTTCAAATCTGACTAACCGAGGCAAATTGTTTGGGAAAGAAAAAAGTGTTAAATGAAGGCTCAATCAGCGAGATGAAGTATCCTGTACAAGGTGAAATCCTGGGTGTAGTTACAAAACTTCTTGGTTTCGATCGGATCAGGGTTAAATGCCAAGATGGTGCTGAACGTCTTTGTCGAATTCGCGGGAAGATGAAGCGCCGCGTTTGGATTCGAGAAGGGGACATTGTAATAGTTTCTCCTTGGGATTTTCAGACGGATACTCGTGGTGATGTGGTTTGGCGTTATACACATGCTCAGGCGGAGAATTTAAGGCGGAAAGGGCTTCTAACAGTATAGCCTTTCTTTTTTTAAAATATTTTTGAATCAAAAGGGTTGCTGCTTATCTTTTTGGGATAGTTGGGTTTGTGCGGTTTTAAATACTCGGTGTCTAATACCTTTGTGAACACTTATGTCCCGTAAAGCTCAAGAACGACTCGCCCACCGCGAAAGAGAAGTGGAACGCAGAGATAAAATGTTAATCAAAAACCGATCTGAGGAACGCGCTACTGTGGAGGAGGTTTTTGACCAGGCAACACGTATGGTTGTTTTCGACTTAATGAACAGTGGCATGATCTATGAACTCAATGGAGTTGTTAGTTCAGGGAAGGAGGCAAGGGTTTACTGGGGGAAAAACAAGGAAGGCATCGATTTAGCTGTAAAGATTTACTTGACTTCATCTGCTGAGTTCAAAAAGGGTATGCACAAGTACATCGAAGGTGACCCTCGCTTCAAGGACGTTAAACATGATACTCGTTCGTTGATTGCTGTTTGGGCGCAAAAGGAGTTTCGGAATTTAGGGGAAGCTGATATGGCTAAGGTGCGAGTACCTAAGCCAATCGCGGTTAAAAGTAACGTTGTTGTTATGGAGTTTATCGGCAAGGAGGGTGTTAGTGCGCCTTCTTTGAAGGAGCAACCGCCCAAGAATCCTGAGAGCGTTTACAAAATAATAGTTACATACGTCAAGCGGCTCTACCAGAAAGCCAAGATAGTCCACGGTGACCTCAGCGAATACAACATAATGATTTGGAAGAGTAAGCCAGTGGTTTTTGATGTGTCTCAATCTGTTTCAATTAAACATCCGCTCGCTGATTTTATGTTGCGGCGTGATTTGGCGAACGTGAATAGGTTCTTTAGTCGCTTTGGCGTTAATGTTATTCCAGTTGAAGAATTACATACTATGGTTGTTAGTAAATAATGCCTGGTCCCGACATGTTTGTTAGAATTCCTAAAGAGCGCGTTGGTATACTTATTGGTCCCGACGGCAAAACAAAACAGTATATCGAAAATAGACTTCAAGTAAAGCTGCAAATCGACACTGAAGGTAGCATTACCATAATCCTGTCAGAAACGGCTACTGATCCCTCGTTGCTGCTGAGAGCCAAGGACACAGTAACCGCTATAGGCCGAGGGTTTCCGCCAGAAACTGCTTTTCGTCTTATCAGAAATGAAGAAGATATCTATGACATGATTGATTTGCGCTTGATTTTTGGGCGCAACGTATCAGACATTAAACGAATAAAGGGTAGAATCATCGGGACCGAAGGTAAAACTAGACGACTTGTTGAAGAGTTAACTGAGGCTGATGTGGTTGTTTATGGTCACACCATTGGGATTATAGGGAGCTTCGAGCAGGCGGATGCAGCACGTAACGCTATACAGATGATTATAGATGGTTGTGAGCATCATACGATGTATAATTATTTGCAGAAGAAACGGACGGAGCTAAAGAAGCAAAAAATGCAGTTGTGGGAGACTCCGCCCGAAGAAAAATAAGCTTTTCTTTTCTTTCTTTTCTAAAAAATATCAATAATCCGACTACAGATAAATTGGTTATCTCAAATAGACCTTTCCCTAATTATAGAGTAAAGAGTGGCGTGACGAAAGTTTATGGCGTTATGCAATATTCTTCCCTTTTTGTATAATGTAAGCACAGTTTCTTTGGTGATCTATAAGACGTTAACTAATCTTCAGGTCAAGTCTGAAGTCGGTGTCGACTAGATGTTTTAACCAATAGGAGTTAGGCATAAAAACAGGTTCTATTTTATTTGCGCGCGTTCTTATTGATTATCAAAAAAAGAAAAAGGAAAGGAATTTTTGTCTTTTTATGGTCGTTTACGCAACATCAATGCCAGTACAGCACCTATTACGATTATTACAATGAATAGGCCAACTGAAACTGGTATGAAGTACATATCAGCTACTGATTGAGGTGTTGTAGTTGTGGTTTCAGTCGAATGAGCCGCTGGCATTTCAAAACCTACTGTGGTCTGCGCTGATGAGCTAAAGTACGAATCTGATCCACCGAAGGATGCTGTTATTTCATATGCTCCTGGTACGTCGGGTGTAAACGTGTATGTATATTGTCCGTTAGTGTCGGTTGTGGTTGTTCCTATTACAAAGTAGTTATTGTTTGGATCAATGACTGAGAGTGTGACTGGAACTCCTGTTGCGTTTGTGGGTTTTGGTGATTGCATGTAGAGATATTCCATCCATCTGCCCATTGAATCGTCAGAGATAGCTGGTGTGCCCTTCGCTGGTATGCCAAGACATGTTTCACCTGGAGATTGATCTGTAACTGTGCCTTTGATCATAATGTTTGCGTCATTGTTGAACACTGGTGCTGTTTCGACTGTTGTTGCGGTTAGTCCTTTGCCGTAGCAGTAAATTGAGTTGTCATAGGCATTAAACGATAGCATATAGCCGTAGACGACTGGTAGACTTGAGCCGCTGGCAAAGTTTAGGATATCCCAGACTTTTTCGCCTGTTGTTGCGTTAAGAGCGTAGATTTTTGCGCCGCTGAACAATGGTGGGCCATAGTCATGTCCTGTTTCAACGTAGATCATGCCATCAGCCACAGTAGCTTCGTAGTTGCCGATAATCCAGAATGGATTTACTCCGTATGGTGTGTCTGCTGTTTCGCCTGTACTAAAGTTCCATACCTTATTGCCTGTATGCAGGTCAAAGCAGTAGACTTCGCCGCCAAAGGTCCATGTATAGAGGTTTCCGTATGCGCAAACTGCACTAGTTTGGTCGTAGTATGCTAAGGGGTTAACCATTGGTTCTGTTGGACCCCAGATTTTTTCTCCTGTGGCTACACTGAATGCATCGAAAGTGAATGATTCCTTGGTGTATCTTAAGAATACGTCATTTGATGCTCCTGGCATAACCATTGAAGCAGCGAAAGGTGTGCCTGTAATGTTTTTCATCCATTGTTGTTGTCCGTTGTCCATGTCTACTGCGACGTGCATTACCCATCCAGGGTTCCATCCATATGATGCATACATGCCTGTACTACCAGTCAATATTATAGTGTTTGAATCTTCATCCCAAACACTGTGACCAGCGCCATCGAGTATCCAACTGGGGGTTGCATCACCAGTTGAGGTTTGGTTTGGCAGAATTGTTGTCCACATTATTCCAGTGTCGTATTGGTAGTTGCCGTTTTGCTGCCAGTTGAAGAATTGGCTGTCAGTTGGGTTTGTGCATTTGCTTGAGTTCCAAAGATTTAGAGTATTGACGTCGGTAACCACCGTTCACAGTAGTGCTGCCTAAGTATAGCTGCAGTAGGCTACCGTCGTCTCCCATGAATTCCTGTCTTCCAAATGATCCGCTGCCGCCGGCACCTTGTATGCTGTAACAGTAGTTGCCTGTTGCTGCATCAAAAACGTCAAGATACGTTACTCCAGCTGTACTTCTGGTTGCCCAGAGGTATGCTTGTCCGCCGTAAGTGTTCATTGTTTTGTATATGTAGATTTGTCCACATAGTAGTATATCTTGTGAACCATTCGAGAAGTAGCTGCCGTAGTTCTTTGTCCAAAGAGTTTGCCCTGTTCTAAGATCGACAGCTGCGAAGCCCTGATCTAGTGAGTTGAAGTTTGGCTTTAGATTGTAGTAGAGGATTCCGTTCATTACGATTGGTGCGAATTTAGGTTGGTATTGGAAGCCTGAGTAGTAGTTGGTTTCTGCGTTGCCTAAGCCGCCAAATTCGCCGCCTAGTTGACCACCGACATTAGATCCGGGAACGAGGGATTCCTTCCAGATGATGTGTGGAGCTAAGACTGCTTTGGTGTAGGGGTTGAAGCATCCTGCGAAGGTATATCCGCCTGTGTTTGCAAATTCAACATCGCCAAGTCCCCACCAGTTGCCAGCGAATTCAGTCCACCAGTGGTTAAAGGCTTGTATGGGGTGATCCCAGTAGTCTGTTGGAAGCGGATTTTCCGGAATTGTAGTGAAAGGCTCATCCACAACAGTGAAGGCTATGATTGAGCTTTCAGATGATCCGTAAACGTCGCCAATAGATCCGCTTCTGGTATTGTTGAAGCCGGGGTTTCCTTGTTCACCCGTCATGGTTTCACCGGGGAATTTCATTTGTGCAGTGTATGTTCCCAATTCAGTAGGAGTGTACACGGCTGTGTAGCCTCCTGCATCGTCTGATTTGAAGGGTCCTAAGGTTACTTTGCTGCCGTCAGGTTTAACAATTTCAATTGTCATGTCAATCCATCTGTCACCTAAGATTCCACTGGCAGTTGGCGGAGGTTTGTCAATCCACATTACCAACAAGGCGTTTTGGCCGAGACCAATTTGGTTGGGGACTACCTCAAGATAGGCCCAAGTTGGAATGGTAGTTCCTGGGAATAGTGCTGCTTTCGAGAGGGGTATAGCTGCTGTTGCTACCATTGAGATTATCAATAGTATCGTAGTTGCAGTGAGAATTTTTTTAACAATTTTATTCATTCTTTTTTCTCCAATATTTTGGGTTGACAAGAATCAGCTGTCATTGGCTGATTTTGCCAATGCTGGTCAGCTATGTCTTCAATTACTATAAATAACTTGCCATAATCAATAGTTTGATCAAGTTTTTTTTATAATTTTGGCTAATAAAATTAATAAAAATAGTTTTTTCTTAGCTAACCTGCATTTTTTACACTTTTTAATCCATCGATAGAATAGTGCATATGCGCAAAGCTAAGTTTAGGTGAGCTCTTGAGACGTTAACTAATCTTCAAGTTATACCTGAAGGTGTCATCGTTAACATCGGTCGCACTCAAGATCCACATCATCCTTGTGTCTGCGGGGCCAGACTCGTCATCGCCCACCCACTCAAAAACTACCTCATCAACCTTTAAACATTCAGGTAAATTTGCAGACTTGTTGCCTACTGGAGCAGTGTTAAAGTTTAAAGCTTGCTAAACCATAATGTCTTAAAAAGTTAAAAGTGAACATATGCCGTTTTGCCGAAAATGCGGACGCAGACTCGTTGAATACAGCGAACGTTGTCCTGACTGTAGGACCTCAACTACTGCTCCACTGATCAAAATTAAAAAAGCGTCCGTACCTCATTTAGTCAAAGATTTTGCTTCAAAAAAGGTAGCTAAAGCTATTATTCCCGCAAAGACAATATTTTCAGTAAAAGTTATTTCCTCAACTAAGCCAGCCAAGTCTATTACATCGGTAAAAGATAGAACTCAGGTTGTAAAATCAAAAAAACATCCCAAACCTGTGCCTCTCGCTGTGGTTTATCCTGAACATGAAATAATAAAAAGTAACATATCCCTAAAAAAAGACATAACTGCTAATCCTCAAGATTATGAAAAACAACCTTTCGATTTTAATCTCCTGTGTCCCAACGGCCATTTTTGGCCAGCCGGCAAAGTACTCATAGTATCAAATGGAAAAGCATATTGTTTAAAATGTGGTGAAAGACTCCGGAAACCCAAACGCCATCGGCGTAACAGATATGGTATGCCCTAAATTCTATCTGATTTCACGCTAATAGCGCATAGCCAACTTCTATGCAGTCTAATCCACGGTTCCCTTTATTGCTATTCTAAAGTGGTACCTTTATTTTGTCAACAAATTGTGCCTGTAACTTGGCAATTTTAGGTGCGATTACAGCTTGGCAGTATGCTTCTTTTGGGTGTTTTTTGAAGTACTCTTTGTGATAGGTTTCGGCTTTATAGAAGACTTTTAGGGGTTCCACAGCAGTTACGATGGAGCGATTCCAAATGCCCTCTTTGTTTAGTTCATCTATAAGTTTTTCAGCTATTTGCTTTTGTTCTTCGTTATGATAAAAGATGGCGGAACGATATTGTGTACCGATATCTGCGCCTTGGCGATTCAGCGATGTTGGGTCATGGATAGTAAAGAAAATCTTCAAAATTGTGCGGAAATCTATCTCTTTGGTGTTGAAGTAAATTTGTGCAGCTTCAGCGTGACCCGTTTGGCCTGTAGATACCTGCTCGTATGTGGGGTTATGCACAATGCCACCGGTGTAGCCGGGTTCGATGCGTTCGACACCCTTGATAATGTTAAATGCTGCTTCGGTGCACCAAAAACAGCCCGCAGCCAGGGTCGCAACTTCGATGGTTTTATTATTACTTGGTTGTTGGCTCATAAAAACAACTCTTTATCAGAATATTGCTAGTGCATTGAAACTTTAATGGTTTTTGGCGATTGTTTTTGGGAAAAGTTTTTACTTCAAAAGCTGTTAGGCTTTAATTGTGCTATTCTTGGGTGACGGATATGGAAAAAGCCCTAAACAAAATTAAGGTTACACCTCTTGCAGCGGAGAGTTTTGGGGTTCGTTCCATGTGCACTCTTGTGGAAACACCCGATGTTTCGGTGTTGTTGGATGCTGGAGTTTCGCTTTGTCCTTACCGCTTTAACTTACCCCCTCATCCAATTGAGTACCGTAAAATTGCAGAGCTGCGCAAGTCCATCGCTGAAGCCGCGGACAAAACATCCGTCATCACGATTAGTCACTACCACTTCGACCACCATACCCCCAGCTACACAGACTGGGTTATGAACTGGACAGAGAACGGTGAAACTGCACGACAAATATACCGAGATAAAGTCGTTCTTGCAAAAAACCCGAGAGAAAACATAAATGCAAGCCAAAGGGAACGGGCATGTATATTCCAAAAAACAGGCGGTAAACACGCTAAGTCAGTTAAGGCTGTAGATGGTAAAACCTTTAGTTTTGGCGAAACGAATCTGCGATTTTCTGAGGCGGTTTCTCATGGATCAGATAATTCAATGTTGGGCTGGGTCATAATGGTGACGATAGAGTACGCCGGGGAGCGCTTTATGCATGCACCCGACGTTCAAGGACCCATGTCCACCAAGACAACGGAGTTGATCTTAGCCGCGGCGCCCTCGGTGATAATGCTGGGGGGGCCGCCTCTGTACCTTGCGGGATTCCGCGTAGATCAAACGCAGCTTGATTTTGGGTTAAGCAATCTTGAGCGTATTGTTGAGGCAGTGCCCGTTGTGGTTTTAGAGCACCATGCACTTCGTGATGAATTTTGGCGATCCAAAATGGACTGTATTTTTCAAAGAGCCACAATGGCAGAGCACATCATCGTAACCGCAGCGGAATATGCTGGAAAAGAAAACCTCTTCCTTGAATCAAAACGCAAACAACTCTACCGCGACTACGCAGTTTCTGAAGACTTTAAGCGGTGGACAAAAACTCTGAGCCAAAATAACATCACAAAGCCCCCTCTATAGCTATGGCTAACCAGATAGAAAAAATAGCATACAAATTCATAAGCAAGAAAAACTTCTTCACAAGTACAGGTTGATGCTTTAATGAAAATAGGCGTATGTGGAATCGCTTGTGAGAAATGCCCAAAAATGCAGAACAACACTTGCCCAAACGGAAACGTAGGCTGTGTAGCAAGAGAAAACAAGTTTTGCAAGATCTGCAATTGCGCTTATACCAAAGCCGTGACACACTGCTTTGATTGCAGTGAATTCCCCTGCGAAAACACAAAGCAAGGACCCATAAGCTACGGTTACTGCCAATACATCTCAAGTAAACAGCAGAGTTAATTTTAAGTTCTCCAATTCAACTTTAGATTTGACCATATATGAGTTCTAAAGAGGTTCTCATCAAAGCAGTTGGGTTAACTAAGAAATTTGACGATTTTATCGCTGTTGACCACATAGACTTCCAAGTTTTCAAGGGTGAATGCGTAGGTTTTTTGGGTCCTAACGGAGCAGGCAAAACCACCACGGTACGCATGATATACTGTTTTCTGCTCCCAACAGCAGGCGAACTTGAAGTGGTTGGGTTGAACGTAAATACAAAGTGCCGAGAAATCAAAGCTATAGTCGGAGTTGCCCCACAAGAAGACAACTTGGACCCAGACTTTACAGTAATCAAAAACCTCACGGTATACGCACGTTATTTCGACATTCCAAAAGATATAGCCCTTCACCGGGTAAACGAGCAACTTAAGTTTTTTCAGCTTGAAGAAAAAAGCGAAGTACCCATTATGGCGTTGTCAACTGGTATGAAGCGCCGGCTGATTTTTGCGAGGGCCCTTTTGAATCAACCGCAGATTCTGTTGTTAGATGAACCTACGACCGGTTTGGACCCTCAGGCAAGGCACTTGGTTTGGGATGAAGTGCGGCACCTAAAAAAACAGCAGGTGACAATCATTTTGACCACGCATTACATGGATGAAGCCCAAATTCTCTGCGACCGAATACTAATCATGGACCACGGCAAAATTATTGAACAAGGCGCACCAATCGAGCTCATCCAAAAACATGTCGGACAAGAAGTTCTAGAAGTTGATTATGACGAAAAATTAGCGCCAATCCTCAAAGAAGCTTTTCCAGACTCACGCATAGAACAACTTGGAGATCGCATGCAAATTTTTACCGACAAGCCGCATGGCGTTTTTGAGGATTTCCTAAAAGAACATCAACTGCAGAACGTATCCATACGCCAAGCCAACATCGAAGATGTATTTCTTAAACTAACTGGCAGGGGCCTACGAGAAGAATGACTCAACCACATCTCCGTAAGTCCCCAGCAAAATTTTCTATACCCAAACTAAGCTACAGAGTTTGGACTGTTTGGCGCCGAAATGTTGACGTTTTCATTAAAACCATAAAAGTCAACTTCTTTCCATCAATGCTTGAACCAATTCTCTACCTTGTAGCGTTCGGCTTTGGACTTGGAGGATTCATCCCCAGTATCCACGGGCAACCTTACATCAACTTTATTGCACCAGCTTTGATTGCGATTGCCATAATGAACGGTTCGTTTTTCGAATGCAGTTTTGGCTCTTTTGTGCGTATGTACTTCCAGAAAACCTTCGATGCTATCGTCGCCACGCCCGTCAGTGTAGAAGAGGTAGTGGCTGGCGAATTATTGTGGGGTGCAACGCGTTCAACGATAAACGCCTCGATTGTACTCGTTGTGATTGTTGTTGCAGGTTTCTTCACATCTGAACCTTTGATTACTTCACCGCTATTCATTTTGGTACTGATTATCGCGTTCTTTGGCGGCTTATTGTTTGGTTCAATTGCCATGTGTTTTACAGCGGTAGCTCCAAACATAGACTTCTTCAACTATCCCTCATTTCTTTTTATAACCCCAATGCTTTTCTTAAGTGGAACTTTCTTTCCTTTAACTTCTCTACCTGTACTTGCTCAAGGGGTAGCTCTGGCTGTTTTGCCTTTGACACATCTTGTTAACATAATAAGAGGAGTAGTTGTCGGCGGTGTAGAACCGATTTTGAATTTAAGCGCAGCTAATCTGCTTACAGTTAGCATAGTTTGGCTGGTAACCTTTACCATACTCTTCTTTGTCTTGAGCATCAATTTGATGAAGAAACGATTATTAAGTTAAATTAAACTACAATGGCCTTGACTTCGGCAATTATGAGATAGAAAGCTGCTAACCCTTTCCATTTTCCCCATGCTTTGGAGATTTCGCGGGCTTCTGCCGCATTTATGGGTTTACCGTCGTTATAGTACGTTGAAATGGCTCGTCTTATACCAAAGTCGTCAGCTGGCAGAGCATCAAAACGTTGCATCCCCCGAAGCATCGTAAGCTCAGCAGTCCAAATACCAATCCCCTTGATTTCGTAGAGTTCAATTATAATTTCTTCTGGGTTCGACATGTTCTTCATTTCTTCAAGGTTTAACTTGCCCCCAACTATCAGTTGGGCTGCGTTGTAAATGTATTCGGCTTTGCGCTCACTCAAACCACAACTACGAATGTCATTTATGCAGGCGTCCTTGACATTTTGTGGCGTTGGGAACGCATAGTAGTTTGCACCGTTGATATCCATTTTGTCGCCGAATTTTTTGGTGAACCGTTCTTCGATGGTTCGAGCAACTTTTATTGAGATTTGCTGCTCTATGATGGCGTCCACAAGTGATTCAAACACGGTTGGGGTGGTTGGAAATTTGAAGCCGGTGAGCTGCTGGGTTATCTTTTTCATTGCAGGGTCACCTTCTACTTCATGGTACAATGTGTTCAGGTCAAAGTCTAAACTAAAGAGATACTTTATTGCTTCTTTTGCTGCCTTTACTGTTTGGGCTGTTATGGGCTTGTTTGATTTTAGTTCAACGGCAAGTTTTGGTTGCTCAACAGTGCCCATGGAAAAGACTTCAGCCAAAACGAGGGTGCCATTAACTCTTAGCACTTGGCTGAACACACCGTTTGCGTACGACCGGACGTGTAGGTCACCGCTTGAAAAAACCTGAGCTGACAAATCTAAGCTAAATGGTGCCAACGCCTCAAATGCGAATGTTTCAAAGTATACCATGCATTTTCTTCCTAAGCCTTGTCTTAAATGCTGTTTTTTCCGTATTAAAGATTTTTAACTACCAGCAACATAACAAGCACCTGAAGAGGAACACCAATTGCGAATTGTAGTACGAATTGGCGGTAGTGTGGTTGCTTCACCCATAAACACAGAACTAATGAGCAAGTATGCTGATGTAATCAAGAAAATTAGCCATCAAGGGCATGAGGTGGTTGTGGTTTTGGGTGGCGGTGCCTTGGCTAGACAATTTATTGGGTTTGCGAGGGATTTAGGGTTGGATACAGTTGCGCAGGATGAGGTGGCGATTTCATGTTCAAGGTTATTCGCACAGTTGTTTCTCAAAAAACTCGCCGATTATGGCTGCGGCAAAGTAGCTGTGTCTCTGGATGAAGCAGCTCAATACATAAATGAAGGAAAAATCGTCGTTATGGGTGGCTTGAAGCCTGGAATCACAACAGACACAGTTGCAACATTGCTCGCTGAACAGGTCCACGCAGATTTACTTCTCAAGGGCACAGACCAAAGCGGCATCTACAACAAAGATCCAAGAAAAAACCCTGATGCCGTGAAACTTGATCGTTTAACTTTTGAGGAACTCGCGAAGGTTTTCGAGCACAACGAACACAAAGCCGGGATCCACCAAGTTATCGATCCTGAAGCTGTTAAAGTACTCAAGCGTAGTAACATCAAGACGGTGGTTTTTAGCGGTTTTGCGCCTGAGAACCTTCTGGCGGCGATTTCCGGAGAGAACGTGGGGACAATCATAATCTAAGATCTTTTGTAATTTTAGTTTGTAACCCTAAACAAGAAGGTGGGTTTACAACCAATTCACCAGCCAATTCACTTACACACCACGAATAGGACCGAGGAGGGACTTGAATGGATTTTAGATACAACTAATCAGTGATAGACTCATCTAATTCACCTCCAAAAAACTCCCGAGAAAAGAAGAAAAAAGAAAAAGGGTTATTTCCAAATTCAACGAATTGATTCTAAAGCCATGATGATAAAATGCCAATTCCGATTATAGCCAGTATAATTGATAGTATTGCTATAACTACTGCAAATATTACAACTGCAACGACAGTTATTACGAATGCCTTTATCCATCCGCAATCAAAGAAATGTTTTATCAGTGCCAGCCAAATTATCATTAATATTATTGTTGCAATTAAGTTGCCAATAAATGCGCCAACAACTGTATTTATAATGGTGCCAAGAAAGACTATCCAAAGGGCATCAGTGAATTTCGCTTTGTCTTTTCCCGCTATTAGTCTTCCAGAAATCCAAAGTGCTGGGGAAAGGAATATTGTTCCTATTGCAATCTGAATTATTGTACCTACTAAATCCATAATTAAGCCTCAAGTAACATTGTATTTATCGCTTTATAACCTTTAATTGTAATCTACAACATGAGTGAACAAGTATTCTAACAAAACACATATTTTTTCGAAATATGTGAAATTTTGCTAAACAAAAATAATCCCTCATGTGTTGATTTTAAAAAACACTTAATATACTTAAGGATGGACGATTGTAGAAAGCTTAGAGTTTTGAAAAAGACGGCTTTAGATTCTAAACAGAAAACCTGTGCTAATGAAACTTTTTCTTTAATTCGTTGTTAAAATATAAACGTCAAAAATTTTTACCTCTAAAGTTTTAAGCTGCGATTACTATAAACCCCGAGGCGTCGCGTTTGAAGAGGCTCTACCCTGACCAACCAGTCATAGGCATAGGCATTATAATAGTCAAAGACGGCAAAATTGTACTTATAAAGAGGGGTAACGAACCTGCCAGGGGCAAATGGACAATACCTGGCGGTTTAGTTGAAATCGGCGAAACTCTGGAGACAGCAGTCGTTAGAGAGGCCAAAGAAGAAACTTGCTTAGATGTCATAAGCCCGCGTTTTATCGGTGTAGTTGACCAAATAGACCGCGATACGGCTGGTAAGGTAGAGTATCATTACGTCATCCTTGATTTTCTTGTTAAAGTTGTTGGCGGATCAATTGGGGCTGCGAGCGACGCCGCCGAACTGAGCTGGGTTCCACTTGAAGAAGTTGAAACCTACGATTTAACCGCGTCATTTCGCCGCTTCTTCAAACTAAACAAGGTCTTATTGGCGACTGCTAATTCATACCTTTAAAAAATGCTCTCCATAATAAGATGATCAAATACCAAAAAAGAGATTCTATATAACATTAAGTCATGAGTCGCTTCAAAAATAAAAAGATCTTGACACCGGTTGTGACAGTTTAACTTGATCTTTCAGCAGTTAAGCGCTTAGAATCATGATTTTACGTATTGTCCAAAAACTCTTAAGATCTACATACAGAATACAGTTACTGTTGGGGTAGGTTTGTATTTGCGAAACCTAATCATTATCACATAAAAAAGGTGACTATTTTTTCTTTCGAGGTTTAGGTTTATTCATTGCCTCAACTTTCTTCAGATCTACAGGTCGATTCACAGTGAAAAAGAACTTAAAGTCAGGATCAAGCTGTTCAATCACCATTGTGGATAAGTAACGTACTCCACGCATTTTATTCACCATGGCTTCTATATCCAATTCACCCTCTGCCAACACTGCTTTGGTAATCTCCAGTGCTTTTTGAGTGTTGTATACTGCGTGCAGAGGCTCCATCTCCTGGTTTGTCCAGCGTGGAACCACAGCGGATTTACCCATGCATAAATCAAAGAGTAAATCTACAATCTCCTTTGAAACGAACGGGCTACCTGCAGGCAAAACAAGCGTGTAATCTCCTTGGGCAACACTAAATCCTGCAAAGGCTTTGGCCAAAATACCTTTGGATTGACCTTTGTTAAAGATGAACTTAACTTGGGGTGAAACAACCTTGGCGTATGCATCAGCTTGCTCCTGAGAATCTGCAACCAGGATGACTTCATCCACAAGACCCTTCAAAGAATCAACTACATGGTTCAATAAGGGTGTATGATCCATTTCTATAGCGGTGTCATCAGCTTCTTTTGAGGCACTATCTAATAAAATAACTGCTGACTTTTCCAAACAATTAACTCTCCAACTTGCATTTCTAAAATTAAAAGTATAGTTTAAGTGTTTTGCCAAAAGAAAAAAGAAAACTAGTATTCTACTTCGTTAGTCTCTATTTTGTTAGCCATCTCCGATACAATCTTGCTAAACGGATGATCAGGCTTATCTTGCGCGAAAATAAAGTTGCCCTCTGCTCTTAGGACCTCGCAGAAACATGGTACCATACCCAATAAGGGAACTTGGTAGTCAGCTTTGATTTTATTTTGCATCTCTGTCTTTTTTGAAGTTGCTGAAGGGTCGAGTACTTTGTTTAGCACTAAGCCTGTTTTCTTTTCAAAGAGGTTGTAGAGCTCAGCAAGCATACGTTTAGTTCCGTCTACGTCTGAGCGATCACCGGTTGTTGCTACAACAACGAAATCTGCAGCTACGATAGCATTGATTGAGGAATACTGAAGTCCTGGGCTTGTGTCAAATACTAAATAATCAAATTTTTGTTCGTGAATTAAAGTTTCTCTTAGCGCTAAAATCCTGCCCAACGCTCGCATTTCCCATTTTCGGTCTTTGGATGACATGTCACGAATTGCTTCTGTTGAAGGGTTTGCAGGGCAAACGTAGAATTTGCCGTTTCCAGGGATTCTGCTGCTTAAATCTAGCATTGCTTTATTGATTTCGCAATTGTCATTTAGATAATCGTTGAAATAATTCTCTGCTTTTTGGACTTTGAGGATAGCAAACAAGCTTGGCGCTCGAAAATCCAAGTCAAAGAGACATACTTTTTTGCCGTTCTTCGCAAATGTAGCTGCTAAATTTACGGACATGGATGTTTTTCCAGTTCCACCCTTATAGGAGTGTACAGCGATTATTTTACTCATAATGTTCAACTCTTTGATTCCCGATCTATGTAAAAGTATGCTTTTCGCCCTTTACGTTCCTTCTTAAGATAACCCATGATAACTAGCTGATTAAGGTAGGCGCTTTCTACTGCTCGTGCCCGGGTGGTTTGAGAAGCAGCTTCCTCAGCTGTAGCGCGTCCAGATCTACAAATTATCATCGCGGTCTTACGCAAATGATCTGGCATAGATAGAAGAGTCATAACATCTAGTGATGCATCAGGCAACATGGGTGCAACTTTTGTGCTATTACCGCTGTTATTCTTCTGAATTTCAATCATTACTTCCATTTTATTATTAAGTCTCTCGAGGCTTTGCTCGATCTTTTCGAGAATGTTCATCGGTTTCTTATTGGAAAGTCCATTTCTTATCAAACATTTGTCCCCGAGTTGTATTTCTTGTGTACAGTTGATTGATACTTAAATCTGTACTATTTATTAAGTCTTGCGACACTTGAATAAGTATTTTGTCTGCTGATAAACTGAGAGAATGGCTAAAGAGTCAATAATAAAAATTTTATTAGATATTACGAAAAAACTATAAAAAATGGATAAAATTTGAAGTTTAGTAGGGAACAGGTGCTTGATTCTTTGCTTCCTCTACTATCGGTAGAACTTCTTTTAATTCCTTGAAGTATTTTAGAACCGTGATACCGCGTTGTGAAACGGCGAAGACTACCCGTTGTTTACCAACCATACGTTCTTCCACTAAACCCTGCTTCATAAGGAATTCCAGATATTCTTTGAGAACGCTACAGTTAACATTTGCTTTGTACATGACGTGGGTTAACTTTAGAGGTCCACGACGAGCGAGCACTGTTAGGATATCAATATACATTTCAAGTTTTGAACGACGCACTTAATACTCCTCTTATTTTTGTAACGTTCTCCGTTTTAGTATAAATCATTTATGGATTACTGATCAGTATATTTTCCCATAGCAGCGATTATAATGCTGTTTTTAATGTCACATTATTTAACACATTTAATCTATTTTCCAATGCAGTCACCATGTCATCTAGCAATATTTCACGCAATTCATTAGACAATCCATTAATTTCTTCGTCGAAAACATCCGCTAATTTAGCTTCCATTTCTTTTCTGCTTCTGTCTGCAATTTCTTTCATACACATTTATCCTCCATTTCAATGACAAACAGATATCAGAAGCCATATAACTGACTTATGAAAGCAACCTCTGAATTACAACTTAATACTAAAAAACAAAATCGCGCCTTAGACCCCATCGTACTTAGCCCGAGTTCGCATCTATAGTGCATTACCTACTTTGTTTGACTTAAGTCTTAGACAACCATTATCTTTTGCAATATACACTTACTGTTATTGAGCGCATTAAAAAGATAGATACTTTATTCTAACACCTCTATTTTCGCTCTCCTCGGCTTTAAAATAGAGTTGTTGTTTGGCTACAACCACAAATCGATCTAAATCTTAAAGATACTTATAATGCAGAATAAAATTGAATTATTGATTAAAATTTTTACCAGAGGTGATTTTTTGGTTTTTGTATAATGAAACAGAGAAGTCTTGGAGCGTTCTACTCATTAAGGGCTATATTTTACACAATCAAGTCAAAGCTAAACACTGCAAGAACTGCAAATCAATAACTGATTTTTTAACCGCAAACAACAACCCTACCCTGCTACTTATGGTTGTAAGAACAGCAAATGCAAGCATAGGCTGCTATGGGTGGATTTAGAAAACGCGGATTCTGAAAAGTTGCTAACTTCTATCATTCGATCGCCTACTCTGAAAAAACTTGTTTGTTATAATGAGATTGCACCTTGTATGTCTACCTACCTTTTACTCCTTTAGGTACTTTATTGTTGCCCTATATTGTTAAAGAGAACAAAACAAGGGATTTGTTCTTTAGCCACAAAAAGTTCAATTATGATCTCAGTGGGTCGGATAAAGAATTATTGTAGCAACCTCAGTTTTGGAAGTTAATGGACCCTAATTTTACAATTAAATTCGAAAGAGAAAATTCAACAAAAAAGGTCAATTGGGATCCGGAAAACGGGTAATTCGAAACAAGCAAATCAAGGAGCTGGGCTGAAAAAATTGTTACAAACGCTCAGACACTGAACGGAGGTTATAAAAGGTTGTTTTTGGATAAGCTTGACTCTTTTCAACATGGATATTAATATTCTTTTTGACAATGAATTTTTTTCCTTGGCCCAAACTTTTTTAATATCAAAATAGGTTAACAAATAGGGATAACAGTTGCTCTTTGGACACAAAAATAATCCCACAGTTGAACTAAAAATAGACTTAGGCGATTTAAAAGACGAAAAAGAAAACCTGAGTAACTTTCTGCACTTACATCTCAAAGTAATAGTTTCCCAAGTGGGGGATAAGTTGAAGGTGGATTCAGAAAAGATATCGGTGCAGGACCTTCAACATGTAGTTAACAAGTTTATTTATCACCGAGACCTAAACGGCACTCACTGGGTTTCAGTTGAAGGTTCAACTGTAAAAATTAACAGGTTTAATATAATCGAGAAAAAAGAAAGCTATGAAAAAGAACCCCCACATCAAACCGCTGCCCAAAGCTGGGGGCTCTAAAACAGTTAAATCCAACATTTCGTGATCGGTCCTACAACCAAAACAACTCAGATGCTTCTATATACTCTGAATCTACTTCTGGCGAGAAAATGAAAATATTCAATTATTGCAAGAATAATTTAACACTTTATACTTAATTTAAGCACTAGCCTTGTCAGTTGCCCTCTGAGGGAATAATGTCGGTAGCTTTTTCAGAGTTTATGCAAGCAAATATTTGATTATTCTTTGGAGTGAGCTTCATCACTTCGGAATTCAATTCCTGAATGGTTTAGGAGTTTATACAAGCTTACTTTAGCGAAGTCAGTTACTACAAAAAGCAACAGAGCATAACCCCACACCAAAGCGGCCAACCCCCAACCCATTGCAGGAAGCAGAATACCATAGACGGTAATCAATGTAGCAATAACTTGGGTAACTATAACTGCAAACAAAAGGGGCTTTGCTGGTTTCACTGACCAAAAATGACCCTTAGTCCTTGCAACAAACACAGTCAAATGGCCTGCAACCGAAAGTTTAAGGTAAATGAAAGATTGAAGCACTAGCGGGTCTAGCTTCAAGACGATTAAGCCTATGTAGAAAATTCCGAAAGACGAGAAAACCCCGATTATCCCCAGAAAAGTAGCTATCCCCAACAAAGTACGCATATCCCATTTTTCAGGTTTATCCGAGTACTTCACTTTGTCATACGCTATCGTCATAATTGGCAGATCATTTAGAAGCGCCAACAAAACTAGCATAAGAGCAGTAACTGGATAAAACTGGAAAACTACGATTGAAGCAGTCATGAAAAGCAAAACTCTTATCGTTTCAGCGATACGATAAGTTCCGTAATTAGTCATCCGCTGGAAAATCTTTCGACTTTCCTTTATTGCGTCAATGATGACAGAAAGACCCGGTTTTGTTAGAACTATATCAGCTGCGGATTTTGCCGCATCGGTGGCGCCCTCGACAGCAATTCCTGCATTAGCTTTCTTCAAAGCTGGAGCATCGTTAACACCATCTCCGGTCATTCCCACAACGTGTCCTTTTTCTTGAAGAAGCTCAACAATACGATACTTATGCTCAGGAAAAACTTCTGCAAACCCCTCAGCTTCCTCAACTACATGTTGAGATTCATAGCCATGTTTATCCAAAAAAGCTTCAGGTAATACAATATTGTTTCCAAGGTTTACTTGGCTTGAAATTTCTTTGGCAATAGCTATGTGGTCACCAGTGACCATTTTCACGTTGACCCCCATCGATTGCGCCGTCTTTATTGTTTCGGCGGAATCTTCCCTTGGCGGGTCAAACAAAGCAATTAAACCCGTAAACTGCCACTTATTCTCTTTTTCTGTTCGAGCTACACCAAGAGCGCGATAACCTTTCTTAGCGAATTCGTTAACATCTTCTGACAATTTGTTATCGATTGATTTCTTGTCTTCAATCAAAGCCAGAATTGCTTGAGGTGCTCCTTTTGTCACTTTAAACTGGCTTCCATCTTCTTCTTGAATTGTTGCTTCTGTTCTCTTTATTATTGGATCAAAGGGCGTAAATTTTGTCACTTTAATTTGTTCAATTTTAGAAGCAATAGCGGGCATGTTTTTAGTTTTTGCAAAAATTGCCTTATCGATGGGGTCTTGGTTTTCTTCTCTTGAAGCAAGCGCGCTAAGCAATAGTACGTCATTTTCTGAGAATTTGCCATAAGGTTTAGTCCCTCCCATAGTTAATGCGTTTTTGGTGATAGTGCCCGTTTTATCTGAGCATAGTACATCCATGCTTGCCATTTCTTCAATTGCAATTAATTTGCTAACAATCGCTTCTTTTTTTGCTAATGCTATCGCTCCTATTGCCATAGTGACTGATAAGACTGCGGGTAATGCTGCAGGTATAGATGCAACAGTTAAAATTAATGCAAATTGGATGATTTCAAGGATGTTTTGTCCTCGAAAAATCGAGACTAGAAAGATTACTATTACAAGCCCTATGGCTAACAATATTAAATAATCGCCTATTTTGCTGATAGCTTTTTGGAAGTGACTTGAAGTTTTTGCCTGTTCTACAAGCTTGGTGGTTTTACCAAAAAAGGTTCTTGTTCCTGTGTTAACTACAAGTGCATTCATTTCTCCTTGTTTGATTATGGAACTTGCATAGCCAACATCAGACAAATGTTTCTCGACAGGTAGAGATTCGCCAGTTAATGCTGATTCGTCAGCTAAAATATAATCTCCTTCAATTAGTTTTACATCGGCGGGAACAATTTCGCCTAAACGCAATCTAACAACGTCGCCAGGAACCAGTTTTCCAGCTGACCTCTCCTGCCATTTGCCATCTCGTAGAACTCTTGCTTTTATGGCTAGTCTTTGTTTTAGCAGTTCTATTGCGTTCCCAGCTTTGTGTTCCTGCCAAAATCCAACTATGGCGTTTACCAATAACAGAGTCAAGATTATTGCAAAATCAGGCCAATGTTGAATGAGTGCAGACATTATTACTGCTGCTTCAATCATCCATGGAATTGGACCCCAAAAATAACCGAAAAACTTTTTCAGTGGGTTAACTTTTTTCTCTTTGATTTCATTAGGACCGTATTGAGCAAGTCTTTTCTCCGCTTCCGAGGAAGAAAGACCATCTTTGTCAGTTGAAAGTTTGCTTAATAACTCTCCAATGTTGGCTTTTTTTGCCTCTTCGGTTGTTAAGCCACCTTGACTCATGTATTGATCCTCTTTTACCAGTTTTATCATTTCCTCATTGAGTTTGTCAAGTTTTTACCGTAAATTCTTCTGATGTCGTGTGATCTTAAACTATTGGTTTCGGTAAAAAACCTTTTTTTGAATAAATTGTTTAAACTTATTTTTTTAAGCTATAGATAGGCGTCAGTGGCATACTTTCGCATCATTCTATGTGTGTTGAAGTAATACGCTATTTTACCTATTGAGTTTTTCATCATATCTACCCAGTTATCCCGTTCGTTATAGAATTTTGGAATAATAACATATTCTAGTTTATTGTAGAGATCAGAAATTTCTTTTTTTCTTGTTTCTTCTTCTTTAAGCAATTGATCAGGCGACGGACCTATAGCCCAACCAGTGAGACCTTCAACACAACCTTCTATCCACCAACCGTCTAAAACACTGAAGTTGATTACTCCATTGTGTGCAGCTTTCATTCCGCTTGTTCCAGACGCCTCCATTGGCGGTAAGGGTGTATTTAGCCAAACGTCAACTCCTGAAGTCAATTTTCTAGCCATTTCCATGTTGTAATTTTCAAGATACACTATGTCGATTTCGCCTTTCAACCTCTCTATATTCTTATAAACTTCTTTGATAAGGCTTTTTCAGCAATA
>CAWEOM010000024.1:0-26471 GCA_963810665.1 Candidatus Bathyarchaeota archaeon | reverse complement strand
CTAAATTAACTCAAGTGCTTTGGAAAAGCTATATCCCCATTATTTAAAGGCCGGACAAACCAACTCAGATACCTGTCTCTGTTTTTTGGCTGTTGACATCATTTCTCGTAGATTTCAACAGCTTTAATATTCTAATACATCTCAGATTAGCTGCAAGGACTACACATGGAAAAGCGTAAGTGGCTGCTAATCAGTTTAATAACGCTAACATGCTTCCTATTGGTAGCCTCTACAACTACCTCCACTTTAAGCGGTAACAACGATTGGCTGATGTTTCACCATGACCCGGCTCACAGTAGTTACACAACCAGTAACAACTCAGGATATTATCCTAAGCCCCTTTGGAATTACACAACCGGTGCAGCCGTTGTTTCATCTCCAGCAATCGCTGATGGGTTAGCTTTTGTAGGAAGCAAAGACTACAACATTTATTGTCTGAATACTTCAAACGGGCGGGTTGTCTGGAGCTTTGCAACTGGCAATGAAATTGACTCGTCACCCGCCATCTATGGGGGCTGTGTTTATGTGGGTTCTAATGATGGCTGGTTCTACTGTCTTAACATCTCCAGCGGCATGCCCATTTGGGTATCTGTAGTTGAAGGGCAGGTCCAATCAAGCCCAGCAGTGGTTGACGGCCGCGTATATGTGGGTTCAGGTAAACACGACTTTTATTGTTTTAATGCTTCAGACGGCTCGTTGCTATGGGTTTATCCGATTGATAGCCCAGTTAAGTCGTCTCCT
Organism: Candidatus Bathyarchaeota archaeon; assembly: GCA_963810665.1. Classification (GTDB taxonomy): domain Archaea; phylum Thermoproteota; class Bathyarchaeia; order Bathyarchaeales; family Bathycorpusculaceae; genus Bathycorpusculum. Next base: position 25,730 of record CAWEOM010000024.1, on the reverse strand, counting down.
GCAGTAGTAGCCAATGTAGTCTACTTTGCTGCCGATAACTACTATGTCTACGCTCTAAACGCGACGTCAGGTCAGGAAATCTGGCGTGAACACACAGGCAGCCAATCCGATTCTCCCTGCGTATACAACGGTTACCTCTATACGGGTTCATACGATGGCTTTGTTTGGGCATTAAACGCTTCCACCGGCAGCAAAGTCTGGCAGTATCGAACAAACGGAGTCGTAGCTTCATCTCCCGCCGCGGCTGGCGGCTGTGTTTATGTGGGGTCTGATGATAACAATGTTTACTGCCTTGACGCTTTGACTGGCGCTAAGATTTGGTCTAGAGCAACAGGCTACTGGGTTCGGTCCTCTGCTGCTTTGGTGGCTAGCTTTTTGTATGTGGGCTCCCAAGATTACAATGTTTACTGCTTGGATGCAGTTACGGGCGCTAAACTGTGGAGTGTTGCAACCTATGATTATGTAGATTCTTCTCCAGTCATCACCAACGGAGTTTTATATATTGGCTCAAATGATCGCCACATATATGCTTACGAAGTCAATGACCCTAATGTTGCCATACTTGTGCAATCTAGAGATTCTCTTAACTGGAATACGGTTTTATTCGATGCACTCACCGTTGCAGTTTTTGTAATAGTTGTTTTCGAAATCATACGCTTTCAAAAAACGAAGTCTAAGCCCAGCGCTGAAGCTCTCTACGGTTCCCCCTCAAAATGGTTCTGGTTCCACAGACACGTTGACGCAATCTGCATCTTGGCACTCCTCGCGTTCTCAATAATATACTTCCTCAACCTTTCAGGTTCAGCTCTTTGGGCTTCCGATGAGCAAACCTACTCGCAGTGGGCATTCCACATGTACAGGAGCGGCGATTACTTGACGCCTTGGGCTTTTGGCGGGGTAGCGGTTTGGATTGGGAAGCCGCCGCTTTTCGAATGGTTTATTACTCTTGCGTATCAGGTTTTTGGCGCCAACAATTTCGCTGCCCGCGTCTGGAGCCCAATTTTCGCCGCGTTAACTTTGGTGCTTATTTTCTTTTTCGGTAAGCTACTTTGCAACCGATATGTTGGTTTGGTCTCTGCGTTGGTTTTGGGTACTTTCTCCACTTTCTATGTGTTTGCGCGTCATGCCATGACCGATATGGTATTCACATTCTTTATTGTCGCCAGCATCTACTTCTTTATCCAGGATGAAAAAACTAACCAGAAAACCAGCCACTATTTGGTTTTAAGTGGAGTATTCTTCGGTTTAGCGTTGCTGACCAAACAGGTCCAAGCCCTGCTCATTCCCTTAATAATCTTTGCTTACCTATTGGCGACAAAACAAAGCATCCGTTTCCTTTTCACTAAACGCTTAACGGTTTTTTGGGCGTTGGGGCTTGCTCTGTTTCTACCATGGCTAATCTACATGTTTGTCAGTTACGGATCGGATTTTTGGCAGTGGTTTGTTGTTTACTGCGGTGTATTGCGAACAACCAGCCCCCTGGAAGGCCACAGCGGCGGTTTGCTCTACTACTTCGTTTACCTTGCCAACGTTGAAACAGTATGGGCAATTTTTCTGATTTTCGCATCAGTACTTTGCATCTTCAACGCTGCGTTTAAGCGTTTAAAACAGGACACGCTGTTATTTGTATGGATGGCTGTCGTGCTCGCGATATTCACGGTTGCCCAGACCAAGCTTGAATGGTACATTCTACCTGCATTTCCCGCATTTGCACTTGCCATAGGTAGCCTGTTGCATCAAATAGGACGCTTTGTTGGATTTAGACTTAGGAAGCGACTAAAGTAAAAGGGTTTGCTCTCTGGGCAGTCTATCCCCTCTATACTAACATATAAGACGCTGCTATTGCTCTGACGAGCTACCCTCTCCCTTATTTATAGAACCAATGGCAGTTTGAAATTATCAAGCGCTTTCTGTTTTTACGCTTTTTTAGCCAAAAGCGCATTCCAAGGCGAACAGGCTTTCCTAAAAATTTCCACATCTATAAATCCCGCTAACTTCAAAAGCAATATAAGTTCCTCCGACGCCCGAAGGTGCACCTGTGCCCTTGCGATCATTTGGGCATTGTCTATTTCGTATTTGCCATCCTTAATCATCTCATTCACTATAAGCAGTTTTCCGCCTGGTTTGAGGACGCGGTTTAGCTCTCGGAATGTGCCTGGTAGGTTGCCCCAGAAATAATACGTTTCAACAGCCGTCACTAAATTAAAGAAACCGTCTGGAAAGCTCATTTTCTCCACAGACCCCTGTAGGAGGTGTACCCGTTCCTTATCGACGAGTTTTCGGTTGTTTCTCTTTGAGAATTTGACCATGTCCTTTGAGTAGTCAATGCCGAAAACACTGCCCCCGGTGGCATGACTTGCCAGTTTACCTAACGTTCTGCCTCCTCCGCAGCCAACATCCAAAGCAACGCAGAAAGGTTCAATTTTTTTAACGTGACTAAGTCCCCAATTTGTCAGCTGGTCATGTTCTCGGTTCATCAACGCTGCAACTGTTCTGCCCCGAGCGCCAGTTGGGCACCTGAATTGACACATTAATGTGTCATCTCTCTTTATTGTTGCCATTTGAGAATTAGTTAGTTAGTGATTACTAAAAGGCATTTGTTATTTCTACCAATTTTCTAAACTTGCCTGTGTACTGAGACGAATATTTTGTCGCTGTGGTTAAAATATATGTTTTGCACAATTAGAATGTGATGCTAGAATACATCGTTTTTGTTGCCGCTTTTGCGTCGGTGCTTGCTGCTTTCGTCTACATACGATCCATGTTAAGGGGTCAAACAAAGCCCAATCGAGTAACCTGGTTTATGTGGTCAGTTGCTCCTTTCATCGCAACTGCTGCTGCACTATCTAACGGTGTAGGCTGGGCAGTCATACCTGTTTTCATGTCTGGTTTTTGTCCTTTTCTGATTTTTACTGCTTCATTTTTCAACAAGAAAGCGTACTGGAAACTTGCGCGGTTTGATTATCTTTTCGGGGTGCTCTCAGGTTTAGCACTTGTTCTCTGGTATGTTACAGACAGCCCAAATTTAGCAATAATATTTGCGATTGTGAGCGATGCGCTCGCGGCAGTTCCGACTCTGCGTAAGGCTTGGCGCAATCCAGAGACTGAATCTCCATGGCCATTTATTGTTGGTCTATTTAGTCCAATGACAAGTTTTATTGTAGCTACAACCTGGGCGTTTTCGGAGTTGGCTTTCTCCATTTATTTGATAGTGATTAACCTCTTGTTTGTTATTTCGGTATTACGAGGAAGATAGATGGAAGTGTTGGCGGGCCCGCTGGGATTTGAACCCAGGACCTCCGGCTCCGCAGGCCGGTGTCATAATCCGTACTAGACGACAGGCCCAATCGGTCTTATACCCCCAAAATTTGAGGGTAGAATAGTAAACACCGAGCTTGAACTTAAAAATAGTGGTGTCAACCCCACGAATTATTTCAGTTGTTCGGTGAATCTTATTTTGAATTGGGTGGCTTCTTTGATTTTGCTTTTAAAATCGGTGGTGCATATTATGCGCTTCTAGCAGCTATTTAACGCCTATATACGCTTTAACCCTTGACCTTACTTTTGCCAAGTACTCGATTGAGCGCGGCAATCACATTCTGTTTGCCCATCGCTAACACATAAGGTCCCAGTCTTGGACCCTGCGGTACGCCCATTAAAACCTGATAAAGCACCTTGAAGAAGGCGCCGGGTTTTAGGCCATTATTTTTGGCGGCGTTGAATATGGCGTTTTGGATTTTGTCAGGATCATCTTCGGTCTGCAGTTTCTCGACGAAATTGGTTATGGCTTTTCTTTCTTCAATGGTCAGTTCTGTTTTGGTTTCTTTGATTTCTTCAAAATCTCGCGTCCAATTCAAAGCATAATCGATGCGCTGCAACAAACCCGCATCTAAGGATTGGTTCTTCTGCAGGTACCCATAGCTTTGTAGTTTATCAGCAACATAATTTTTTAGGCATTCAATAGGCGCCATCTTTACGAGGAACGCCATTAAGTTATAGGGAACATGAACGCTGGCTTTCTTTGGTGGCTTCATGAGGTAGCAGTATTCAAATAGTCCAGTGAGTCGCATTTTCTCTTTTTCGCTCACCTGCTTATTGCCAAAGTAGACGTCTTCCATGTGGTCAAGTTCATTCATGTAGGTGGGGATGTCGTATACGTCAAGGGTGCGGGTTCCCACGAACCGTTTAAGCATCAACAATAGCAGGGATTGCGGTGAGCCATAGTTGAACCAGACCTGCGGCGTAAACACGTTACCAGCTGACTTGCTGATTTTTTTTCCGCCTTTATCGAGAAACATTTCGTATTTAGCATGAGACGGTGGTTCAAATTTTAGGACTTCGCGGCAGATACGGTCGTTAATACGAACGGAGTCAGCTATGTCTTTGCCGTATGCCTCAAAGCGGATGTCAAGCGACTTCCAACGGGCTGCAAACTCGCTCTTCCAGGTTAGTTTGCCTTCACCGCTCTTAATATCCACCTCACCCTCGTAACCGCAACCAGCGATTAGTCTTCCTCGAATTTCTAAGCCTTCGCATTTGTAGGTGACTTTGTCGGTTTTGGGGTCGAACTTGTGGGCTCTTGTTGTATAGAGGTGTCCACATTTCTCGCATACCGCAAAAAACGGCAGAACCTCAGTGTAGGTTTCCTGCCCCACTTCTTCTTTTACAATTTCACCGATTTTTTTGGCGTTAGTGAGTATGGTTCGAATCTCTTTTAGGAGTAAACCTTTTTCATAGACTTCTTTTGCTGAATAGTAAGTGTATTGTATGCCACATTTATCTAAGGCATCCAGTAGAAGTGAACTCATATGCTTGCCATAGCTCTCATGGCATCCAAACGGGTCAGGGATGCTGGAGACAGAATATCCGAGGTATTTTTCCATATCTTTTGAGAGCCCTGTTGGGACTTTGCGTAAGCCATCTTTATCGTCGCAGAAGGCTACAAGTTCAGAATTACAATTAAAGTCCTTTAATGCTAACGTAACTGCATAGCTACGTGATGCGTCGCCTAAGCTGCCGATATGCGGAAAGCCGGAAGCGCCAAGTCCCATCTCGGTGCGGACTCTACTCATGTCTCGGCCCAATGTTTGTTCTCTCGAAATGACTTTTTTAGCCATCATGTCGTACCATGTGCCGTGACCTACAGTCCCTTCACTCATAACAGCTTGCCTTCTGCCAAATGACTATGCGGGGGTATAGAAAAATGTTTAGAGCCAAAAAACGGCCCAGATTTATTTGTGTTGGAGTGCGGCTGCGATTGCTATAGCTGCGATTACCAGAAAGATTATGATAACTGAGTAGAGCCAGTTTACGCCAAAGATGAACCATGCACCACCAACGCCGATTGCAATCAACCCTAGTGCAACTGTGCTGAATCCGCTACGTGCATATTTTATGGGTTTGCCACTTCTTAATGCAGCTAAAACCAGAATCCAAATTCCTGAGAGCAGTAGAATCACCGGTACAATCAGCGCCCAACTGATGACCCCTACAGTATAGAGCAGCAATGCTAATACGACGGTTAGGAAGAAGACGCCGATGCTTAGTGTTGTAAGGTTGTTTTCACCGCTCATTTATGGTGGTCCTAATCGATTTTATTTCCGCATTCAGGGCAGAACTTGGAGTTAGAGGGGATGGATTTGCTGCAACTTCGGGCAGGCGATGGCTTGTTGGCTTGGAGGTGTTAGGTTTGTTCCACAGTTGGGGCAGAACTTGCTGGTGGCTGGAACTTTTTCTCCACACTTCGGGCAGATGACAAGTGCTGCTGCCGGTGCCGCTTGTGGAGCTCCTTGTTGGTTCATTATTTGAGGGATAAGCACCATACCTGCTCCCAATGCTCCTGCACCACCGCCGCTCTGACCTAAACTTGCTGCCGCACTCTTCACGGTTTCCATTCGCAGGACATCTCCGGGTGCAGTTTGTCCAGTTTTTAGCCAGAAGAGTCGTTCACGGTACTCAGGGGTAGTGTCTATGCCTTCAAACCTGAGGTCGGTTAATTCAACCCCGACGCGTTTGAAGTAGTCGATTAGAGTATTTTTGACGATGATTGAGGTTTCATCTAGACGTGTGAAGACGGTGACGAGGTCATAATGGCTGAGTTCATCGATTATTTTCTCGTTGAGGAAGCCGCGCAAGAAGCTGTTAACGCCATCGGTTGTGTATGCTTTCTGTCCGCCAACGACCTCGTTGACGAAGAGAGATGCGTCGCCGACTTTGAACCAGAATTGCCCATATACTTGTAGAGGGGCGAGTTCGGTTGTTTGAGCGCGAGTACCCCATTTGCCAGCGAACACTTTAGTGCTGATGAACAGGGCAGTCGCTTTAAAGGGCTTATTCCCGCCGAATCCAGCTAGCCTTGTGAGTAGACTTGTGAGTATGGGCAGATTTAGGGTGGTTAATGTGTGTCTGCCGGGTCCGAAAACGTCGTATGCTTTGCCGTCACGGAAGAACACTGCCATTTCATATTCGTGCACAACGAGTTGGGCCCCCCATGTAATGTCTTCGTTTGGGTAACGCCAAACAATGTCTTCGGCGCCAACGTTAATCCATTCTATAACTTGTGGCATTATGCTGTCACTCCTAAAATTATTTCTTGTCTTTTATCAAACGTGTCCTCAAGCAATTCGAATTTGTCGGCTACGCTTTGAATTTTATCTTTAAGATTAGAGTAGTCTCCGCTCAGTAGCTGGGCTTTGAAACCGTCTATTTCAGCGCTTAGGGTGTTGACACTCTCGAGGAGTTGGTTGTCGTAGTCTATCATGCGGTCAAGGTTTTCTTCCTTAATTTTAACGGCGTCATAGAAGCCTGAGTAACCATACGAAGCGTGATTTACCTTTTCAGTGATACGGTCCATCTTGGCGTTTATTCTATCAACTGCACCTAAAACGTCGAGATAACGTTTATCAGCTATTTTCTGGGCGATGCTTCGGACGTTATCTTTATCTTTGGATAATTTGAGGTAAATGTGGTTTCGGATGAGTTTGTCGGATTCACGGCGAAGTTCCTTCTCTTTGTATCCGCGGAAACCTGGCAGTGCCGCGGCGATTTTTTCAGAGAGCCTCATTTGGCTTTTCGCTTGGGCATAAACATCTTTATTTTCGCTCATTTCCTAAATCCTCCCATATTTTCAATTCGTTATAAAAAACGCTTGCTTTTAAAGTTTCTTAAACTCGGATTAGAACTTAACAGAGGGTATATCCCCTTTAAGAACCATGCCTTTTGCGCCGTCAACTATCATCTGGTAGTTGTTACCTTTATACTCATATTTCATGAACCAGATGGGCGCATGCAGATACACCATCTGCTTAATGTCCACATTGGTTTGAGCTTCGACGATGCGGTCTATATCCTGCTGAAGTAGAAAACGGTGATGTCCATCAATCTGTTGCCTCGCCAACTCCAGGGCTTGGTCACGTTCCATCTCGCTGTTGAGGAGCTTGGCAAAGCCCTCAATTTTGCGAAAATCATACGGAACCTTACCTGCCAAAGGCACATCATACTCCCGTGTGGGAAAACCGGCTGCGTCTCGGGCTAGAACCAGCCAATTGTACTCTCTTTGAATTTGCCCTTCCTTAACAATCGGGGGAGAAATGCGCTCAAAGATTCCTTTGTACTTGGTTGTGGCTTCAACGGTTACCACCCAGAACGGTAGGTAAACGAGGTTTTTCTCGGTGATTTTTGATTTCTTGGCTAAGTCACTGGGTTTCATAAAACCCGAGCGCATCCAATCACGCACCAACCCTTCCATTTGCTCAGGCGTGTATTTGTTAATGAGTATCGAGTGTTCAAACTTGAAGGCTTGCCCAGTTTCTATGACGGTTGTGAAGCCACAGTATTTGCAGGTGGCTATTAGTTCTCCTGGCTTAAACTCGACTGGCGCACCGCAATGTGAGCACCGGATATTTTGAGCCATGACCGCCATTATGTTTTACGCCTTAAGTAGCTTTTCTCGCTTGAGAATTTCTCTGGCTACGATGACTCCTGAAGCTGAGGCTTGGATAAGACCGCGGGTGACGCCTGCACCGTCACCGATTGTGAACATGTTCTGGATTTTAGTTTCCAGTGAATTGTTTAGTTGCAGATGGGACGAGTAGAATTTTACTTCGACACCATAGAGTAGAGTTTCGGGTGAAGCGACCCCGGGCGCGATTTTGTCTAGAGCTTCGAGCATTTCACGTATGTCTGTTAAGTAGCGGTAAGGCAACACGAAGCTTAAGTCGCCTGGAGTGGCATTTTTGAGAGTTGGTGTTAGGACGCTGTGGGATATGCGTTCAGGTGTACTGCGTCTGCCATGGTTAAGGTCACCTAGTCGTTGCACCATAACACCCCCGCTTAAGAGGTTGGAGAGTCGGGCGATATATTTGCCGTAAGCGATTGGCTCTTTAAAAGGCTCTGTAAATTGGGTACTTACAAGTATCGCGAAGTTAGTATTGGCCGTTTTTGTTTCTGCTTGGCTTCCGCCGTTAACGGTTAAGACGCCGTCATAGGATTCAGTGGTGACTTCTCCGTAAGGAGAAACACAGAAAGTTCGAACTTGATCGTCAAAGGAGCGGGAGAAGTAAAGGAGTTTAGGTTCATAGAGAACCTTGGTAAGTTTCTCCATAACAGAAGCCAATAGTTCCACACGCACACCGATGTCTACAGGGTTATTTACTGTTTTTAATCCGCGGATTTGAGCTTCAGTCTGCAACCATTCAGCTCCGCTTCTACCCGGAGCAATGATGACGAATTTACCCATGATTTTTTCGCCGCTAAGAGTTTCGACGCCGAGTATAGTGTGGTTTTCGGCGATGAGACCCCTAACTTCAGTCTTAGGCAAAAACGTGATTTTATCGCTCAGGTATTTACGCATTTGCTGCAGCGTTTCAAGGCATCGATCTGTGCCCATGTGGCGGACTTCTTGTTTAATTAATTTAAGACCTGCAAGTGATGCTTGGCGTTCGATTTCGTCAACCTGTTCGTTTTCTCCGCCGTAGACTTCTTTACTTGCACCGAATTTGATGTAGATGTCATCGCAGTATTTAACTAGGCTCTGGAGTTCTTTGTTTGAGACGTACTGATTTAACCAGCCGCCTACTTCTGTGGATAAAGTAAGTTTTCCGTCACTGTAAGCCCCTGCTCCACCCCAACCAGACAGAACTGAACAGGGCTCGCAGTGTAGGCACTCGAAACCACGTTTGGAAGGACATTTGCGTTTGTCAATATCTGCGCCTCGGTCGACTACAAGAACATTTAGATTAGTTTTTTCGGTTAGTTCTAGCGCTGAGAAGATGCCTGCTGGACCTGCACCCACAATTATTACATCATATTTCAAAGGACTTTATCCCCTGGAACCCAAAGTTAGATGCAACAACTAGCATATATTTTTAGCTACAGCGCTCTAAAGAGAATGTATGATTCATCGCTAAGGATAGGTTACGCAGAGAAACTTTAGTGGCTTTTTTCCAATGGTTTTGAGTTGATGTTGTTCATCTGCAATTATGTAAACTACATCGTCAACGTGTATGGGTGTGTTTTTTTCTCCGTCAAAAACTATCCCTTCGCCTTCAAGGACAAGAATGGTATGTTGCCTTTTATGGCTGTGTAGGGTGCTGTAACCGGTGGGTGACAATTCAAAGAGATCTACTTCGGACGTTGCGAAATTTGCCTTTTGGATTAATTTTATTACCTTGGTTTTTACGCAGCATGTTTGTGTTTTTTCTGGTAGGCAATTATAATTACAGATGTTCATGGTTTTTCACTAAGGAATGAGTCGAGATATTTACTCACATGTGTATCTTTGAGATATATCTAATAAACATTTATAGCGTAACGTCTTTCCCTGAATAGATGATTACAACATGGCAGAAAACGCGAAGAATCATAGTATGTACGAGTTAATCAGTGATTTTAGCCGCTTCTATATACTCACTATACTTTTTGAAGGCCCCACTCATGGCTACCGCATAATCAGCCAATTCAAAAAACGCGTCAAAAAAGAAATTAGCCCAAGCCTAGTATACCCCTTTCTCCAACAATTAGAAGAAAAAGGATTACTGAAACTTAGATCAGAAATGGTAGGTGAGAAAGAACGTAAAATCTTCGAACTCACCGAGGAAGGTGAGAAACTCTGTACGGAGCTATTCAAGCGCTTTGCCGAGTTGGTCTCAATCGCTATTGAACCCAGCCTAGACGTGTGTGACCACTGTGGCTGCAAATCTTCAAGGGCGCCTACCACGAAGTAATTGACGGCAAAGAAATGGCATTTTGCTGCATGCACTGCGCAGCTTCATACAAGAAATGCAAAAAAGCGTATGGACAGGCAAATTAGACTTCTAACCAAAAGAAATTAAAACAAAAAATTGAAGAAGACTGTTTAGTCTTTTATGGCTTCTATGAAGCTCATTACGTTCCAGAGTTTAACCCGTGTGTAAGGCGGCATGTTAGGGTCCTGCAAAATCTCATCCAACAGTGATACTGCGTTTGAAGCTTTTACCGCAGGACTATACTCCGTGCCCTGTAACGCGTTCACGGCGTCTTTGGCTGAGCGACGAATGTTACGAGGTGTTGTGCTGTCTTCTGAAACTTCGCCAAGCACTACCAAAGCTTGCTTAATCTTTGCTTCATATTCCTCTGCTTTCTTTTTGCGTACCATAAATAATTCCCCTACACTGCATGTTGCAGTAATTAAGTTATATATGTATTGATACGTATTTAATTTCGGGTTCACAATGCAACAAGACACAGAAAACACCCCAATCAAGCGAATGGCAAATTTGCTACGTCAGGGCGACACCTTAACAGACCTCTCCTGCCCCGTTTGTGCCTCTCCATTGTTTCGCCTCAAAGACGGCACTCTCTGGTGTGCTAAAGACGAAAAAAAAGTAGTCGTGGTGAAAGAAGGCGAAGTAGCACCAAAACCAGTTGTCCCAACCAACATTGCATACGATAAACTAGAAACCACTTTGATGGCGAAAATAGCCGACATTCAGGGAAAGATAGAGAAAACCGAGGCTGTAGCTGAACTCCAAAAACTCACAATAGCCTTGAGTGAATTGCTAAACGCTGTTGAGAAAATAAGGAAAATGAAGGCGTAAGTACCAACTTGACGTTGGGCTACTACGACAATTTTCCTCTTCACATTCATCACATCCAGAGCTATATAACAACGGTTTCAACACGGCAGCTCCAACAAAGGATAATTCAACTTTTTGGCGAGCTAAATCAACTGGAGTTCAGTTTTGAGGAAGTTTCTATCCCTACTGTGCCTAATGGCACGATAATTTTTGAATTCGGCTTAGCTGAAGTCGATAGTTTCAGTTTTATCGATGAAGCAGAAATTAGGGAGGCGCTGACTTTTTTGGCCAAGGGCAATGTGCGATCGCTTGATTTTTTCTGTTCTATCCGTTACTACAAGGGAATCGGAGAGGAGAGGACAGCGTTAAAGTTCGATTACTATATGCTGCGAGCGGTTTTCGGGAAGGGGACACTTGAAATGCAAGTGTTTCATGAGCGGGGTCCACGTTATCTTTCACCTGACGACTTAACCGTGTTTATTTTCCGGAAAGTCAATAAAAGTCCAACCAGAAAGATTCTCAAAGAATCCAACCCCCTAATGACTAAAAAATAAACCAAGACTAATTTGGGTTAAAAACGAAAATATTATTTGTACCTACTATCCTTTCATGAAGGGTTAATTTACAGAAAACAAAGGGAACGTAACGATATGTTACCGATTGAAGTGTCATCACTCAAAAAATATTACGGAGACCTAAAAGCCGTAGATGGTATCTCCTTCAAAGTGAAACAAGGTGAAGTCTTCGGGCTACTGGGTCCTAATGGTGCAGGTAAAACTACAACTATTGAAATAATGGAGGGCCTACGTGAACCCAACGGAGGTGAGGTTAAAATTCTCGGCTTGGACCCGTGGAAAAACGGTTATGAACTCCATAAAAAAATAGGCGTTATTCCCCAAGAATTCACGTTCTTTGAAAAAACTTCTCCTCGAGAAGCCATTAACTATTATGCTAACCTCTTCAACGTAAAAGTCAATGCTGACGAGATTCTCAAAGAAGTTTTGCTTGAAGACATGTCTAAACAAAGTTTTGAAAATCTCTCAGGTGGTCAAAAACAGAAAACAGGCCTTGCCCTATCATTAGTCAACTCCCCCGAGTTGCTCTTCCTTGATGAACCTACCACCGGTTTAGACCCTAACGCAAGGCGTGCTATCTGGGAAGTTATCCGTGGTTTAAAAGCCAAAGGAAAGACAATAATCTTAACCACACATTATCTCGACGAGGCTCAACAACTCTCGGACAGAGTGGCCATCATGGACCATGGACATATCGTTGCTATGGGGACTACTGAAGAAATCATACAACGACATGGTTCAGGTGAACGCTTGGAGATTCACGGAAACGAAAAACTCGCAGAATACATCAAAACGAACACCGACTTAGAGGTCAAATATGACCACGCTAAAAGAGAAATTACTATTCCTCTGAAAAAGAAAATCGATGCTTTAGCAGCGCTGGCAGCAGCGGAGCAGTCAGGTTTAGATTGGGGCGAAATTCAGACACGCCAAGATAGCCTCGACGATGTGTTTGTGAAACTCGTCAGCACACCAATTGGAGAACAAGGAGAAACACAAAAAGAAAAAACTATCACGAAAAGGAGACGCTAATCATGGTCAGTGGAAGACGTATTTACGCAGACTTTAAGGTATTTAGCGTAGGGTATCTCAGAAACAAATTCGGTTTGTTCTTCGGGTTAATATTCCCAATAATTTTAATCTTGATTTTCGGAGCCATTTTTTCCGGTGGTAGCTCCGGAACTGTAAGTGTTTATGCACAGAACCAAGATACAGGTTCGGTTAAAGATTTGCGAATGGATATTGGGTCTCAGTTTTTGAGTGCACTTAATGGCTCAACAACAATTCGTGTGATAACAGTTACTGCTTCCGAGGACTTTGTAGATTTCTTAGCTGCGCATTCATCGTCTGAAGGGATAGTTATTCCGCAGAACTTCTCCGCTAACTATCTTGCTGGACAGCAGGTAAACATAACAGTCTACGGTAATCCAACCTCGAGTACAAGCGGCATAGTTTTTGGAACAGTAAATGGATACGCCAACTACTTTAACCTAAACTACTTCCAGCAAAAATACAGTGACACTACACCCGCTATAATAGGCATTACTTCTGCCACAGTGAATACCCAACAGACAGCATACATTGACTTCCTTATCCCCGGTTTAATCGGCTTCTCTATCCTTACCAGCCCAATGTTCTCGCTAGTCAACATATCCAGTGAATACAAGAAAACCAAAATCTTCAAACAGCTCTCGCTAACACCGCTTACAAAGATGGAATGGTTGACCTCTAAAGTTATCTGGTATATAGTGTTAACAATTGTGGGATTCTTGCTAATGGTCGCCGTCGGAATCTTCGCCTTCGGAGCACATGTTACCTTATCGCTTTGGTTAATACCTTTCTTGGTTCTAGGTCCAATGCTCTTCGCAGCATTAGGCATGCTTGTTGGCACGGTAACCAAGAGCCCAGAAACCGCAGGGGTAATAGGTAACATCGTAACATTTCCTATGATGTTCCTTGCTGGTACGTTCTTTCCCATCAGCAGTATGCCCGACTACCTGCAGACCTTCGCTCATGTACTCCCGCTATTCTACGTTACCGAGGGCTTAAACAACGTTATGGTCTACAACAACATATCAAATGCGCTTATTGATATCGCCGTTCTTGCAGTCCTAACAGTACTAATCTTCGCTTTGGCAGTGAAACTGTTCAAGTGGAGAGAAGACTAAGCCCAAATAACCTCTCTTTATTTATAACCCTACAAGTAAAAAGCTCACCAAACCTATCTATAGACTATTACAAATTCATTTCAAAGACCTAATAGAGGGGCCATCCATATTGTGAATTTTGGAGCAATTATATGTTTAATTCAGATCTGAAGGTAAATGCAAAAGGTAATATCAAATAGAGCACCAAGTTATGTACATTCAGCCAGTTTTTTCTGACTGCGGAAGTGTTATATTCTTTTCTCCAGTAAGCTCTTTCTCAAGCGCCTGTACCCTTGCAGCAATCTTTTCTGCTTCTGCCTTGATAGTTGTATCCTTCATTTCTTCCTTGCGTTTCTCGTTGGAATACAAAATTAGCCGCAGAAAATCTGAATCATATGCTTTTAGAAGTAGCTCTGTATTGGGAATCAAACAGTGGCCGCCAATAAAACCGGGAAACATTACTGGTCTATCAAAACGTTGGCGGTGAGTATCCTCAAGAAAATCTACCGTTTCGTTGAAGTCGGCACCGAAAGCCCGTGAGATTCGATGCATTTCCTGAAAACATGTAATCATCCAAGCCCGATACGTTGTTTCGAAAAGTTTTGCTAACTCGGTTTCGCGGCAACTCTTGAGAACCTTAACTATCAAGCCTACCTTTTCAAAGTGCTCTTTAGCAATTTCTGCCGCTTTAGAGGTTGCGCCTCCAATATATTTGGTCCAACGCTTCATTTCCCAGACCATATGCTCTGGATTTATGTGAACACCGCGTGCAGGTGAATGAGCGACTAGACATTTGCATTGCTCGGCGACTTTGAGAGTAGTTCCCGGCGGAACGGTGCTGTTGATGATGACTATTTTGGGTTTGTACTTTGCAACGTAGTTGGTGACAACTTGGCTAAATTTTTCTGGGTTGCCGCATGGAAGGCAAATCTGCATGTTGTCGACTTCGCTGGGCACAGAATCCTTATTTTGGCTGAGTTCACACATTTTATTTTCATCCAAATCTAACCCGTAAACTGCAAAACTCTCCTGTTTCTCGGACAGTAACCTGAATAGTGAATGACCTATCTCACCTAAACCGATTATGAGCACTGTTTCCTTCGCCAAATCGTTGCCTCCGTTCGCTGAAAAATCAATTCAATGTTAAACTATTTAAATCTGGAGCCAGAAAAAGACAAGCATGCAGAATTCAAAGCGTGGTGTGGGTATCGTTGTTGGCGCCAATGTAGAAATAGGCGAGAATTGTTCTATCTGGAACTATGTTGTAATAGGTGATAACACTAAAATTGGCGAGGGAACTACAATCGGCAGCTTTGTTGATTTAGGTAAGGACGTGTCAGTTGGTAAGAACTGCAATATTCAAGCACATGTCACTATCTCAAATGGTTGTGTTCTTGGCGATAATGTGTTTATTGCCCCAAACAGCAGTTTGCTAAACGATAAGTACCCAAAAAGTAGCTCCATAACGCCCCCCGTAGTAAGTGATGGTGCAGCTATCGGTGGAGGTGTCACCATACTGCCTAATGTTACGATTGGAGAGAAGGCGGTGGTTGGCGGTGGCAGTATAGTGACTAAAGATGTGCCGGATAGAGCTGTAGTTGCTGGTTGCCCCGCGAAATGGATTATGTCTCTTGAGGAGTTTGAGGCTAAACGCGGGGAGTTTTTAGCGGATAAATGCATAAGGTGACAAGATGAAGATTTGGTATGACGCCTGCACGGGCAAACACACCCGCTATGGAGTAGCTATCGGAAAAGCGCTGAGGAAACGAGGGCACGAATTCATATTCACCGTAAGGGAACACCCCGATACGCTGCCGCTGGCAAAACTTCTCAGAGAAAAACCCATCGTCGTAGGCAAATACAATCCGTCAACACTCACCTCGAGGCTGCAGGAAAGCGCAAAACGCATAATAGAATTCTCCAAACTCTTCCAAAATAACATACCCGACGTTGCTATCGCCCACCAATCCGTGGAGCTATGCCGAACAGCTTTTGGTTTGGGTATCCCTATCGTTTTAACTGCAGATACACCCCACGCATTAGCAGTCAACAGATTAACGATCCCCTTTGCTCACACGGTTGTGATCTCCGAGGCGCTACCCAAAAGCTTCGCCCGAACATATTGCACACAAAGGGTTGTGTCTTTCCGTGGTGTGGATGAGGTTGCCTGGATTCAAAGCTTTAAACCAACAAAAAAGGCACATAAAAAGCCGCTAATTGTGATTCGTCAAATAGAAACCAAAGCCGCATACGCCAGCCATAAACAGGACAACACCAAAACTCTCGTGGAGAAGCTTGCAGAACTGGGATATGTGCATCTGCTACAAAGATACAATGGGGAAGGCGAAACTTTCGCGGGGAAAGTGGATTTTGAGGACTCAGCTAGCCTTATCGCTAACGCAGATTTGGTGGTGAGTTATGGTGGTACCATTTCGCGGGAAGCTGCCTTGCAGGGTGTGCCAAGCATAGCTATCAGCAATATGGCAAAAACCTATGTTAACACCTATGTTGTTAAGAAGGGCTTTCCGCTGTTTATATCCTCTGAGCTGAGAGTGCTTGGACTCGCGAAGAAGTATCTGACCAAAAAGTTTGATGTCTCAGAGAAGCTTGCAGCGCTTGAGAACCCTGTAGACATTATCGCCAAAGTCGTCGAAGGCCTAAAGAAATAATGGCGCTAGATGGGCGCAACTTCAATTTTATCGCCAGCTTTGATGTGAAACTTTTCAGCTGCATTGCCTTGGTTTAGCGCTATCTCCAAAAAACCGTGACTGCCCACCAAGGCGAGAGGTTGTTGGGGTTTGGTTTCTGCATAAGTTTTGCCTAAAACCACTTCAAGTGCGGCTTTGGGTAGTTTCACGTTTACAGTTTTACTCTGTGCCAATTCTTTCTCGTTTATGTTAGTGATTATGTTTCCGAAGCCGTCGACATGAAGGACTTCACCAATTAGATAGCTGTTTTTCCGCTTTACCGTGGTAAATTGAGGAGTGGCTGCATCGGTTATTTTTGCACCGAATTCTGAAGGCTCAGCAGCCATGTCTAAATGTGCAGCTGCAGGTGCAAAGATGTCTCTACCATGGAATGTGCTGGAAACCTTGGGTAGCATAAACTTGGGATTTGTTATCTCAAAAACGTGCTCAATGCCTTGAGCTTGCGCAGCCAAAATCAAAACACCATTGTCAGGCCCAACAAAAAAGTCACGTTCAGTCTGCACTACAATCGCGCGCCTCTCCGTGCCCACACCGGGATCAACAATAGCCACGTGTGTAGTGCCTCTGGGAAAATATGATGCAGCTGACATCAACACGAAGGCTCCCATGCGGACACTGAATTTATCAACGCTATGGGTTACATCGATTAAGGCAGCGTTTGAGTTAATGGTTAAAATAATTCCTTTCATTTCAGCTACATAGGGGTCTTTAAGCCCAAAGTCGGTGGTTAGAGTTATCATGTTTTATCCGCCGTGGATAACAGGTACAAAAACGACTTCGTCGTCCTCACATAGTTGGGTTTGGTAACCGCTGAGCATGCTAATTTCTCGGCCATTGATAAGGATAAGCGAGTTTGATTTGGAATCGCTAAGTTCAGTATCACAAAACGTGTGCTTTAATTGAGGAACTTGTTTGCCCATCTTTTCCACCAACCCCTCGACTGATATGCCTTTTTCAAAGTCGATGGATAACTCTTTTTTCCCTGAAATATGGCGAAGGGCACCAATCAACTTTATTTTTATAACCAATTTGCATCAACAATACAATATAGAAGGGTGATTAAAGGTATATCGTTACATTCGTGTCGGTCTTCCCGTAAATGAGGCCTTTAAGTTTTGTGAAGTATAGGCCACGTCAAGGATAAAATAGTGGAAACCATACTTAAGACAGAAGTTGTCACTTTCAAATTTGCTAGAACCCAAAAATAGCTACGGCTACGATTGCAGAAAAGAAAATATTAACAAATTAAAACATTAAGCGGGTTTGTTTTTAGTTGAAGCTTTCAAACTTTTCCTGTGTAAGAGTCTCAACTATGTCAGTTGCAGTATCAACGATTGAATCCGCTTGTTTCATTATGGCATCACCGTTCACTTCTTCAAGCTGTGAAATCTGCTGAACGATGGTTTCAATTCCGATTAGAAAACGCAGAACAGAATCATTCGTCGAGGAATTCTTGGCTACTTCTTCACGGATAAGTATCTCGATGAATGCTGGTTCGCCGAGGCTATAGTATATGGCGTTTCTTGCTTTCCGTATAGCTTCTAAGACCAAGCTTGGTGCCATATACGGGATTTTTCGAGCAGCTTCCAATTCGGCTTTTGCTTCACGCAGATACCTTAGCGCCCATCCTTTGCGATACACATCCATCATGCAGATTCGTTTCCCAAACGCATTATTCGACTAGTTCTTCTTCGCTGTCAGGTTCAATCTCGGAGTTTGCTTGTGCTAATGAGACAGTGCGGGTTATGTATCCTGCAACTTTGTTTCTAACGCGCGTCGAAGTGCCTTTTGTTAGTTCATCCACGGCACGTTTGTTTTCATCAAAGTTAGTTGTTAATTTGCTTGGAAAGCGCATCATTAGTTCTTTGCCGAGATTTTTTATCTCCTGAGTTTTTACTTTTCCCAGATCAGTTTCCTCCGATATTAACTGTTTATTGTTTTCTCCGACGTTTAAAAACGTAGGAGCAACTCTCAATAGAGGATAGGCTTAATTTAACCTTACGCCTCGAAGATGCAAAAAAAGCCACCGATAGATTTCGAGGTAAAACGGCATAAAAAAGTGAAATGGTTAGTTCAGTTTTATGTTAAAGAAAGTCTCAAAATTTTCGGCGATTTGCTCTGCTACATCTTCAAGCGGCATCTTTTTAATCTCAGCAACGTCAACTACAACATTGCGAATGAAAGATGGTTTAGTTAATTGCCCCTTATAGGGTTGTTTCCAATAGGTTACGGGGCCATCGGTTTCCGTTAACAGATTAGTTAGTGGTGTGTTATTTACGATTTCGCGGATACCCTTTGAATAGGAAACTGGTGGTCCTTCCGTTATGAAATAACCATTATCTATAACTTTCATCAAGGCGCTTAGCGGGTGGCTAAACCAATGCAACAATACACGGTTGAGCCGGTATGAAGGAAGCATTTCTATAATTTTATCAGTTGTACCCCTCGAGTGTATTATAACTGGGAGTTTGAGAGTCTCAGCAAGATGAAGCATTTTGTCAAAAACTAAAATTTGCTGTTCCCAGATGGACTCGTATTTGAAGTCCAACCCGATTTCCCCGATAGCTTTTACGTTTTCCCTGTGTGTTTGAATGTAATCAATTGTTTCCTCAAGCTCGTTTTCTTCAAGCACATTAACATTCCATGGGTGAATCCCCAACGCGGGGTAAATTAAGTTGGGATATTGTTGGGATAACTTTATGTCGTTTTGACAAGTTTTTAAATCCATAGCGTTTGTAACTAGCGCGGCGACTTCCGCAGTTTTTGCATCCCCTACCAAATCAGCAATATGACCAACGTATTCTGTGTCGGACAAATGGATGTGAGCGTCTATTAGCTTCATTTTTCTCAGCGCTATATTCGTGGTGTATGGTTTTAAGATTTTCTTTACTTCATGGCTACTTAAGGGTTAACTGCTTTTAGACTAAAAAACGATAAGAAAGGTTAAATATGGCTTTAATTAGAAAAAGAGGCTGAAGAGATGTCGATATGACTGAATTAGAAATAGCTGTAGCTCCCATGCACAGATTATGTAAGAAAGCAGGTGCTGACAGAGTAAGTGAAGCAGCGGCAAAAGAACTTGCAAAGGAACTTGAAGGAATCGGAGTAAAAATCGCCAAAGAGGCACTTGATTTTGCGATGCATGCAGGAAGAAAAACCATCAAAGCGGAAGATATAGAAATAGCCGCAAAGAAAGTAATGGGAAAATAAAATTAACAACTTTATTCTATTTCCCTTTCTTCTTTTTTGTTTTAAATCGAGGTTTTATGATTATCTAACGTATACTCAAAGGCTACCGGTATTTGAACCAAAAAAGCTCAATCAATGGGTCAATTTGGTATTCAGCTATTCTACTTTTTGTTTTACAGTGGATAAGTAGGTATGTAATCAGGTGCGCTTGTTTCGTCTTCAGGTTCAGGCTGTGTGATTTCGCATTTTTCTTTATCACATTCTCTCCTTAAAAGTAAAGGAGCTAAAATAGTCGTTATCATGATCATCCCCAAGATTGCCGCATAAGTACTCTGTGTTATGGCCCCTGCTGAAATGGCAACACCTGCAACTATAAGGCCCACTTCACCTCGAGACATCATTCCGTAGCCGACTTTATTTCCTTTACAGCGGTTCTTCAAGAAGTAGGCCGCTGGTAAACCGCATCCGACTATTTTGCTTACGATGGCTACTACAACTATTGCTATAAAGAAGATATAGAAGAACCAGTCGTTAGTGAGGAAGCTTCTAATATCAAACTCTGCACCTGCCAACGCAAAAAATACTGGAGAAAAGATGATAGCAACTTTTCTAGCATAATCTCGTATTTTTTCAATTGTGGTTGAACTTGCCACTGCCATTCCAGCTGCGAAAGCACCCACAATTGGTGACAGACCAAGTGCAGCTGCTAAAGCGGAAGCGCCAAAACACGATGCTGTAGCTGCTGCTTCAACTGTTCCTTCTGACTTGCCTCTTGAAGCATAATTGATTATTCTTGGAAGTATAAGAGCGGAGAAAACCGTCATGGTTAGCCACAATGCGAGTGATGTCGAAACTACCACAATTATGCTTAATGGGGTAATAACTGTTGAAGTAGAAATAAATGAGACTATAACACCTAAAATTGCTAGTCCTAAAACATCATCAACCACTGCAGCACTAATCATCATTTTTGACTCTATTCTTTTTGATTGCTTAAGCTCTTGTAATACCAACGAGGTAATCGAAATACTTGTTGCCACAAGGGCTGCTCCAACCACCAAAGAGGTAATAACGTCAAACCCGAGAAGTAGTGTGATACCGTAGCCCATTACGAAAGGAATAACAACACCTGTTGTGCCAACTATAAAGCTGGATTTGCCGACTTTTCGAAAATCGGTAAAAGTCATCTCTAAACCAGCAATGAACAGGATAAGTATGCCCCCGATTTCTCCAAATGCACGCACTATCTCGTTTAACTCAATCAAAGGTGTTCCGTTAATGACTAAGAAGGAACCTAACGCATAGGGTCCAAGCAGTATGCCTGCAAATAATTCACCTAAGACGGCGGGGATTTTCCGACGTGAAAACAGTTCGGCTAGGACTTTCGCTGAGAAAACCAAAATACAAATTGTGAGCGTAGCTCTCAGCACTATGTCTAACGCCAAATAAGTGGACCTCGCTTTGAGAGCCATCGACCAATTAAGTATTTAAAAATAGCTTAAACGTTTAACTTTTTTAATCATACAATAAAATAGAACAGGCTAAAAAATGGAAGAATAGTTAAGTTTTGGTTTACACGATAAATTTATTGCCTATTTTTTGGTTAACGTTATTTCCATCGTGGAAACCATTCTGGACTTATTCTCTCCCTCACGAGGTGGCATCTCGGTAGTTCCAATGGCGATTTTGCTTACTTTTAGATCTTTTATGAAACGGTTTCTTGTGATTTCTGCTACGTCAACTGCGGTGGTTATGGCTTGACCTCTGGCTTTGAGGGTAATTTCTTTTAGGTTGTTTGCGGAAAGGCTTGTTATGATTGCCAGAACATAGCTCATTGGGGGTTTATTTCCGACGAAGATAACGTCTGCGTTTTCAGTCATTTTATTTCTCCTTTTGTTTGCTTATGTGTAACGTTTGCTGTTTTGCGCTCTGTTGCGCAGCAGAACGTTATTGCCTCATATTATGGGAACTCCCTAATAAGTCCATTGAAAACCTAAAGGTTGACTAATAAATGTTTAACATCTCCCAGATAAAGAAAGGCTTTTCTACAGCCAACTCGTAATTTGCCTACAATATCCGTTGAGATGCGAAAAGCTGTGCTTACCAAACTTAAACAGAAAATCCAGCAAATGCTTACAACCGAAGCAAAGATAGCGCATAAAATAGGTTTTACGCCTAACAGTATCAGCATAATTGGCTTCATTCTGGCTTTCGTGTCCGCAATTTCCTATGCACTCACTTCAACTCATACTCCTTGGTTGTTGCTTATAGCAACGTTTTTCCTCATAGCGTCAGGATTTTGCGACACCATGGACGGAATAGTAGCCCGAACTTACAAGCAAACAACGGTTTTTGGGGGCTTCTTCGATTCGGTTCTTGACAGATACGCGGATGTAGCAGTTTACTCAGGCATAATAATCGCTGGTTTATGCAACCCAATTTGGGGCTTAGCAGCCCTGTCAGGATCAGTTTTGGTTAGTTACACTCGTGCAAGGGCAGAAGCTGTAGGAATAAAGATGGAGTCGGTGGGTTTCGCTGAACGCGCAGAACGCATGCTAATTTTAGCTGTTGTATCAATAATCGCGTTTTTCTTGCCAAATACAGGTATTTTGAATTACGGGATAATCTTATTAGCGGTGCTTTCAAACCTGACAGTTATACAAAGAGCACTGCATGTTTATAGAAAATTAAAGAAATAGAGCAGCCGTATAGCCGCTTAGTACCTTCTTTTATACCCTCTTGAGTGCCTTTCGTTTTCGGCTCTAACCTTAACGATACCACGGTGAACTGCACATGAAATACAATAATATTTTGTGTCAACCCAAGAAGCTAAGAAAGTGCCCTTTTGCCTGAGCTCTTTTGCTAATTGGGGTTCAACAAAGGATACTCTGCGGGTGGATCGTTTCGCCTTGTCTCGTGGCACCATTGCGCCGCAATTTACACATTGTACAAGGGTGCTGCTTCCTTTGCTTCCTTTTGCTCTTCCTCGGCTTTTTCGCTTAACGGGCATTATTCTGTCCTCTTTTTTCCTTTTTGTTCCATTTATTGAATTAACTATCTTATATATCTGTTCTTAACTTTAAGAGAGAAGCGATGTTGGCGCTCTGGGCTATTTGTGGAACAATTTTTCCATCAAGAGAAGTCATTAAAGTAGTCACTCCAGGGCCATGGCCTGCGGTAATGCAGTTTGTATGGACAACTATCCCCACGGAGATGGCTCCTTGGCGGTAAATTCTTCCGAACGAATGGTCCGCGTCGATGATAGCGACTAAATCACCCAATCTAAGATTGTCTAGGCCATACTGTTCGATTATGTTTTCATCGAAGAGTTGAATGTCATAGTCGCCTGAGTAAACCTGATTTGCGCCTAAGCCAGAACCCATGATGGCGGAAGGTATGATGTGTGTAACTGGTATCTTAAGTTTGTCGCCGCTGGGCTTAGGGTTCCATGCGTCTAGGAACGAGGGATCTATGTTTAAGACTTTTATATCGGGGTAATCCAATAGCTTCAAGCCTACGCCGTATGCTTTAACTAGAATGCTGTCGCCCGGTAAAAGCCGCTCCAGAACATCACTGGAAAAATCAACCATCACATGCTCGATCCCGCCATGTTTACCCGTGACTATGCCTTTGGCTCCTTTTGCGTCTCCGGTGATTACGGTTGCTTGATTTCCCACGCATGAGAGCACGTTAAACGCGGTGTTTGCAGCTTGTCCCGACCGCGGGTCATTTTCTTTGTTTTCCAAGCTTACGGCGGGTTCAACGTGGTCTGCTGCCCATCCACACGCTGAGTCGCCCACTCGCAAATTATACGTTATGCCTCCCACTCCAGGTAGCACTTGAGGTTTGCCTGTTGCGGAGATGTTGTAGACATTGCGGATGGTGGGGCTGGCGATTTCGCCCCTAACGGATATTTTTATGAGTTTTTCAGCATTTATTTTAAGCATAACTTGTTCCTCGATAATAAACTGGTGTATTCCTTAGGCATCTAATAAAGTTCACATTTGCTTTTTCAATGTTAAGTAACTCTTAAATTATGCTTTTGTTTTAATTGTTAACTTGTAGCTAAAGTTTATCTAAATTGTGGGAGGCAACTGTCATTACTGAAATTGGATTAAGAACAAAAATGATGGTTAGAGACATAATGAGCAGCCCAGTTGTTACCATCGATGAAGATGAAACCGCCAACAAGGCTGCAACAAGTATGGATATGAAAGATTTAGGCGCGGTAATCGTTCAAAACAAGGCTACCAAATCAATCGGCATAATAACAGAGAGGGACTTAGTTGTTCGGGTTGTAGCTAAGAACCAAAAACCTGAAAATGTGACGGCTAAGGAAATTATGACTACACCTCTTGTAACTATTGAGCCTGAAGCAACAATAATCGACGCCGCCCGCAGAATGACGCGGCTAGATATCAGAAGGCTCGGCGTAATTTACAAAGGCAACTTAGTAGGTATAGTTTCGAGCAAAGACATTTTAGGAATTATGCCTGAACTCATAGAGATTATGCAGGAGCGTTCCCTCATCGAAAGCGCTGAAAGGACGGAAGAAGAAACCGAGGAAGTTTCGCTCTCTGGATACTGTGACCTTTGTAACGTGTACTCGGAGAGCCTGAAAGAGAGTAACGGCCAGAATATCTGTGATGAATGTCGCATAGACTTGGAAGAAGAAAAATAGCCCTGCACTTCTGTGTCTTCCATATTTAATCAAATAAACTTTATTACTAAATCACTTGCTATTCCTAATCGTGACTTGTAGTGATAGTTGATTCTGTCTTCAACAATGCCAAAGCCTACATCGCAGGACAAATCGTCGACTGCAGTATAGCCCTCGAAGAAGGCAAAATACATAAAATCGGCAAAGAAACCCAAATGCCAAACGCCGACCAAAAAACGGATCTTCATAACCTCTTAGTTCTACCGGGGCTAATCGATGAACATGTTCATCTGCGCGATGAAGGCAGAGCATACAAAGAAGACTTCACGTCAGGAACATCTGCGGCTGCTGCTGGCGGTTTCACCACCGTTTTGGATATGCCCAACAATGACCCCGTTACCATGAGTGTTGAAACACTGCGCAACCGTACTCGGATTGCTCAAAGAAAAATCATAGTTAATCTTGGTTTTTACTCAGAATTCCCGAAAACTCTCTTAGAACTAAAAAATATTGTTGTTGAGGGTGCTGTTGGCTTCAAGCTGTTTATGGGTAATCAAGTTGGCGGATTAAACATAGACGATGATACAACCTTGCAGGAAGTCTTCAAATCCGTTGCCGAATTGAAAGTGCCAGTTGCCATACACGCCGAAGACCGGGCATCTATAGCGGCTAGCGAGGTGAAGCTTAAACAAGGCAAGAAAACTGCTCTAACCGATTATTTACGCGCCCACACCGAAACCGTCGAACTGAAAGCCATACAGCGGATACTGAAACTAACTGAGGGCACGGGTGTGCATTTGCATTTTTGCCACATCACTTGCAAAGATGGATTGGACGCGGTTGCCAAAGCTAAGAAATCGGGTAGGAACGTAACCTGTGAAGTAACACCCAATCACCTGTTGCTTTCGAGTGATGATTTAAGCCGTTATGGCTCGCTTGTGATTATGGCGCCTCCGCTACGCGATCGCACTCAACAAGATGCTTTATGGTGCGGTTTAGACAACGGTACAATCGACACCATAGGCTCCGACCATGCGCCCCACACAGTAGAAGAAAAAATGGTTAGTAGCGTTTGGGATGTGAAAGTAGGCGTGCCCGGACTCGAAACCACACTACCACTCATGCTAACGATGGTGCGAAAAAACAAGCTTGCTCTAGCCCAAGTTGTAACTTTCCTTGCTGAGAAGCCATCAGAAATCTACGGCTTCTCCGACCGTGGCCGCCTCGAAGCGGGTAAAGCCGCAGACCTTACAATAGTTGACTACACCCAATTCAAAATTGATTCATCTAAATTCAAATCCAAAGCTAAATTCTCACCGTACAACGGCTGGGAAGTCTGGGGAAAACCGGCTAAAACTGTAATCAACGGGCAATTAGTATTTGAAGATGGTGAAATC
>CAWEOM010000023.1:0-6186 GCA_963810665.1 Candidatus Bathyarchaeota archaeon | reverse complement strand
CTTTGTTGGTAATGCTTAAATTTTGTCTCCACAATACCCTCTCTCTTGAGGAATCAGTTTGCCTTTCTGTCGTAGATGCGGAGCCCAACTAGAGGAGAACGCGCGTTTCTGCCCCAAATGCGGAACCCCCGTAGTTACATACCTACCCCCACCACCTGTGTCTACGGCGTCACCGAGACCCCCAAAACCTTGGCGAAAAGACCCCTATGTTCTAGCCGCCATAGGATTAGTGGTCATAATCGTCTTGGCCTTACTCATAGTTGCCCTCTTATTTGCGCCTTTTTCTACATGGGATATGGGTCGTACACTTGAAGATAACACTCCAAACGTGAATACCGTAAACCTTAACTTCCAGACTAATATTGGGCGCATTAATATCAATACTCTAAAAATTGCTGAAAACAACATTGGTATCTATATTCAGGCGAATGGTTCAAGGGGTGTTTTTGGTAACTCAGGCGAAATCCCCTTACGAATAAGTTTTGAAAATCAGACTGTGGGTAATGTGTTAACCGTGGACTCAATAGTTACTGTTGAGAACCGTTTTTCTTCTCGGGCAAATGTTGACATTCAAATCTTTTTGGATCCAGCTTTGAATCTGAATCTCAATGTTACCTCTGTTAGAGGGCAGGTTAGCTTCACAGCAGACAAACCTACTACAATCCAAGCTCTTAATCTGAAGGGCATAACAGGTGAGGTCCAAGCCAATCTGCAAGAGAACGTAACCTTGGCAGGTGACATATCTCTTAAAACTACAACTGGCGAGGTAAACTTTCGTATGAGCCAAACAAACATTCAAACCAACAGCACCTTAGATTTGCAGTCAACCACGGGCTCAGTTACTATGGATATAGCCCAAACCAAAACCTTACCTGGTAACCTACAAGTTAATGCAGATACAGTCACAGGCTCAATCAATGTGGGTCTACGGATTGATGGAGGGGTCTCAGCAAAAATTACCTCCCAAACAGGCGCTCTCGGCTCAATACGCGTAGATGTTAACAATTTTTCAGGAAACAAATCTCCCCTACAATCTAACAATTACCCAGCCGCAACCAACATAAATATCAACAATAACGTCAGAGGAATCGGAGACGTCAACATACAAGCTACGTACCAAACAATGGTCACTCCAACAATTATGAATTAGCTAAAGAAAGCAGACCCCTAAACCTTTATTGCTCCCTTCAAACCAATATCTGATAGCAGAAGGTGAACTTTTAATGGAACAAAAAAAGATAACCCCTCAAGAACTACAAGAAAACAACGGTCAAAACGGTAAACCCGCATACATAGCCTACCAAGGAAAAGTCTACGACGTTACGAACAGCAGTTTCTGGTTGGACGGCGAGCACATGGGCATGCATAACGCTGGTAAAGACTTAACTGAAGAGCTTGAGATGGCCCCGCACACTAACGAAAACTTTAGTCGAGTTAAACTGGTCGGCGAACTCGTTTAGTAGATGCATTGTAGCACGCTGTCAACTCTTTGCAGGCTATTTAATACCCTTTTTAATTCTCTCTCACCTAAGGATTCGCGGTTTCTATGAATTTCAGTTACTTTTTCGTGTAGGCTGTCAAATGCGGTTTTTACATCTAAATCATTATTCATGTATGTTTCAAAGATGCTTGTGACTTCATTTGTAATTGAGGCTTTATCTTTAGTTTGATCTGGCGATTTATTTTGCTGTTTTAAATCCGAAACCATCCTTTGCAGCGAATGTAGCTGCTGGCTTGTCTTCGCGAGTTTTTCAAATGTAAAATTTAACCTCTCACGGTAAGATCCATAGATTAAGAAAAAACGTAACTCCGATCCACCAAACCCTTCGGCTAACACATCATCGGTATGATATACGTTGCCTAAGCTCTTAGACATCTTTTTCTTATTCACAAGTAGATGAGCGCCATGTAGCCAGTACTGCGAGAATTGTTTGCCCGAAACCGCTTCTATGATAGCGATGTTATAATCGTGATGGCGCACCAAATTATCGATGCCTCCACAGGCGATGTCCACACTTTGACCAAGATACTTGGTTACTATAGCTGCGTCTTGAATGTTCCATGCTGGTCGCCCAGAGCCAATCTTGGTATCATAGCATACATCGTTCATTCCACAGCCATGCCACAGTATAAAGTCCCCCATGTTCCATGGCGTCCCGGGGTAGGTGTCTTTGTGGAAACGCTTTTTCTTTTTGGGCCATTTTGTCATGTCAAGATGTGCGAGTTTGCCAAAATCCTTAGACTTCAATGGATCAAAATACGCGTTTTTAACTCCTCGATATAGGTACCAGTACGCGTTGCCTGAATCGACTAGTTTAGAGGTCAATTCCACCGCTTGATCCACTGCGTCTGAGGCTCTGATGGAGTAATCTGGTTTTTTAATTCGTAGTAACTCAAAATCTTTAAAAAGTAGCGTTTCGTTTTTTTGCGTTAATTTTTCTATCGAGAGATTTTCTTTTTTGGCTTGGGTGATGGCTTTGTCTTCCACATCTGTGAAGGGCATTAGGCGTGTTACTTTGTAGCCGAGGTATTCTATGTAGCGTTGTAGGATGTCTTCGAATAGAAAGGTTCGGTAGTTGCCTATGTGTGGCTGCTGATAGGTTGATGGTCCGCAGGTGAACATTTTGACATTGTTGGGGTCTTCGGGTTGGAACGGCTCGACTTTGCGGGTTAGTGTGTTGTAGATGTTTAGCATGACTTTGCCTTTTATGGGGTGTTTTGGTCTTCCTTATTTATCTGCTCAAGTGTTTTCTTGGCTTCTTCCACATGTTTTTGGGCTTGAGTTTGGGAATTGAAAATGTGGCGCACTACGCCTTGTTTGTCTATAATGTATGTTACTCGCCCTGGCAGAATACCCATGCTATGTGGCACACCATAGAGTTCGCGAAGCTTGTTACCTTCGTCGGATAGTAGAATAAATGGCAACCCATAATGTGAGGCAAATGCCACATGTGACTCCACGCTCTGCCCGCTTACCCCCAGAACTTCAGCTCCTAAATCTGTCAGTTGCTGGTAGCTATCGCGGAAACTGCAGGCTTCCTTGATGCAACCTGGCGTCTCATCCTTAGGATAGAAGTAGAGGACCACGTTCTTTTTGCCTATGAACTCGCTGAGTGATACTTTGTCGCCCATTTGGCTGGGAAGCGTGAAATCTGGAGCTTTATCACCGATTTTTACCGTCAAAAACTTCACCATAAGAGATTGGTTTTTGACGGCTATTATGTTTTTCGTGTAGCGCGTTGCGCTTAACTGTTATAAGACGCTGTGTGCATAGCTTGCCATAGGTGGAGCCTTTTGGAGGAGAAAACACTGCATGTTCGTGACTACAAATGTCAAACGCTTTATCACAAGGCACCAGGTGTGCCAATTGTTTTCTTGCACGGATTATCCTACAGCATAGGTGTGTGGCAACGCATTGGAGTCACAGAAACCTTAACTGAAAAACATATTCCTTTTCTAGCTCTTGACATGCCGTATGGCTTAAAGAATCAGTGTTACCCTAAAACCCGTGACCCCCAGGCAAACGTCGGCTTGGTCGCAGAGGCTCTAAAGCAAGTTTTCGGTGACGTCGTGCCCGTTGTTGTCGGTGCCAGCTTAGGTGGAAATATTGCTCTCCATTATGGCGCTCAGCATTCAGTTAAAGGCTTATTTTTGATTTCGCCCGCACGCGCATTTGACGACGACAGCTTGGTTAATGCCTATAGCAGCTTCAAGTTTCCAGTCCGGATTGTGTGGGGCTCCAACGACAATATTATATCAGGTGAAGAAATGCGTACCCTAACTGATAGGTTACCCAACGCCAAAATGTTGGTTTATAACCAGGCGGGGCATTCGGCGTATCAAGATCAGCCTCACTGGTTCACACGCGACCTTCTAGAGCTCTACTTAAACGCCGAAACCTACTGAGTTAAAGCTTAGGTTTGGTTTTTATTAGATAGTGGTAGGGTCCAGCTTCGCCTATGGATTTTACCTCAAAACCTGCTGTTTCAACCATTTCTAAGACTTTTTCTTCGCTAAAGCGTATTTGTTGAGGTGGTCCAAAGGGCATTTCCTGTTTTTTCCAGTCTAAATCCACCATTTGCCCCGTTGGCTTAACCATTTGGCGTGCATTGGTCAAAACTTTTGCAGGATCATTAAAATCGTGCAAATCCATGCTGTAGAAGACAAAATCAGCGCATCCCGTGCAGAACACAGTGTCCTCCGCTCTGCCTGCTTTGGCGGTGATGTTGTTTAAGCCTAAGGTTTTGGCTTTGGCCTGTAGCTTCTCTATACCGGAAGGGTCAATATCTACTGCGTAGACTCTGCCTTTTTCACCTACTTTTTTTGCCGCTATGATGCTAAAGAAACCGTCGCCACAGCCTACATCAACAAATGTCATTCCCGCTTGTAAATCCGTCAGAATCGCTTCTGGGTTATACCATGTGCGCCGTTTTGTTTCGTCTAAGCTAAAGTTGCCGTGACATGGCATCTTAGAACCCTTTTTGGATGTCGGGTTTTAAAAGTTCGCGGATTTGCTTCTCATGGGTCTCGCGTGTGGTAAGGGGGTAAATTTGGCGTTCGCATTCAAAGAACATGGGGTCTTGACCGATAACTCGGGAAAGCTTCTCATCCGAGTCCACGTTGATTATGAGCATAGTGCCCTGATGTCCTATGAGATGGTAGTTTACTTCGATTGTTTTTTCTTTTTCAAGGGTCTCAAAATATTTGAATTGCAACGGAAGCAGTTTTGCCCAGCGCTCCATTGGGACTTCCCGTTTTATTTTTTGTATGACTAAAAATCTCATGTTGATTCCTTAATAGAAATGATGTTTTTTGGTATAAAGGCTTTCTTTATTTTCTTAGCTTCAAAATCCAAAAGTTAACTCCATAAGTGGAGTTGCAGAAGCCCAAATTGAAGAGAATACTAAAAAAATAAGCATAATAATGCGGGGGATTAAAGCAGATCTGGTTCTTTCCGACTTGCATGAAAAGGTTATCAGCAAAGCATACAATATTTAATTTTTTTTATTGTTTGTTTTCGTTGCTGCCTCTTTTCATCATATCTGGAATTCGACTTGAAGCCTTAGACATCGCGTCTTTTACGACATCCATTAATTCTTCGTTAACTTCAACTTCAACTGTCAGTTTCAAACGTCCTTTCTTTTCTGTCATCTCAGTCATGGAACCACCTCCTAAAACTGCTTAATTGATTAGGAAATAAATTAGCCAGAAGATGAGTCGCTTGCCTGCCCGTTACGTCAAGATCAATCTCTATGCGGTAATGGTACTTGCCTAAGCGTTTGGTGTGCGTTTTATAGTCGCTCACTATGTCGCCTTCTTTGTAGCGGTGTAGTTGTTGATTGATTAGAACCGATATGGCTGTGGTTGCTAAGGGTTCAAAGACAAAAGCAACTCTAATCAAAACGCGAACTGCGCTGTTTATGAGTGATTCCGAAATTGATTCTCTTTGAGCCATTTTTCCACCTGATTAGCATAAAGAGTTCAAAGATCTGCTCCGGTCTATAGCGAGCAAGAACTTGATTAAAATATGATAGGTGGTTTTTTTAAAGTTTGTGTGACTGTATATAACCTCCAACAAGGTTGATGTAAATGGCTTTGACTGAACTTAATGTGCAAATCTATGCCTGCAGAAAATGTCGTCTTTGGGAAACGGCAAAACATGCGGTCCCTGGAGAAGGACCACTAGCCGGCAAAGTTATGTTGGTGGGGCAAAATCCTGGAGCTGAAGAAGACGAATCTGGCAGACCCTTTGTTGGTAGAGCAGGCAAATACCTAACTAAAACCCTCCTCGAATTCGGTATACACCGTGAAGAAGTATTCATAACCAACATCGTGAAGCATACTTCGCCAAAGAATCGCAAGCCATACCCTGACGAAGTTGACGCGTGTCTACCCTATCTGATGACTCAAATTGGCATCATTAAACCGAAAATTATTGTGCTGTTTGGCGCCTCAGCTAAGGAAGCACCCCGGGTAGATGGCATAGAATACCTGGAAATTATCCATCCTTCGGCTGCAATGCGCTTTACCAAGATGCAAGAGCGGTTTAGAGTACAAATTGGGGAATTGGCAAAGAAAATTATGAAAATTGACGCTGAAAAATAATTTTTTTATTTCATGGGTTGGCGCAGGACGGTTCTGAGTTTTTCTGGTGCCGTTTGTGCGGGGTTGTTTAGGTAGATTTCG
>CAWEOM010000022.1:0-16096 GCA_963810665.1 Candidatus Bathyarchaeota archaeon | reverse complement strand
TTTTATGAAAAAGGGCTAAACTGGAAAAAATCAGCATTAAGCACCGGGGATTTAGTCTTGTTTTCTCTTGGCGGAATAGAATTGGCTCTGTATCCACGAAAATTGCTTGCTGAAGACGCGACAGTTGATGATTCAAGTAGCGGCTTTTCGGGCGTTACTCTTTCCTATCTTGCAAAAAGTGAGACAGAAGTGGAGGAAGTTTTGGCAGAAGTGAAGAAACTGGGGGCAACAATTGTGAAACGTGCTCAGAAGGTTTTTTGGGGGGGCTACAGTGGTTACTTTAAAGATCTCGATGGGCACCTTATTGAGGTTGCTTACAACCCGTTTTGGGAATTGAATGAAAACGGTGACCTCAAACAGCCCTTGTGACAAAGCTAAATCTTTTACACTAATTAAATTAAACTTGAGTTTCAACAGATTCTTTTTCTGTCTTTTGCTGAGGAGAAGCTTTCTTTATTACTGGAAGAATGAACTCCACAATTAAGAGTACTATGATTAGCCCAATAACCAGAGGTAATCCCCATGGGTTGTTTCGTAAGAAAAGCGTTATGTGGCCAAACCATGGAATCCGCATAACCACCTTGCCGAGCACAAGATCCTGTGGTACGCCTTGCCCTGTATGCCAAAGCTGATTGGAATCATATTCTTGAACATTTGGAGTTATGGGGTATTTTTCGCCATTGCCATCACCTTTGGTTTGGAAGTACAGTGTACCATTTACTTCATAACTTGTAATTACACGATGAACAATTGGGGTATCTGTTGGTCTAGTAGGGTTTATGTAAACGATTATGTCGCTGTTTGGGTAGTTAGTGTTTATGTCCTTGGGGTTTATACCTTGAATGATTATTATGTCGCCTATGTGCAGGGTTGGGTCAAATGCGTGGCTCCATCCATCGCAGAAACCGTCATATGGCACGCACATGCTTCCACTTTCCACTACCCTTACTGGAACATCGATATTGAGGGCAAGTCCCAACCCCAAAAAAAAGGCTAAAACAACTATCACGATTACAGCAATGATTATTGCGGATTTAACATATTCATTGCGAGTAAACTTTGTTCCACTCAATTTTCTGCCTTCAGCTGTTGACCTTTCTAATGAAATACTGTCTGACTTAATAAACAACATTCTTTTTAGCTGAGACACGGAAACCGAAAAATAATCCGTGAGCCAGCATTACTTAAGGTTTAGCCCATGTTTAGGACTAATAAGACCCAGAAAGCCTTCTTTGTAATAATATGTGTCTTAGGTTTCTTTGCGATCCTCAGTTCAACAATGTCCAAGAATCCAGTTCTCAAACCTTTTGCAACCAGTTTAGGCACTCCCGATGACTTGCTGGGTATTGTGGCTTCAGCTTCAACTATTCCCGGCATCCTCATCAGTTTACCTGCCGCTTCTCTCTCTGACATCTTTGGCAGACGCAAAGTTCTCTTGCTTGCCGCCTTTTTCTTTGCCTCAGCACCCTTCCTATATTTGGGGGTGGATTCTTGGTGGACGCTGGCGCTTGTGCGTTTCTACCATGGATTTGCAACCGCGTTTTTGATTCCTGTAGCTGAAGCCTCGATCGCAGAATTATTTCCTACCAAGCGGGGCGAACGTATTTCGCTTTTTAATTCCGCGACTGCAGTAGGCAGGGCTTTGGCGCCATTTCTAGGTGGTTACATACTGTTTGCAACCAACCAAAGCTTTTTTACTCTTTACCTTGCAGTCGGTGTTGCCGGGGTTACAGCCTTGGTTATTACGCTACTTTTCTTGGCAGAAAAAAGCAGCTTAAGTCAAGAAAAACCGCGTAAAGAGAGAACAACCAAGAAAATGTTTGCTGGTTGGCTAGTTTTATTTCGAAATAGGAGGGTATTGGGTGTCAGCTTCGTGCAAGCCGTTCAGTACTACACATTTGGCTCGGTCGAGTTCTTTTTGGTAGGTTATTTAACAGATGTTGTTGGTTTAGATATTTTCTCGATAGGTGTCATTACAGGAAGCCAGATTGTAGCGCTTGTCATTGCCCGCCCTCTCATCGGGCGAATTTCAGATAGAATAGGACGAACTAAACCCATCATAGTGGGAATCGTAGTTAGTTGTATTATAGTGGGTGCTATTCCGTTCACTACAGCATTTCCGTTGCTGCTGGTGCTGGCAGTAGGTTATGGGGTTAGTTTTGCTACGGTACTCTCTTCAACTTCGCCCTTGGTTAGTGAGCTTGTGCCAGTAACGTTGGTGGGGGCATCTCTGGGTTTTTTGGCTACAATGATGGATGTGGGGCAGACGCTTGGTCCAATAATCAGCGGTTTCATCTTTGCTACCAGCCTGCGCTATTTTGGGTTGTTTGTTTCGCTTAGCGGCTTATTGATTATTTCAATCGCTGTTTTCGTTTGGTCAAAAAGGTGGCATGCAGCGAAGGATTAGTCCTTGAGTGCTCGGAGGTGCCAACAACGGTCTTCTTAACTATGCCATAAAGGGCAGGCAAAAACATGGCACCCACAACCAAAACAAACCCAGCATAATGCATCACCAACAAAATACCACTATCCATCGCTTGCGAGAACAACTCAAACCCATAGTAAACCACTGAGTCGACACCGAACGCCACAAAACCCGTCCAAGTGTTAAGGAAAAATAGGCTTTCAAGCAGTGAACCAAATAATAAGGTCAAACCAACTCCAAGGAGGGCTAATGTGGTTAAGTAAAGTTTCTTTTTATTTTTCATAGTTCGCAATAATAGGCTGCCCTTGTCGGATAAGGACGCCGCGAGAAGGCAGAAGAAGGGTAACGTCATGTAATTGTACTTGACTGCGCTTATGTAGGGTACAGTTAAATGGAAGCCGAATACTAAAAGGATGTCAATCGCCATTATGGATGCTATGGTACCAAGGCAAACCATATCTACCCATAAATACTCCTCAAACTGCTTTCGGTAGCTAATTGAAAGTGCCAAAGAGAAAAACACTGCTAAGAAAAGAAACCAACCTGCACTCTTAACAAAAATAATGGGCAAAAACGCAAACGAAGGTTCAGCTATCAGTACTGGATGAGTGAAATCGCTACTCAAGTAGACGCCAAAGAAGTTTTGGTTAGCCAGACCGCCAAACCAAATCGTCTGCAAAACAATCGAAGGTAGCAAGAAAAACAGCACCCGGCGAAAACTGAGATAGAAGCCGTATTTTCTACTTTTGAAGTAAATTAACAGTAACGGAACCAACATGAAAACGGCGAAAAGCTTCGTCAACAACGCTAGCGCAAAAACCACCCCAGCCCCTATCACCAACCGCTCAGAGTTACTTCTAAAAGCAAAAACTCCTACGCATAAAAAAAGCAAGCTCAGGAATAGGCACTGATTGTCAATCAAGAAAATCCTTTCCATGTACACATGCCATGGGATGAGACTGAAAATTCCTGATGCCACAATCCCCGTCCGTTTCCCATACAACAAGGTACCTAATGCGTAGACAAGTGCGACGCTGCCGAGTCCAAACGCTGTAGCTAAACCCACGCCGTTATTGTAGGTTAAACCAAAGATTTGAAAAACAGGTGCAGATGTGTAGAATCCCAGAGGCGGTTGATTAATCATAAGTCCAGTGGTGACAATGGGGAAGCCAAAACCCAGTACATTGCTGGCTGCTTCAAACTCGAGTTTTGCATCCCAGTTGGTGTAGGTACCCATCGAGGTGGCAATTAGGAAGCTGCCCAACAAGACGCCGATCACTGGGTAGTGTATCCCAAAGAACGCCCAGAGTTTCTTTATGTTCACGTGTAGCTTCCTCTCTTTAGCATCTCGCTGATGTGCATTTTATAATTTGTCCAATAACCCTTGAGCCTTAATCAGTTATCATGGTGTTGAGCAATAGTTATATTTTCAGTTTGTTTTAATTGTTTTTAGGACGAGCATGAAATCAATTAACCAACGCTCACCTGTGCTTTACGGTATTGCTTTTTGGATGGCAATTAACATCTTCTTAATGATTACAATAATCGCCAGCGGTGACGTTGAGGACTTAAACAACTGGATAGAAATCGGTTTATGGGTAATCTCTATTCCCGCCTTGCTTTCGACTAAGAAATGGGGCATTGCTTTTGCGTTGTTCACGCTTATCTATACGTTGAGCACGAGTATGGGTATTATAATCTACTATCAAGTCTGGCTGAACTTATTGCGTGTGATCATCAATACTGCCGCCATAGTTTATATCTTCAACCGCGTCTTCAAACGTAAATACAACTAGCCTCTATGCGCTGAAGAAAAATCGTAATTTTCTCGATGGGGTATTCCCCCTGCAAAAACCCGGTTGAAAGTTGCGAGTTTTCTCTGCTATCGCTTTTCTGCCTTATTTAAATGCTGAGTGTATATTTCTGGTTAGAAGCAAAATTCTAATATTAACCAATGCAATCTCAATATCATCATCTCTGTGGGCCGGTCGTCTAGCCTGGTTAGGACGTTGGCTTTACACGCCAAAGGTCGCCGGTTCAAGTCCGGCTCGGCCCACCACTTATTCCCAAAATCTGTGTTCCTAAGGAAAATATCCTTTTTCATAACTCAAATAGAAATGCCCTTTGGGATTAGTGTAAACAATGTTTTCGCGATTAAGTGACTGATTTAAAAAACATAAAAAGAAAAATGGAAAGTCATCAACAAAGGCAAGTGTCTTCCTTAGATAGTTTGTTTCATACTAATCATCAACAAAAAGTGCGAAAATTAGAAATTAGAATAAAGATTAACAGTTTGTTTTCTTATTGTGTAGTTCCGCCAATTTCAGGATTGTTTCTTTGTAGACTTCTATGGCTTGTAGGTATTCTTTGATGACTATATGTTCGTCTACCGTGTGGTCTAAGTGTGAGTCTCCTGGCCCATAGGTAACGATAGGTAGGTTCATGGCTTTTCCCAGTAGGTTCATATCACCCGTGCCCGTCTTCCGCAAAAGTGTCGCGGGTTTACTTAGGACTTTACGCACCGATGAGGACATGACATGGACTAGTAGGAGAGGATTTGCTGGCTTCAAAGGGTTCAACGGTGTCTTGTATGCCGGTTTTTATGCCCACTTTGGGGTTGAGGGCTTGGTAGTTGCCGATTATCTTATGCATTTTTTCTGATACCTGTGCCGTCGTATACTGGATGGGCACGCGGATGTCAAGGTTCATTTCGACTTCGAAGGGGATAACTGAGTTGCCTTGCCCCCCAACGACTCGCACCAAACACGCTGTGATGGCTGTGAATGGAGTCTCCTCTGGTTCTATTGATGGGAACGAGCAGGCGGCTTTTATTTGGCTCCAAAGCTCATACGCCTTCTCCAATGCATTGTCAAAGAGCCACGGAGTGGATGAGTGGCCGGTTTCGGTTTTGACTAAGATTTTCAGTTGAATTTGACCTTTGTAGCCGATGGTTATGTTTTCTACGCCGCTGGGCTCACCGAAAATTGCGTAGTCCGCATTGATACCTTGCGTAATGAGGTGGCGTACGCCTTTGCTGGTGGCCTCTTCCTCAACCACGCTTGCGACGAGAATTTTTCCCGTAAAGCCTGGTTCTTTGCCCGCAGCGATTGCTGCCATAACCATAGCGGCAAGAGGACCTTTTGCATCCACAGCGCCTCGAGCGTAGATTTTGCCCTCTTCCACGCGGAGTGGCATGTGTCCAGCTACTGTGTCCATATGGCCACAGAGCAGAATTACGGGTTCGCCTTCACCGACTACTCCGATTACATTCCCGATTGTGTCTATACCCACTTCAAAACCCATTTTCTCCATTTCTTGGAATAGGAAGGCTGCTATGTCTTGCTCTTTACCAGACGGACTATATATGCCCAGTAAGTTAGTTAGAAACCGTACTGCTTGCTCGTTCATTTTCTTCTTCCTCCAATGCTTCATCAAGTGCTGTTATGACTCTGTCAATTTGGGGTTTGGTTATAACCAGCGGAGGCAAGAGGCGAACTACTGTTCTGCCTGCATCTATAACAAGTACACCTTTGTTTTGCATCTTAACAATTACTCCGTAAACGTCGTAGCGGAGCTCCATGCCAAGCATTAAGCCTAAACCGCGTACTTCCTTTACGATTTTGTGTTTTGCTGCTAAATCCTCCAGCTGAGTTTTGAGATATTTCCCATTTGCAGCTGCTTTTTCAGCGAGTTTTTCTTCAATGAGTGCGTCTATGGCTGCGCAGCCTGCAGCACAAACAATTGGGCTTCCGCTAAAAGTTGTTGAGTGCTCGCCCACTCTAAAAGTGGACATTATTTCTTCTTTGGCAACGGTTATTCCAATCGGTAATCCTCCTGCAAAAGGCTTCGCTAAGCATATTATCTCTGGTATTATGCCCCAGTTTTCGCAGCCAAACAATTTTCCTGTGCGACCAAAGCTTGTTTGAACCTCGTCGAAGATTAAAAGTACGCCCCTTCGGTTGCAGATTTCACGGACTTCTCTTATGTAGCCGTCGGGAGGGACGCGGATGCCGCCTTCGCCACGGATTGGTTCCATGAGGACTGCAGCTGTTTTTTCGGTTATGGCTTCCCCGATTTTTGCAGAGTTGTCTGGCGATACATGTTTTATGTCTGGAATTAGAGGCATAAAGGGTTCACGGTATTTCTTATCCCATGTTGCAGATAGAGCGCCCATTGTTTTACCATGATAAGACCCCATTAGTGCAATGATTTCGGTTTTGCCTGTGGCTTTGCGTGCGAGTTTTATAGCGCATTCAACGGCTTCTGCTCCGCTGTTGGAAAGAAACGCTTTGTTGAGACCCTTTGGGGTAATCTTTACAAGTTTTTCGATGAATTCGGCGCGTCGATCGTTGTAGTAGCAACTATGGCAGGTGATTAGTTGCTCTACTTGAGTTTTTATTGCCTCCACAATTTTGGGGTGACAGTGCCCAAGCGCTGCCACACCGTAGCTGCTAGCGCAATCTACATATTCTTTACCATTAATATCCCAGATGAGGGCACCTTTTCCACGTGTGAGTACGATGGGTTTTTTGGAGAAAACGTTGGCTAAGTATCGGTTTTCAGTTTCTATAATTTCATTTTCATTCACTATTTATCACTGTACCGACCAGATGATTAAGGACTGAAGTTATGGGTTGTTTTGTGGTGCCTGAAGTCACGAGGACTTCTTTGACGCCTTGGTTTAATGCTTCGAGGCCCGCGTGGACTTTGGTGCTCATGCCGCCGCCGATTTTGGAAATTACTTCCTTGACTTCTGTTGCTGTGATTTTGGGCACACGTTCACCATTAAGTAATAAGCCTTCCACATCGGTGAGTAAGATGAGTTTGTCTGCTTTGAGGGCACCCGCTATAATTGCTGCTGTGCGGTCACCATCTACGTTGAGCGGTTCAAAGTCTTGGCTTAAAGCAATCGGAGTAACAATGGGTAAGTAGCCTTTCTCGAGCAATAACTTGAGCAGTTCAGTGTTAACTTGGGTGATTTTGCCCGTGTAGCCGCCGTCGATGACTTTTTTCCGTCCCCGTTCATCAACAGAGATAAGTCTGGTTTTGCGTTCTGCCTGAAGAATCGCGCCGTCAAGCCCGCTTAGACCAACTGCGGATATGCCTTGACCTTCTAGAGCCAATACAATTTGCTTGTTAATTTTGCCCGCCATAACCATAGTGTAAATTTCTACGGTTTCCTTGTCGGTATAGCGACTGCGGAATCCATCGGGGGACATTATGAATTTCTGTTCCTTGCCCAATTTTGAGGCGATTTCGGTGACTTCTACACCTCCGCCATGTACCAAAACGATTTGGTGCTCTTTGGCGATTTCTTTGAGGTCAGTTACTAGGTCGCTTGAGGTGCCTTCCCTGAGAATGCTTCCGCCCATCTTAATTACGAGTAACATGGTTATCACATTGGGTGGAACCCAGTGCTCTTAAGGCCTGTGGTTTCCTCTAATCCAAGCATTAGGTTTAAGCATTGCACCGCTTGTCCTGCTGCGCCCTTTGTCATATTATCAATTGCTGAGAAGAGTAGGAGGCGGTTGGCATGTTCGTCTATCTCGAAGCCCACATCGCAGAAGTTTGTGCCTGTTACTATTTTAGGATCGGGTAGCTGGTAGGGTCCTTTTTGGTATTTGACGAGTCGTATGAAGGGTTCTGTGCCGTACATACCGCGAAGTGCCTTCCAAAGATCCTTTGATGTTAACGGCTGTTTGGGGAAAGCGTGGATTGTTGCGAGAATGCCCCGAACCATGTTGACGGCGTGGGGGGTAAAGCCGATTTTAACTTGTTCACTGCTAAGTGCAGTAAGTTCTTGTTCGACTTCGGCGGTGTGGCGATGGCCAGTGACTTGGTAGGGGCGTACTCCGCTGAAGCGTTCGGGGTGATGCGATGCAAGGCTAGGTCTACTTCCGCCCCCTGAGGATCCGACCTTGAGGTCTACAACAATTTTGTCTGTGTCAACTAGTCCGGCTTTTATTATTGGGGCTAACCCGAGGATGGCCGAGGTCGCCATGCAGCCAGGACACGCGACAAGTGTTGCTTTTTTAATTTCTTCCCGATGTAACTCTGGCAACCCATAGGTTGCTTCTTTTAACATATCAGGATGAGCATGTTTCCATCCATAGTAAGTTTCGTAGTCAGCGGGGTTTTTGAGGCGAAAATCAGCACTCATGTCGATAACTTTCAAGCCTGTTTCCACTAATTTGGGCACTAAGTTAACTGAGCCGCCGTGGGGAGTGGCTGTGAAGATTAAGTCGCAGTTTTTATGCAGTTCCTCAATATCTTGGGGAACAAACTTCAATTGAGTTAAGCCCCGTAGGTTAGGATGTACGTTAAAGATGAATTCTCCTGCGCTTTGTCGTGAAGTAACCATCGTTACCTCAGCTTCGGGGTGCATAAGTAGCAGTCGAAGGAGTTCGCTTCCAACGTAGCCTGAACCGCCTATTATTCCAATTCGCATCTTTTTTCCTCTTTTTTCCATTCTTTATTTAATTATCAATTAGACTCAAAGCACCTTTTAGTAGTGGCTCAGCCACGTTAAGCCCTGTTGCGAGTCGAGTATTCTCCCAGAATTCTGGACAAGAATTCGACTCATGAAATA
Organism: Candidatus Bathyarchaeota archaeon; assembly: GCA_963810665.1. Lineage (GTDB taxonomy): Archaea > Thermoproteota > Bathyarchaeia > Bathyarchaeales > Bathycorpusculaceae > Bathycorpusculum. The sequence goes on along the minus strand of CAWEOM010000022.1, from coordinate 7,082 downwards.
CCACCGTGTTCTTGTTTTTTTCTAGGTTCTCCTCAATTATATTTTTTATGCTCTCGTAGGCAGAACTTTCCTTGTAAACTTTGAAGGCTGACTCAAGTTTGTCGTTCCATGCTGGGAAATTGGTCAAGCGGTTTTCGTCAGCCTTAACTTTTTGTACTGACAAGAACGATTGGGCTGCAGCATTGAGCTGCTCTTTTAGGTAAACTTCACTCGCGTTTTTTTGATCTGTAATGTTAACCATAGCGTCGAGTGCAAAAATCCATGCTTCACTATCTGCCCCGAGTGTTTTGCCACATTTTATTGCCAACTCCTGTACTGATAGCGGTATTTTCGCGTGGAAAACTAAATTGCCTAAAAAAGTGTTTGTGCGAAAATCATTAAAGCCCGCACGCGCCATCGCCGTGTGGTAACAAACCGCTTGCTTCCCTTTCTCTTTGGAGACTATTATGCGCAAGTCATAGAACCATTTTTGGATTAGTTCCTGGCCGATGACGCCGATGGGATTTATGATGTTTGGTTTTATTTCCTTTATGTTATCTTCGAGTTCCTCGCGGTTTTTGGCGAGCATAATCATTTTGCCGTGCGTTCCAGCGTCTGCTTTGATGACTATGCCTTCTTCAATTGGGATTTCTTGCATGAAGAGATCAGCTATGTCTTTTTCGTTATGGAGTTCTCGACCATTTTTCATCGTGTCAGTAGCATCGCAGGGGACAAACACGGTTTTGGGAATGGGTAAGCCTGCATTGTAGAAATTTAGTAGAGTACGGAGTTTACTATAGCAAACAAACTCGGTTTGGGAGGTGTTTAAGGTTTTTTTGCCAAGCATCTCCATTAAGTATGAAGCTTGAAGGCGACGATTTTTGCTTTGCGCCCGGTTAAGCACAACTTTTGTATCTTGAAAGGTTTTGGTGTAGTCTTTGCCTTTGGTTTTGGCACTAAATCCGTCTTTGGATATGGATAAACCAATTTTGCGGAATGGTATGTAGGTTAAGTCTATACCGAGTTGTTGGGCGGTGAGTTTTATACCGTTCTCGTCGTTTTCTGAGCGTTCGTATAAAAGTGCAATGCTCATCGCTCTTAGCTTCCGTGAAAAAATAATGCCTTAAAAAGTTGATTTAATGCAAGAGATTGGGTTGGTGGATACTGTTTATTCGCCCCAGTCTTCCCCTTCAATGGTTAACTCTTGAAGGTCTACGCATCCGCCTTTAATTTGTTTAACTTCAAGTTCGAGTCCGCAACCAGGGCAACTTAAGATTTCTCCCTTTTCAGTGTCACATGGAACATCAAGGTCAGCGTCGCAGTCTGGGCATTTTGTTTGCATTTTTTCGGATTGATTTGCTTGTTTAATCATTTTTGTTCGTCACCTTATTTTTTATTCGGAAATGTCATTTTGATTATTTCAGGAAACTTTTAAACCTTGTGACTTATTTGTTACAACTTGTACTCTTAATGTTCTATTTGGTGCATACGATCTATTGATTTTAGCTCTCAAATTTTTGCTGCAAACATCGTTAATAGAACGAAAACCGCAGTTAGCATCCACAGTCGAGTATGCAAAACGTTAAATTTTTTCATGTGTATAATAGCTCGGCTGAAATCATGGATGAAAAAGACAAGCAAATAATGAAAATCCTAAAAGATGACGCTCGAGCCGGCTACGGTGACATCGGCAGTAAAATAGGCTTATCAGAAGGCGCTGTACGTAAAAGAATCAAGACCTTAACCGACGAAGGTGTAATTAGAAAATTTACTGTTAAAGTTAGTCTTGCAGAAGGAGCCCATGCTATCACATTACTTGCCACAAACCCTGCTTATCCCACTTTGGAGGTATCCAAAAAAATCCGGGAACTCCCCAACGTCGAGACGATCTACGAGGTCACAGGCGAATATGACATTGTTGCGGTCATCACCGGTATGACGGTGACAGAAGTTAACGAATGTATAGAGACAATCCGTCGAGTTGATGGCATTATGAAAACCAATACAATGGTTGTTCTGCGGAACTGGTAAATACTCTTTCTTACTGGCTCTAATGCTTGTTACTTTTGCGCCATTTACTTAAGTATAGTTGCGTTACACCTTCATCAGCTTGAATTTATGAGAATTAGCCATAAAAGATAATCTAAGGGCCGCAGGCTGGACTTCTCAATTAGCAACGTTTCTTTGTCCCAACAACTTTCGTAATTGCAAACATCTCGCAGGTACCACGGTGTTAACTGGTTAGTAACATCTACACCTCTATATTATTCATTAGCCAATCGTTACCCTCCAAAACATTGTTGCCAACGCCCCGACGATTTCAACTGGTACCCGCGGCTCCGATAAGGACCTAAAACTTTGGGGCAAAAGGAGACAACTTACCTTTTCATGTTCTTTGAGCAACTTGGGGTTTAACCAGGTTTTTGCTTCATAATGCAACAGACACCCAAATGGTAAGTGCTAACGAACTTCATGAACCTGAAAGCAACAAAGAAGTTTAAGCGCTTTGCAATAAAAATGGAACAAACATGGTTGTTACTTCTTTTATTGCAAAGCATTCGACTTTTTGTTGCTTTCAGGTTCATGAAGTTCGTTAGCACTTACCATTTGGGTGTCTGTTGCATTATGAAACAAAAAAATACAAAAATTCCAAGTACTCAAAGAACATGAAAACGCAATGTGACTCCTTTTGCCCCAAAGTTTTAGGTCCTTATCGGAGCCACAGCTACCCAGTTGAAATCGTCGGGACGTTGGCACTCATCCTTTGGAGGGTAACGATTGGCTAATGAATAATATAGAGGTGTAGATGTTACTAACCAGTTGACACCATAAGTCCTTCAAAAAGTATGGAATTAAGGAAACAACTAAGAAGAAACATTTTTACTAATTGTTAAATCCAGCCTGCGGCCCTTTAGATTATCTTTTATGGCTAATTCTCATAAATTCAACTAAATGGCGCCTGAGTAACGCAATTATACTTAATTGAATGGGGCATCACAAAGAATTAGACAAGAACAAAAGCCAGTAAGAAAAAGAGTATTTACCAGAAAAAAATACACAGAACAACCATTGTATTGGTTTTCATAATGCCATCAACTCAACAGGAGTTGTAGCTATACATTCATTAAGCTTCTGTCACCATAATACCGGTGATAACACAAAACAATGTAGATATCGCCTCTCGATCCTTGTTGAAAGAATAGCCCAATAGTTCCGGGAGTTTTTTGGATACCTCCAAAGTCCTCCCCCCCCTTTGTGGCAAGTAATGTGATAGCATGGGCTCCTTCTGCAAAAATACCTTAACTTTAACCGTAAATTTTCTAATTACACCTTCGTCGGTTAAGGTCTTGATTCTTTTACGTACAGCGCCTTTTGATAAGCCTATTTTACTGCCGATGTCACCGTAGCCGGCTCGAGCATCATCTTTTAGGATTTTCATTATTTGCTTGTCTTTTTCATCCATGATTTCAGCCGAGCTATTATACACAAGAAAAAATTTAACGTTTTGCATAGTCGACTGTGGATGCTAACTGCGGTTTTCGTTCTATTAACGATGTTTGCAGCAAAAATTTGAGAGCTAAAATCAATAGATCGTATGCACCAAATAGAACATTAAGAGTACAAGTTGTAACAAATAAGTCACAAGGTTTAAAAGTTTCCTGAAATAATCAAAATGACATTTCCGAATAAAAAATAAGGTGACGAACAAAAATGATTAAACAAGCAAATCGATCCGAAAAAATGCAAACAAAATGCCCAGACTGCGACGCTGACCTTGATGTTCCATGTGACACTGAAAAGGGAGAAATCTTAAGTTGCCCTGGTTGCGGACTCGAACTTGAAGTTAAACAAATTAAAGGCGGATGCGTAGACCTTCAAGAGTTAACCATTGAAGGGGAAGACTGGGGCGAATAAACAGTATCCACCAACCCAATCTCTTGCATTAAATCAACTTTTTAAGGCATTATTTTTTCACGGAAGCTAAGAGCGATGAGCATTGCACTTTTATACGAACGCTCAGAAAACGACGAGAACGGTATAAAACTCACCGCCCAACAACTCGGTATAGACTTAACCTATATACCATTCCGCAAAATTGGTTTATCCATATCCAAAGACGGATTTAGTGCCAAAACCAAAGGCAAAGACTACACCAAAACCTTTCAAGATACAAAAGTTGTGCTTAACCGGGCGCAAAGCAAAAATCGTCGCCTTCAAGCTTCATACTTAATGGAGATGCTTCGCAAAAAAACCTTAAATGCCTCCCAAACCAACTTAGCTTGCTATAGTAAACTCCAGTACTCTACTAAATTTCTACGATGAGCCTCACGTATTCCCAAACCGTTTTTCCCCTCCCATGCTACTGACACCGAAGTAGAAAATCATCGAGGACATCCATGAACGAAAGAAACATAACTGATCTCTTCATGCAAGAAATACCCAATTGAAGAAGGCATAGTCATCAAAGCAGAGCTGCTGGAACGCGCGGGCAAAATGATTTTCATTTTCAAATTAGCCCCTAATTCGAAGACCCCTTTTTTTTTTAAATTTCGTAATTCCCATCGTTTTAATAAAAAAATATCCAAAAATGGTTCTATGACTTGCACGTAATAGTCTCCAAAGAGAAAGGGAACAAACAATATGTTACCAGCACAGCGATAGCCCGTGCGGGCTTTAATGATTTTCGCACAAATATAGGTTCCGCGCGATTGCCGCTCCTACGGAGTTGGCGATGAAATATCACTCAGGGGCAGATAGTGAAGGCGTGGATTTTTGCGCTCGAACACTACGGTTAACATTACGATCAAAAAAAAACACAAATGAGAAGTTTACCTCTGAAAAGAGCAGCTCACTTCCAATGCTGCAGCCCAAATGCAAACTTTCTGTGGTCAAAAAGTTAAGGCTGACACTCCACCGCTTGACCAAGGATTCATTCCAGCATGAACAAGCAATTAAGTCAGCCTTCAAAGTTTACAAGGAAAGTTAGCTCCTCGAGAGGCATAAAAAAATATAATTGAGGAAAACTATAAAAAAAGACAAACACGGGGTGATGGTGCTTCATGAGTAGAAATTATTTATCCAGATTCTGCAAATACGGCAACAGGCACTTTAACATGACTAAGCCACTACTAAAAGGGTGCTTTGAGTCTAATTGATAATTAAATAAAAGAATGGAAAAAAGAGGAAAAAAGATGCGAATAATAAGCAGGCAGCTGCAGCTACGTTGGAAGCAAACTGTTGGATACTTGCATGCACCCCAAACTGACATCTGAATACTGTTTTCACGACAAAGCACAGGAGGAATTCATCTTTAACGTACATCCTGACCTACAGTAACTCAAATTGAAGTTTGTTCCCAAGGAACTGCATAAAAACTCAACTTAATCTTCACAGCAGCAGCTCAGTTAACTTAGTGCCCAATTAGTGGAAACAGCTTGAAAGTTTATCGACATGAGTGCTGATTTCACCTCAAGACCCACTAACTAACAACAAAACTTACCTATGGATGGAAACATGCTCCTAGTGCCTGATATGTTTAAGAGAAAGACAAACCTGTGGGTTGCCAGAGTTACATCGGAAAGATAAAAAAGCAACACTTGCTGGTGTCTGGCTGCATGGCAATTTTTCTCGGCCATATACAGGGTATACCCCAATAATAAAAGCCGACTGTTGACACAGACAAAATTGTTGTAGACCTCAAGGCATCAGATGCTGGGGGCGGAATGACCTAGGCCTTGCATCGCATCACCTGGAACACTTGGGCAGTGTGCGCCTACCAAGGTCACTGGCCATGCGCCAGCACCACCAAAGTGATAACAAGACTACTGCACTAGGCCAGTGAACAAGTAAAATCAGCTTGCACCCCAGCACCATCAACATAGTTGGGCACGTGCTAGGAACAATCCAGCCTTCCCCAAACAGCCGTTAATAATCAAAGGATCCTTTGGAAGACAGCTTGGCAGCTGCATGTACAACACAGAACCATTCATACGACTCATCAAGAAATGCCAAAAGGACCTTTCAGCTACCCGATGCTAAAATAGTAACAGGCACAAACCTCTGCGATATAGTACCAACCGCCTCCTCCTCTTCTCAGCAATTAATAATATGAGCGAAAGAGCAAAGCAGGACAACATGAGCAATATCGATACCTAATGCTTGGATTAGAGGAAACCACAGGCCTTAAGAGCACTGGGGTTTTTGCGGCCAATGTGATAACCATGTTTACTTGCAGATTAAGATGGGCGGAAGCATTCTCAGGGAAGGCACCTCAAGCGACGAAGTAATTGACCTCAAAGAAATCGCCGAAGAGCACCAAATCGTTTTGGTACATGGCGGAGGTGTAGAAGTCACCGAAATCGCCTCAAAATTGGTCAAGGAACAGAAATTCATAATGTCCCCAGATGGATTCCGCAGTCGGCTATTCCGACAAGGAAACCGTAGAAATTTACACTATGGGTATGGCGGGCAAAATTAACAAGCAAATTGTATTGGCTCATAGAAGGTCAAGGCGAACATGAACTGCTGCAAGTTATTGCTGGAGAAAGGCTACTTTTTCATTGTTACTCCGATTGCTCCTCTCCAAGCTTTGAACCGCTCAACGTAGATGGGTGACCGCACAGCAGCAATTATAGCGGGTACCCTCAAAGCAGACAAACTCATCTTACTCACCGATGTGGAAGGCTTATTACTTAATGGTGAACGTGTGCCCAAAAGGCAAGCAACAGAAGTCAAATTAATATTTTGACGCGTGGCAGGCGGTAGTGAGCACCAAAGTCCACGCGGGCACCTGGAAGCCTGAAGCCAAAGCATGCAAAGAAGTCCTCAGTAACTTCTGGCACCACAAAACAACCCATGACTTCAGTCCTTAATCATCTGGTCGGTACAGTGATAAATAGTGAATGAAAATGAAATTATAGAAACTGAAAACCAATACTCAGCCAACGTTTTTCTCCAAAAAACCCATCGATACTCACACGTGGAAAAGGTGCCCTCATCTGGGAGATTAATGGTAAAGAATATGTAGATTGCGCTGGCAGGGACACTGTGGCAGCGCTAATTCAAAACAACTCAAGTGAGACTAATCACCATGATTTCCAATA
>CAWEOM010000021.1:0-22916 GCA_963810665.1 Candidatus Bathyarchaeota archaeon | reverse complement strand
TTCGCAGGAATAAAAGACGCAAAAGCTATCACCGCCCAGTTTATCACCCTAGAAAACGTTGCTTTAGAAGATGCGATTAAAGCAAATGTTTTGGGTGTGAAGCTTTATCCTGTGGGCTACGTACGGGAGATGTTGTCTCTGTTCTACCTTTTAGGCAACAACTTTACAATAAACGTAAAAAATACTAAAGTCTCAAAGACAGAAGTTACAGAGCAGATAGAGCAAATATTCCAAGAATTTAAAACATTTGGAGGTATCCCCAACTTTTTTGGACACCAACGCTTCGGCACGACACGTCCCATAACACATTTAGTCGGAAAAGCCCTAATCAACGGTAATTTTGAGGAGGCGACAATGCTGTTTCTTGCTAAACCAAGCGTCCATGAGCATCCACAATCAAGGCAAGCGCGCCAAGAACTGCAGGAAACACACAATTTCAAGTACGCGTATGAGAATTTTCCAAAGCAGCTTCGATTTGAACGAATAATGCTCAGCTACTTAGCTGAAAACCCAACTGATTATGTAGGAGCTTTCCAACGATTACCCCCCAAGCTTCAGGCACTATTTGTCCAAGCTCACCAATCGTACCTTTTCAATCGGTTTCTTAGTGGGCGACTTAAGAGTGAGTTACCGCTAGATATGGCTGTAGAAGGTGATTTCACTGTTGCTGTGGAAAGATCGGGGCTACCGTTAACTTCAGTAATGAAAACCGTTACCTACAAGAACCTATCTGAGGTAAACGCTGCAGTTAAGGCGGGCAAGATGCGGGTTGCGCTACCAATTCTTGGAATCAAACAGAAGATCTCAGGTCACGTCATGGGCGAATTGGAGAGTGAAATCCTTGCGGAGGAGGGAGTTGAGGCTGAGGGTTTACGGTTTAACGTATTATCGCGTGTTGGGAGGAAAGGCGGATTGCGAACAACCGTGGCACCCGTGATGGATTTCAAACTGCAGAACACCAGTAGTATTATTGAAGGCAAAGGTATAGGTGCAACGTTAAGTTTTAAGCTTCTCCGCGGATGTTACGCCACCGTGTTACTCAGAGAGATAATGAAGCCACAAGACCCGGTAGCGGCAGGTTTCTAGTAAATCTTAAAGATTTAGGGTTTTTGCAAATGCTAGCGCTGCTTTAAGGTCGTCTTCATTGGGGTGACCTTTCTTTATTCCACCTGCAATCTTGAGAAAGCCATAAGTGTCTAAGCCTGCACAGTTAAACTCGCCAATTATTGTGAATCCTTTTGCAATCAGTTTCTCCCTTAGCTTCTTATGAAGTTTAGTGTCGCTGCCTGTTTGACCGCTTGTGGAGAAATGAAGGCTTTTTTGCCGTTCTGCTGTGAAAGTTTATCGACGAATTCCAAAATGATCCTATGATGTTTTCCAAAGTAGATTCCTGATCCGAAACCAACTAAACCATAGTCTGAAAGCTCAACAGGCTCTATCAATTGTGGAGCTACTGTTTCTGCTCCGATTATGGGGGCTATGACTTTACTTATTTTATCGGTGTTTTTGTGGTGATATGAAAATAAAACTATCAAAGCGTTCAGTTCGACACTATTTCCTGTCGTGATGTAAAGGCAATCATATTTTAACTCTCTGGCGCATATAGACATGGGTATTTTGAATGAAAAGCAAGTAAGCAATGTTGATAAGTAGGCTGCAAAGTCTTTTTTAGGAGAGGAAGCTTGCTTTTCATGGAAAATGAGCAAACACAACAATGCAGTATTCCAATACATAGACCCAAACTCAGAGAATACATCTTTTTTTTCTCCTCAGGCATATTAATCAGCCTTCCATTCGCTTCATTCTTTGAAAGTCTCTATCCAACATCATTTTCTATGGCGCTACTAGTCATCGTAATTGCGCCCATAATAGAGGAACTCGCCAAAGTTTTTCCCCTATTCTATCGACACGGCGAAACTGAACGTTCAATTGTAACTTTAGGTCTCTTAATAGGGATTGGCTTTGGTATTGCAGAACTAATTGGATATGTAATAATTGGTGTACCATTACTTGCCCGTATACCTGGGGTTATTTTTCATGCCTCCAGCGCAACCATAACCGCTTATGGTGTTGCAAAGAAGAATCCACTACCGTACTATCTTATTGCTGTGTTTCTACATATAGCCAATAACTTTTTTGCTCTAACAGCGGAGAGTTATAGCTTCTTTATGGTATTGCTGGTTTTATATTCTGCTTATGTACTGGCTTGGAGGTACTGGCGTAGAGCCAGAAAAGATGTTATAGTTGTCTAAGAAACTTGGTCGGTTCGCGCTAAATCCCTGAGTCGGTTTACTCCATCGATTTCGTTGATGAAGTCTGCGACGCTTTTAGGCACTAGGTCCATCCAGCTTTCGCCTTCTCTTATTTTTTCTCGAACATATGTTGAAGAGTAAACTTTTCGTTCAAACAACGGAATTTCCTTGACTTGATAGCCCGCCTCTATAAATAATCTGCGCGTCAATGGTTCATTCGAAAACACAACTTCAAACTTTGGTGTGTAACCTTCCACTGCGCTAACCCATAGCATATGCAAATGCATATCGGGGACTGGAACAATCCACAACTTTGAATTAGCTACTCTTGCTTCCGCGAGTGCTCTGCGAACCATAAACAACCGTTCTCCAGCTGTGAAAGGGTTGTGGCTGTTGTGGCTGTACTGGGCGCTACCGATTACCACAACTAACTCATCTACGCCTTTCAGCGCATAATTTATGGCGTCTAAGTGTCCGATGTGAAATGGTTGGAATCTGCCGACGTAGAGCCCTCGAGTAACCACGATAGTTATCCCTGATGTGAGGTGGCTCGGCTGCTTTTATGATTTGTGTAAAAATCTCTTCAAGCATATTTTTTAAGGACATATTCAACGGGAAAAACTTCAAGCGATCCCCCGTTTACTTCAACCATACGGGGAGATGCGAACCCTCGTTTTTCCCTTCTCAGAAACTCCAATTTCACTTGCAAACCCCCAGCATAGCCGCCCAACCCCAAATTTGATTTAACGACCCTGTGACAGGGAACAATAGGCACAAAAAGATTGCAGGCCATAGCATTTCCCACCGCTCTTGCGCTGCCGCCAACAACTTTCGCGATTGCACTATAAGATGTGACGTAACCAACGGGGATGGAGGCGGTGGCAATGAGCACTTTTCGAGTATAGGCTGGTAGGCCAGATGTTGCTAAAGGCAGCTTAATATTGGTGTCTTTGCCATCGTAAATATCTTTGAGAGTTGAAAGCACGGTTTTAGCTTGAGCTGAAGGTTTATTGAAAAATTTAAAGGGCATGTTAAACGGCAAGTTTTCAAGAATGTTAATTAAAGTAGTTTTTTGATCGTTACTAAAGGTTGAGATAAGGATTTTTTGTTGGCTGATAGCGATTGCAAAGTAAATACAGCTTATATTTTGGGCGTAAATTTCTATCAAACAAAGCGCCTGCACTATCTTTTATATAGGCAACGCGTGCTAAAAATTTCTTCGGTAAAAATGAGTTCCACTCCAACAGTCTGTTTAAATTCTAACTAACTTGGCGTTAATTGAGATTGGTTTGGTTTCAAGGTAGCTTTTTTCGGCACAACATTAACATAACCGAGGCGTGCGCCACTTTTTGCAACCGAGGGTTGCTTTTCAGTCATACTTGTTTGCCTCCATGTGTACAATGGTTATAAGTAACCTTAATAGATTATCTTGTGTATATCAAACCGAAAAGGCGAAAATTTATGGAAGGATATGGACCCCAACTCCCTCAATTACCCCAAATTCCGCAAATCCCACTCATGCCGCAAGTGCAAGAGCAGCAGCAATCGCAAGGCCAACAAGCTCAGCAGGGTTACGCTTGGATTCCAGGCGCCACCACCGTCGGATTGGTCTTTGAAGGCGGAGTCCTTCTAGCTGCAGAAAAAAGAGTAACATATGGCTCCTTCATAATGAGCAAAGGTGGCAAAAAAGTTTTCAAAATCACGGATAGCATCGGCGTTGCATGCGCAGGCCTTGTAGGTGACATGCAAATCCTCGCTCGAGAGATGGAAGCACAATCCAATCTCTACAGTATGGACACCGGCAGACCAATCAGCGTCAACTCAGCAGCTAAACTAATGGCTAACGTGCTCTTCAACCGCCGCTATGCACCCCTCATCACCCAAACGATCGTCGGCGGCATAGACCAAAACGGACCCGCACTCTATGTCCTAGACGTTTTAGGCTCACTTATACCAGACAAATACGCGGCAGTCGGCTCAGGCACAGAACTTGCTATAAGTGTCATAGAAGAAGGCTACAAAGAAAACCTAACCTTAGAAGAAGCAAAAAACTTAGTAAGACGAGCAGTTAAATCGGCTATTAACCGAGATGCAATGAGCGGTGACGGCTTAGACATCCTCACCATCACCAAAGATGGCGTCACCGAAGAAGCCACAAAATTCTAAAATCAACCTTTTCTTCTAATAATTTTAGCTAATAGCGGATTAATAAACCCGAATATGGTGAAAACAATGTCGTTTGATCTCTCTCAACAAGAAGGAGAATTTCTAATCAAATTAGCCCGTAACACCGTGAAACTTTATTTAGAAAACGGCGAAATCACCAATCCGCCAAAAGATACGCCTCAGAAGCTGTTTGAGAAATGCGGTGTCTTTGTAACTATAAACACCATAGTTCAAAACAAGAAGGAGTTACGTGGGTGCATCGGCTACCCTTATCCTACGAACCCCTTGGTGGAAGCCGTAATTGACTCCGCCATTAATGCGGCCACACAGGACCCCCGCTTTCAACCTTTAGCACTCCAAGAACTAAATAGCGTTGTTTTTGAAGTAAGTGTCCTAACGCCACCTGAAAAAATCGAAACCACAGACCCAAAGGAATATGTGAGCAAAATCGAAGTAGGGGAAGACGGCTTGATAATCGAACGAGGCCACCGCAAAGGCTTGCTGCTTCCACAGGTACCGATCGAGTGGGGCTGGTGCGAAGAAGAATTTCTCTGCCAATGCTGCATGAAAGCAGGCTTACCTCCCGACATCTGGTTAACTAAGGATGCGCAAATTTACAAGTTCCACGCCATCATCTTCGAGGAACAGGGACCGAATGGCACAATTAAACGCCTAACCCTCAAAAAATGACCTTGTTAATCGAGTACATTTTCGATGATTTCAACTGCTCTGTCTAAGCCAGTGAATCTACCTGAAAACTTCGAGAGTGCTTTAACGTATATAGTGTAGGTTTTCAATTCAGCGTCCATCTTGTTTACTGCTTTCTGTAGTTGCTTCTTGTTTTTAGCTACTATTGAACAGTTCATCTTCTCCATTTTAGCTGCGTTCCCTAACTGTTCGGGCTGTGTAGGGATACAGATACTGGGTTTTCCATACTTAATTGTTTCAAAACAGGTTGCATGACCGCCGCTAAAAATCACATATTTTGCATTCAACATCGCTTTCCTGCGTTCTTCAGGGGATAGCCAAGTGTGGAGTTCATAATTACCGATTTTAGTAACCGATTTCTTACCAGGCGTACCCAAGCTGATTATGCATTTGCTCTTTACCTTCTCAAGAACAGGTAGTACCGTCTTGAGCAGTTGAGATCGGGTTCCAACCGATCCGCTAATTGGCACGAAAATATGTTCCGAACTACCCTCGACGGGGGTAGTGTCCATGAAGCTTCCGACATATTCGGTTCTATCAGAGATTCCCAAATGGTCTATGTTGCCTATGCTATACTCAGAAATTGTATAAGGTGGCGGATTATCTGGGATCACTATTTTTTTGCATATTTTATAGTAGCGCTCTATGAAGCGTTCACCTGGGCTAAGCAAGGATGAAAAGCCATAACTTGGCCTAATCATGTTTTCAATGTAGACCGCTGGGATTTTCCATCTGCTCGCAAGTCTAAGCGCGTTGATATCGCCGTCGGCTACCAGCACGTCAGGCGAGATATCATGTATATTTTCTCTTAAATCGTAGTAGCGATGGATGGTTTCCCATGCGTTAGAATTCTTTATTTCAAACTTGTTAAGTTCCAAGTTAAAAAGCGGCAAAGGTATTAACATGTTAAGAAGGGATGCAGAAGTCAGAATCCCATGAGCGTTTTCATACCAAGAAATCGATGCAACTTTTTGCACATTCTTGAACTCCTTTTGAAGAAGTTCGTATGCTTTGCCGCCTGAGAAAAAAAACAATTCATGTCCATTCTTTTCAAGCCTTTTTCCGAGTGGGATAATTCGTGAAACGTGACCTAAACCTAACTCCGCACAACTCAGTAGAAGTCGCATACAACAAGTTGTTAAGTAAACAACAATATTTGAACTATATCTTGGTTCAACCAAGGAAAGGGAAGAATTTTAAGCGGCACCCAAGACAATAGACTACATGTTTATTCCAAGACGGATTGTGGAGGGAAAACTTCGAGAAATCCTCTCCGACGACATTGGATTAGGAGACATCACAAGTGCAGCTATTATCCCGCAGAACTTAACGGTTAAAGCTCAGGTCATCGCCAAAGAAGAGGGCATTGTTGCCGGAATTGAAGAGGTAATAATTCTTGTTGAATATGTGGGACTGAAGGTAGAAGCCAAAGTTGCCGATGGTGAAAGAGTTAAAAAAAATCAAACTCTAATCCAAGTTTCTGGCGATGCACAGACCATCCTCACAGTAGAACGTACACTACTAAATCTTCTGTCTCGAATGAGCGGTATCTCAACCAAGACGCGTACTTTAATAGAAAAACTTGAGAAGGCAAAGCTAAAATCCCGTCTTGCTGCCACACGCAAATCTGCTCCAGGTTTGCTGTATTTTGACAAAAAAGCCATCCTCATAGGGGGTGGAGACCAACATAGGCTACATTTGGATGATATGGTTCTAATAAAGGACAATCATTTGGCGATTATTGGCAGTGTGGAGGAGGCTGTTAAAAAGGCAAAAGTCAACGTCTCGTTTAGCAAGAAAATTGAGGTTGAAGTCACAACTATCGAGGATGCCCTTATAGCGGCGAATGCAGGTGCAGACATCGTTATGTTGGATAATTTTTTACCCAAACAAGTCAAAAAAGCAGTGGAAAAGCTTCGGAAAGCTGGCTTTGAAAAAGTACTGTTAGAAGTGAGTGGAGGAATAACCGGCGAAAACCTCATCGAGTATGCAACTACAGAAGTTGATATAATAAGCATGGGCGCTTTAACGCACAGTGTCAAAGCTTTAGACATAAGTTTAGAAATAGTGAAAAACTAAGAGGGCTTATAGCCCAATTGACAACGTATATGTCTCCACTATAGAACCAATTATCAATAGCAAAGCAACAATCCCGATGAAGAATAAAAGGTATTTGATTTCACTCTTCCAGCGATTCTGCAATAACCTGCGAAACAGCCAGATACTCTCTGCCATACCGATGGCGTAGGAAACGTATTCTAGCAAAAAAACGGCTCCTATAAGGAATAATACAAGAATTGCTGTAGTCGCCGAAATATCTACGGAAGATGCCGTGGCAACGCCATTTGCGGCTTGGATTTCAAATACAGCCCTAAAAGCCTGTCCTGTGCTGAAGAGTATAAACATACCAATTCCGAAACCAGCTAGAGGAACGAACATGAGTAGGCATAGAGGGAAGTTGTTTAGGAAAATATCTGGGATTAATGTACCGTTAGCGGTGCCGTTCGTAACAGTTTGGTTTAGCTGGTCACTTATCAATTGCGCTTCTTGGGGGCTGACTGGAACCAGCAACCCAATTAGAGTTGCTAATATAGATAGAGCTAATACGAAAGTTATTGAGTAGATTCTTTTGCGTCTTTGTGAAGCAACCTTCCAGAACTGCGGATAATCCATTTTAAATCAACCTTCATAGAGTTATTTTGGCGTTATTTTTAGGGCTCGAAAGCCTCTTGCCACAGGGTTTAGCGTTTCTGACAATTTAATCTTTCTTAAAACCTCTTCAGTGTCAACAGCATAACTTCGAATGTCATGCTCGCCCGAAAGGAGTGAGTGTAGATAGACGCGTTCGCCTATAAGTCGTGATTGACAATTTTGCGGCAAACCCAGCAGAACAGTCTGTTGCTGCTCAGCGACTCTTTTAGATGCGAACAATATTGCTTCGGCGCCAGCCGTCAACTCTGCAATCCGCACAGGCACACTTTCCTTACCAATCGCCAGCATATCAAGATCATGGAGCCGCTTAATCTCCCACGCAACTTTTCTTAGTCGGGGTAAAATTTTCAGAATATGCTGTCGACCCGTTCTTGAGGCTTTCAAGTTAATAAGTTCCACGGGCGATAATTCTTCAAGAGAAACTCCACCCAATGTCATGTCAAGATGTACTATATCCGCCTTAACCTTATTGAGTAGACCCAGGCACAACTCTGCCTCATGAACAATGACTTCTAAACCTATGTCAACTTCTCTGAAAATGGGTTCAACCAACCGAATGGACGGTTCCCTATATGGCGGTTCCACCAAAACTGAAGCAGAAGCCACGAGATACAGGGGTTTATACTGTTTGTCAAGTATTGCTGCGCCTGAATCAGCAGAAATAACCTTCAAAACCGACACCTATCAAAGAATGAGTGGTTGCGACAGAATTAGCTTCCTGTTTCCCCTTCACTGGTCGTCTTAAAGCCTAAAGCTAAAAGGTACATTTCGGAGCTTTTCGCGCGGCTTGCCTGCGGCTTCACTAACTGCACCCTTTCAAAGTTGTCTTTCAGGAGTTGTATGAAGTCGTTCAGTAAACCGCCCTCGAATACTTTTACGAAAAAGTTACCGTTAGGTTTGAGTATGCACCTTGCGATTTCCAGGGCGTTAGTGGCTAAACCGATTTGCCTAGCGTGATCCACTTCCCATACACCCGTAACATTTGGTGCTGCATCGGACATAATGACATCGGGTCTGCGAGGTAAGAACGAGAGAATTTGCTCTGCAATATCAGGTTCAGTTAAGTCACCGATGATAGTACGGATGTATTCCTGTATGAATGGCTCGATTGGTTTTAGATCTATACCTAAAACAAAGCCGTACTTGCCGGTCATTTTCCGGGCTACTTGAATCCAACCACCTGGAGCAGCGCCCAAGTCGACTACTACATCGCGTAATTTGATGAAGCCATATTTTTCGTTCGCTTGAACCAGCTTATATGTGGCTCGACTGCGGTAGTTTTGTTCTTTGGCTTTCTTATAATAATACTCGTTTTTTCTTTCACGTATCCAAGCTTTCGGCGTCAGAATCATCCTCAGGCACAGTGGGTTCTACTAATACGCTTGGAGCTTCAGGAGTAGTGGGAACTTCTTTTCCTAAGTTAAGTATCCAATCGGTTAGTCGGGGACAACTTTTAGGTGAAATTGCTGTAGTCGGGTCGCATCGTGCATTGTCTGGGCAGAGCAGGCAGGGACAGTCGATGATTGTTTCTATCGATGCAGGCAACCTTTTGGGATAAAGTCTATATGTCCATCTTCCTTCTTGGAGTTCTTTTTCTCTGCGGATAAGCCCCTTCTCTTCTAGTTTGATAGAAACGCGTGAACCTTCGCGGCTACTAGCTCCTAGTTCTCGCCATAAGTCTGATTGAAGCACACCCTGATAACCCGTACCGACGACGAAGTGGAGTGCTTTCTGTTCAAGGTCATTACGCTTTGGCATTTTCTAATCTTCCAAATAATACAGTAATATAAGCGTTGGATTCACATAAAAATATGTATGCCTGATTAAACGTGGAATAATATGAAAAATACCGAGCAAAATGAACTATGCGGAGTCTGCTTGGGGATTGAATCTTCAGCAGACGATTTCGGCATTGGAGTAGCTACCTTCGCAGGTGAAATCTTGGCTAATAAGTCCGACAGCTATATTCCGGCTGAGGGCGGCATTCACCCACGGGAAGCGGCTAGGCACCATGCAGAAGTAGCGGATAAGGTCCTAAAAGAAAGCCTAACAACAGCAGGCATAAAGACTACTGACTTAACGTGTATTGCTTTCTCGCAAGGACCCGGACTTGGACCTTCGCTTCGAACTGGAGCAACCGTTGCCCGAACCTTATCCTCATACCTTGAGATACCGCTTGTTGGCGTTAACCACTCTATTGCCCACATCGAAATCGGCAAACTAAAAACCGGCGCAACCGACCCTGTTACACTTTACGCTTCAGGGGGAAACACAATGATAACCGCTTTGGAGTCAGGACGATACCGCGTCTTCGGCGAAACACTGGACATCGCACTAGGCAATTGCTTGGACGTTTTTGCTCGGGAAGCAGGACTTAAACACAAAAAGGGTATGCCCTTGGGTGCCGCCATTGAGAAAATGGCGCTTAAAGGTAAGAAACTAGTTTCTTTACCGTATGTTGTAAAGGGCATGGATTTGTCACTTAGCGGTTTGTTGACTGCGGCTACGGTTGCTCTTCAAAGTGACAATTACAGCTTAGAGGATATTTGTTATAGCTTGCAAGAACACGCATTTTCGATGGTAACTGAAGTAACTGAGCGGGCGCTTGCACACACTGAGAAAAAAGAGGTGTTGCTCACGGGTGGCGTAGCTGCAAATAAACGGCTGCAGGCAATGCTTGCTGTTATCGCGGAAGATCACAACGCCAAGTTCAGCGTGGTTCCGCTCCAATACGCCACTGATAACGGAGCTATGATTGCTTGGACGGGGACTCTGGGGTTTCGGCATGGGTTGGTTACACCTATCGATGAAAGTTGTGTCAAATTACGCTGGCGGGTTGACAAGGTGGATGTACCATGGACACAATAGACAAAGTCCCCCAAGCGAAGCTATTCAAGAAGGGTGCCGAAGCCAGACTCTATCTCACAGAATGGCACGGACGAAAAGCAATTGTTAAAGTTCGCATACCCAAACGTTACCGCCCAGCTTCGTTGGACAAACAAATCCGGAGTTACCGAACAATACACGAGCCGCAGCTGATGCATGAAGCAAAAAGCGCTGGGGTGGCGACACCGCTGATTTATCTGGTAAACTTGCCCGAATCAACAATTATTATGGAATACATAGAGGGCCAACAGATAAAACATCTGCTCAACAAAATGGCGAAAACAGAACGTCACAGTTTATGCGCCCAAATTGGAGAATCCACGGCACGCCTCCACAAATATGGCTTAATACACGGCGACCTTACAACCTCAAATATGATCCAAACGCCCGAGGGCAAATTGGTCTTTGTAGATTTTGGGTTAAGCGAAAAAAACCGCGAAACTGAAGCTAAAGGCGTAGATTTGCACCTGCTCAAGCGGGCCCTACAGAGTACTCATTACCAACACTGGGAAGATTGCTTTCAAAGTGTCATAAACGGCTACACCTCGGTTCTGGGTAGCGAGTTAGCGGAAAAGGTTTATGAGAAAATTCGTGAGATACAAAGGCGTGGACGCTATGTCGAAGAACGTAAACAGTAACTTTCAGCTAAAAGGTAGAGTGGTCTTTTTCGCGACAGGTAACATCAATAAGTTCATGGAAGTCAGAAGCATCTTGGGGAATTATGGAATAGCAGTGGGGATGCTCAAGTTAAAAGGCGATGAGATCCAGAGCGACAGCCTCCAAAAGATAGCAGAAACCAGCGCCAAAAACGCTTACAGTCACTGTGGCATGCCCATCTTCGTAGAAGATGCCGGGTTATTCATTAATGCGCTGGATGGTTTTCCAGGTCCCTACGCTGCCTACGTATACCACACTATCCATAATAGGGGCATCCTAAAACTAATGGAAAACATTAAGGACAAAAGCGCCAAATTCCAATCAGTTATCTCCTATTGCGACAGCGAAAACCCATGTAAACCGGAGAGCTTTCACGGTGAAATCCAAGGCACAATCACTACAGCTGAACGTATAGAAAATGGCAAATCAGGCTTTGGATTCGACCCTATTTTTCAGCCCAAAGACAACTCCAAAACCTTCGCGGAAATGACCATAGCCGAAAAGAACGGTTACTCACATAGGGCAATGGCTATCCGCAAGTTTGCGGAGTGGTATGTAAAGCAGCACTGAAAAGTATTATATTGCCAAAGGGTCCATAAGAAATCCAGGGCAGTGGCATGATTCACAATACTCGCAAAACTAATCTATTGAATGAAGGATTAATTACCGCGTTAGCCGTCGGCGGCTTTCTCATTATCTTAGGTGTAGTTTTCGGGTTAACGCCAGGAATTCCACAGAAAATCGGGGCGTTTTTCGGCGACTTAACTGGTCAAGGATATCCATTAATTAATGGCAACATCGTTTTGCCTGCACCAACAAACCCCGCAGCACACATTGACTTCTTTGGCGCCATATTCAACTTTATGGTAGGTATCGTCGTACTGCAAATAGCCATTTTAGCGCTTCGGTTCTGGGTCAATTCACCAATTAAACGAATTGCAGAAACCGTAGGGAACATAATTTTCTGGCTAGGCGGCTCTTTTGTAGCAAGTGTTTACTTGCTGTCGGGCACGCTGACTGGATGGTTCACCTTTTGGGCATCACTAATCATAATCGTTGGCTTATCCCTGATAGTCAGAGGAATTGTATTGTTCCTAAAGAGACGATAACACCTCGGGGCAAAACTCCAATCCAAATAAAACGGGGGATTGTTGATTTTTTCGGTTTCTCATTCGTTACACTAGCTACTTTTAAATATTGGTGCAGTGTGGTTTAGGTGCACAAAAAAGGTGTAACAATGCCAAAGCAAGAAAAAGGAAAAGCACATTCAACTCGCCCAGTCAGCAGACGACCACCAAGCTGGTGCAAGTACCAGCCTGAAGAAGTAGAAGCCTTCATAATAAAACTCGCCAAAGAAGGCCACAACATGAGCAGCATAGGCACCATCCTACGCGACCAATACGCTATCCCCCTCGTAAAACCCATAACAGGCAAAAGCATTAGCGACACACTCAAAGCCTCAAACCTAGCAGCACCAATGCCCGAAGACCTCTCAAACCTCATGAAAAAAGCCCAAGGCTTAGCAGTTCATATAGACAAAAACAAGAAGGACCTGCACAACAAACGCAATATGCAAATCATCGAAGCCCGCATACACAAGCTTAGTCGATACTACAAACGTGAAGGCGTTATAGGCAAGAACTTCAAGTACAAGGCAAAAATTGCCTCGGTAACCTAAACGTTTCTTTCCCCAAATTTTAGGGTTAAAGAGTTCTTATTGTTTAATACGCCAGCTTTAAATCCTCTCAACCCCTTTTACGCAAAGAAGTGACTGTGCATGACCCAACAGGAAAGTAGTGAAAAATTCTTATCCCATGCAAAAGAAGCTGCAAAAGTAATCAAAGAAACTGCTGAGAAAGACGGTTTCATCAGCTGCTTTTCCCACCTTGACGCTGACGGAGTTGCTGCAGCAGGGATCATAGGTAAAATGCTCAGTCGACTCGACGCACGCTTCCGCATCCGAGTTATGCAGTGGGTGGATGAGAAAATCATCGCTGAAATCACAGCAGATAAACCCCAACTCGTCATAATGTCTGACTTCGGCAGTGGCTATTTAGATTTACTCAACGAGAAAATCCCCAACTATAAAATCGTAATCCTGGATCACCACCAAATTACAGGAACTTCAAACAACCCAAACTTCACCATGCTTAATCCACATGTTTACGGCATCGATGGAGCCACAGATGTCAGCGGCTCAGGCGTCGCATACTTTACAGCCAAAACAGTCAACTCGGCAAATGTAGATTTAGCGCCCATTGCATTAGTCGGCGCACTTGGCGACATGCAAGACAAGTACGAACAGCGTAGCTTGCACAGCTTAAACGAGTTGATCGTAAACGACGCCGTCGCCGCAGGACTACTAAAAGTAGAAAAAGACCTAACCTTCTTTGGCAGAGAAACCCGCCCTATCCACAAGATGTTAGCAACCACAACCAACCCATTCATTCCGGGTTTGAGCGGACAGGAAACTGACTCTTTGAATTTTGTAGCAAATTTAGGCATTCCACTAAAACAGGACGGTAGGCTACGGTCTCTTTGTGATTTAGCTGATGAGGAACGCAAGAAGCTGTGTTCAGCATTAGCCGATTATTTACTCTCGAGGGGTTTACATATGGAAGTTGAAAGCCTAATCGGCTCCATTTACGTTTTAACCAAAGAAGAACCTAACACCGCGCTTCGGGACGGACGCGAGTTTTCTGTACTTCTGAATTCGACTGGTCGCATGGACCGCCCAAGCTTAGGCATAGCCATTTGCATGGGCGACCGCAAAGCCGCGTTAGAAGAATCCAACAAAATTCTTGATGATTACCGCAAAAACATCAATAAGTATCTGAGCTGGGTCTCGGAGAAGCCTGAGCGCATGAAGGAACTAGAAAATGTTTACGTCATTTACGGGGAGAGTTTCATTAATGAAAAAATCATCGGCACCGTCTCCTCCATCATTGTATCTAGCCTTGCTAACAATGAAAAACCATTACTTGCATTTGCCAACATCGAGGCTGAGAAGGCTGCAAAGTTCTCAGGCAGAACCACAGAAGCAGCACTGCGTAAAGGTGTTAATTTGGGAGATGTAATGCGGTTAGCTTCGGAAGCACACGGGGGCAAAGGCGGAGGACATAACATCGCTGCAGGCTCACAGGTACCGCTGGATCAAGTAGAGGCGTTCATTAAAACCGCAAACGAACTTGTTGGTCGCCAATTAAAGGGTGAGAAGCTTGGAAACAACCATTCAGCTTGAATACAACGACGAAAAGACAGCTGAAGCGATCGCTAAAGCAGTTTCGCCTGACAACATCAAAACCCCTGCCGGACTCCATGTTAGAACTGTTCGGGAGAACAGCAAAGTCATAACCCATATTAAATGTGAAGGCAAACTCGCCACTTTCACCGCAACCATAGACGACCTACTCTTCAGCGTAACCACCGCGGAGAAAACCCTACATACAATAACAAAATAACTGCAGGTAACCAAATAAAAGCAATCAACGGATAATTTAGTCGATAGAACCACTGCGAAAAGAACCATCGCACTCAAATCAGGATGTATTACGCGAATTATTGGGAGACAGACATGTTGAAAGCAGCTACTTATTTTTGGATCTTGAAGATAACGTATCGATCGTTGGAGTATATTTGTTGTAGCAGCTTGCTGTGAAGTATCTGAGTGTCAAGTTCATTTCGGTCATAAACAATGAAACCGATGTTATTTTCTTGGATGTCGTACATAAAGTCTCTGGATTTTACGGGAAATTCAGGAAATTTTTGGCTGAATATGCCCTGCATTGAGTCAGATGTGAGAGATGGGTAGCTACTTTTTGACAAGGTCAAAGTTTGATATGACCTTGTAACGGTTTGGTTTACGGCTATTCCGTCGAAGTTGTACTGGAGCCGTACCGCGTCGATTTGCCGATTATCCAGTGCCCCAATGTTTCCCCAGTCGGGCAAGTCCTCAAACCTAAACGCAAACCCAACCTCGCTTGACTCATCAAACAAGCCAAGATAACTATCTCGCAGATTGACACCCGCAAAAGAAGCCACCGCCCACAGAGTATCATTCGAAGTTCGGATTGGCTCAGGTGCATCCCACGGGTTAACCCAATCGAGAAAACCCGGAATATCAGCTTTTGCGAAGTGATATTTCAAATCAAAAAGCGTAGTCAGATATAGGCTGGCGTTATAGATCTCGCTTTTTATAGGCGTAAGGCTCCAAGAAACGGTGAAGGGGTAGCTGGTGTTTTCAACAGTTACCGTTTTAGTCAATAATATGTCGTCATTGGAGAAAATCATCTTCAACTGCTTGGGTGAGGTCTTGGTCTTGGAACACGATTTCCTTACTCAACTGGGAAAGCTGAAACTCATAGCTTACGCCGTTTAGATGGTAAGTCAGAAAATCACCTGTTCCCGAAGTGGAAAAAACTCGGCTCCAAATCTGGTCTATAGAAACGTAGTTCTCATCTAACGTATCTCCTTTGGCTTGGTAAGCTTTTAGCATAGTCTGTGAATGTTCCAACTCATACGATAAAGTTAGAACTGCCTCGGCAATCTCCATCCGCTGCACAGTTGGGTCCGTCTGTGCTATGACGTTTTTGCCGGAGAACTCCTGGAACCAGAAACCAGGAACCTCCGTGCACGTCACGTTTGTTTCTTCTGGATAATTTTCTTTAAGCCACACACCTGCATCGAGCGCTTTTATGTCTGTGGTTGAGTAGTAGACGCTTGCTTCCATGATTCGACCATACACGATGTCTGAGCGGTAAACAACCATTACTGAAAGCAGAACAATCAGACATACGGTGAGGACTTTTACCCAGTTTTTCCTAAACACTTGCCTATTTTTGGTGTAGAAAGCAGAGGTTTTATCGGCAAAAAACACTACTGTAACAGCGGCGAGAACCGCCAATGGAGTTGCCATGTAGTAGACGAACCAACTGAATGGCATGTAAAAACCAACGAGGTAAGATTCTGCGAAAAAGAAAGGAACAAACAAGCTTAGCACTAAAATGAGCCAGAAGAGTGATTTCTCTTGTCTCTTCAGCACACGATATGAGATTGCGATTCCCCCCATTGCGAAAAAGAAAATGAAACCGAAATTAGTCATAAACGCGTTGAAGCTAACTGTGGGAATTTGGTAAGCGTATGCTTTGATGGCGAAGAAGACGTATTCAATTACTATGTCAATGTAACCTATCATGGCTTGAAAGTAATAAAGGAAGAAAGCTATTCCACCGCCTAGAGATAGTGCGAGTATGACTTTGATGTTTTTTCCTTTAGATTTTATCAGCATGTATAGAAGAATAGGCGGTATAATGAAAATAGCGAGAAACGCAGCCAATTGATGGGAAAGTACAAGGCCAAACGCCGCAAAAAAAGCCACTGCAAGATACCCAAGCTTATCCACAGCTAAAGGTGTGTATAGAAGAACCAATAGCATAAAAGCCAGAGCCAAAACTGTGGTGTAACCACCGAACTGGTTAGCCTCATATACGGGAAAACACATCAGCAGCAAAATAGCCGCTGTAGCTCCAACTTTCTTGCTAAAGAATTTGCTACCGACCAAATAAACAGACATAAACAGTAACCAATCCAAAACTACCGTCAAAACTCTAACTAAAAAGATGTACTGTCCAATCTCAACGGCACCACTGAGCGAAATCAGCATAGCAAGCACAATCTGATACAGAGGAGGAGTCCAACCTAGATTAGCTAAAGAAATGTGACCTGTGTCAAGGAAAATCTGGGCCTTCTCAAGATGCACTGCGGGGTCGTTACCCAATACAACCCCATTCATTGAGATAACAACATAGAATATGCCCAAGATGAGCACTGAAAAAACCGTTATGAATGCTACTTCAACTTGTTTCTCTTTAGACAATGCGGCCGTCAAGGCGCTATATTCACCCTTGGTCGAGGTTCCCATTTACCTTAAAGATTGCAGCTTCTTTGTTAATAAACACGAGGTTAAACAACGGATCGTCGGCGAATTTAGGCTGTATCGCAGCGTCACGACATACAATGTATGAGATACTACGACTGTGAATTTGTGAGCGGTAATCAAAATTGATAAAGGCTAAATTTGGTAGCGCTTCCTCAAACTTTAAGTTCTCAGTAAGTCTTTGACTGAAAAATCTATTTCGCTCTATTGGGTCAGTGTAGTATTGTGGATCATTAGACGCGGAGTATGCCGTTGCTGACAACTGAATTTCTCCTTGAGATCCATTAAAAAGGTAAAGTAACTCCACTGCCTTAACTGTATCTGAGATTTGGCTTTCAGTTCTAATGGTTGTGTCAGCTGGAGTTGTATTGAAAATCAATTGACCAAAAGCCTTAGTGCCTACCTCTACCAATCCGACTGTAAGTTTATCGTCATATGGAATTTGTTTGCCTGTAGTCTGTATAATTTGCTTCATTGATACAAAAGATAAACCTGGCACAGTGCTCTCTAATGTGGAAGTCAGGTTAACAAAACGTGACCCAACATAAACAGAGGTTAAACGCGAATAATTAATGACCCCATTGCTTTGAGTAATGCTAATCGTTTCGTGATCACTGTAGTTTTCCATTCGCATGTCTTTTACCGCAAGATCGGCCACAGTTACATAGTGGTTGGCTCCGTCAATGTTGTAGGTAATACCGATATCGCTACTATCGAAGGTAAAAAAGGAATAAGGATAGTAAGTCCAATTTTGGTCGACAAGAATCTCAGGGTTGTGTCTTGACAGATAGCCGCCGTCATCTCGAACCTGAATCAAGCCATTGTCGATCATATAATCGGTGTCAAGGAGATTTCTAGCAAATGTCGCGTTATCGACCTCGCGATTAACCGTCAGGTACTGAGGGTCAACAGCACTTAAGGTTGGACGCTGAGCAAAACCTCCAAACCACCAACCATAGAGCGCATCAGAAACAAACACTGAGTCACCAGCAGTGTTTTGCTTAGCCCACTGTATTGCCTCCCAGCCAGGTTGAGTCATTGTTTGATAGAAACTTTGGATAGATTCACCAACATTCATTGAGGGCGTCATGAAAATCGGTAGAGCAACAAAAGAGAAGAGCAAAAAGAACAGTACAAAAATTGTGTAGAGCCGCTTCCGTGTTAAAAGGGTTGAAATACAAGCCGAAAAGCGCGCATACTTTTTCTGAACGATTTGCTGATTCCTCTGAGTTTGCTGGGTGAAAGTCCTGCAAGTATCAATAACTGTTGCAAAGAAATCTGAACCATACTCAATGAGGACCGCCATGAAAATCAAAACAGGCAAGATTAGGAAGTACATAAAACGGTTATAGTCAATGGGGAGCCCAACCAAGTATCCCTGAGTCAAGATGAGGGGCACAAAAACCCACATAGCCAAAAGGAACACTGGAAGAGCAAAAAAAGTCTTGTAGAACTTCTTGGAAAAGACAAAGAAGGCCACAATTACGCCGAAGAGCGGCAGAACAATCTCCAACGGAAGAACCCGCGCTGAGAGAGTTGCCCGAGCAATCTCGTTTGAACCATATTCACTAAGATAAGTAGGAATTGCCTGAACCAGAAAGAGCAAAACCAGTGCAGCACCAAAAATTACCGGCAAAAACCAGTAAAAAGCTGTTTTTCTGGAAGCACCAAAGCTTTTAGGCCAAACCAAAACAAAGAACACTGTTGCAACTGTTATTCCTACAAATATGGCTGCACTCAAAGAGTGAGTAAGAAACAGTGAACCTACTAAAATTGAGGTGGAAACCAAAAAGGGGGTTTTGGAGAAACGATCTTTTTGGAGGAACAAGTAAAAAGTTAATGGAATCAACAACAGTGCTATTACGTTAGGGTAACCTGCCCACAGAAGCATTTCTATATCAAAACGTGAAATCGCCGCCAAAAAAGCCACTATGTAAGCCGCTGACGTTGACCATACACGTCGGGTTATCAAAAATGCGCATAGCACAGTTAATGATGAAAACAGGGAAACCAATGCAGCATGAGCAAAATACTCAGGCAATCCAGTCAATAATATGACTGCTGCAGTGAAAATGTGGTAACCAGGAAAAGTCAACGAAACTCCTCCGCCTATATGAAAAAAATTATATAGAAAATCTGTGTTTCCAGAACCTGTTATTGAGTAAATTACGCTATTATGTAACCCAATATCCGCACCTGGAGGAAATCCATCCCAAAGCATCAGAAGCATACGATACAGGAAAGCGAATGTAAAGATAGACAACAGCAAGAGGTGTATTCGGGGTGCTTTGAGCATTTACATTCACGCTTAATATGCTTAGATTGAAATTGTTGGTAAAAGGTTAAATATGAAACTCGAGTATAAAAAGCCCAGAGTATTAAAAAGGAAAAAAGGTGTTTAAATGTCTTGGCTTAAATCTATGATGGAAAAAGAGCCTCCAGAACCAGAGAATCCATTAGGCATAGTAGTTATCGGCAACATTGAACCTGACATGCACGACACAGCAAAAGAAGCAGTCCGTCGCTCCCTAAAGCGCGCAGGTTTCAAAACCATTGACGTCGGCAAAAGCGTTGCACCACAGGTTTTCATTGATAAAGTAAAAGAAAGCAATGCAAACATTATCGCAATCTCAGTTAACACAGTTCCAGCAAAAAACAACTTAGCAAAACTCGATGAACTTCTAAAGGCAGCAGGTCTGAAAGACAAAGTCGGCATAATCATGGGCGGCGCAGCAGTCAAAAAAGAAGACGCAGATGCAGTAGGTGCACTTTTCGGCAAAAACAAGGAAGAAGCTCCAGAGCTGGCAAAGAAGGCAATCAAGAAATAATCCATCAGAAGTGGAATAATGTCCTTTAAATTCAACACGGAACAAAAAATATATTCGATTGGTAAAGCGAAAATAGGCGGTCAACCAGGAGAACTTCCAACTTTCCTGATCGGTTCTATCTTTTGGCTAGGCCAAAAAATGGTTCAGGATGCTAACAAAGGCATTTTTGATGCAAAAGCAGCAGAACAAATCATCAACACAATGCAAACCCAAAGCGACATAACAGGCGTACAATTTGCTCTAGATATAGTCGGCACAACAGAAACAGCATTTGAAAAATATATCGACTTCGTCCCACAGCATACTGACGCAGCACTAATGCTAGACGCAATGAGCCCTAGGACCCGCATGGCAGCAGCAAACTTGGCAAAGAAGATGGGTCTTGCAGACAGATGCCTCTACAACTCCATATACAAAGGCGTCACCGATGCAGAAGCAGCAAATCTCAAAGAAAGTGGCATCGAAATGTCCATCGTTCTAGCAGACGACCCAAAAGATACAACACTAGAAGGCAAAATGAATGTTATCGTTGAAGCCTTAGCCTTAGCCGAAAAAGCTGGAATCACCAAACCATTAATCGACACAGCCATTCCAGCGTTCGAACCAGACATGGGCACTTCAGTTAGAGCCATACCTATTATGAAAGAGAAGTATGGTCATCCTGTTGGGCTAGGCAGCGGTAACGTTGTCACAACCATGGGTTGGGTAAAAGCGAACGTTGAAAAACAATTCCGCAAAGGATGCGTAACTGCAACAAACACAATCATGCAAATGGCAGGCGCCAACTGGCTTATGATCGGACCCGCCGAACAAGCTGAATGGGTCTTCCCAGCAGTCGCAGTAACAGACACATACATTGCATCAGCAGCAGCAGACCTTGGAACCCGCCCGCTAGAAGAAACTCATCCAATCTACAAGGCTTTCATGTAAACTCTTTCCTTTATTTTTTCTTTGTCAAAAAACAAAAATTTTGAAGTATCACCTTGAAACCGCTAAGATGGCTTGAAATCGTCGTCGGATTTACGGTTTTAACGTTAGTTGCCACTTATCTCATCCCAAGTGAGTCGCCGTTGGTAGGCATTCGCTATGTTTTCGGGTTTGTTTTCATCGCGTTTTTACCCGGCTATTGCCTAGTAAGTATACTATTCTCGGGTAAGAACAAAATTGATTTCATCGAAAACCTCGTGTTATCAGTTGCTTTAAGCTTCGGTTTAACTGGGCTGATAGGATTATTCTTGGGGCTGTCACCTCTGGGAATAAACTTTCTATCAATCACCATATCCTTAGGCGTGTTAGTGCTAGTTCTTGCCGTAATCGCCTATGCATTGAAGAAGAGAGAATCGCTACCAGTACTTAAGGTGCAAAGCCCGCAGCAGGTAGGCACCTGAAGTTTTCACCGCTGAACGCCCGTAAGTTCCGCCTTTACGCATCATTCTAAGGACATAGCTTGGTCGTAGGTAGAATTGCTGGTATGCTTTGTAACGGAGTTCCGCAAGTTTTTCCATGCTTAACTGCGGCGTTTCAAAAGTTGGACCTGCAGTGTCAAATCGGTCAAAATCATTAACTCTTAACCAGCCGTTTTGGATTACTTGCTCATACATTGGTGTACCAGGGTAAGGTGTTGCTATATAGAATCCAACATCATCAGGGTTTAGCTGCTGTAGAAATCGGATGGTCTCTTTAGCAGTCTGCTCTGTCTCGCCTGGAAAACCCAACACAACATTGGCAATGGTCATTAAACCGACTTCGTGTGCAGTTTTAAATGCCTTTCGAGTTTGTTCCAGCTTGATGCTTTTATTCATGGCTCCAAGTATAGCTTCTGAACCGGATTCTACGCCCATCCAAACTGCGACGCAGCCAGCATCACGCATAGTCTTCATCAATTCACGATCAACCATATCCACACGTGTGCCGCAGTCCCAAATCAGCTTAAGATTTCTTTTATGTAGTTCTTCACAGATTTGCACCACTCGATTACGGTCGACACTAAACGCGTCATCATAAAAGGTGACTTGGTCGACACCGTATTTATCGTGAACAAACTGCATTTCATCAACCACACTTTTAGCGCTTCTCATACGGTAACCACGTCCAAACATACGCACCGTACTACAGAAATCACACCAGTAAACGCAGCCCCGACTCGAGACTAACGGGACAAGTAGTTTGCCATTGTGTTCAAGTTTCTCCAGTGGCATTAGATGATGTGCAGGAAAAGGTAAACTATCAAGGTCTTGTATGAAGGGGCGATCATCGTTACGCACGATCGTATCGCCGTCTCGGTACGTTATACCAAGCACACCACTTAAGTTAGCTTGGTTTTCCAGCTTTTCCAAAAGTTCAAGCAGAGTTTTTTCGCCTTCCCTCCGAACGACAATATCTAAGCTTGGATACTCCTTTAGGGCCTCTATATCCCAGAAGGTACCATGCGAACCCCCCAACATCGTAAATGCAGAAGGTTGCGCCTGCTTGGCTATGGTAACAAGTTTCAAAGCTGATTTGTATAGCAACGTTGTAGCGGTAACTCCGATAATATCAGATGAAGTTTGAGCTATTCGCGCCGGGAAGGTTTCATAGGTGATTTCTTCGGCTTGGCAATCAATTACACTAACTTGGTGGCCTGCTTGTTCAGCAACGGCGCCGAGGTACGCTATGCCCAGCGGAATAAATGGCGGATGCGAGTGAACGCTTGGAGGGTATGGAGGGTTGACGAGTGTAATTTTCATTAGCTTAGCCTTGCTGGACTGATTTGTAATGTTAGAACCATATATT
>CAWEOM010000020.1:0-6599 GCA_963810665.1 Candidatus Bathyarchaeota archaeon | reverse complement strand
GGGTGTTGCGGTAAACAAGAGTCTGTCGCATATTGCGGGTGTTATATCTTCTTTGGATAGCAACTTAACGAAGTCAGCGAATGGCTGCAAAATTCCAGCTGGACCGGTTTTTAGAGGTCCGTAGCGGTTTTGGATTTTGGCGTAGGTTTTTCTATCTACCCACTCGTATAGGAAAGCGAGGAGAAACAGGAATAGAACACCTGGAAAGACAATGATGCTGAGGATGTCTAGCGCGATCGTTCCTAAACGCCTACAGGACGGTTGGTTACTCATTTCCATCTTTTAATATTATCGATTGAATAACAGTAAAAATGATTACTTCAAGCCAGTTTTATGGAAAACCCAGAGAGAATCAAAAGCGTTTTTTTGCAAAAAGCAGCATACCCACCGCCACTAGTACGATTGCAGAATAAACTGCAGGCATAAAGTCTGTAGCATAGAAAGAAGTCATTGTGACGAATGCTAATACATCAAAGATTAAAAAGTAAACGGCAAAGGTTAAAAATCGTTCTAAATCCAGTTTAGCCTCTTTTGCAGGGGCAATTTCTCCGCAGCTATATGTAGTAGTTTGCTCGGTAGTTGGTTTAGTTTTCGGCGCCAGCATTCCCCCAACTTTGTATATGGCTAGCGCAGAAATTAGAGAAACGATGAAAACAATCGGCAAAATGTATTCAAGCCCGTCACTCAAATTGCTGCACAATTGCGAAAAAGTTTAAAGCACCCTATTAAGTTTTTGTTTTAAACTGTAATATTCAGGGGATGGGGCAAGCGCTATATGAAGTATTGCAGATTGCTTTAATGATTGCAACAGTACTTCTTGCACTTTACACCATCGAAGCCAAAAACGTCTTACACTCCGTAATCGGATTTTGCGGAATGTGCATCACTATCGGCGGATTGTTCTGGCTTCTAAATGCACCATATGTTGCTGTTTTCCAAATCTTAATATACGCAGGCGCAGTCGTCGGCATCTTCTTGGCGGCAGTAATGTTAACGACCAGCAAGGAGACAACAAAATGAAGCTAAATGCCCCATTTCTTGTAGCAGTCATATTCGCCATTCTTGCAGTAGCGTTGTTTGCAAATGTGGCATTCCAGGAAGAGTTCCCAGTTTTCCACCCGCAGAACCAGACAGGCAGCTTTGTTAGCGTAAACGGTGAAGTAGGCGCCGAGGACAGCCGATTTATGTGGAACCAAGACGGATTAGCTTTGATTGCTCAAGCGTTTGTGTTGTTCGCAGCTGCTGCGGCAACATTGGGCTTATTAAAAAACAGAGGAGAAGAACGCTATGCTTGACCTTGCCTACTGGCTGATCTTCTCTTTGACGCTCTTACGTCGTCGGAATATACTGTTTGGCGACTAAACGCAACTTGATTCGCCTGATTTTAGGAGTTGAAATGCTGATTAATGCAGCGAATATCAACTTCATCACGTTTGCAGCCTACGCCAGCCCAGGCTTCGTAGATTCCATGGGGCACTCGTTTGCAAGCATCTCCATTGGTTTAGCGGGTGCGTTAAGTGCAGTGGCATTGGCGGTTGTTGTTTTGATTTATCGGCATTATGGAACACTGAATACCGACGAATTAAGGAAGTTGAGGGGGTAACGGAAAAGGATTGTTTAGTTACCGTTTGATTTACTTCTACTATTCACCGTTGTTTCCCCAATAATCGGCTGGTTTACACCTAAACAGTATAGAAATAAACTCTTGGGAGCCTTTACTGCTTTTGCTTTATCAGTGGTTGGCTACGCCTTGTACGGTTTGTATATGGATGTAGCTGGTAGCAGGATGGTTTATTTCCCTAGTGAGACATGGTTTGGGCCACTCTAAGGGTTGACACTTTAAGCATCTTTATGGCATCAATTTTTCTGGGCTTAGGTATCGCAGCAACCATATACTCAATGGCATATGTAAAGAACAAAACTGAAACCCCCTTCTATTACACATTAATTCTATCCCTCATTAGTGGCATGACTGGTATCGTTTTCGCAGGCGACTTACTTGTTTTGTTCGTCTTTTGGGAGCTCATGTCAATCTCCTCCTACGCATTGGTTGCTTTCTTCAAAGACGAACCAAGTGCAATTGAAGCCAGCTTCAAATTTTTAATCATGAGCGCAGCAGGATCCGCAACTGCCTCTGTTCGGAATATCTCTGCTTTACGGTTTATCGGGAACAGTGAACTTTGAAGGACTTAACACCGCCTTAAGCGGGGTAGTTCCAAACGTTTGGATTTACATGGCGGCGCTCTTCATCTTTATTGGGTTCGGAGTAAAAACAGCTGTTTTCCCTTTGCACACTTGGCTACCTGATGCTTACTCAGCGGCTCCAGCACCCATATCCGCCATACTTGCAGGTATAGTAATTGGTCCTGGAATCTTCGCAATCGCCAAAGTCTTCTTCACAGCGTTCCTGTCTATCCAACCCGTATGGGCGCCGATTCTTGCAGTATTAAGTGTATTAACTATGCTTGTGGGGAACATAACCGCTCTAATGCAGACAGACATCAAACGTATGCTTGCATACTCAAGTATCGGCCAAGTCGGATACATGCTAATCGGCTTAGCAGTCGGAACACAACTGGGTTTAACAGGAACTTTTCTGCAATTTTTCAACCACGCCATAATGAAAGGCGCAGCTTTCCTTTGTGCAGGTGCCATCATCTATCGATTAGGTTCACGGGACCTCTCTGATATGCAAGGCGTTGGACGCAAAATGCCCATAACTGCATTCGCCTTAGCTATTTCTGTTGCGGCTTTGGTTGGGCTTCCCCCGTTGAACGGTTTCCCCGGTGAGTTGGCCCTGTTTTCTTCAACGGTCGAAGCGAATATGGTTTGGCTTGGAGTTGCCTTATTGATAAACGTGTTGATTTCGGCAGGCTTCTATTTACGTATAATTTACACAATAGTCCAACCCATTTCTACAGTCAAAGCTGAGCAGATAAAAGAGGCACCCTACCTGATGCTCATACCCATTTGGGTGCTTATAGGACTAATAATATTGTTCGGTGTCTGGCCGGACCCATTAGTTAACTTTGCTCAGAACGCAGCAAACACCTTGACTTCTTTTGGAGGTGCTGCCTAAAATGCAGATAATTGACTTTGCACCTTGGCTCTGCTGGATTTTCCCAATCATCGGTGCATTAGCCGCTTTAGTTCTAAACAAAATCAACCGCAAAGCCATGAACATCACCGTCATTTCCACAACATTGCTTAGTTGGGTCATGACCCTTCTTATGATTCCAACCCTGATTAGTAACAGTACAATTGATCAATCACTCTTTTGGCTTAACATATCCGGCGCCCAAGTTAACGGTGGATTACTAATCGATACTTTAAGCATAATAATCGCTAATGTCGTGGCTTTCCTCAGTTTCCTCATCATGGTGTACTCAACAAAATACATGGCAGACGACCAAAGCATCGCCCGATTCTGGTTTTTCATGCAGCTTTTCATGGCTTCAATGTTGCTTCTGGTTTTAGCAGACAACTTTATTGTAATGTTCGTAGGCTGGAAACTGGTTAGCATCTGCAGTTTTGGGTTAATAGGCTACTACTACAGCGATGAAAAGAAACATTGGATTGGCGGACCCGCACCGTTTCACTTCCAGAAACCCTCTCGAAATGGCCTCAAAGCTTTGCTAATGACAACCTTCGGTGATACTGCATTATTAGCAGGAATAATAATTCTCTACCTTTATGCTCATACCTTCAACTTCTTAGAGTTGCTTCAAACCGCTGGCTCTTGGCTTCCTGCAATGGCAGCGACCCCAGGGATATTGGCGTTAACCTGTGTTTTACTGCTGCTTGGTCCCTTTGCTAAATCAGCACAGTTTCCCTTCCATGAATGGCTACCCGAAGCAATGTCAGGTCCCACTCCGGTCTCTGCCCTAATACACGCTGCAACCATGGTCAAAGCTGGAGTATACTTAATTGCTCGTATGCTGCCCATATTTTTCTTTGCTGCTTGGGTCGCTACGCCGGCATATTCCGAAGCCTTAATCTTTTTTATATTGGCCGCGGTTATCGGCGCCTTCACCGCTTTTCTAGGCGGCACACAAGCCATAGTTGCAAAAGAACTCAAAAAAGCCCTCGCATACTCTACCATGAGCACCATCGGCTACATGATTCTTGCTTTAGGCATTGCCGGCTTAAGCTCCGACGCACTTGTAGCAGGAACCTCCTCGTCAATATTCTTCTTGATAAACCACGGGATCTTTAAGGTGGTCCTCTTTTTATGTGCAGGCGTAGTTATCCACGCTTCAGGTTCAATATACCTTCATGAGATGAACTTGTCGCCAAAAAAAATGCGTTTGACATGGATTTTCATGTGGATAGGGTCCTTGGCGCTTATGGGTGTATTTCCTCTCTCAGGATTCTGGAGCAAAGACAGCATTCTTTTAGCTTGCTGGGAAAGCGGTCAATACGCAATATTCGCAGTTGCCTTAGTATCAGTTATCTTTACAGCATTCTACTCAATTAGATTGATGGGGTTGGCGTTTCATACTGGTCCACCAGATGGGGACATCCACAGGGAACAAGACTTTGAAGATCATGTGGACAATGCAGACCATGTTCACGGCGAAGAAGGACACTGGATTATGGTTCTACCGTACGGGATATTGGCTGTTTTAACAGTTCTCATAGGGTTGGTGGGGCCCATTAGTTAGCGATTACTTGTCTTCTGTATTCCAAATATACTACGTAAATTCACTAGGTTTAACCATAGCGGGTGAGGCCATCGTTTCACACTCCGTACTCAGCGGGTTAAATCTAGAAATTGTAGTAGCAATCACATCGACACTTATGATTGTAATAGGTGCAATACCTGCTTACAAATTCTACATCAGTAGTAAATCACGACCCGAAACTGTCGTTGCCAAAAGCGGCATCCTCAAAATCCTCTATAAATTCCTTTGGAATCGCTGGTACATCAACGCTTTCTATGCTAAAGTGTTTGTTGAACCTTCAATTCGACTGGGTAAAATAATTCAACAATACATCGAGACCCCTTTAAACCAAGCAATTAATAGCGGCATTCCTGGCGGCTTCAAAAGCCTTAGCAGCGCCTTTAGAAAACTTCAAACAGGCAAACTTAGAATCAACATGGCATACTTTTTGGTTTTAATCGTTGTCGCCTTAATTTTACTTTGGCTGGGAGGATTTATCTAAATGGAAATTTCAGTTCCAGCAATACTATTACAAGCTATACTCGTGCCACTAATTGCAGCAATCGCCTGCGCATTATTAGGTAAAAAACTCAAGAAAAACACCGGTTGGATAGCGGCCGCCGCAATAATTTATCCGACCGCCCTTTTGGCTTACGTTGCACTGCAACTCTGGACTCAAGGCGGTCAACTAATCGAAACTTACACTTGGGGAACAATCGTCTTCAAGTTGGATTTAGGGTTGCTTGCAGACGGCTTAAGCGTCCCCGTTGCACTAGCCATGAGTATAGTATGCGCAGCTATGGCAGTTTACTCTATTAATTACATGAATCACAGAATCGATCACCTATACGGCAAAGAAAAACCGGGAATGTTTGCGCTTTATTATGCTCTTTTTCTGTTGTTTCCTGTTGGATTAATTGGTGGAGCGCTCTCATCCAACACAATCGAGTTGTTCCTCTTCTTAGAATCGGGCCTAATTCCCTTTTACGTTTTAATGGATGTTTTCGGTTACACCGACCGCC
Source organism: Candidatus Bathyarchaeota archaeon (assembly GCA_963810665.1). Lineage (GTDB taxonomy): Archaea > Thermoproteota > Bathyarchaeia > Bathyarchaeales > Bathycorpusculaceae > Bathycorpusculum. Next base: position 913 of record CAWEOM010000020.1, on the reverse strand, counting down.
ACCGCATCGCTATGATGTCTTTTGTTTGGACGCAGATTGGCGCAGTAGTTTTCCTTATTGGCGCGGTAATGGCTGGGGTTAAAGCAGGTAGCTTTGCAATAACATCCTTATCGGTTTTATCTGGAACAGATTTAGGCCTCATAGTTTGCGGCTTAATACTCGTAGGGTTCCTTGTGAAAATGGCGACTTTCGGGTTCCACGTGTGGTTGCCTTTGGTACATGCGGAGCACCCCACATCGATTGCTGCCGTTTTAGCCACTATTGTAGGTTTCGGAACATACATGATGGCTAGGTTGCTCTATCAAAACATGTTTGATTTTCCAATTTTTCAGTTTACCCCTGATGGCACTTGCCGTAATCACAATGCTTTATGGTGCCTACTTAACTATAGGGCAAAATGATATTAAACGTCTCTTCGCTTGCTCTACTATCGGACAAACCTCTTACTCCATTTTAGGTCTAGCCAGTATGAATGCAATGGGCGTTGAAGGCGGCGTCTTCTACTTTATCAGTCACATCTTAGGCAAAGCTATCTTGTTCTCTGTTGCAGGTATACTTGTAACCCAAACTGGAACCAGAAACATTAAAGAAATGGGTGGCTTAGCAAAGAAAATGCCCCTTACCGCCACGCTCTGTTTGATAGGCGCCATGATTCTCTCAGCCATTCCCCCCTTCAGCGGGTTCCAAGGTGAATGGATACTGTTCACTGGAGTATTCACACAAGGAATCACAGGCACCGCGTTCCTAATCATTGCAGTAGTAGGCATATTCGCGACCTTCCTAACATCTGTCTACACTTTCTGGCCCGCTATCCGCATATTTTTCGGGCCACTGCAGCAAGCATGGAAAAAATCAAAGAAGCCCCGCTGGTTATGACAGCGCCACTTTGCGCCTTAGCCGCGATTTCAGTATT
>CAWEOM010000019.1:0-45375 GCA_963810665.1 Candidatus Bathyarchaeota archaeon | reverse complement strand
AAACAGCAACTAGTGGACATGACATCACACTCTCAACTTTTTCATCACCTAAAAGTAATCCATACGCTACGACCTTGCTAAGTAAATCCCTCTCAGTAACTATTCCCACAGGCGTGTTATATTGCATTACAATAAGGCTTCCAATGTGGTTTTTGCCCATGATTTCGGCAGCTTTTTCCAGTGAAGCCTCCGGAGTTATGGTGATAACATTTTGGCTCATTATCTCCTTCGCCAATCGATAACGCGGCAAGTTACGCATGTACTGCTCGTAAACAATGTCTTCAACCTCTGGCTGCTTCCATTTTGTTTCCTTTTGAGGTAGCGCCAAAAAATCCCTCAAAATAATAAAGAGCCTAAATCTAATATACCCTTCCACATCCACTGCAGGACTAACAGACTTAGAATTCAAAAGCAGGTATCTTTGTCAACAAAGGATGGCTCGAAATGGGCATTAACCTTGACTCCTTGATCTTTTGCTCTGATAGTAGATTCTCCAAGAATGCTATTTTAACAAAAGATGACTGATTTCCAACTTTTAAGTAAAAGAAGAAGAAGCCCTGAATCACCAACTCTTTTCTTCTATTAACATCAAACTCTTCCCTTCCCAAGACCTTCCAAGCATTGAACAAGCCCTAAAAACACTAACAGCCACCCTTAAATTTAGAAACCCATAGCTAACAAAAACCAGATATTCTATCTAAAAACCGTCAGTACCGTATTCACTAAACACAAAACATAACATACCCATCACATACCTGCGCCATTAACATAAACCTCAACATTCACTCCACAAACACACGCCCATAAAAGAAAAATTACCCCCCAAACGGGCAATACAGTCCTTTTAGAGCAAATGCATTTTATGTTCAATTCATTACGATTTACCCTTGAGAATAACTAAATAGTTAGAGTTTAAGCGCTTCTAAGAGTTTAATATTTGAATCTATGCTCAGTGCTCTCCTGAACTTGCAGTTTTCCTTCGATTGTTTTACTTTCTGCAATCTGAAAATTGATAAAATATGACAGCTACCAATTTTGCGAGAAGCCAGCTAAGATGCCCCAAAATAACACAACAAAAAATATCTCGTCAGTTTAAAGCTAAAAAACTTGTTGCTAAACCATGACAAGCTGCTATCGCTTTCTTTGAAAAGGATGCTATTTAATTAACTCTATCAAGCTTCAGAACTGCGTGTTAAATCTTTTATACTACTTACTCTGAAATAAATAGCAAACAAAAAGGAATAGTGAAAAAAATGTCATATCAAAACTCTCCTCCCCCTCCACCACCAAGCTCAAATACAGGATTATCAACAATTAGGACATACATTCTGATAGCTTTCATTTTCTCAATCCTCTTTATGATCGTCTGGGTAGGCGCTGCGCTCTCGACTATAGCCGCCTTTGCCTTTTACACATATGTTGGTCTGGGCTTTCTTGTAATACTGCCTGCAATTGTCTATTTGGTGTTGTTCGCATTTTCAATTATAGTGTTCCTTAGAATCTGGAAGATGTACAAAGCAGTAAACGCCGGTGACATTGCAACCCTGAAGGCTACAAGTAACATACTGTGGGCTATCATAGCACTTATCTTTGCAGGCGTAATTCCAGGCATTATGCTAATAATCTCTGATGGACCAATAAAGCAACTATAATTATCCTCAAAACCAAAACCTACTTTTTCTTTATTTTTTTCTTCGAATTTTTTTCAAGGATTCCGAAATATCCTTCAAGAGGAGTGTTACCAAAATTAATTTTGAGTTAATGGTGGTCCGTTTCCTTTTTTGCAAAACCTCAATATGACTGTAAAGAAGACCCGCTCAAACTATAACCAACAAATCGACTATATCGTAGTGGAAAATTAATAATTAACTCGTTTCTCAAGCTGCGAACACCATTTTGATTACAAAGAATGCTGACTCTTCCGTTATTTCCAAGATCCTCTAAAAATAGAAAAAGAAGATAAAAAAGTGTAAATCATAGCCTCAAGCCAACTTATTATAACGTAGAATAAACCAAAACTTTTAGGAAAAATTCAATTTTTATGTTGATGTTCTATTTACTTGGTTTGCACTGTCTACAAGGCGCATCTGGTTAAGATAGTCTATGCGGCAGCTAAAGAGGTAACTTACATTTTCTCGAAGACTACCATAAAGTGTCGCGTTATTTTCGGTTTGAATATAAAGTGTTTTACCGTTCGTCAGCGTAACCATATAGTCAGCTGGATGGGCATCGGAAACAGGCGCTTTTGAAACCACAACGCCAAATTCTTCATCAGGAATTTTAACCCCTAAAATAGCATCGCTTGACACGGCGCCTATAAAGCCCACAACCGCAAGTGAAGCTATTATAGCCAATACGACCACTATCTTAAAGGCATCCATATTAAACATTCACCTATCTTAGAGCATATGATTGATTCCTATAAAAAATCGATGCCCAAAAAGAAAAAAAATTTAGTGTTCAAGCTGTGATTTAACAGCTTTTTCCGCTGCATTGACTGCCTGGAGTAATTTATCGCATTGGGTTCCGCCGCCTTGCGCGAAGTTACTTCTACCGCCGCCACCGCCGCCTATAATCGGTGCAGTCTCCTTAACTATACTTCCCGCGTTGATACCCTTCTGTACTGCCTTCTCACCTGCCATAATCATTATTCGGCAGTTTTTTCCATCACAGCCATAATACAACGTTACAGTCGCTTCGTTGCGCTTAATAACTTCAGATGCAGTCTGCACCATACGATTTACATCGATTATTTCCCCAAAATCTCTCTTTACGATAGCTATGCCTTCTGCTTCTAAAGCATCCTGCGCTGCCTGAGCTTGTCCAACCTGGCTTTCTTTCTCAGCTATTTCTTTGATCAAACGACGCTTTTCCACGTTTGCTTCCTTGAGTTCCTTAATTACCTTCTCCGCAGTTTTATCGAGTTTGTCCATAGGAGAGTTTAGAGCTTCAGAGACGTTGGTTAAGATTTTTTCTTGTTCCTGCACGGCCTTAAGTGCCTTGAGTCCAACTGCGTAGCCCAGCCGTTCCACGCCGTCTTGCACACGTTCGGTATAGACAATTTTTACAAAGCCAACTTCACTGGTGCTACCCAGATGTGTACCAGCACAAGCTTCCACATCCCAATCGCCCGTCTTTACAACTCGAATGTCTTTGCCAGGTACTGCGCCTCCCTGATATAGGCGGAACCCATACCTTGATTCTGCTTCGTTGCGGGGGAGCCATGTGGTTTCAATTTTCATATTGGCGGCGATGGCTTGGTTTGCGAGGGTTTCAATCTTATGGATTTCCTCTTGGCTAAGTCTACGGTAATGAGAAATATCAAGGCGCGAGGTTTCCAAGCCCTTCTGGGTGCCTGATTGCCAGACATGCTCGCCCAAAACTCGCCTTGCGGCTCCATTAATTAGGTGTGTAACAGTATGTGCTTTCATAAGCGAATAGCGGCGGGCCCAATCCAATACGCCGTGAACGCTACTGCCTTCATCGAACATAGTTGCTACACTGAGTTTGTGGACAATGACTTTACCGATTTTTTGCACATCAACCACATCAAAACTTAAGTCGCCTACGATTAGGCTACCTTTATCACAAGGTTGTCCTCCGCCTTCAGGATAGAAGCATGAACTATCCAAAATAACGTAGACGCCTCCGACTACTTTTAGCACTTTAGCGTCAAACTCACACTTATAAACATCTTTGTAATAGAGCAGTTCAGTTGCCGGAAGTTGCTCAGTTATCTTGTCGAGGTCCTTTTCAGCTTTTGTTTCTTCCTCCTCAAAGGGCTTAGACGCCTGCATGTGACGATTAGCCACTAACATGTAAAAGTTCTCAGGTACCTCAATTTCCACACCTTCGCTTTCAGCTACTTGCTTGACGATTTCAGGCGGTAACCCATGCGAATCATAGAGCTCAGCGAGCATATGCTCTGAGAGTTTGTCTATGCACTTTGATTTGAGATCGGTTGCAATTCGCTTAACCATACCCTCGCCCCTCTGTAAGGTATCCTTGAATTTTTCTTCTTCAACCTTTAACATTTCCACGATTTCGTTCTGCATTTCTTTGATTTGGGGAAAGTCTTTTCTCCAGTAATCTGCCTGCAGTTCAATTATGTCGTAGAGTTTAGTGGGTTCCATGTTAAGAGTTCGCATTAAGCGGTAAACGCGTCGGAACAAGAGCCGCGCAAGGTACCCTTCTTGGATATTGGATGGCACAATACCTTCGGAGAGTATGAAGCTCAACGTTTTGGTGTGGTCGGTTACGGCCCACGCATTCTCGATAGGAACAAGTACCCTCTCAAGCTTCGGTAAGTCTATGCCTGTAAGCTCAGAAACTCGCTTCCTAGCAACCATTCTGTTTACACGTTTGTCAACGCTGACCAACCCCGAATACTTGGCTACACGCGCCAAAAACTCGTTATCAACATTAGTTATTCCTGCCATAGCTAGAACTTTGTCAAGTAAATTACCATAAATAGCTTGAAAAAGACTTGGAACACCCTGACTAATCCACGTGAATCGATCTATACCATACCCTGTGTCAACCGTGCGAATGGGCAACTCAACAAAATCATCACCCAACACCTTGTATTGCATAAACACCAACGTACCCACTTCTAATCCGCGGACGATACATTCCAAATCAGGACCTGCGTTTCCTCCACCAACCCAAACGCCTTCCTTGTAAATCACCTCATCAGATGGAATTCCCAGCACTTCAGTGCAAAATCGCTGGTGAAAACGGACAGTATCATCTTTCCAATAAATTTCCTTGTCAGGATAGTTAAAGGCGTGTGCGCCACCCATTTCAAAAATAGTTAAGTGCCGCCCAAACGTGGGTCCAGTGTTAGAGATATCAGTTAGCCTGATAGATGGCTGAGAAATTACTAACGGATTAGCCGGCGGCGGCGCGATGCCCTCGGTTACGTAGGGTTGAAAGTCGATGATGCTTGCGTGGGTGAGGTAGATGTCTTTTCTCCACCGTGCAACAACTGGGTAAGGTTTTATACGAGTGTGCCCGTTTCTCTCGAAGAACGATAGGAAAGCCTCCCGCATCTCTGAAAGAGAAAATTTTTTGGATGTTGCAGGGTTGCCAAGAAAACTGTAGCACCCGCACTCATCTGAGCCCGATTCACCGCATGTTTCTTGCTGCTGATTCTGAGTCCAGAAGAATTCGCCGCATTTAGAGCAGTGCTTACGCACAAAGCCTTCTTCTTTAAAGAAAGAGAGTTCATAAGCTTCTTTTGTAAACTGTTTAGTCAAATCGTTTGGGCCCTCCAGTTGTTTTGCGTTAAAGGTACGAGATTCCTGCTTTTAAATTGTTTTCTAAGGTTTGGAGTTATCAAGACTTATGAAAGTCTTAAATCCGTGAGCTACAGCATAATTGTTTAGGCTTTTAATTTGATCACAACTGAAGTTGCAGTTAATTTAGAAAAGACTCACACGATTGTCATCAGAGTTGTAGATGCTCGGAATAATCCCCTCAAGGACATTAATGTTAAAGTTTTCATAGTTGAAAACAAACCCATAACTCTTGAGCAATGGGGTGAAAATCTAAGAAATGGATCACCATTCAAAAGGTTGATATTATCTAAGAATAGCGATACGGAAGGAACTGTTACTTCTGAACTTGCAGAAGGCTCTTATGAAGTTGTAGTTGAAAAATTCGGTTCAACTAAACTTTGTGAGTTAAAGAAAAATGAAAATATTCTCTTTGTTGAATCGAAGAAGCACTGGTGGCAATAACATCAACTTCAAGCAAAAGAAGATCGCCATCCATCAATTAACCCATTACAATCTTTGCACTGCTTTTCTTGTCCATACCGACGAAGGGGCTTGGTGAGGTGGCGCTGAGACCGCGTTGAAGTCACATACAAACCTGCCTTAATCACCCGCGGTAAGCTAGTTTCCATCTTTTTAAGCTCAGTGTACTTGTGACCGCATTTTTCGCAACGCATTCCCTGGTTTTTTCCCATAGATTTGAGGTGTTTGCCGCAGTTGGGACACAGTGGGTTTTGAGTCTGGATTTTTCCGGTTAGGTTTAATATATTGATTTTTTCCAAGTTAATTGTAAGCGGTTTAGTATCTGTGGTTTGGTGTACAGCGCCGCTGACTTCCAAGTTGTCACCAACTTGTAGTTCCCGTGCGATTTTGCGCAACTCTCCCGTTGGCTCATAAGCGGCACAATCAATCTCTGCAGAATCATCTTCGATAGAGAATATGACATGTCGCAATGGAATTATGTGGGGGTTTTTGGAAACGATGCCTTTGACGATTACCGAACAATAAGGCTTAATCCCTTTTAGCTGAGACACTACTTGTAGGTGGGCGTCTGTGCCTTGGTTGCTACGGAAAATTACCCAACGCTCCACCGGCTCCAGCGGTTTAACAATCTCAAACGCTCTCTTCACGATTGCGGCTGATTCTCCTCTTATCCCCATAAGAATCGGATCAGGACCACGTGGTGTAATAATTACTCTGCCCTTCTCAGAATCCACATTGTTGTACGTATAAGGCAAGGTTTGATTGTCCATTTGAAAAATCGTTGATTCATCCATACGCCTTTTTGTCCCCAAGTTTTCAGGGGTTCGGTAAGCAATTAACTCAAAGGTATGGTCGCAGTCGAGGTTTTCTCCGATTGCTGCAAGCGCGCCAATTATGCCTCTACAGGTGTTGAAACCAGCGGCTTCTGCACCTAATTTTTTGATGTGCTCTCTGGCTTCTTTAAGGGTAACGATAGTTGTTTCAGCTTTTTTTGAGAAAGTCGTCAGTTCCGCTGGGATTGTTTTTGCTTTAAGAAAGACTATACCCGGATCTGTGCCTTTCTCATTAACAGCAGAATGCTCTTTCCATAGTGCCATAGCTGTCTCTTTTATTTGATCCTCTAATTCTGCTTTGTAAGTGAATCTTAGACACAAGGCGCCGTTCCCCCGAGTTTTCCATGGCACATTAGGGTTAAGTCTAACAAGTAGCGGATAATCAATGAAGCAAACGTTGAAATGTGTGAGTTTTTCTACAAGAACGGCTGCAAGGTATGTAGTACAACCGCCTTTAGTAGAGTCTGTGTCGTCAAAGCCTATATGCATAGTCTGCTGTGGCATCAAGGGTACTGTTCTCCAAGTAGAAATAAACAACGATTGAAGGTAAAAAATATTGTTTAGAATAAAAAAACAATTCTATGTTGTTTATGTTAGCGGACTGAATTAAAAAACAAAGTTTCAAATTTGTCAGTGGCTCTATTGAATTATTATAGTAAATTTGAGTTTATTTTACCGATTTGAGACCGCTTAGTTATGATAAGTTCCGTTTTCCTATAATACCTCTATAATTTTAGGTAAGCTGTTAAAGACCCACGAGACTGTTTGTTTCTTAAAAATCGTCGATTCCTTTTACATTTTTTAGTACATGGTTTTCAGTTCTGATTTCTGTGTTAAAGAGAAAATATTCTGATGGAATTTCATCATTTTTTTGGTGAATTGCTGATTTTAGAGCTGAGAGTGTGCTCTTTTTATTCAAAAGTAAAACAAAAATGTAAATTATTTTCTCCAATCATCATTAGTCAACAATAGAAAATTCAGCTTACCTGCGACTTTTCAGAATTTTTTTTATATTCTTTGCCAGTTCAGATGTACACGAGTTATTATTTAGTTTTAAAGAAATTTAAAATGTCTCATTATATCAATCCACTCATTAATGCTAACTCTTTAGCCATCTGAAGATGTATTGCCCTGAATTCTGACGGGTTGCAAGAAAAGAAGTAGAATTATTGTTTGTCTTCCACGACAATCATCGTGAGAGTCGAACGAACTTTATCCAATCGCCTAATTCGCCAAGTGACTATTTCTTTTAGTTTTTCCATTGTATCCGCTTTAACTCGGGCTACAATATCATAGACTCCATAAACGGCTGATGCTTCCTCTACGCCCTCAACTTTCTTTAGCTCCTTTAAAACGTCCGATTCAGAGCCTATCTCGGTATTTATTAATACAAACGCTGTAGGCATATCCATCCTCTGTTAACTGTTAGGTTTTGTCTGCATTAAAATCTTTCCCATCAATATGTCAAATGCTTGCTTTAGAGGGACTTGTAAAACAACTCTTTAAAAGTTTATATCTTTAACTTTTGTTATTTCATCAATTAGCTTGGTTTTGTTTGATGATTCTTATACCTGCCCACTGCAAAGCCCCGTAGGACACTCCGAGGCGGAACCATAAATTAACAACACGGCTAAGTAGTGTCGCCGCGACAGCAACTCCCGGCAACACGTCAAATGCAGTAAAACTAAGAGTCATAAATAAATCGGGAATAAAAAAAGCTACTCCAACCGATTGAAGCGTGCCCGTCAAAGTAAAAACTATAAGCACAACATCAGCAGACACTGTTTGCCCCAAAGCAAGAAAAGAAATGAAAAGAACCGAAACCTCAAAAACAAATCCCACAACCGCAAAGGCAATCAGGGGAACTAACGCTCTTGGATTAGCTTTCAACTGAATCATGCCTATATGAAACCTGCAGAGCATTGCCTCGGTTTTATTAGAGAAGTTTTGGGGGTTCCAGTTTTTGCGGAAAAACCTTGCAATTTTAATCGCCCAGTTTAGCAGGGTCTTGGTTGTCGATGGCTTGAGGCTTATATAGTAGACGACAACTAAGGTGAGAATAGATAGAGCTAAAACTACTCCTATCAGTAACGTTGTAGCTAACGGTAGGGAATACCTGAAAAGCAACAACCCCAATCCTGTACTTAACGCTGTAATTGTTATAGTCATTGTGAAAATTTTTTGTCCCACTACAGACGCGCCAATTCGTCCTGCGTCAACTTTGGCTTCTTTGGCGAGCAGGTAGGTTTTTGAGATTTCTCCTGACCAACCTAGTTGTGGTAATGTGGCTTCAAAGAACAACCCTGTCCACGTATAGAGGAAGGCTTTGCGTTTGGTTATTTTTACGGATAAACTGTTTAGGAGACCCTGCCAAACCAGCGATGAACAGATCGTATAGAGTGTGTAGGCTATGAATGCGCCCGCGTATATGGCAAGGTTTGTTTTGGATAAAGTGTCGATTACTATTGTGGGGTTAACGAAGACGGTAATGTAGAGGATAAAAGCGACTAACCCCCCGATTAAAAATATCCATATTAATTTGGGTCGGTGGGTTTTTTTTACTGATTCCATTTTGACTGTCAGACCTTGCTTTACCTTTTGTACCTAACCATTTAAGCCTTATACAATAATCCTGAGAAACCGCTTTACGCCTACCAGAGATCCCAACGAAAACTATTATCCCCTTTTGCCACCCGCAATACTGTAAGTAAATTAAAATACTGGCTGAGTTTTTACAATTCTTTGAGCGATGGTGTGAATCTAATATTCGTCGGTTTGATTTCAAAGAAATCTCACGCTGGTGGCTTATCCCAAATATGGATATTGTTACCTGCGGAAGCTGATTAACCGCTCTTATGAGATCTGCTTACTGGCCGATCCAACATCTGTAATTTTGAGAATACCGTTTTTTACATAGCAATGAGACGTAGACATAGAGGTTGGAAGGACTGATGAAATCATTAATTAAATGTAAAGTTTGCAGTCCAATTTAGATTTGAAACTTCACTCGCCCCATCAAAACCTCAATGAAAAAGATACAGAAATGTTGGGTGCAGTCGCTGCAGAAATCCTATCGTGGCTAAATGACCATTCGTTGGTGACCCTGTGTACGTATCCGTGTAATAGTTCCGATCGCCGCTTTTTACACCCATTTCTAAATTAGTCGAGATAAAACAAACTAACATACATAAAACCAGCGCGACAAAGCAAGTTTTTTTGTTACAAGCTTGTTTTTGAGGTTTTATTCTGCTAAAATTGTCCTAAACACAAAATGCGTTGGAAACGCTCTTTGATTGGGTGGTTACTCTTCCATAATAATCAATGTCAATGTTGAGCGGACATGGTTTAATGTTCGGACGTTGCGAGTAACCATGTTTTTTAGTTTTTCCATCGTATCGGCATTAACTTTAGTTATGATGTCATAAACGCCATAGGAATAGTAGGCTTCTTCGACGCCCGAAATTTTTTTAAGTTGACCTACAACTTCCTCTTCTGCTCCTGATTCAACATTTATCAATACAAAGGCTTGTGGCATTAAAGAGTCTCCAAGTAATGTTAGTACAAGTCTGATTAATAGTTTTTATGCAATTATAATATTTACTACCATACTCTTTGCTCAACAGATTTTAACAGAATAATTCTTCTAATTGATTTTGAGTTGATTTATGTTGGTTTATTGCCTGAGATTTGATTACAAAACCCTGCCAAGTCAACTAAATGTTCAAACTGCGGGCCTCACTTAATCCAGTCTCTTTATCACATTATCCTGGGTTAGTAATGCTTACAGGTTAAACATTGGTCTGGATTTATTTATGCTCACATAATAGTTCTCATCGACATTTGGCCTTTTACTGTTAGGCTGAGACGTAACAGTCGATGTTGTTAAATGCCGCTCCAATAGTCCAACAATGTGTTTCTTAGTTATTGGTATTACTTGCACATTTTTAGAGGTCGGCACACAAAAGAGTTATATTAAGTTCGGATGAAAAGTGTAGGTTATTGCGGGGAAAACAATGGTTAAATACATTTTCGTAACTGGCGGTGTGCTGAGTTCAGTTGGAAAGGGAATTTTAACTTCTTCCATCGGAAAAATGCTTCAAGCAAGAGGACTAAACCCCACCGTTATAAAAATCGACCCCTACGTAAACATCGACGCGGGGACAATGAACCCGTACATGCACGGCGAAGTGTTCGTCACCGATGACGGCGGCGAAACTGATTTAGACTTAGGTTGGTATGAACGCTTCCTTGATTTAAGCCTCAAACAAGCTAATAACTTAACCACAGGAACCATTTATCGAAGTGTCATCGAGAAAGAACGTCACGGTGACTTTTTAGGTAGGTGTGTCCAAATTGTGCCCCATGTAACTAACGAAATAAAGAACCGCATAAAAAACGCGGGTAAAGTTGTGAACGCTGATATTGTGTTAACCGAAGTCGGCGGCACAGTTGGCGACATTGAAGGTTTACCTTTTCTAGAAGCTATACGCCAAATGCGTGTAGAAGAAGGATTTGAAAACACTCTTTATGTTCATGTGGCGTTGGTGCCCATTTTGGATGTTACGGGCGAAATGAAAACTAAACCGCTCCAACATAGCGTTAACGAGTTGCGTCGTATTGGTATCCAACCCGACACTATCGTGGCTCGAAGTCCAGAAATGATTGATGCAGAGGCGTTGAGAAAAATCGCGCTCTTTGGCACTATACCTGAAAGCGCCGTATTTTGCTCATACAACGCAGAGACTGTATATCAAGTGCCGCTTATTTTGGATAAGCAAGGCATGGGCGATTTCATCTGTCAACGTTTAGGACTTAAATGTGATGGCAAAGACTTCAGTTCTTGGCAAAAATTTGTCGATGCAATGGTGAACCCAGAACACGAAGTGAAGATTGCATTGGTGGGCAAATATGCTGGATTAACCGACAGTTATGTTAGCATGACTGAAGCATTGCGTCACGGTGGTGCAGCATGTAAAACCAAAGTCTGCATTTCATATCTTGAAGCCGAAAAATTTGAGCGGCAACCCCAATGTCTAAAAGATCTTTCCGCCTTCGACGGAGTGTTTGTTCCATATGGTTTTGGTCCAAGGGGAACTGAAGGCAAAATCGCTGCTGTACGTTACGCGAGGGAAAACAACATACCGTTTCTGGGTATTTGTTATGGTTTCCAGTTAGCAGTTATTGAATTTGCACGTAACGTTTGTGGATTAACAGACGCAAATAGCACCGAAATCAATCCTGACACTCCCTACCCAGTTATCGATTTAATGCCTGAACAGCGGGGTATAGAAGTTAAAGGCGCAACCATGCGGCTTGGGGCACACAAAATAATGCTACAGAAGGGCACATTAGCAAATCTTTTATTTGGACATGAAGAAATTCATGAACGACATCGCCACCGCTTCGAAGTCAACCTCGACTACATCGACCTCCTCAAAAACAACGGTTTAAACTTCACAGGCAAAAGCAGTGACGATAGACGAATGGAGACCCTTGATTTGCCCAGCAACTATTTCTATTTTGCTTCGCAGTTTCATGGTGAATTTAAAAGCCGACCTGGTAGACCCTCACCCGAATATTTTGGTTTTATTTCAGCGTGTGTTAACAAAAAATTAGGTAACCCCAAAAACTCTCATTCCTAGTTTTTCAGAGCCTTTAGAAAAGGCTATAATGTGTGCCGTTGATATGAGACTTAAGGATAGATTAAAAATGGCGAACGAAGGAAAATGGGATTCAAGCACTTACTCCCAGAGAATGAAAGACGGTAAAAACGAGTTAACTGATTTACAGAAACACCTAAACGAAGTAATAGTGCATTTTGTTCTACGTGCTCTTCGTATTTACCAATCAACAAGACCCGAGCCTCTTAGACCTGGTGAAATTGCTTTGCTGGTAAAGAACGAAATCAACAATGTCCTTGCTGACCTAAGTGCGCAGCCCAATGTCGATGCTATCTCTACACTTGCAAAAGAAGAATGGCAAAAAATTCAATCTTAACTTTTTTCTATTTTTGTTTTTCTAAAACTGCTTTATTAAAAAATAGAGTAAAAAATAAAATTGTTATGCCGCGCGGTTATTTTCGGCGGCAGTAGTCCATGATGGACATCAATTTGGGGTCTGCGTAAACGATTTGTCTGTCGTCAACCATGCCAACGAGTGCGCCTGCTTTGTCAACAATTGGTAAGTGTTTTATATTCCAGTGCTTCATGAGTTTGGCTGCTTCTTCAATAGTTGCGTTTTGTTCGATGACGACTAGTGGGTTTGTATAGACCATTCGTGCGATAACAGTTCTGAGTGGTACTTCTGCTTCGACTGCTCTGATTAGAACATCTTTAACTGTGATTATGCCTGTAGGTTTGCCGCTTTGGATGACAAGGATTGCGTCTTTGTCGAATTTGTTCATAATTTGGATTACATCCCGCATTACTGTGTTATTTTCTACGGTTTTAACGTCTTTTGTCATGATGTCTTTTACTGTGACATTGCTTGCCATTTTATTTTCACCTTAACGCTATCAGAGAAGCAGTGGTTGTTTATCTATTTTACGTTTATTTCCTCTTTGGAGATGCGTAATGCTTAAAGGTTTTAATATTTTCTATAAATAGTAAGGATAGCGTTTTGAGTATTAACCAGAAGAAACCTGAACTTTTCTATGAAAGTCTATATAAGGCGAATAATTACGGGGAAGTCTGGAAAATTGTTCAGAAAACCACTGAATATGCCCTTGGTAAACGGAGAAATTGCATGATGCTTTTCCTAGACGATTTGCCGTTGCAACTGGGTGCTTACTATCCTGTGGGGACCAACAACATCGTGCTTAATCGTGCTCTCGTGGATGTCGTGGAAGCTTCAGTTACCGATAAATTCACTGTAAACGCGTTAGTTTACAATTTGCTGTTGCATGAATATCTTCATGCGCTCGGCGAAATGTCTGAAACGAAGGTTAGACGGGAAGTTGTCGAAGTTGCAATTAAAAGCTTCGGCGAAAGGCATCTAGTCACCGAGGTTGCACGCAAATCTCCTTGGGTTTTGTTAAAAAATGTCTCACTAAGAGCTATGACTGCCTCAAAGCATGAGATGGAGATAGTCTATGATTTTGAGAAGACAGGAGAATACATAGTTTGAACTTCGAATGCAGCTTTTTTTTACCTCCCATGTGTTTCAATTAGCATAAATCCGCTAAAATGGTGCTATAGGAAACTCTCAGTTATCCGATAGCTATTGGAAAAGAAAAAAGTTGTTGAAAGTTAATAGTTTTCTGTCCAGACCTCAAAATACGCTTGGGGGTGAGCGCAGGTTGGGCATTTATCAGGTGCTTTTGTGCCTTCAATAACTAAGCCACAGTTCCTGCATTTCCACTTTATCGGTGCATCCTTTTTGAATACTTTATCCATCTTAATGTTCTCTAATAGTTTATTGTATCGCCTTTCGTGAGAAATTTCAACTTTTGCAACCATCCGAAAAGTCATAGCTGCCTCTTTGAAGCCTTCTTTTTCAGCAACTTCACCAAAATTGGGGTAGAGTGTGCTCCATTCAAGTTTTTCGCCTTCCGCGGCTGCCTTCAAATTTTCAGCTGTAGAGGCAATCATCCCCGCAGGATAAGAAGCTGTAATTTCAACCGCGCCTCCATTAAGATGTTTAAAGAACAGTTCGGCGTGTTCCTTCTCATTCATCGATGTTTCCTCGAAAATTGACGCTATCTGCTGGTAACCTTCTTTTTTGGCTACACTGGCAAAGAATGTGTATCTGTTGCGTGCTTGAGATTCCCCTGCAAATGCTGCTAAGAGGTTTTTTTCAGTTTGACTTCCAATAAAATTCATAGATATAGACTCCTTACTTACTTTTACTGAACAAAAATAAAAGTTTATCCCGCGACTATTGGATCTTCAGATGGTTAAGGCTTTTATTTCCCCGTTTACCTTACTGTGTTGCCGGATGATGAGAAGGCATTAAATTGACGTAAACAGGATGAAAACTCAGAGTTACTCAGACGGCAATAGCTTACAATCTGTAAACCTCAGGAAAAGGAAGACATTACCGAGTGCTTCTTAATTTTATTCTATGATTATTTAAAGTCGGTTTAATGCGTTGCCTAAGTGTGACTCAATAGATTATAACTCGGAGTTTTGTTATATTTTTCGAGTTCCACACGAGGGGCAATGGTCGATGTCAAGACATACATTAGTTCCGCATTTAGGACAAATAAATCTAACTTGTGCAGAGATTGTTTGTCGATGAAGATTTGAATTTTGTTCTTTAGCAATT
Source organism: Candidatus Bathyarchaeota archaeon (assembly GCA_963810665.1). Classification (GTDB taxonomy): domain Archaea; phylum Thermoproteota; class Bathyarchaeia; order Bathyarchaeales; family Bathycorpusculaceae; genus Bathycorpusculum. The sequence continues at coordinate 30,518 of CAWEOM010000019.1, read as the reverse complement.
CCCAGAGTTAAAAGAAGTTTCTGAACACTTTTCTCACTTAACAAGGCTTCTTTAGCTAGTAGTTGCATTCCGCTTTTTATTATTTTCTTTGAATTTTCAAAAGAAAGTAAGTTCACTTTTTCTGTATTCCCAAGTATATCTCTAGATACAGAATTGTTCATCGTTAGAAGTGGCTGAAGAAGGACGGCTAAGTCTCTAAAAATTGGTTTTCTTGGCTCAGATAGTGAGGGCTCTCGTCTGAGAAGGAAATTGCCAATTTTTTCACTATTACTTTTACTTATCTTTAACTTTGAAGGGGGAATTACAACAAATCTGGAACCTGTGGTTTTTTCAAGTTTTGCAATATATAATGGGACATATATGTATGGGTCCTTTAGCAGTTGGGGTGGGAAATTTCCCAAAGGAAATGCTAAGCTTTCTATTTCAGTTAATATTGCTCTCTTTTGTTGAATTAGATTTGCTAAGTCTTTGCCCAGTTCCTTTAAACTCTCAGTTACTCGGGAAAGTTCTTTTTCTAGTTTAGCAGTTTCTTCTTCTTTGTGGTTCTTGAGAACAGTGATTCGCATTTGCTCGTCGTTTATTTGGTTATTGTATTTTTTCTTTATGCTATTGCATTCTTCTTTCCTTTCGTTCAAAAGTTCTCTTGCTATTGAGATTTGCTGTGCTGTTTCATTGTGGATTAATATACGTGCGCTTAGCTCTTTTTGTGCATCGTTTACGCGTGACTCCAGAACTAAAATATAACTTCTGTCTCTTTCGTAGTCATGAAATAAATCGTTTTCAGAGTTTAACTCTTCTTTTGTTTGGTTCAAATTTCGCTCAGCATAGTTCACTGAAGCTTGTTCGCGTGTCTCTTGTGCTTCCCATTGCTTAACTTGATTTTCAAGTTTTTCTATTTCAGGAAGTAAGCAGCCCAGTTCTCCTTCCCTCTGACATTCAAATTCCAGAATTCTCGCTTCCACTTCTGGGCGACATTCCTCTATTTTACTATTCCAGTATCTTCTCTCTTGCTTGATTTTTTCTAGGAAATCAATTGTCCACTTGTTTTCGAAAGACTCTGTTAAAAATGAGGTTTCTTGAAGTGTATCAATGTCTTTTTTTGTTTTTTTCTTGAACTCAACCATTTCAGTTAAAGTTGCTTTGGCTTTTTCAGAATCAATTACTACTGACAAAGGGATTGACGCTGTAATATCCTGATTTTCCAAAAGACTCATTGAGACTAAAAATTCTTGTAAACTCTCTTTTTCTTTAAAGCATCCATTGATTTCAACCTGTTTGATAGAGCTAAAATCTCTGAAATATCCTGAGTTTTTTTCTAGCCATCCAAAGAGGTCATTTTTACTTTTAAGGGATGGAACACAACCATTTATCGACTCATTGAATTCATAACAAAAATCAATGCTTCCGTCATCAAATACTTTCTTAAGTAGAGAAATGGAATCAAAGAGTATCATTTGCTTTGAAGATATTTCGACAATAGTGAACGGCCAGAGTACCTTTACCAAAGAAAGTATTCTTTCGCCTTCCTGCTGGAAGATTACGAAGTCTTTCTCTTTTTTTCGTTCTTTTTCAACTTCAATAAAGGCACATGCTAATGCTTTGTCAATTGAAGCAGCCTTTTCTTCACTGCAACTGTCAATCTCTGTTAAGAAGGGTAAACAAAGGGGCAAAGTTATCAATAACATTATAGATTAAATCTGTTTAGTAAGTTTTTCTAATCCGCAATAGGTAACAGAATAAGAAAAACTGATTAATTAAAAGTAACTTGTCAAGTATGTTAGATATTTGTAGTTTGCCTTAAGGTTATAGTGTCAACATACAGTCACAAAGAAATAATATTAAGAGAGGACACTATAAACGTGATTTGTGGAAGAACCTGTTTTGAAAGGATTGTGATAAAGCTGGAAAGTTTAGGTTCAGACTAAAAGCTGCAAACGGAGAAATAATTGCTGTCAGCGAAGCCTACGCTTCAAAAGAATGATTCGTGAAAGGAATAGAATCAGTAAATAAAAACGCGTCAATAGCAAAATTACTAAAGCCAACGACTAAAGATAGTAAAAATTCTTTTCTTTTTTATTTCACAATTTTTCTTGCGCTGTTGGAAAGTTTTAGAAAGGATACCAGCTGAAACAAGAGAAAAGCAGCTGGATTTTCTGGGTAATACTGAGAGGTTAGTTAATGACAAGACAAAACTATAAAGCAATAGTTAAGCTGTAATAAAAATAGAAGTTAAGGGAAGGTTACTCCATGTAATGCTTCAGAGTATATAGTGTCCCAAGTCCAATTGGCTTCCCAGAACAAGACTCCTACACCATAATTTGGAGCTTCAACAGCAAAAGTGCGCACATATGCTTGCTGAGCTTCATACGCATTGTAATTATTGGGCACTTCGCCCTCTTCACCGATTGCACCGCCTGTTTCACCAATTATAACCTCTCGGTTGTACTTGTCTTTTAGTTGAGCCATATACTCAATACCGTACAGTGCGTTCTTTTGAGTTTCAACTGGATTATCCAAACCAATATTCCAATGATGCATGTTCAGTATGATATTAGGTTCTAAGAACTCTTGGGGATGCACATAAGTGGGGTTTGAGATTGAATCTTTCACTCCCCCATTCCAAACGATACATGTGGGAAACCATACGATTTTGCGGTCAGGATCAATAGCGTGAATTGCTCGGGTACATTGAGCGAAACGTGCATGTAATTGATATTGAGTGTAACTGTCAACAGCTGCGTAGGGTTCATTGTAGATTTCAAAGGCCGCAATTCTTGAGTCACCTCTGTATTTAGCCGCTACATTTACCCAGTTGTCAATCCAGTTCTGTGACTCAAGATACCCAGGGCACCAAATTAAATGAAGATCAAGAACTGTTGTCATACCGTAACTGTAAGCCTTTGCCACCAAAGCCTCTACTTGGGCATCATCCCAGAAAGCGCCTTGGGCACTTGTCATTCCAAATTCGGCACAATCTTCAAACAAAAATGCCAACCTAAAAGTGTTAGTGCCCATCTCTCTCATCTGTGGAAAGAGAGCATCCCAACCTCCAGTATAGCTTGAGACATCCCAACTAAAGAAATCACCAAAGCCGTAGTACTCTGATTGTGACAAATTCTGATTAGAATTTGAGCTTGGGGTTGAAGTGGGAAGCGGAGTTTCGATTGGATTTGAGGCTGGATTCAGGAAAGCGGCCGAGAATAGAACCGCGCTCACTAAGAATATAGCGAAGAATGCAACAATAGCCAAAGATAAGCGGGAGCTAAACTTTAGTCTCAGCATATTTAAACAGAAAGATATGAACGCTAATGCCTTAAAAGTACCTCGCTCTCAAAAACTGATTTTACTTGTTATTTACATTAGAATTTGAACACTCCAAAGCCTCAAACCAAATAGCCTTGTTTACTTACTTAAAAATCTCAATTGTTGATTAGCTTAAATAAATTAGAGAAGAATTAATTAAAAGCAAATAAGGGGCAAAAATAGCCAAGCTATAATCAAAAAGAAGGAATAACATAATTTGGCAAGTTCAAAAGAAAATCTAACAGCTTACATAGCTGAACTTCAAGCTTTCTTTAACCCACCAGTAGAAAACAACGGAATAATAACGCTTAACTTAAAAAAGGAAATAATGGCTAATTATGAAAAATACAAAAGCTACAAGTCTTTTCTTAATTCATCACAGCTAAAGTTATTCACTGAAAAGTTTCCAGGGGGCGGTTGCATAATCAAGAGCACATTAGAGAGCATTTACATTGATGTTGCAGCTTTTCTCAAGAATCAACCTAAAAGTTTCTCAAATAATATATTACCATTTAAACCAAAAGATGAATCAGGTGATAGGTCTTGTGACATGGCTTTTCATGTCACACGTTTACAAGGATATTTCCAAGTAACAAAGGCTGACTTAGCTCAGAGCATAAAGTTTCTGCTTTCTAAGGGTTGGAATGAAAAAAAGTTCAAAGAGCTGGGGGTCTCACGTGCGACTTATCAGCGATATAAAGTTGATAGAACAAAATTGAAGAGCAAAACACAAAGGACCCATAAAAAAACATCGAAGTGATGAGTTCGGCAAGAATTTCTTAAACTACTCTAATTTGAAAGCTATTGCTAATTTCTTCTGACCCACCTTAAGTTAGATGCCCTTCCCAGTTTCGGGGATGAACCATATGCTTTTGGGTTATTTGGGTTTTCTGAAGTGCTACGTTGTTTTTGTCGGAGTTTTATTGGTGGTGATGGGTATAGGTGAAGGGTTGGTGTGATAGTGCTTTGGATTTTTGTCTTAATAGTAGTCCAGCGCTCTAAATATAACTGGACTACTACTACTACTTTTTTTTGGGGTTTTTAGGGGGGGCACAATTAGAAGTCATGAAGATCCTGTGAAATGTTGATGTTGGTTATGCTAAAATCATCTCTGGCATTTGAACTTTAACTGTTAGTTCTGGGCTTATTTTTTGGCAGATCATGAGTAGAGAGTTTTCGGTGAATTTTAGTGTGTTTTTTCCTTGTTCTGTTAGTGTGTAGACTTTGCGGGGTCTATCTGAGGTCATATCCCATACGCTGCTAACCTGTCCCTTCTTTTCTAGTTGGCCAAGTAGGGGATAGATGGTGCTGGGGCCGAAGTAGACGCCGTAGTTTTTGCGTATGTTTGTTATTATTTGGTAGCCGTGCATGTTTTGTTTTTCTAGGTATTGTAGGATTATCATGTCTAGGAGTCCTTTGGTGAGTTTTGTTTGTGTTTGTTGGTTGTTTTTTGTGTTCATAACCGTTAATTCCTTGTGAGTCTTATGACTTAAGTATAGCTATTTGGCTAGTTAAAGCCTTTTACATAACACCAGCATATTAGAGCATGACGTGTAATACACAACTACACAACCAATCATGAAATAATGCACAAAAACAATATTTCCACTCTTAGAATATGCCAAAACTAAACTGTACAACACACAAACACAAAACCTGCCTTAGAACCTTCATTAACTTCCCACTTTTTAATGAATCCTACTTTTTTAGATTTCCAAAAATCTAATATTTAATATGATTTTATTCAGGGTTATAGCTGATTTTGTACATTTTTGGCAAGGTTACTTTCCTTCAGACATGTTTATGAGGTAAAACAAACCTTAAAACGGTTACACCCTCTTAACATACGCAAAATCAGAGTTTCTCAGATGGCACACTTTCAAATGACTTGGCTAAGTCTCCAACGTAATTATACAATCGATAGCAATTTTTAAAAGGGCTATGAACATATTCAATAACTCCTTACAGGAAGCGAAAGGTTGGAAACAGTAACAGGCAAGAAAATAGTCCTTACCGCATCAGCCACAGAAATGAGTGATTTCCTCAATAACCCCTTCATTGCCTTCGTCGGAGGTTTCGGCAAAGGTCCCATTCCACTCTCATACGTTCGGAAAACTCTTTATCCTCACTGCGGACGAAAACCCAATGGACAAGCAAGTTATGCTCCTTATGGGCTACGCAAAGTTGAATCAATCCTTTTAGAAGGCGGCTTTTCTCCAGATGATATAGCAGTTGTTCACCCCGAAGATTTACATTTATTTGTTGGGCCTGCTACAAAAGTGTTGGGCATATCCTCAATGGATCCTACAGGAATGGGTTACGTAAGCAAAACCTATTCTTCTATAGTAGGTGGCGGCGAACCTATGAATGCTATAGAGTTCCGCAAACTCGTTATGCACCCATCCATCAAAAAGCATAAGCCCAAGATTATAGTTGGTGGATTCGGCTCATGGCAACTTGAACGTCAACACGTTTCTGAGAGTTACGGTGTAGACTGTGTTCTGGTCGGTGGCAGGCCGGGGCCAATAGTTGAGGTTTTCAGGAAAGCTATAAGCGGTGAACCTATCCCACGCATCGCAAAGGCTGATGAATCGCTGAGCAACTGGGACTATAATCAAGAAATGCCAATCACCAAGCAGGTGGCTATCCATGGAGCTGTCGAAATCTCCAAGGGGTGTGGCCGCAACTGCCAATTCTGTACTCCTACAATGCAGAATAAGGTTGATGTGCCGCTGGATAAAATCATGCAGGAAGTCGCGTTGAGCACTGCCCAAGGTAGCGACCACATAACCTTAATCACTGAAGACCTTTTCCTCTACGGCACCACAGACAAAAAATTCGTTCCCAACAGAAACGCTATAGTGAAACTCTGCAAAAGCATAGCAGATCATCCGGGCGTAAAAAGTATTCAAGCTTCTCATATGTCGCTTGCTCCTGTTTATCATGACCCTTTGATGATTAAGCAACTAGCTGAAATACTCATCGAAAAAAGCTGGTATTCATTCGGAAAAAGACCAATAATCACGGCTGAAACTGGTATCGAAACTGGTAGCCCCCGGCTCATGAAAAAGTATATGGCGGGTAAGATGTTACCATTTAAACCTGAGCAGTGGCAGGAAGTCGTAACGAGCGCTTTTGGTATCTTGAATGATAACGACTGGTACCCACTAGCGACCCTCATCATCGGCTTGCCCGACGAGAAAGAAGAGGACATGTTGCAAACGTTGGAATTGATGGATAAACTCAAAGACTACAACGCTTTTTATGTGCCGCTTTTCTTTGTGCCGCTGGAAAACTGCGTTTTGATGAACAAGAAAGGTGCAGAGATGGATTCGCTATCCAAAGCACGATGGGATTTCTTTATTAAATGTTGGGAATACAACATCAAAATCTGGAAACCAACATTTCTGGAAAACCGCTTGTCAAACCCCTTGATCTATAAGACCTTTGATCAAGTTCTAATTCCCTACTTTGGCAAGATTCTTGGCGCCTACTACGGTTTAACACGAGGCGAAAAGAGCGAGCAGTTAAAACAGGCTGTTTGGTCACTAAGCATGCCTATATCTGGATCTAAACAGCGTAAAATGAAAACCAGGGTCTAGGCAGTTTCTTCTTCAGCCTTTTCTTCTTTGGGTTCCACTATTTCTTTTTCTGCCAAAGCAGATACTTTTTCTTGAATGATCTGCTTTAGGATTTTTCTTGCATGCGTAATGTACCCCGTGTGGCCTGTCATCATTGTGTTGGGTCTAGTTTTGCCCCTCTCCACTTGCATAGAGCGCATCAGGCACTCAATGGTTTCTATGAAAACAAAGCCGTTTTCACGCAACGCCTCGGTCGTGCGGACAACTTGATCGATGGTTGGGCTAAACGAAACGATACTGCCTGAGGGTTTGAGGGCTTCGTATGCGTGAGGAACTACGAGCCATGGAACTGAGAGGTCCAAAATTACGCTGTCTAAATCTCGCTCGTCAATGCCCATGGTGACATCACCGCTTTTCATCTCAACATTTTCTATGAGTTTTGAGCGCTGAAGGTTTTTTGCTGCGTTTTTTTGGAATTCGCTGCGAAGTTCGTAGGTGTAAACTTTACCTGTGGATCCAACGTAGTGAGCAAGCGCTGTCGTGAGAGCACCTGTTCCTGTACCCGATTCAACAACGCGGCTGCCGGGTCCGATTCCACTAAACATTACTATAAGAGCTGCATCTTTGGGATAGACTATTTGGGTGTTGCGACCTGATTTCATCATATAGTCAGTTAAAGAAGGCTTTAAGGTGGTGAATGTTACGCCCAGGCTGCTTTTGATTGGTTCTCCGAATTCTTTGTTGATTAAATTCTCGAGCTTCAGGTAGCCTTTGTGGGTATGGAAGGTTTGTCCTGCTTGGATTTTTATCATATAGGTTCGGCGTGCGTCTAAGTAGATGAGCACGTAGTCTCCGTCTTGGATTAGTTCATTAGCCAACTTTGCTTCCTCTTTATTTGGAAGTGAAAATACATCACGACCAATTTAAGCTTTGAAGCCCTGTTGAGATGAGTTGACAATGAGATTTGTGCTAAACGCGTCAGAATTATTATATTATTCAATAAGATACTCCGTATTTTCTTTGTCTTGAACAAAATAAAAATTTTTTACTATTTTGGGTCGTCGATTTTATTATTATCTTCTTCTAACATACGTTTGACTTTTTTCTCCAATTGTAGCTCATACGTATGTTCAGGGATAGGTGGCGAGAGCACTTTTTTAGGTTGCAACTCTGTAGGCTTTACGATACGTTGTTCCCCACTCTTGACATGGATTCTTTTGTTGTATAAGCAGTCTTCAAAATCTTCCTGAGCCTCAATTATCCAGTATCCTGTGCTTTTGGTTAAAACTTTGACCTTATAGATTCCTTTATAAAAGTAGAAATTATCCATAAAATTCACCATATACCTATGTTTTTGTTACAAATATATTTTACTAGCCAAATAATACGATATTTCCTTTCTTCTATCTATTGTGATTTTGTAAATAATTATTGTGTTGTTTGTCTCATTTTAGGGCTTGGGCTTTTTTACATACGTTAGAGATTGCAAACACTGTCGCCGGCATGGTAAAGATGCTAAATACTCTCGTATATTTAGCAAGCCCAGCTTTACGTACCTTCTCCACGTTGCCACCGCCACTCAGATAACCGCTGATAAATGCTTGAGTTATGGCTTCAGCTTTTAGATTGCTATCAAAGGGTTGCAGATAGTGCCCGCAATAGTAGAGAAACACCGCTATATCCCATGTTTTGTCACCGCCTTGAAGTGCTTGTTCAAAATCGATGAGAAAAATTTTGCCATTGGGGTTGATTAAAACGTTGTCAGGTTTAGTGTCGCCCAATGAAACGTTGTGTTCGTGTACCCGCGCTAGAATTTCACCGACACTCCTAACAATATTTAGGACATTTGAGGTTACCTTTTCATCTGTTGCGGTTGAATATCGTTTGATGGCTTGGTTGAGACCTTCGCCCTCTATAAATTCCATAAACACTATGCGTTCTGCATTGCTGACATGCAGTATCTTTGGAACATTGAAACCTTCACTGAGAAGAAATTCGCTTATCGCGCATTCTTTAGCCAGTCGCGACTGCCCTGAAACAGCAAATGATCTTGCTCCAAAAGACCATAACGTTAATGGAAACCACTTAAATCCAGACCAATCTTTAAACCGCTTAGCCAAAATTTTCGTTTCGAGGCTGTTTGCAGACGCGTTTATCACGTAAACATCGTTTAGCATACCGCCGACGGGTTTAACCTCGATGTTTGTGTTCTGTCCTTTAAGTAACAGCTTTTGTGCGAATCCCTTGATATCGATCTTGTCTGATAGAGAGACTAAGCCCGTAGCAGTTGGGAAAAAAACGTATTCTTGTGGGTCAATAAAACTTGCCGCGTGATTTGCTGGACGTATCCAGTTAATTTTCTGTGTACGCCAAAACGCATCTATGTTTTGAGAAACGATGCTCATTAACTGGGGAAGGACGCCAAAGATTGAAATAAACAGGGTTCTGGGTGCATTCTTAGCGATGTTGATAATTCGGAGTTTGGGGTCTTGGCACTGCTCAATAAACTCCTTCGTTATTGAGACATATCCATTTTGTAAACTGATTTTCTGTTGGGCTTCAAGCTTTTTTAGTGCAACTTTGTAGATGTTCAGTGACTGCTCTTCATTCTGAATCAAGCCGCTGGTTAAATTTGCCAAGTCGTAGGCCAGCAACGGAAAAACCCTTAGTCGATTGGAAAACACTTCGTACATGAAATACTGGGGCAAAATCTGGATACGGTGAGCAAGTTCAGGAAAGTTGATGACTATGTTCTCTAGCAATTCCAAAACCAAGCGCTGCTTAAGTACTCCTTCTCGCTCGCGCAAATAGTTTTCTCCCCAAAGTGCCTGATATGGGAAAACGAGTTTGCTTGCGATGGCTTCTCCCAACATTCCTCTGTCTATGTCGCGTTCAAAGATCCACTGATCCACTGCGAAGACAAAAACGGTTTTGTTTTTTATTGATTTTAGGTAGCTCATGAGACGAGGTTGAAAATCATGGATTATCAGCATGACCTCGAGGATAGTTCTCTCGTTTGGCTCTTTTAGTGAGTAATTATCTACTTGTGCTATAGCGACGATTTTTGATTTCCACGCAATATGTCTGCAAAACTCTAAAATCTGCGTGGTTAATTCGTCATTTTTGATTTTGTTTGCCGCTTTTAAGGCTGTGCACCCCGCACGTTTATAATAATAGCATTTGCTTGTAGAAGTATTTAAAATAAGTTTGTTCGTTTTTATTTACTACATCTGGAATTTTTCTTGAGTAAATTGTTCTAGGAAGTGCAGAAAGGCTTGCCCGGTTTATGGTACTTCTAATGTTAGGTCTTTTCTGTTTTTTGGTATCGTGATTCCGAAGGTTGGTTCTGTTTCTGGGTTGACTATGGTTATTTTTCTGCAGATTAAACTGAGGGATTCTTCGGTGAAAGTGAGGATACTATGTCCCTCATTGGTTATGCTGTAGATTTTTCTTGGGCGTTCGTAATTCATGTTCCATTTGCTGTCTACGTAGCCTTTCTTCTCAGGGCGCCGAGTAAAGGGTAGACGGTGGATGGGCCGAAGTAGACGCCGAAGTTTTTGCGGATTTTGGTGATTATTTGGTAGCCGTGCATGGGTTGGTTTTGGAGGAATTGCAGGATGATCATGTCGAGTAGGCCTTTGGTGAGTTTTGTTGAGACCTCTTTTTGTGTGTTTGCTTTGAACATTTTTTATATCTCCGTATTGTTGTATTTTTGTCGAACAGTTTTTCTGTTAGACTTGTATACAATATGTCCTTAATTGGACATATCTTGATTACAAAGTAGCAATACACAACTTATAAACCTTGATACATAATACAAGCATACCAAAACATAATAACGCATAACTTAACCGCCAAAGTTAACATAAGCTAAATAAATCCAAACCTGGAACGATAAATTAGCAACCCCAAAAAGGCAAATCACATGTCTGAAACCTATAAAAAAGAAATTGTACAACACATAATCAGAAGCCTACTAGACATACAACTTCTTCGCATTATCCAAAGCCAGCCGACCTGGGGGTACAAGGTAAAAAAGCAGGTAGAAACTGACTTCAACGTTAAACTCCGGCATGGCTCTCTTTACCCCACCCTTAACGGCCTCGAGACAAAGGGATTTTTAAAGAGCAAAAAGCTGCAGAAGGACGGGCGCTCCCGCAAAGTGTACACGATAACAGCAGATGGCGAAGCTTATTTGCAAACATACTATAATATTTTGCAGGCTCAACTAGACAAGGGCAAGGCAAGTTAATCATGATTTAACACAAATTTTCTATGCCCGGGTAATGTTGAACCTGAAATTTGCCATGAATTGGTATGCAAAAGTTTTTATCTAAATTGCACTAAAAAAACTTTAGAGGAAAAATTATGAACTTCGAAACAAACAAGATCATCGGCGGCATAGGCGCAATACTGATGTTCATCGGAATAATGCCCGTAGGTAATTATCTTAGTATTTTAGAACTTATCGGAGCTATCATGATACTAATCGCTCTTTACGGCATAGGCAACTATTACAGAGACAGCCGAATCTTTAGAAACGCACTCTATGGCATAATTACAGGTATAATCGGTGTAGGCCTTGCAGTAGCAGTTGCATTAACTGTTATCTTTTCAAACATCTCTGACTTTATATACCAGTTATATCCAGGCTGGGATGGCACTTGGACATCGCTTCAAGGAATGACTCCGGATACAAACGCGTTCACTTCAGCCAACTTTGACTCTACTACACTGATTTCGCTCATTGTAGGAATAATCGCTGTTTTAGCCATAATCTGGATTTTCGCCATTATCGCAACATTCTTCATCAGACGCTCACTAAAACAAGTCACCGAAAAATCAAACGTTGGTTTGTTTGGTACAGCAGGATTACTACTGTTGATAGGTGCATTTTTGACAATCGTCGGAATAGGTTTAATCCTAATGTGGATAGCAATACTATTACTGGCAATTGCTTTCTTCCAACTCAAATCGTCTGAGCCAACAACAAACTACCCACCACCTCCACCAACTGTTTAAACAAACATTCCCCTCTCTCCTTTTTTTAGTGAAGAAATATCTATTCTGCGGATATTTTGCTCGTTTTTTAGTCTCAAATTAAGAATATTATTGGCTTGAAAGTTCATTCTCACTTGACTCTATTGGTGAAACAATCAATTTTTGGTTACTTTAATTGGACTATTTTTAAAGAGGCTCAATGTGAACCGTTACTATGGCGTTAGAAAAATGTTCTTTAGTTTCCTTCTCTAAAAGGGAGGCTAAACGGTGGGCTTCTTTTATTTGCACATACTTGATGAAGCAGCAGTCAATGTTAATGTATCGTTTGCCCTCGGCAGCATAAGTTGTCACCCGTTTAACCTGAAGGTTCTTTCCAATATCTTTAGCCGAGTCATAAACAACTTTTAGCAGTTTTGCATCGTTAACTTGTTCAGCTGGAACGGCAACTCCAGCTGGTTCCACATGCACTGTAACGTTCTCTAAGGGTTTAATCTCCGCATAAACTCTGCCCTCTATAGCCTCAGCAATTTTATGCGCTTCTTCCACCGTTAATTGAGGATTAACGTAGGCATGCAGGGTAATATAAAGTCTGCCGCTGACGTTGTTAATTGAGATTTCATGGATTTCTTTCACTCCCTCAACCGTTGCCAACTTCTTAACTAGATGTTTCATCTGTTGTTCTTTGTCTGAAGGTTCAACATGTATAGTTGCGTCAACGTTGCCAAAGGCATCTTTGAGGCATATCTCTATCTTTGACGCCAATACGTGAGCGTCTTCCAAACTCATTACACTTGGCACCTGAACCGTAGCATCAACGAACAGTTTGGAGCTTACTTTTCTGACTTTGAGGTTTTCGGTTTTTACAACCCCATCACAGGAGACGATTACTTGTTTTGTTCTTTCTCTGATTTCTTTTGAGGCGGTATCGCTTAGTTCCATTACACTGGTCTTGACTAATTTAATGCTCAAATATGTAAGCATGCCCCCTAGAAAGATTGAGGCAAAAGCGTCTGCACCTGAGAAGCCTGAAAGAGCTAATGCGAAACCTAAAAGAGCGATAAAAGTTGAGCTTAAATCGGCGATTGCATCGTAGAGCCCTGCTTTCATTGATTGACTTTCTACAGTTTGTTTTTTGTTAAAAAGTTTGACTCTTAGTGCTGCGATGAAGAGTGAGTAGCCGATGGCGATGAAGCCAGTATATTCTACACCACTAGAAAGTTGGGTATTAGTTATTAATCTCAGTACAGCTTCATAAAAAATTATGCCTGCTATAGCAATTAGAACAATACCTCCGATTAATCCCCCTATGGTTTCAAATTTTTCGTGTCCATAAGTGTGTTCTTCATCTGCAGGTTTCATTGCAGTTTGAACAGCAAAAAACAATATGATACTCGATACTCCATCGAGTAAAGCGTGCAAGCCATCGCTGATTATTGCTAAGCTGTTGACAAGTGAGCCAATCGTAACTTCAACTATGACAACACTGAAAATAGCAATAGCTGAAATTCGTAAGGCACTAAGTTTGTTTTTTCCGTCAATGTCGCCTTGCATTTTAGTATTCAAAATAAAGCTCGATGAAGGGGCGATTTAAGATTTGCGGGGTTTTTATCACTTTATGATGTTAGAGATAGGCATCGTCAAGTTTCTCCTTAAATATTGCTTAACTGAATTTCTTTGCGATGAAGTTCGCAGGGTTTTTCCGCGGTGATCATGCCGTCCTACGAGGCAACTTTCTACTCATAACAATAAGCTGGATAATCATGTTCTCTGTTCAGCCAATTCCTGACACCTACGCCAGCCTCTTCTATTTGCATTTGGGTGCTAATGAACTTCTGCTTTCGATCATGGGCTTTGCTGGTTCCATCGCAGTGGCGTTTGTTCAGTTTCCCGGTGGTTACTTAGCTGACAAACATGGCAGAAGACGACTTATCGTCTCAATGACATTTGGGCTGGGAATTGGTAGCCTATTCTTCGTTTTTGCTCCCTCGTGGCCATTTATACTAATTGGGTTACTTGTGCAGAATTTTTGTTCGATTTATGGACCTGCCTTGATGGCTATGGTAATTGATTCGTTGCCTTCGCAAAACCGTGGCGCTGGTTTTAGTTTTCAGTCGGTGATTACCACGCTTGTTCTTTTGCCTGCGCCATTGATTGCTCAGTATCTGGTAGTTACCTTCAATTTTGATTTAGGTATGCGTGTGGCATACTCGTTAACGTCAATTGGGTACTTCACTATCGCCATATTGCGCCTTCGATTAACTGAAACTCTTCCAGTAACCGGTGGACCAGCAAAACTAGGATTTTTTAACGCTCTGCGAGAATACCCAAAAGCCGTAAAAGAAGGTCTCTTTGTTTGGCGCAAAGTTCCAAAATCTGCATATAACCTTTTTTTAGTCGTTATAATTGTAAATGGATTAGTTATTAGCTGCCAAACATACTTTGTAGTTTATGCCACAAGTGTGCTTAGCATGTCGCTCGAGCAGTGGGCAATCGTTATGGCTTTTCGATACCTAACAATTGCATTTCCAGCTATAATCGCTGGTTTTAGTATGGACGTGTTCGGGAGGAAACTTTTCCTAATCTTGGGTTATTTGCTATTCGTACCCGGAATGATTCTGTTTGTAAACGCAGACTTCAATATGCTTCTTCTTTCTTTCTTTTTCTTTGGTTTGGGAAACTTATTGCAGTTAAATAGCTATATAGTCCTCATGGGCGATTTGGTTCCTCGAAGCCTAAGAGGCACGGCTACGGGCTGTTTGCAGTTCTTCATGTTCCTCGTGCAGGCGATTTTGCAGATTATGGTTGGCCTAATCTACGTTTATGTTTCGCCTCAGCTTCCATTTCTTCTCTTAGCAGTTACCATGATACCTTTGTCTGTTTTTGTTTTTTGGCGAGTTCATGAACCAAAAGTCAGAGAAGCGTAATATTGTGATGCAGTTAAATTAGAACCCTGATCGATAGGCATTTAGGTCTGAAGAATGGTATATCTGCAAACAGTTGATGCACGATGTCACCGGTGAAGATAAGCCAAATATTAGACGGAAAATGTACTGACCAAAAAGTCAAAGTTCGCGGCTGGGTCTACCGCAAAAGAGAAGGAAAAGAACTAATATTCCTCTTAATCCGCGACTCCACAGGCGTAATCCAATCTACAATTAAAAAAACCTGCTCCAGTTGGAGTGAAGCCCAAAAATTAACTATCGAGTCCTCGTTTTTACTGGAAGGCACCGCCAAAGAAGATAAACGCGCACCCGGAGGTTTTGAAATCGGGGCTGACAAATTAGAAATCATTGGATTGGCAGAGACTTTCCCCATTTCCAAGGATAAAAGCGAGGAATTCATCCGTGATATGCGTCACCTTTGGCTGCGTAGCCGCAAAATGAACTTGGTTATGAAAGTCCGCGCTCAAGTTTTAGAGGCGGCTCGCGAATACTTCAAAAAGGAGTGCTACACCGAGGTTTCACCACCAATGTTTATCTCCGCTGCGGTGGAAGGCGGCTCAACTCTCTTCGGCTTGAAATACTTTGACCAAGAACTCTACTTGACCCAGAGCAGTCAACTCTACCTAGAAATTTTGATGTATTCACTGGAGAATGTTTACTGTATTGCGCCTTCTTTTCGGGCTGAAAAGAGCAGAACGATACGGCACTTAACAGAATATTGGCACATGGAGGGCGAATGGCCCTTTGCAGACATGAATGATTTGATGAAGTTTGAGGAAGGATTACTTGCGCATATCTGCCAGACAATAGCGATGAAATGCGAGAAGGAATTCAAGGAACTGGGTGCAGACATCGGTAAACTCAGAGCAGTGCAGGTTCCTTTTCCAAAAATTACATACAAAGAAGCTATCGAACGTCTCAAATCCAAAAACCCTGCCTTGGAATGGGGCGCTGACCTTGGTTATGAAGACGAGAAAGTGCTTGCGGAAGACTTTGGCAAACCCTTCTTCGTTTATGATTACCCCACAGCCATCAAAGCTTTCTATTGCAAAACTTATAGTGATCACCCCGAAGTTGCCATGTCGGTCGATATGATGGTGCCACGAATTGGTGAAATAAGCACAGGTGGCGCCAGAGAAGACAACAAAGACATTCTGATAGACCGCATGAGGGCTCAGGGCTTGAAACCCGAGGATTACGAATGGTACCTTGACTTAAGGCGATACGGCACCGTGCCACATGTGGGTTTTGGCATGGGCTTGGAGCGTTTGCTGGTTTGGATGCTTGATCTGGAAAATATTATCGATGCTATTCCGTTTCCAAGAACCACACGTCGGTTCTACCCTTAACCTACTCTTTTGAAATTTTGACCATCCCAATGCAAACTGAGCCGTTCAAGAACACACAAAGTTTCACTGCTTTAGCTTCATTGAAATCCAGCCTTCAAAATTGAACGTGAATACCTGTCAGAAGGGATAGAATTGAAAGAAAATTATGAAGTTTGTTCTTTGCAGCGTTTATGAAATCTTTTTTGGTGATGTCAACATAGCTACATGACTGCCATTGCTTTAACAAGTTACCGAAAATTATTACTTTTGTTGAGATGTCTTGGTTTAGGTAGGTTACTGTGTAGCCTATTGGATAGAAGAATTTTAGCTACTAAAGCGATGAGAATGGCTATTTTTATTGATTTTGGTATTGAGGTACCTTACGGTTAAGGCACTTAGTTTCAAGTTATTTCGATTAATTCTGTGTGATAAGCTCCTTTTTAAGGTTTAAGCCGTAAATTAGGGGTAGCCTGGGAAATATTCTATTTTCAGCTTTTCCTTAGATAATCCTAAACTCTCCACGAGTCCCTGCATAGCTTTGACCATGGGCGGCGGACCGCAGGCATAGAATATATACTCTTTGAAATCTGGAATTTCCCGCCGTATCACCTCAGCATCAATCCTTCCTGTTGCACCCGTCCAGTCAGGTGTGGCTTTGTTTACAGTTAGATAGACTTTTAGGTTGCTGTTTTGTTTGGATAATTCCAAGAATTCTTCTCTAAACACAATATCGTTTGGTGTATGGCAACCATAAAACAGTGTAATCTTGTTGCTCAGGTTTTTGTCTGTGGCGTATTTAGCGATGCTCATAAAGGGGGTTATACCAATGCCGCCTCCCAGTAAGGCAATTTTTGGGTATTGGCCTTCAAAGGTGAATTGTCCATAAGGCCCCTCGATGTTGGCCCAATCCCCCGCCTTAACAGCTCTTAATGCACTTGAGTATTCGCTGTCACTTAGTTTTTTAGTGAATTCAAAGTGATCCATTTCGGTGGGGCTACTGCTAAAGCTAAAATGCTTACGTAACTCCTTATCTTCGTACCGTAACGTTACAAAGAAGAATTGTCCCGGTTTATACTCAAGGTCTGCTGGTCGAGGAAACCTGAAGCTTGTCACGTTTGAAGTGCGTTGAATGATGCTTTGGAATTTAGTTTCAAATTTCATTAAGACACCCTAAAACCAATTTTATATTGGGTTGTTAAGGCTTTAGAACCTTTTGTATCCTGATAAAAAATTCAAAATATGGGATTACATAAGATTTGAAAGGTAATATATGCAAAAGCAATAATAGCCGTCACCAAAGTTGTATTGTCAATGAGCCAGAATCGAACAGCTCCAATTAACCGTATACGAGGTTATATTGAAAATCATTGGATATCTTTAGGTTTGTTTTTGGCAGCTTATGGTTCTTTCTATATTGCAGTGGTAATCATGAGTGGCTGGACAATATCTGCTTGGGGAAAAGATGTTTTTGACATATTACCATCAGCAATCTATGCTCTGTTACCCCGAAGTTTAATCAGCCCAATCTTTTTCATCACGAGCTTACCTGCCTTGCTTTTGGGCATTTTAATGTTATGTGCATATAGTATTCAAGCACTTCGTTCAGGCTTAACCGTTAACAGTGAACATGTTGCAATTCTTTTAACAGTGTTCGGGTTTGCCTACCAAATAATAGGTGCATGGCCACTTGGAAAAGCTTCGGATTTTCCTTGGGAATGGCAAAAACAAATCGTGAGTTATGGCTGGTCCTTTGCGTGGATGCTTTATCTGTTGAGTCTTTTGGCGTTGGTAATAGGTGTGGTTTTACTTTTTGTTCATAGCCGAGCTTATCATCGTGCACATCATGAACTTTAATTGTCAATATTGATGTCTTTGTAGCAAGTACACCTTTCATTGCGATTCTCCATAAGTTTTGATCTTAGTGGTATTGTTTGAGTTTTGTTTAGTTTTTTCTATTTTATCTTGAGCATATTTTGGTTTTTTATGGACTATGCTAATGTTTTGTCTGTTGATAATTGAAAGATATTAAGACATTAATACCTTGAGTGGAAGAATATTATGGAGAGTGAGAGAGCAAGTGAAAGTTTGGCACAGTGAAACGCTTGAACAAGTAACAAGTGACTTAAAGGTTATTTCAAATCAAGGGCTAACCACTCAGGTCGCACAAGAACGCCTATCCACCTATGGACCAAACGAACTCAAGAAAGAAAAAGGTAAGTCACCCCTCAAGCTTCTCTTGGGCCAATTTACTAACGTTCTCATGATTATACTGCTTTTTGCAATCGCTCTCTCTTTTGCCGTCGGAGAAGTGGCCGATGCGCTAATTATCCTTGCTATAGTAGTAGCCAGTGCAGTTTTAGGTTTTACTCAAGAATACCGCAGTGAAAAAGCGGTTGAAGCCCTCAAAAAAATGACGGCGCCCACCGCGCAGGTTATCCGCGATGGCAAAGAAATCAAAATTCCTGCCACCCAACTTGTTCCCGGTGACATTGTTGTTCTCTCGACGGGTGATAAAATCCCCGCTGACGCCCGCCTCATTGAAGCCTTCACCATGAAAACCGACGAGGCATCCTTAACAGGCGAGTCAGCCCCTGTCCTAAAAAGCACCCAAGCCCTGCCAGCGCAGACCCAACTAAACGACCGAATAAACATGGTTTTTACAGGTACCGTCGTGGTCTACGGCAGAGGCAAAGCAATTGTAACCAACACGGGCATGACCACAGAGTTTGGGAAAATCGCAGAGATGGTGCAATCTGCCCCACAGGAGAAAACTCCACTTGAGCGCCGTATGAGTAGCGTAGGTAAATGGATCGGAATTTTAGCGGTCATAATCGCCATAAGCGTGGGTGTCGTGGGTGTTGTCGTGGAAGGACGAGACCTCATCGCGATGGCTCTTTGGGCAATCAGCCTCGCCGTCGCAGCTGTCCCCGAAGCACTCCCCGCCATAATCACCGGTGCACTCGCCATCGGCATGTACCGCATGGCAAAAGTCAACACCATCGTCAAACGCCTCCCCGCAGTAGAAACGTTGGGCAGCACCAGCGTAATATGCAGTGACAAAACAGGCACCATGACCAAAGGCGAAATGACGGTTCAACGCATCTACGTGGATGACCAATCCGTTAAAGTCACAGGTATCGGCTACGCCCCCGAGGGCGAATTCCAATTCGAAGACAAAAAAATAGAGCCAAAAGGAGACCTCATAGCACTGCTAAAAACTTCAGTTCTTTGCAACGACTCTGGACTGGAAAGGGATCCGCAGACGCGTAAGTGGATCGTGAAAGGTGATCCAACTGAAGGCGCACTTGTTGTAGCCGCAGAAAAAGCAGGCATCAAAAAAGCAGAGCTGGAGGCCCAAGAACCCCGCATTGCCGAGGTGCCCTTTTCCTCGGAACGAAAACGCATGACCACAATCCACGTAGCAGGAAACCAAAAAGTAGCTTACATGAAAGGCGCACCTGAAGTTGTGCTGGAAAAATGCAGTCAAATTCTTCTCGCTGGCAAAGTTCAGCTGTTAACTGAGGAAATCCGTATTAAACACCACAAAGTCACCGAAGCCATGGCGTTGCAGGCGCTACGCAACCTCGGCTTTGCCTACAAAATGCTTTCTCAAGACAAAGGAGAATTCACAGAGGACAACGAAGAGGGATTTGTGTTTGTTGGTATCATGAGCATGATTGACCCACCCAGAAGTGAGGTTAAAGACGCCATCGGCATCTGCCGCAACGCAGGCATCCGCGTCGTCATGATAACTGGCGATCACAAATTAACCGCCACCGCTGTCGCCAAAGAACTCAACTTACTTGGCGAAGTTGTTGAGGAAAACCAAGTGCTTACAGGTGAAGAACTTGAAGCGATGAGCAATGAAGAACTAGAAGCGGTGGTGGAGAAAGTGGTGATTTACGCTCGTGTGGCGCCTGAACATAAATCCCGCATCGTCAAAGCCTGGAAAAAGAAAAACGAAGTCGTCGCTATGACCGGAGACGGCGTTAATGACGCGCCTGCGCTCAAGATGAGCGATATAGGCATAGCTATGGGCATCTCTGGCACTGAAGTCACAAAGGAAGCGGCAGACATGGTTCTTGCCGACGACAACTTTGCCAGCATTGTCAAAGCAGTCCGCGAGGGCAGAGAAATCTACGATAACATCAAAAAATATCTCACTTATCTGTTGCAATGTAACATCATGGAAATCTTAGTCATGTTCATAGCTGTGGTCTCGGTGCCTTATCTTGCCGCCTGGTTATCACCAGGGTTCCACCCCTATGCTAACGATGCTGCCATTGCCTTAACAGCGGTTCAGATACTCTGGATTAATCTAGTAACCGACGGTTTACCCGCTATCGCTTTAGGAGTAGACCCCGGTGACCCAGATTTGATGGAACGCAAACCACGCAACCCAAACGAAAGTGTTTTCACACGTGACGTCAAAGTCTATCTCACCACAGTGCCCATCTTCATGACGGTGCTGCTCTTGATTGCGTTCTTCTCCCATATGCCTTGGGAAAGCAGCTTCCAGCTTTTGGAGGCACGTACGCAACTATTCACCGCGATGGTAGTTATGGAGCTGACAATAGCGATTTCCGCGCGGTCTTTCAAGTACCCCATCGCCAAAGTCGGACCCTTCAGAAACAAGTTCCTATGGCTGGCAGTGCTTGTCTCCTTCGTCTTGCAACTCGTGGTTCTCTACACACCAGGAATACAACAAATCTTCGATGTTCATACCCCCGAGCTAATTGACTGGGTCGTAGCGGCTCTGTACGCAGGCTTGCTCTTCACTGTGCTTGAAGTAGGTAAATACCTAACCAGCAGACGCAGAAAAGACTAAAAGAAAAACTTAATCCACCTACTTCCCTGGGCTTTTGCCACCCCAGTTAGTTTTTAGCCGCCTTTTTGGTTTTCGAAAACCCTTTAAACTTCCATGAAGTAGTGAACCACATAGAGGAAAAAATATGCATATACTACAAATCTATACGCATTCCCCTGAAAGCTGCCCCATAGGCAACAGAAAAAATCTCTTAATAACCATGGATTGGCTCAAAAAAGTCGATGCCCTCGCTGGCAAACACGGCGTTAAGGTTGTGGGTATTTGGACTGATCGCTGGGGACACCAGTCTTGGACGGTTTATGATGCGCCTAGCATGGAGGCGTTTGAGGAGTATGAACAGGAGACAGAGAACATGGAAAAAGTAACATTCACTGATGTGGACACCCGTATTGTGACAGTGCCCAGCCAAACTTTGGCTTTTTTTGAGAGAATCATTAAGGAAAAACCCTAAAATCGGCTAATGTGCATTCTGCAATGGCCCTCTTCTTTTTAACTCCGAACACATGCAAGAATCTGCTTATTTGTTAGAACTTAAAAAAATAAATCATGGGGGGTGTGAAATTGCTTTCACACTATATGCATTTCTTATCTTCACGGTATACAACCGAAAGCCCTACAGCTACAACACACATTATAGCAGCTGGGATGAAGGCATACAGGAAGCTAAGGCCTGCATCTTGCACTGCGCCCGCTAGAATCGGACCCACGATACCGCCTATGCCATAGGAGGTAAAGAGGAACCCATAGTTTAGTCCCACGTTTTCTGATCCAAACGAGTCTGCGCAGCTTGAGGGGAACAACGCGAAGTTGCCGCCGAAGTTAAAGCCAATCAACGCTGCAATCACGTAGAACAGGTAGGGGTTGGCGGGGGTGTAGAAGAACAGTCCCATGGTGACTGCTTGGAATGCGAACATTGCCATAAGGGCTTTGCGGCGTCCGGTTTTGTCGGAGATTTGTCCCCACACGATTCTGCCCGCGCCGTTAAAGATAGGCAAGCACACAGCAGCGCCTATAACAGCGAAGTCTACTGCTTCGGTTACGCTAAAGCCGTAGGCGATGAATCCGTCAGTGGTGCTTTTGGCGAAGTTCTGGACGTTACCGATAACCATTAAGCCAGCTAATGCGCCGATGAGGAACATCATCCAGAGGATGTAGAAGTTCCTTGATTTGAGCATCGCTTTGGGTTTGAGGGAGATTCCGCCTGGTTTCCCTGACTTGGTTTGTGGTGGAGTCCAACCTTTGGGTGCATAACCCGTGGGTGGGTTCTTCATAACTAATGAACCAAGACAAACCAGCACCAAGAACGCGATGCCGTAAACGAGGAATGCGAAATCCACGTTTGCAATCGTGTATGTTGCTACTCCTGCCACCGTTTGTGGGCTGATTAAGCCAGTGAAGCCGAGCACGCTGGGTGGGTTGGCTAAGAGAATCCAGATGAAGGCCCCAAAGCCGAAGCCCGCCACGGCAAGTCCACTGACTAAACCTTTCTTGTCAGGGAACCATTTTACGCCGGTAGCGATTGGCACCACGTAGGCAAGTCCAATGCCTGCTCCTGCGAGGACGCCGATGAAAATTAGTTTTCCAATAAAGCTTGCTCCGGTGAAGGATGCAAGGATGTAGCCCAAGCCAAGCAGGACGCCTCCGAGCAAGGCAACTTTCATTGGTCCCTGTTTGATTTGCAGGCGACCGCCAATGATTGTGAAAATTGCGAAGACTAAAAGGCCGACGCTGAAGATGGCTTGGGTTTCTGTTTTTGTAAAGGCGAATTCGCTGGCTGCGGCAGCTGATCCTTGCAGTGGACCTGTAAATGCAGACCATGCATAAATTGCTCCTAAAGCAAGTTGTATTAAAATTCCACCGATAACAATAACCCAACGATTCATTACTTTCGATTCAATACCTGAATTATTTAGAGTTGGCAATGTATTCACTGGGCACATTTGTAAATAGTTCTCAATTAAATCTCTTTCGCTTAGTATTTATTTCAGTGATGATGAGTTTGTTTGATTCGGTTATATGCATTTTGCACGGATTTCTTCTTGATTTTAAGATATATTATCATTTAATAGAAATCCTTCCAAGTTCTTTTTTTCTGGTAATTATCAGTTTTGAGATCATTTAATCAATTTTGTTATATAAGTTGCAGCCTATTTTATTTTTGATATTCTCTGACAGCGATAGATCAGTAGAAAATTTTTGTTAAGCAAAAAATATTTAACTGAATTAATAGTCTTCTGAGTAAAAGGAATATCTAAACATGAGTACTAAATTAGCTAACCCTGCACCACTTGGGCTGTTGGGGTTCGGTTTGACTACTGTTCTTCTAAACATGCATAATGCAGGCTTTTTTGGGCTAAACAGCATGATCCTCGCTATGGGGTTGGCTTATGGAGGATTAGCGCAGATTATCGTTGGCGTCATGGAATTCAAAAAAGGCAACACATTTGGTACCGTAGCATTCACATCTTATGGCCTTTTCTGGTGGTCGCTTGTCGCTTTGATCCTGCTTCCTGGCACGTCTTTCTTTGGCTCCGTACTTTCCTCTGACAATAACGCAATGGCAGCTTACTTCTTTATGTGGGGACTTTTCACTTTTGCAATGTTCTTTGGCACACTAAAAACCAACCGCTCTTTACAACTAGTATTCGGAACATTATTCATACTGTTTTTTATGCTGATGGCACGTGAACTTTTAGGAAATCCCGTGTGGTTCAACACAATCACAGGCATCGAAGGCATCATCTGCGGTTTCAGTGCAGTCTATCTTGGGTTTGCAGAAATCTTAAACGAAGCGCATCAAAAAACCGTTCTACCGATCTTTCCAGTAAAATAAATCTCTCATTATTCATTTTTTATTTCTATATTTAATGCGAAAACGCTTATATTCTATTGGGCCATTTCTCCCTACTAAATTGGGACTGAGAATATGTCAGAAGCTAGTTTACCCTTCAACGAAAAATATTCTCCTGCTAGCATGAAAGTTTCTTCAGGAGAACTTCGTCGACAGGAATGGGAAAAATCAATTAAAAACCCTCAAGAGTACTGGGCAGAGAAATCAAAAGCAATAGACTGGTTTAAAGCTCCAACCACGATATTGGATGATTCGAACCCGCCGTTTTACAAATGGTTCCCTGATGGTGAACTCAACATTTCCTACAATGCATTAGATCGCCACATTAAAACCAACCGCAAAAACAAGCTTGCCTATATTTGGGAAGGCGAGATGGGAGAAGTCAAAACTTATACTTACTATCAACTATACAGAGAAGTTAACAAACTGGCAAAAGTATTGCAGAGTTACGGCGTCAAAAAAGGCGATCGCGTTGCAATGTTCATGCCGGTTATACCTGAATTGCCAATAGCTTTGTTGGCAACAGCACGAATAGGCGGAGTCCACACAGTAGTGTTTTCGGGATTCAGTTCTGAAGCATTGGCCGATAGAGTAAATGATTGCGGAGCAAAAATATTGATCACTGCAGACGGCTCATTTAGGAGAGGCAAACCAGTCGGAATCAAAGACAATGCTGATCGTGCATCATCACTAATGCCAGGCGTCGAGAAAGTTCTCGTTGTTAAACGTACGGGTCAATCAGTTCAAATGAAGGAAGGTAGAGATATCTGGTATCACGATGCATTGACAGCTGCTGGCGCAAATGCATACGTCGAACCTGAAAGCATGAATTCAACCGACCCACTCTTCATTCTATATACATCAGGAACAACAGGTAAACCAAAAGGCGTCCAACACGGCATTGGCGGATACCTAGTTTGGGCTTACTGGACACTTAAATGGGCTTTCAATCCAACAGAAGAAGATATTTACTGGTGCGTTGCAGACATCGGTTGGATTACAGGGCACACATACAATGTGTATGCACCATTGAGCCACGGTATCACCGCATTCCTCTTTGAAGGTACACCCGACTATCCCGCGCAAGATCGCTGGTGGTCAATGATCGAAAACCACGGCATAACAATTCTTTATGGTACACCAACTGCCGTTCGAATGTTCATGAAATTCGGTGAAGAATGGGTCAACAAACACGATCTTAGTTCGTTGCGTGAACTCGGTTCGGTCGGTGAAGCCATAAACCCCGAAGCATGGAAATGGTATTACCGCGTAATCGGAAAAGAGAAACTACCAATAATCGACACCTGGTGGCAAACAGAAACAGGCGGATTTATGATTTCCCCAACTACAGGAATAGAACTAACACAACTAAAACCCGGCTCAGCTACACTTCCATTGCCCGCAGTTAACGCTGACATCTTCGACGAAAAAGGACAACCAGTAGTACAAGGAAACAAAGGCTATCTAGTGATAAAGTCACCTTGGCCAGGAATGCTCCAAACAATCTGGAAAGATGCAGACCGCTTCAAGGCAACATATTTCGGAAAATGGCCAGGTATCTATTATGTCGGTGACTATGCAATCCAGGATCCTGACGGATACTTCTGGTTACTTGGCAGAGCAGACGAAGTTCTTAAAGTAGCAGGTCACCGTATCGGGACCGTAGAACTCGAAAGCGCTCTGGTATCTCACCCAGCAGTAAGCGAAGCAGCAGTTATGGGCAAAGAAGACGTAGTTAAAGGCGAAGTTCCTGTAGCATTCGTAGTATTACGCAGTGGATTCACAGCCTCAGACGAACTCAGCGCTGAACTCAAAAAACACGTCAGAACCACAATTGGTCCAATTGCAACTCCAGACGCCGTTATCATTGTCAACAAATTGCCAAAAACACGTAGCGGCAAAATCATGCGCAGACTTCTAAAAGCAGTCTTATCAGGAGCACCAATGGGAGACACATCCACCATCGAAGACGAAGGCTCCATTGACGACATTAAAGCAACATACGCAGAACTACGCAAACATATAGCAAAATAAGCCAAAAGACATTTCTTTTTCTTTTTTTAATTTTTTTATTTAACAAGCCTTTTCTGGGTTCAATTGTCAACGTATTTTGGTGTCTTCATTGTTTTAGGCTGTGGGAATCAGTTTGAAATAATGGGTTGAATCTATTACTGAACATTAGGTATTTTGCGTTTTTATTTTTCATTGCTTAGTTTGCTTTAATTATTGAGGCTATAAACAGAAGGCTATATTTTTTGGGCAGCAGATTACGTAACCCCAGCCTCTTAAAAACTCAAAACTACTCCTTTTTAATTGACAGTAACAGCCTTATCGAGGTTAAGAATAGAAATCATCCTAAGACAAAAAAATAACCCAAAACAGGCAAATACCTATAAATCTCAGTCTAAAGCATTCTATCAAAGTTTAAAAAAATCAAATCTTTCAACGGTAAGGCTGGATGGCAGAAAAAAGAGATTACTACGAAGTGCTTGGGGTACAACGCGGGGCAAGCAAAAGTCAGATTCAAGATTCGTATCGCAAGCTCGCGATGCAGTATCACCCCGACCGCAACAAAGACGCGAGTGCAGAAGAAAAATTTAAAGAAATCAGTGAAGCTTATGCAGTGCTTAGTGACGATCAGAAACGTCAACAATACGATACCCTTGGTCACAGCGGTTTTGATCAACGCTACACACGCGAAGACATATTCCGTGGAGCCGACTTCGACTCAATTTTCCGTGATATGGGCTTCGGGGACCTCTTTCGCAGCATCTTCGGTGGGGGCGGATTTAGTAGCTATGAACAAAGTAGTCGAGGTCAAGATCTTGCTATCGATTTACAAATTTCCCTTGAAGAAGCCGCCAAAGGCACGGAGCGCGAAATTGAAATCCCCCGAACGGAACGATGCGATGTTTGTGGCGGCTCAGGTGCAGCCCCGGGTACCTCAGCAAATTATTGTCCACAATGTAACGGTGCAGGTAAAGTCCAGAACATGCGCAAAGCAGGGTTTGCCATGTATGTGCAGGTTTCTGCTTGTCCAACATGTAAAGGCAGAGGAAAAATCATTGATACCCCTTGTAATAGCTGCCATGGTTCAGGACTTATGCGCAAACGGCGTAAAATTACTGTTAAAATCCCTGCCGGTATAGATGAAGGTAGCCAACTTAGATTGCGAGGTGAAGGTGAAACCGCAACCATCGATGGTGAATCAGGCGACCTCTACGTTATGGTCCATGTCCAGGAGCATCCAGATTTTGTTCGTGAGGGTGACGACCTCTGGTATATTGCCATCTTAACTTATCCAGAGGTAGCGTTGGGTGCTGAAATCTCCGTTCCTACTCTGGATGGGGAAGCAAAGGTTAAGGTGCGTGCCGGAACACAAGTTGGGGAAGTCATTACGCTTCGGGGTAAGGGGATGCCTCGGTTTAGGGGATTTGGTAGGGGTGATTTGTTGGTGCGTGTAGGTGTTTCGATTCCAGAGAAACTTAGTTCTCATCAGAAGGAGCTGTTGGAGCAGTTGGCAAAGGAGTTTGGTGTAACCGTTGGGAAGAAGAGTAAATTTCACTTATAGCCCTCTTGGTTAGCATAGTTTTTAGCTGGAATCATTGACAATGTATAACTGTGTTTTCAAGAAATGATAAAAAAAACTTAGTGGATGCACCTTAGCTTTTGATGTTAGAGTTTGAATGTGGGGTTAAAAAGAATCTAAAGATGCTACGGTTTATTCTCTTCTGAATTCTGTTTAGCTTTAAAATGTGGGCAAGCTGTTTCTTTAGGGTTTACATTAGTAAAATGAGCTACCCTGCAGGTTCCTCTATCAAAGTTGGCGCAATCTTCATGTTTGTATTTATAAAAATCCAGTTTCGGAGCACTGTTTTTAAGCCGCTTAAGGGCATTTTTGAATCCTATTTTTCTGCACCTTTCACAAGATTTTGGAACAATATACTCTTGTATTAGAAATGAGCTAATTAAGTTTTGATGTGTGCCCAACAGGGTTTTGGGTGCAGAGAAATGTATGAAGGGCGGCTAATGCGTTTTATTTTTTTTCTTTGATAGAGTGATTTGGTAGTGGTCAAAGAATTTTTTAATTAAATTTTCAAAGACTGGTTTAAATTCAGTTGTTGTAAGTTTTGCAACAGAATATTGGCCTTTATATCGCACGCCGTAGAGGGCGTTTTCTCTTACAGGTGGTAATTGTAAGTCATGAATAAACTTGCTCCGCCACTCATAAATTATTTTTATGGCGTCCTTAAAGCATTTATCCAGTTTGCCTTTATCCGCGGCTATAGGGCAGTCGGATTTATCACAATAGCCCACACCGACTCCGTTGGTTGCTGTAGCGTAGCATTTCCAGTATTGTCTGAGTTCAAAACATACTGGTAAGGCTATATGAGATGTTTTTTCATAGTTTCTTTTGACGTATTTTTTAATTTCTTCCTCATTGGCGAATATTACCTTTGATTCGTGAGTTGGCAGCTCGGGGACTGTCTGCAAGTACTTAATTGACATGATAAGTGACTGTTTTTCCATCGGGCTCATAGTTTCCTTGAGGAAATTGATAACTTTTGTACTGTTTGCAAATTCTTTACTCCAACGTCCTTTCAAGCTATCCATGAGTGCTGTGAAGTCCCTAAATAATCCCTTCCTAAGTACCTGCCTGTATTCTGCATCTACATCTTTTCTGCTTACCCAATCATGGAAGTCCATCCAGCTTTCAATGCCACTTGACTCTATAGAAGCAAGTTTTTCTACAATTGATAAAACCATGATTAACATGATAAAAGGCGGCATTTCGAGTGTATCGCTGCATTGCGGGCAAGTCTGAGTTTGTTTTGGCGGAATGCACTTGGGGCATGTGTAGTACTTAGCTGAGTTGTAGTAGTTTCCTACGTCGAGGAATAACCCTGCTATTTTTGGGCTTTTAAAATTGTTTACATACTGGATAACATCGTTAACAGTTGGGAAAATGGTTGGGAAGGCTTCTTGTGTTCGGTAAATTAATGATTGTACGTACTTTTGGGTTTCAGGTAGTGGATTAATGTCTTTTCTGATATCCATTCTTTGGTCTATCCAAACTGCGAGTTATTTATGTTTCCTTAATTATCAACTGATGAAAGGTTTTTTGGTTTGTTTTTCTTTCTTTGTGTGTGCTGTTTTTCTTTTTATTTGCCTCGTCTCGTTTTGGGGTGTTGGATTTGTTTGTTTTTTTGGTTTGGGGTTGTTTTTGGGTTGTGTTGGGATGGGATGAGTTAATTTTTGGTCTGTATTGTATGTTGGGATGAGTGGGATGAGTGGGATGAGACGCGTGAGTTTTTTTGTAGTTCAACAGTTGTTTTTGAATTACTTTGTTGCATTGCACTTCGTTAAAGTATGCGTTAAAAGTCTACACGCGGTCGCCTTTTTCAAATAGAGAGATGATGTACGTTTAGTCGGGAAATTTCGATAAATTATATTTAGTAAAAAAAGTTTAATAGAGTACTAACTGTGGCTATGGTGGAAGAATTAGGTTGACCCACATACAAAACGGGCAATACCAAAAATATTGGTAATTTTCAAGGTATGACTATTCTGTAGCAACTTTTAGTAGCTTATTTTTGATTCAAAAGCCAGAGACCGTTTGTCAAAGGATATGTCCTTGGGAATAGTACGTCTTAGCTAGCGCTAAATTTATAGAGATAGATTGGATATTACGTGCTTATTGGAAGATAATGCGATTCAATCAAAATAAGTTTACGAATAGGTACTTTTGATTTGAAAGTAATTCGATTGAGGGATGAGGCAGAAAAACTTGCGCTATCTACTGGTATAGTTAGACATCATTTTGAAGATGAACTCATAAAAGGAAGAATTCTCGGCATAATTTCGCCTGATAGTTCCGAGGTCATTTGTTTTGACAAAGACGAAATAGAAAATCTTATCTCTGAGTTGTTAGGCGGTAAAGTTTCTTTAGCATATCTCGCGCAACAAATAGGTCTGACTGATTATCAAGTCTATTTAGTTCTTCAGAATCTGTTGAAATCAAATCGAATTGACGGGGAATTGACCTATAATACATTTGTTTCAAATACAACAACCAAGAAATTATTATTGCAAAAAGCAAAAACTCAAAAACGCAACCATAGACACAAAATGATGTCTAAACACCGTTAGATGACTATTTTTATGACCCTTCATTTGGCTTATTCTAAAGGACAAAGAATAGATTTTTAAAAAAATTTGTTACTCCTGAGATATTTTTCGAACGATGTCAATAAAACCAATTTTTTCTCCATCTGGGGCCCTCAAAAAATAAGCAGTTACTTCTATCTTCGCCTCGTCCCCGTTCTTTAACCGAACCCTATATTCATCATTCATCCCTTGATTATTTATTATTGAAGCTATAGAACGTTGAACGGCCTTCCCTCTTTCTTCTTGTAATAAGAACTCAAGATAGTGCTTACCTAAAATTTCCTTTTTGTCGCTCGCACCATACAAATCTAAAATTGGTTGATTTACGTCAGATATGTAACCGTACAAGTCTCCGACTATAATGCCGTCAGCTGCATTTTTGCTTGATACAACTTTAGCTTGGTCAATTTCAAATTCCATTCTACCGTTTTTATCAGTATTGATGATAAAATTTTCTTGCTTGGAAAATTGGGACATAAAGATCTAATTTTGGATCTATTAAAAAAATGTTTTGAA
>CAWEOM010000018.1:0-75013 GCA_963810665.1 Candidatus Bathyarchaeota archaeon | reverse complement strand
CATTTTTTCTTTTTCTCCTAAAGAAGAATAATGTGCCAGAAACCCCAGCAAACCCCAACCCCCCTCTTTCATTTTTTAAAGAATTTTGAGATTAAGCAAAAATTGACTACTTGTCGAATGGAAGCCTAACCAAAAATAGCTTGAGATTATTGCTACACTCAAGAACCCATTAACTTGAGAAAAATTGCTTTCGCCGAATAGAGTCTGTTTTCGGCTTGTTCATAAATCAATGCTTTAGGGCTGCTGATGGCTTCTGCGCTGATTTCGTATCCGCGGTGGATGGGCATGTCATGCATGATGTAGGGGTCGCATCCTTTGAGAAGTTTAGCGTTGATTTGATAAGGCATCATGAGTTTGATACGTTTCTCTTTTTCTATGGCGAATTTTGGGTCGGTGAAGAACTCCATATCAATCCATGTATCAGTGTATACAAAATCCGCGTCTGCAACTGCTTTTTTTGCATCAAGCGTTGAATGCCAAAGTCCAGTTTTCTTCGCGTCCGCCAGTAACTCATCGTCACGTGCGGCTTCGTTAAAAATCGGCGTAACCGTTGTTAATTCTACGCCTGTTTTAGTGCAGCCCTCAATTAGGCTGTTGGTGACGTTGTTGTGGACGCCAATATAGACGAGTTTAGCGCCTTCTAGTTTGCCGTATTTCTCTTTTATGGTGATTAGGTCAGCTATGACTTGACTGGGGTGATATTTTTCATCGCAGCCGTTGATTATTGGAACCTGGGACGCTGCCACCATCTTTTGTAGGTCAGAGTTGCGTAGTAGGCGTGCCATTATGCAATCAACATTGCGCGACAGATAGGCGATTTCGTCGGGGATGGCTGCCAAAGTGAAATTGGTAGTTCTCCAATCAATAAACAAGGCATGGCCGCCGAGCTGGGTCATGGCGACTTCGAAGGAGACTCTTGTACGTGTGCTGGTTTTCTGGAAAACCAGCGCTGCAGATTTGCCTTCGAAGGTTTTGAGGTATTTTTTGAAATTTGCTTTGGTTTCAATGCCCAAATCGACTAGAGCGGCGAGTTCTTGACTTGCTGAGTTCTTTGAAGTTGATAAGATGCATTTTTTCTGCGCCTTTAAGTAGGCTCAAGCAGGTATTAAATAATAAGCTTTATGCAAAAACTATTTCCGCATCAACCATGCAATCATTGAAGGGATAGGGTATGATTCTGCTGGTAGCATCAGATAAGGACACTGCAAGCTTAAACATTAAACATCAAATCCTAAACTACTACCCCTTTAACGAAAGCAAGGAATCTTTCCAGCAAAAACCCCTCTATCACGCGCAAATAAACGGTCAAATAGTTACTCTGGTGACCCTCAACGAGGAATCAGTTAGCGCCCAAAACCTTCCCGAACAATTTCCCGTACGCAAGCTTGATCGTGTTTATTTCAAAGCATAGTAGCCTAAGTGGCAGACCAACCCTATCTGTTCATACTCCGGGAAACCTTGGTAATGCAGAATTCGGGGGTCTACCCAAAGTTGTTTCAGTTGCGCCAGCGGTTGCCATGCAAACAGCCCTAAAAAAGCTACTTCAATGCAGAGAAACCTTCCGTCTAGATTATGAAGTATCATATGAATGCACCCATCACGGACCAAGCATAAATGTGCCTACGATGTTTGTGGAGTTAGGCAGTTCTCCAAAGCAATGGAACGATAAATTGGCGGCACAGACTGTTGCTCGTGCAGCATTGGCGTCCATCGCAGATTTCTCATCCAAGTCTGCCTCAGCGGTTTTAGGCATTGGGGGAACCCATTACAGCCAAAATTTACGCTTATGGCTTTGAGGGGTGAAGCGTCCTTTGGTCATATAATACCCAAGTATGCTGTTTCCCATGTCGACTGTGAATTGCTATGTCAATGCGTAGATAAAACATTTGAAAAGGTACCAATAGCCTTTCTGGATTGGAAAGGAATCAAAAGCGAAGACAAAACCAACCTCATAGCTGCCTTGGAATCTGCAGGGTTGCCCTACAAGAAAGTTTAAATCCAAAGCATACCAAAACACTTTTGGGAACCTTTAAAAGCTTTGGTACAGTAGCTTCTTAAACCTAAAACTTACAGTAATGTTTATTATTCCTGATGAAATCTTGAGTGTGCGGTAAATATGGGAGTAAAATCTTGGCTAACGCAGGCAGCACGAACATTAAAGCTAGCCGTAAAACCAGACAGAGAAGAGCTCTGGCTCTCAGTAAAAATCAGCTTCTTAGGCATAGGTGCAATCGGTTTAATCGGCTTCGTAATTAAACTGTTGTCCTTCGCTATTACCAGTTCAACAGGCTCGACACCAGCCGCTTAGAAGGAAACGTTTATGGATAAAAAAGAAGAGATATCACAAGTAAAAATTTTCGCCGTGAAAACCACCACGGGACAAGAACGCAACGTGGCACGGTTAATTTCATCAAAGGTAGAAATGGCCCATATTCCAATAAAATCTCTTCTCGTTCCTGATACATTAAAAGGCTACGTTTTCATCGAAGCAGATGGCCCTCATCTTATAGAGGAAGCAATCTCGGGGGTGAGACACGTTCGCTCCAGAATTCCTGGGCTCATAAGCTTTAACGAAATCGAACGTTACATTGTCCGCAAACCAGTTATGGAAGACCTTGACGAAGATGACGTAGTAGAAATCACTGGTGGACCCTTCAAAGGTATGCGCGCCAAAATCACAAGACTCGACAAAGCAAAAGGCGAAGTTACTCTTGAGTTGCTTGAGGCAACCTTCACTTTGCCAATCACAGTACATTCAGACTATGTAAAACTAGTAGAAAAAGCAAAAGCATAAGGTGAAACAATATGGCAGATAAAAAAGTTGTAGAATTAATCGTCAGCGGCGGACAAGCCAACGCAGGTCCACCATTGGGTCCAGCTCTTGGTCCATTAGGCGTCAACATCGTGGCTATTGTCAATAAGATCAACGAAGTCACAAAAGAATATGCTGGAATGAAAGTTCCAGTGAAAATTAGTGTTGATACCGAAGAAAAAACCTTCGAGGTAACCGTTGGTACCCCAACATCATCCGCCCTAATCGTTGCTGAACTAAAAATTGAGAAAGGTTCAGGTACACCCAACACTGTCAAAGTCGGTGACTTGAGTATGGAGCAGATGGTCCGTATTGCAAAGATAAAGGCTCCTCAATTATTATCCTCAACTGTGAAGGATGCAACTAAAGAGTTGTTGGGCACCTGTGTAAGCTTAGGTGTAACCGTTGAAGGCAAAGACCCCCGAGAAGTCCAGAAAGACATAGACTCTGGTGCATACGAAAACCTATTTGGTAGCGACTAATGTTGGGCGAATATTTTTATAATGGGTTTCTTATCCCCTATTGGCGCGAGGCTTAAAAATGCCCCTAGACAACAAGACCATATCTGAAGCAATAAAACAGGCAAAAACTAAAGCTGGAGAAAGGAAGTTCAACCAGACAATAGACCTGATTCTAGACATAATGGAAATTGACATGAAGGCTCCCGAAGGTAAAATCCAAGAGGTCGTTGAGCTTCCTCATGACACGGGAAAACCAAACCGTATTTGCGTTATTGCTTCTGGTGAGTTTGCACTAAAAGCAAAGAATGCTCATGCTGACTACGTTATTGAACGTGCAGACTTAGAGGCACTTAGCGGTAAAAAGAAGGACCTGCGCAAACTCGGCACAACTTACGATATCTTTATCTCTGAAGCGCCTTTGATGTCGCTTGTTGGTAAGATTTTAGGTCCAGTGTTGGGTCCAAGAGGTAAACTACCAATTCCAGTTCCACCTAGCGCGGATATAGCGACCTTAATCAATAAGCACCGAAAAACAGTAATTGTCCGCATGCGCAACCAACCCATCATTCAAGTTCCAGTTGGTACCCAACAGATGAAAGACGAAGACTTAACCGAGAATACTATGACTGTTCTCCGCGTCCTTGATGGCAAACTAAAAAGAGGCCTAAAGAACGTAAAGTACGCTTTCATAAAGACCAGCATGGGTGAGCCAGTAAAAATTAAACCGTAAACGAGAGAAACATCATGCCATCCCCACAAGTATTAGATCAAAAATCAAGCGAAGTTGAAGCAATAAAAGACATATTTAAAGAATACAAGTCCGTTGGCATCGCCAGCCTCCAGAAGGTTCGTGCTTCCCAGTTACAAGAACTCAAGAAAAGCATGGCTGGAAAAGTTTACCTGAGAGTTTTAAAGAACACCTTACTCAAAATAGCCCTCGACGAGATGAACCAGGCAGAACTCAAAAAGCTTGAGGTATACTTAGAAGGATCAAACGTTTATCTCTTCACTGACCTTAACCCCTTCAAACTTGCACTTCTGCTAGAACGCGGCAAAGTTAAAACTACTGCAAAATCAGGCGACATAGCAGCAGATGACGTTATTATCCCAGCTAGCAACACTGGTCAACCTCCAGGTCCAGTTATCAGCCAACTAAACGCAGTAGGTTTGCCAACCAGAATCGAATCTGGAAGCGTTTGGATCAGCAAAGACACCTTGGTAGTTCGCAGAGGGGAAGTTATCAACGAACGCTTAGCTAGTGTACTCTCTAAATTGGGTATAAAAGCCGTTGAATTAGGCATTTCCATGCGCGCAGTCTTCGACAACGGAATGATGATTACAGGCGACAAACTAAAAGTTGACGTTGCAGCCACAAGAAGAAGCGTTGAATCAAGTAACCAAGAAGCATTAGCTTTAGCACTTGAGATAGGCTATGCATCCAAAGATACGATTAAGCCCTTATTGCAGCGTGCACACCAAAAAGCAGTCGCATTATCAGTTAGTGCAGCTATACCAACCAAAGAAACTATAGCAGACTTAATCCGAAAGGCCAATGCAGAAATGAGCAGCCTAAACAGTGCAGTCGAAAAAGTCAAACCAAAATCGGCTTAAAACTCTTTTCTATTTAATTATTTTTTAAATATTTTCAATTTTAAGAAAAGCCTATTTGGGCTTTCTTCATTGTTTCTAATCGTTTTGCTCTTTTCTCTTGTTTCTTTCTGTTTCTCTGACGATTGTTTCTTTATTCTTTAGGTTGAACAAAAGAATGTAATTAAGAAAATCGCTAAGTACCGAGTTACAAAAAATTAATTGTTTTTGCTGGTAGTAACAATTGGTTCAGTTTATCTTTTTTAGCAAAAACTTTTCAGCCCAAAAAACGATGCGAAGAAAATAGCGTGAAGGTGCCCTTACTATTATTGTCTTAACTAAAGCATCAGCAAAAATCTACGTAAGTTTTTTGGTCATTACGTAGGCGTCTTCGCCGTCAGAATAGTACCCGCCGATGGTTCTTGTAATTTCAAAGCCTAATTTCTTATAGAGAGTAATTGCTGTGTCGTTTGTTACACGGACTTCCAGAAAGCCCTGTTTCGCCTTATAGTACTCCATGCCTTGTACTGCTTTGTTGATTATGCCTTGAGCCACGCCTTTGCGCCGTGCCTGTGGAAGCACAGCAATTGAAACTACATGTCCTTTGCGGACTAGTCCGCCGAAGCCGAAATTCGATAGACCTACTTCTATGCGGCACATGATGTAGCCAACGATTTTTCCATCTTCTTCTGCCACGATAAAAGTTTCAGGGAATCTCTGGTGCAGATCGATGAAGAAGAAGTCCGTGTAGTTTTCTGGGAGGCAGACGCGATTGATTTGCATTACGTTTTGGAGGTCGTCTGGAAGGAATTTGCGGAGATTAAAGGTTTGTTGCATCTTTTCGCCTTGCCTAACAGGATTTCACCGTTCAAACTTAAATGTTACGCTCCAAACATCAATCAGTTGCCCAAACAGAAACGTTGATTGGGCGGGTTAATCCTTGTTTTCTTCAGGCGACTTAAAAACTGGCAGAGTGTAACTGCCCTGCGGCATAGCCCAAACCCGCGACGCTGAACCTGCCAATTTAAGTGCCTCGTTTATTGCGTCGTTGACGGCTCTTGCGGTTTTCAACTTGAAAATGCTGGTAGCGTAGAAGTCAGGCATCGAGGAAACCAAAATTATTGGGTGGCTCTGGAGAGCTTTGAGAAGGTAGTAGGCTTTGTGTCCACCCATAACGAAGTTGCGTTTGACTTCGCGTTCCACGTTTTTTATGTCTCCTAGTCGTGTCATCCAGTCGTAGAAGACTTGGTTGCCGTGTCCTTCAATGCATTCAGCGACAAGAATTATGACTCCGCCACGTTTAACAGCATCTAAAGCGTTGTCCAAGCCTTTGTATGCTTGGTAGAGGTTGATGTCTGCGGGGTATCCGCCGGCGCTTACCACGACTATGTCAGCTCGACGATCTACTGTTACTAGATACATTTCATCCACAAGCTTGACGGCCTCTAAGAACGCCGCTTCCAAGTCGCCCGCGAATGCCTTTACGATTTCACCCTTCTTGTTCTCAACCACATTACATATGAAATCCACTTTGGCAAGCCGCGCCGCTTCAGTCATATCGATGTGTACTGGGTTACCTTCTAAGTTACCTGTTTTTGCGCTGGCACTAAGCAGTAAAGCATGGTTATGTTTGATTGTTTCTTGGCAACACACCGCAGGCAAAAGGCTTTTTCTACCGCCGCCGTAACCTGCATAATAATGATAGTTTACGTCGCCAAGCAACACTTTAACGTCTGCTTCAGCGAAAAGATGGTTAACGTTCACTTTGTTGCCGTAGGTTTTGGTTGTGCCAATGTAAACTGAATCTTGGGCGGTGCAACAGTGGCTGACTGTTTTCACTCGTTTGAGAATTTCTTCACCGAGCAGCTCTTGGGCTTCTTCGGGTTGTACTGCACGGTGGGTTCCGCAACCGAAAATTACTGTGATATTTTCATCTTTGACGCCTGCCGTATTCAACTCGGCGAGGACTGGACGAATCAATCGCTCGCTGTCGGCTTTTCGTGTGGCGTCGTCGACGACTATGGCGACTTTGCTTTCTGGTTTAGCAATTTCAGAGAGTCGTTTGGATCCTATGGGCTCTTTTAGGGCGCGTTTAACCTCTGCCTCCTGGTCGGCTGCACCTTCTATGTCTTTGGGTTCAATGGTGCCTAAGGAGGTTTCGTGCCGGGATTCGGACGCATACGTCGGTTTTTCCGTAGGGTAGCCAAACATCAACCATTACGAGTCACATTACACTTTAGATGTACTCGGTGCAGGGAACTATTAAGCATTGTCGCATACCAACAAAAGATCCAATAATCTGACTCTTAAGAAAGTGTTAAAACAATCAAATTACCCATCAAATTTCTATTAACACTAATTTGTACCAACAATGCGCATTACACAGCAGATACGCTCTCCCATATTGTTCTTTTATTTAAGGAGCTATAGAAAAAAAGTAACAGCGCAAATCAAAGTTGGGTAACTTCTTTTAAACCAATCCTGCAATAGTTATTTAGAGGAATCACGTTATGTCCATCCAAAAAACGCCCGAGCCAAACACCATTTTCTTCGTATGGTTCAACCAATATGCAGGTATTCTACTAAAAACCCCCAGCAAAACAATAGTGATAGACCCAGTTGACATTAGAATCAAAAACCTGCAAAGTGTAGACGCTATCCTTATCACACATGAACACTACGACCACCTAGACCCACCCCTAATTATTGCAATTCAAAACGCCACAGGTTGTACCGTCATAGCTGACTCCGCCTCAACCAAAAAACTCCAACTCGTCATTCCCAGCGATAAACTCCAAGAAGCCGAACCTGGGGTAGAATTCAAAATTGGCGAAGTAAAAGTTAAAGCAGAAAAATGCAACCACAACGCCAAAGCCCCAGTAACCTACATCATAACAAGCGAAGACAACGTCAAAATTTACCACACAGCCGACAGTTTACCGTTTCCTGAATTGTCTTTGATGGGGCAAAGGGAACAGTTCGACGTGGTCTTCTGCAGCGTCGGTATCGCACCCGGCCACAGCCCCGAGACAGGATTCGAAATCGCTCGGTTAACCAAACCTCAGATAGCAATACCATATCACACCGCAACGGTGCAGAGCCAAAATCTATTCGCCGACCTTCTCAAAAAAGACCTCAGCAAAACCGCGTGCTTAATTCCACAACAAAACAAGATCTATCAAGTTACCAAACAGAAGTGAAAAAATGAAACTGGAAAAATATCCCTTACCACGAAAGACCTAAGAACTCTCATATAGCAAAGCAACCCTTTGTCGACATAGGACTTATCTCCAGCTTTCCAGATGCTTCAAAGAAATTTACGCCTTCTATTCTAATAACATAACTGAACAGGTTGAACTCAAAAACTTCGGACACATCACAGATATCCTATTAGCAGGGATAGTATTTGCTTCGTAAATCGCAAATATTCTCAAAACCTTTCTTTACGTGCGAAAAAACTTAAGAATGCGTAGAAAAGAACGCCGCGCTGAGGGAATCTTGGTTTCAAGTGAGAGGGTTTTTGCTCTTGTGCTAATTTGTTTACAAAGGTTTTAACTTTGCAAAAAGCTATTGAATATGTACATGCTGAAGGTGGTAATGTACCTGAAGTTGAAGCGTTTTTAGACCGTAAAGAAGGTGAAACGGAATTGCTTGAGAAAACGGTGTAAAAGTTTACTCGCTGTTAGAGACTAGCGAAATCACTAATACCTTATTTGAGATAGGTGCTGTCGACCAAGAAAGCCTAAAAACATTTTTGAAACAAATAATGAAACGATGCTTCCGGTTATTCGTAGAAGATCAGGTTAGTTTCTTCGAGTAACGCATGCAATTTCTCAACTGCGTCAAAAACATTCTGCTCCTTCTTAGCGCCAGTGCAGACTAGTTTTCCACTGGCAAAAAGCAAAATCACTACTTTGGGTTCTTCCATACGGTAAATTAACCCGGGAAACTGCTCGGGCTCATACATAGCATGCCCCAGTGTATACGCTGCTTTTTCCAAGTCAATCATGCCCCCTAAACTACCTGAAGCTACGATGTTTTGGATTTTCAACTCGGGTTTGCTGATGATTATTATGCCGCCTTTCTTGAGTTCCTTAACCACTTTAATTACTGCGCGCTTAGCTTCTTTCTCAGATTTGGCGCCTGTGCAAACCATCTTTCCGGAACTAAAAATCAAGGTTGCGGTTTTGGGGCGTTTTAATCTGAAAACTAAACCTGGAAACTGTTCAGGGCGATATTCCACACCGGGATAGCCTTTAACGACAGCGTTCAAGTCGACTTTTTGGTTGAGTGTTGCGGAAGCGACCACGTTTTGGATGCTTATGGAAGCTTTAACTTTTGGTATTCATTTCTCCTCCTGCTATCCGCCCTTAAATGTCAATTTATAAATAGCTTTCTTTATAAAGACATCTATGGCGCTTTGACCATGTCTTTTTGTTGTTCAATTTGATTTTTCTTTTTCTCTGCTCTAATAACTGGAATAACGAATTCTATGATTACGAGCAGTATTATTACTGCTACAATTAACGGTAGAGTCCACGAATTGCTCTGCATAAACAAGGTTATCCAGCCAAAATAGGGAATACGCATCAGTACTTTTCCTAGCACCAAATCTTGAGGTACGCCCTGCCCAGTATTCCAAAGGGTCCGCGAATCATATTCAGAAGAAGTAGGTGCTGTGGGCCAATTTACTCCGTTGCCATCACCTTTGGTTTGGAAATACCAAATACCGTCAACTTGATACTTCCCCACTATACGGTGAACGATGGGTGTAGCTTGTGTGCTGTCCCTCAGACTCGGTTTCTGATAAACGATTATGTCGCTGTTGGGATAATTAGCGTTTAATTCCTCAGGGTTCACGCTTTGAACAATGATTATGTCTCCAACGTGTAACGTTTGGCCAAAAGGATGGCTCCATCCGTCACATCCGTTAGGGTCTATACACATACTGCCGCTCTCAACCACTCTCACCGGAACTGCTGAACCCAATGCCACACCCAAACCGAAGAAGAAACCCCAACCGATTGTAACAACCAAGGCGATGGCGACTGCGGTTCTAACATAGTCATTCTTGAAGATTCTCTGGTAATCAGTCATTTGCCTTCACCGAACTGAATACCCTTTGGTAGAGAAACTGCATGGCTATAAAACTAGCGTACCTGAAAAGAAAAATAGAGAGTGCTCAAAGATTAGCACAAAACGTTTAACGTTTTAGATCTTTTGTTTACTTAAGACTTCGCGGAATACGTTGCCGCATTTGGGGCATTCGTAGAGTCCGATTTCTAGTTGCATGCGTTTTCCAGCTTTATCTGGTCGACCTGCCATTTTCCATGTCTTTTTTGGCTTTGAAACTTCAGTTCCACATTTTGGACATTTAGCCATTTATTTTCCTCCGTGTTATTACTTTGATGCCATTCGGCTGATTGAATAAAAAAGTTTCCATAGTTTTCCAATATATATTTTCCAATCCAACATGGAATTTGTATATTTTTATGTTAACTACATGGAGAGTGTGTTAAGGAAATGTTGAAAACATTTGCTAATACTTCGAATATTCATCAGCAATAACACCAATAAGGCAGCTTTCCACCGTGAAAAAGATAGAGTTTATCCCAGAGCCCTGGGAACGAGAATTGCGCCACAACATTTTTTACAGTACGACAAAAGCTTATCTTCTAATCAATTTCGAGGTATACCTTGTATTGCAAACAACTTCTGAGAGCGCTTTTGAAATGCTTGTAAAGCCAGTGCGAAGGCTCGTAGAGCTGAGAGGATTCTCTAAGCCTACCGAACCCCAAGGAAAAGTCATTCCCAAAATCCTCGACGGCAAAAATGTACTTCTGATTTCTCCCACAGCCACCGGCAAAACCGAAGCTGCTCTTCTGCCCATTCTTAGTTTGCTTTTGCAACAACCCAAAACTCCTGGTATAAAAGTCCTATATATCACCCCTCTGCGTGCTCTAAACCGAGACTTGCTTGAGCGCCTCCAATGGTGGTGCAACAATCTTGACATCAAATTGGCAGTTAGGCATGGCGACACCGAGCAAAAGGAACGCACACGTCAGTCCCAATGTCCTCCCGACATCCTAATAACTACCCCTGAAACCTTGCAAGCTATGCTAACAGGGTGGTTGCTTCGTCAGCATCTTCAAAGCCTGCGTTGGGTGGTGATTGATGAGGTGCATGAGTTAGCGGACAGCAAACGCGGCAGCCAACTTTCATTGGCGCTTGAACGCATTCGAGACTTAATTGGTAAAGATCCCCAGATGATAGGCTTATCGGCCACTGTGGGCAGCCCAGAAAAAGTCGCCCAATTCCTAGTCGGTGACCAACGAATCGTCGAAATAGTGCGTGTCTCCGTTGCCAAGATGGTGAAGTTGGCTGTTATTTACCCCAAACCCACCGAAGAAGACGTGCGGTTTGCAAGCAAAATTTACACTCACCCCGAAGTAGCAGCGCGATTGCGGATTATTCGCGATTACATGACCAAATGCAAGTCTGTTTTGTTATTTACAAACACGCGGTCGGTTTCGGAGGTTTTGGCTTCGCGGTTCAAAGTTTGGGATGTCGACTTTCCTATTTCTATACACCATGGCTCGTTGGCAAAGCCTTCACGTATGGCCGCCGAAACTGGGCTCAAACGTGGCACTCTTAAGGGGTTGATTGCCACTAGTAGCCTTGAACTCGGTATAGATGTGGGTCATATTGATTTTGTGATTCAGTATATGAGTCCGAGGCAGGTTTCTCGGCTTATTCAAAGGGTTGGTAGGGCAGGGCACACGTATGGGAACTTATCTGAGGGCTTAATTATGGGCATGGACTCCGATGATACCCTTGAAGCCCTTGTTATTGCACGGCGAGCTTTGCATGAAGAACTTGAGCCCATTTCTATACCCGACAAACCGTATGATGTTTTGGCGCATCAAATAGCTGGATTACTGCTAAAGAACAGACGCTTAACGTTCACAGAAATATTAGAAATTTGCAGAAAGGCCGCT
This sequence comes from Candidatus Bathyarchaeota archaeon, assembly GCA_963810665.1. Taxonomy (GTDB): domain Archaea; phylum Thermoproteota; class Bathyarchaeia; order Bathyarchaeales; family Bathycorpusculaceae; genus Bathycorpusculum. The sequence continues at coordinate 63,155 of CAWEOM010000018.1, read as the reverse complement.
CCATTTCAAAACCTAACTATCGCTGACGTGGAAAAAATCATAAAATATATGCATCAACGTTTTCCACGGCTAGCTTGGGCCTCCTTTGAAGATCAAGTTGTCCTACGACCCCGCCGCACAAAGGCATTGTTTGAATATTACTTTGATAACCTCTCGATGATTCCTGAGGAAAAACAGTTCCTAGTCGTCGATGAAACAGCTGATACATCAATCGGTGTCCTCGATGAAGCCTTCATGGCGGAATACGGCAAACCCGGGACCAAATTCATCATTCGTGGTAGCCCATGGCAAATTATCCACGCAACTGAAGATAGAGTCTATGTGCGCCAAGTTGAGGACCCAACAGGTTCGATTCCCAGTTGGATAGGTGAAGAAATCCCTGTGCCCTATGAGGTAGCTCAAGAACTGGCTGAAATCCGTGGTTTCGTTGAGGAGCAAACTCAAAGGGGTGCTTCACCTGACCAAATCAGTGCAATGCTTTCCGAACGTTACCCGTCAGATGCAGAGAACATTTTGAATGCGTTATCTGAAACCTTGGAGCAGGTGCATAGCGGTTTTCCTGTGCCAAATCCGTTTCGAATTGTAGTGGAAGATTGGGAAGAGTTCATAATAATACACTCAAACTTTGGTTCACTAATCAACAGGGCTATGGGGCAGTTACTGGGACAGGTGTTATCTGAAAAACTTGGACGTGGCATAGTAGTTCAGCATGATCCATATAGAATATTTGTGCAAACCCTGGGTGCAATGAACTCCGAGCGGATGCTTGAGGTTCTAAAAGAAGTTAAAGATATGAATGACAACCTAATTCGAACTACTCTGACCCTTTCCACCGTTAAAACAGGTTTGTTCAAGCGTCGTGTAATACAAGTTGCCCGTCGATTTGGCGCACTCAAAAAGTGGGCTGATTTCAGTAATGTCAGCCTTCAAAAACTGATTTCAAGCTTCGAAGGATCCCCGATTTATGAGGAGGGGATGAAAGAGGTTTTCTCCAAGGATTTAGATGTGGACGGGTTAGTTATGGTTCTTGGGCGGTTACGGGTAGGTGCTGTACGTTTACAAATGGTTAAGACAGGTGGTAACCCGACACCCGTTGCGCGTGTGGGCATAGAGCGGGTGAGCATGAAGACGGATCTCATTCCCCCTGAACAGATGCGTGTTGTACTGGTTGAATCTGCCAAAGCGCGTTTGCTCAATGAGACAGGCAACTTTGTGTGTACATCTTGCTGGGATTATATGGAGATGATTCGCATCAAAGATCTCCCCGACAAGCCCAACTGTCCACGTTGTTCCTCTTTAGCGATCGGGTTGTTGAAAGTGGAGGAAGAGAAAGCGTTAGGGCTCGTGGAGAAGAAGGGTGAAAATTTAGTTAAAAGTGAGGAAAAAATGCGTGATAACGCAAAGCAAACTGCGAAGTTGATTGAGCGATACGGTAAATCTGCGGTGGTGGCTTTGAGTGGAAGATGTGTTTCAGCAGCCGATACCTGGGAAATTTTGGAGAAAGAACCCGCGCTTTCCAATATGTTTTATGAGTTGGTTTTGGAATATGAACGTAAAGCGCTTAGTAAGCGTTTCAGGTAAATAATTGATTTTTTCTAACTCTTAGCAACATTTAATTTGACATTATTTTTTTTTAAGATATTTCCCTTTCTTTCTTTTTTATTATCTGAATTTTTGGGTTAAGTTATTATGTATGATTAACTTTTAACCAGAAACACAACTTACAGGAAATAACTCAAAAATGGTTAAAGCTAAAATTGGCGTTTCTATGCTCTACTGCTTGGGTGAGCCGTTCAACCGTATGGTCAACCGTTTAGGCACAATGGAAACAAAGTATATTGAAATTCTCGACGATGGCACTTATGACCTTAACAAGCAACGAATTTCCACGTTACGGGAAACCGCCAAATCCTACGGCTTAACCTTCTCTCTCCATGCGCCATTTGCCGATATCAATATCGGTTCTCCCGTGAAACCCATGTTAAACGCTTCTCTTAAGCGCTTAAAACAGTCCTTAGCAAACGCCAACGCGTTAGACGCTAAAATGTGGGTTTTTCACCCTGCCCAGCGAACTGGTATCGGACAATTTTACCCCGACGCTGACTTCAAAACCATGTTTAGAAGCATTGAAGAACTCTACGCCATGGGGGAAGAATATGGCATCAATCTGGCACTCGAGAATTTGCCCCACAAATACTGGTTTTTAATGAGCACCCCCGCGGAATTTATACGCATGTATAAAGAAACCAACCTGCCCGTCGGCATCACCTTGGACTTAGGCCATGCCCACTTGGAAGGACAAATTGCGCCCTTCATCAACCAACTCGCCGACAAAATCGTGCACATTCACGCCAGCAACAATGACGGAACCGACGATCAACACAACGGCGTCGAAGATGGGACAATTGACTACGAATGGTTCGCAGAATCACTCAAAAAAATCGGCTACGACAAAACCGTAGTGGTCGAATCTATGCACAAGGTGCCTGAGAGCATTGCAAAGTTGAAGAAGTTATTCTTTTAAGGGCAACTCAAGTTCCAAGTAGTCCTTTGCTAACAAGGTATGTGGGAACACTTTTTTGGCTTGCACTAAAAGTTCTGTGGCATCTGGGAAACGTGCGCTTATGTGTGAGAGCACCAGCCGTTTAGCGCCTGCAGCTTTTGCTTGGGTTGCTGCTTGGCTGGGTGTTGAGTGTCCATCTTTATCTGCTCTCTCTGTCATGGCATCGTCGAAGGTGCAATCGTGAATAATCAAATCAGCATCCTTAGCGAAACCAGCAAAGCCTTCAAAGGGTTTGGTATCACCGGTGTAAACGATTTTTCTACCTGTCCTCTGTAGACCCATCACGTCGCAGGGTTTAACTACAGTGCCGTTTGCAGCGGTGACTTCTTCACCATTCTGTAACATCGACCATAACTCACCCGCGGGGATGCCCAACGCCAAGGCTTTTTTAGGATAAAACTTGCCTGCACGCGGTTTCTCCACGAATGCGAAGCAGTAGCTGTCTATGGTGTGGTTGGATTTTGTCGCTAACACCTGATATTCCTTTTCATTGCACACGACACCTTCACCTTGGATTTCAGTGATGGTGATGGGGTAGTTTAAGCCGAAGTTCAACGTTTCTTGGGTACACTGCATAAAACGGATAAGCCCAACGGGACCGTAAACTTCGATGGGGTACTTACGTTCCATCAAGGCCATGGTTTGTAGCAGTCCTGGTAAACCCAACACGTGGTCTCCATGCAAGTGAGAAATTAATACCTTCATTTCGCGGTGGAAACTAACTTTTGCGCCCATCATTTGTCGTTGGACGCCTTCGCCGCAATCAAACATTATTATTTCCTTTGGAAACTGCATCGCAACCGCAGGCAACCCCCGCTTCAGAGTGGGTACGCTGCCGCCTGTTCCCAAAAACACCAAACGTATACTCATTACTTCACCTTTTCAAACACTGCGATTTCCCGCGTCAGGGTAGCATGGACATAGGCAAAGTGGCTTTCCACGTGCCGGAAGCCCAACGCTGTGCCAAGTTGGGTTATGTTTAATGTTTTGGGGGAAGCGATACAAATTCGTTGTCCCAATCCCAATAGTTTATGCGAGGAAGTCAAGACATCCTGGACTAGCTGTTTGGTGGTTGATTTGAGGGTGCTTGAAGAGCGTCCATAAGGTGGGTCTGTGACTACGGAGTCAACCTTGAAGAATGGGGGCTTGCGTGAATCTGCCAGCACCAGCCCCTCAGCAGCTATGTTGAAGAACGATAGATTCTTTTTGGTGCCCAAAATCATCCGCCTCTGCGCATCTACGCCGATGGCTTGGCAACCGATAAATGTAGCTTCGATGAGAGAGGTGCCTGTGCCGCAGAACGGATCGAGCAGAATAGACTCAACTCTTGCATGAGCCAAATTCACCATGCAACGTGCCATCTTCGATGGCATAGCGGAGGGGTGGAAGAAGGGTTTTTTGCGGGGACGGCGCTCCGAGAAGGTTTTGGATGTGATGTCGGTTAGTTTTAAGCCTAAAACTAGTTCGTTGTCGGTGATTATGCCGATGAAGGTTTTATCAGGGTTTTTGAGGTTGACTTTAGCACCTTCAGTTTGGCCGAGGATTTGCCTGCCTAGGTCAACTTCGAGCTTCATGGTGTTTATAGCTTCGTTGGCGTAGTTTTTTATACGGTTGATGCGTACCACAAAGCTCTCATCAGCTTTGAGTATGGCTTTGAAGTCGGTTTGGGCGGCTGCATTTGAGATGTCATCGTAGTTTGAGTTTGCTACAAAGAGCTCTTGGGCACAAACTCGCGTGTAGGCTGAGCGGATTTGCACGACTTTGACACTTTCCAGTTCAGATTCTAACCTTAGGACTTGGTCTAACTCTTCTACGTTTGAGTAGGTGTAGTTTTCGGCTTCCAGAATAGCCTTAACTTCCGCCGCCGGCAGAGTTTCGTTCTCGCCTGAGAGCAAAAAGAAGAGCTTAGCCACTAAACTGCGCCCTTGAGAGCTTGACTAATCAACGGGGCCAAGGAAACTTTGCTGATGTTTCCGGGAACGCTGTCGGTGCCCACGATTTCCTCTACACCTGCATCGAGGATGCGTTTTTCTGCGTCGCCTATGAGCAAGCCGTGTACACAGCCGCAGAACACATGTGCCGCGCCTTGTTCGCGAAGGATTTTGGCTGCTCCGACGATGGTGCCCCCTGTGCTAATAATGTCATCTAAGATAATTACGGTTTGATTCTTCACATTTAGACCCTCGGCGGTTTGGACGGTTTGGCCTGTGTAACGATCACGGGTTTTGTTTAGGTGTCCTGCGCCTCCGCATAGAACTGTCTGCGCTTGTTGTGCAATGTACATGGCGCCTTTGTCTGGGGAGAGAGCGTATGCGCCTTTGTAGCCTTTTTTGATGAAGTATTCGGCTATGAGTGGGATTGCGCTCACGGTTCTGGCTGGAAATGGAAACTGTTTAAGTGAGTGCTCGGAATGGATGTTTACGGTTAAAAACTCGTCTACGCCCGCTGCTTTGAGCATCCGTGCGATAGTTTCAACGCTTATCCCTTCGCCTGAGAGGAACGTTTTGTCCTGGCGTGCATAGGCGAGGTAAGGGGCGACTGCGGTAACTTTTGTTGCACCCGCGCGCTTAGCGGAATCCGCCATAAATGCTAACTGGAACAATCTACCATCCTGAATGGGTGGGCATGTAGTTTGCACAATTGCAACTTCTTCGCCTTTAACGTCACCGTCTAAGCGTACATAGGATTCGCCGTCTGGGAAAACCTTGGAGACTACAGGAACGTTAGGAAAACCAGTTTGCGCTGAAACTGCTTCAGCTAGCTCTTTGGATGCTGGACCCGAGATAACCTTCAATGCAACTGCCTCTTTGCAGTTTAGAGATGTCGGTTTAGGTTTTAAGGCTTATCTCTTAAAAAAGCTGTACTCGTAGCCTTCTACCAAATTATCGATAAAACTATTATACTTAATAAAATTCATATGTGATTAAATGCTCAGTGTAATTAATGAAAACGGTACATGTAATCAGGGATATGCAAAAATCCCTTGAAGATGGCGAACGATTTTTCCATCAAGGTAACTATCTATGTTCAATTCAATGCTACAATAAAGCATTGCGGCTTTGCTTTTCACTTCCATCAGATACAAAGTTCAATCGATGCCGCTTTGAAGCGTTTTGCCAAGCTGGTTTATCTGCCTCTTTAGGTCGTCTAGGTAAGCATCTTGAAAGTTTTGCTGCGGCTAATAAAGCAATGTTTTTCTTTAATGAATATAGCGAAATATATCCTGCAGACATTGGCAGGTGGTTAATGGCTATAGTGAATCAGGGTACCGCATTGGCGGCTCTCGGATGCTTACCCGACGCTATTGCGGCTTTTCAACGGGCAAAAGAATTTTTCATTAGCAAGGAGCTGAGTACTGCTGAGAATAAAGCATGGATAGAGATGGTTGACGGAAACATTGCAGCTATAGACTCTCACTTAGCAAAGAAAGAGCGTTAGATTCTGCTTTCTTGCGTTGACCTTAAATGTTACTCTCAAGTTAGAAGCTATGTAAAAAGTGATTCGTATGGATACTTGGCGTTTACTCCCCATAAGAACTAACAATGCCGCATGGAACATGGCAATTGACGAAGCTATCCTGCAAGCCAGAATCGCCTACAAGGTTCCCAATACGCTGCGTTTTTACCGCTGGCAACCTTCTGCTGTGAGCATAGGAAGGAACCAGAACCTTGCCTCTGAGGTTTACCTTGAAACAGCCAAACAGTTAGGAGTTGATGTTGTGCGTCGTGCGAGCGGAGGTGGCGCAGTTTACCACGATTTCGAAGGCGAAGTCACCTACAGCGTAGTCGCTAAAGTCGGCGATTTAGGAAGTGCAGATGTCACAACGGTCTACACCAAAATCTACAGCGCTGTAACCGATGCGCTTCGGCTTTTGGGTGTTCCGGCTGATTATGGCAGTGGAGACGCCAAAAATTGCCCCAACCTTACTGTAAAGGGGAAAAAAATCTCGGGAAGCAGCCAAACCATCAGCCGAGGCGTTGTCCTTCAACACGGCACAGTGCTCGTTTATGTTAATCTACCAAAAATGTTCCAGCTCCTACATCTAAAAGGTGTACCTTGTAGCCAAGCTGTTGATATCGGTAAACGTAAAATCACCAGCATCGCAGGCTGAACTAAAACACAAAATCAGTCTGACACAGTCAGTCAACGCATTGGTGCAGGGCTTCAAAGCAATCCTAAAAATCCAGTTACAGGAAAGCGAACTTACAGCACCCGAAAAAGAAATGGCGAACAGACTCTATAAAGAAAAATACTCCAAAGAAGAATGGAATCTCGGCGAAAAAACCGCTTAAGCCGCTTTTTCTTTATGCCATCTTATGCCATGCGCTGTGTCTTCAAGCACTATGCCCATGGCTTTTAGTTGTGCACGGATTGCGTCAGCTTCCTTCCAATTCTTGGTTTTCCGTGCCGCTTCTCTTTTCTGGACTAATTCGTCTAATGTCAGACGGCAAAGCTTCTTCTGCTTCGACTTTGCCGATGACGCCTAAAACCTCGTCAATGCGCATCATTACTTCTACTACATCTACCGCTTCCTGTTTACTCACCAAGTTGGTGTCAAGCAGAGCATTCATTTCTCTGACGAAATCAAACAGTGAAGAGAGGGCTATCGCGACGTTTAAGTCGTCATCCATGGAACCGCCGAAGCATGCCTCGAAATTCACAGTTAAAGTAGCGACTTTTCCTGTGGCGGTTGTACCCTCAACCTCATGTAGGCGACGCACAAAATTCCTCAGTCTCTCCACTGCAGCTTTTGAGGCTTCCAAGCCTTCGAAGGTGAAGTTGAATTGCTGCCGATAATGTGTACTTAACAAAAGGTAGCGGATAAAGATTGGATCATAGCCTTTGGCGAGGAGGTCTCGAAGTGTATAGAAGTTGCCAAAACGCTTAGACATTTTCTTGCCCTCTACTTGAAGATGCTCGTTGTGCATCCAGTAATTGACGAATTTCTTGCCAGTTGCCGCTTCAGACTGGGCGATTTCGTTTTCGTGGTGGGGAAACATGTTGTCGACTCCGCCGCAGTGGATGTCAAAGGTTTCGCCGAGGTATTTCATGCTCATGGCGGAGCATTCGATGTGCCAGCCGGGGCGTCCTTTGCCAAGTTCCGTTTCCCAAAACACATCGCCGTCTTCAGGTGTCCATGCCTTCCAAAGTGCAAAGTCTTGTGCTTCTTCTTTGGCGTATTCGTCTTGGCAAACCCTCGAGCCTGCTTTGAGTTCGCCAACTTTTATATGAGAAAGCTTACCGTAATCTGGAAACTTGCACACTGAGAAGTAGATTGAGTTGTCTTCGCCCTTGTAAGCAAAGCCCTTTGCCATCAATGTTTTGATTATCGTCAGCATTTCCGGGATGTGGTCGGTGGCTTTGGGGTAGAAGTTGGCAGGTTGGATGTTTAGTGCTTTTATGTCTTCAAAAAAGGCTTTTACGTAGAAATCAGTGAATTCGCTGAGCGGGCTACCTTGTTTTTGGCTGCATTTGATGGTTTTATCGTCTATGTCGGTAAGGTTCATGACGTGGGTGACTTTGTAGCCGCGGTAGGATAGCCAGCGTTTGAGTAGGTCTTCGAAGAGAAAGGCACGGAAGTTGCCTATATGTGCGTAGTCGTAGACAGTTGGTCCACAGGTATACAACTTAGCTTTGCCAGTTTCTAAGGTTACAAAGGCTTCTTTTTTACGGGTTAATGTATTATAAAAGCAGATGCAAGGTTGATTAACGGTCACTTTCTCAGCTCGATTAAGGGTAGCGAGCCGAAATTATTTAAGCCTTCATATAAAATGTCTCTACCCGATTTCATTCTATTATGAGGTATTAAAGAAAATAACTGCTATCCTCAATTTTTGGACATTTATTGTTTTCTTTTTTTATGTAATAAACGCTAAATGGCAACGTAGCTTAGTTCGCCATCTTTTTCTGTTTCAACAATTCTGCCTTTGAGGTAAGTTATTGAAGCCTCAGTAACCTCAACTTTCAAAGCCTTACCGAGCAAAGTCTCGTTGCTTTTAATAACAATGGGTTTATAAGCGAAGTTTCTTCCAATCCATGACCCCTCAACTTTACCTTTCTCATCCACTAGCACTTCACCCCTCCAACCAACCCACTTTTTATTGCGTTGGGCAGAGATTTTTTTCGCCAACTCCGCCGTTATGGTGCTTCTACGTTTGATTTCCTGTTTCTCAACTAACCCCTCGCAGATATTCCATGCAGAAGTTTTGGGTCGCGCAAAGAATTTTGAGATATTGGTTATATCAGGTTGGATTTCTTCCAATAGTTTGAGAGTATTTTCGAACGCTTCCTCGGTTTCGCCCGGAAAACCCACAATCACATCTGTAGCCAACGTTAAATCGGGGAACCCGGCCTTAAAATTCTCTACAATCGCCAAAAACTGTTCGGTGCTGTAGAACCTGCGCATACCTCGCAAAACGTTGTTGTCCCCGCTCTGAACAGGCAAATGGAGGAACTTGAAAACTTTGTCGCTTTCAAAAGCACAAATTAGCTTTTCCTGAATGTCAACCACCAAATTCGGCGTCATCATGCCCACACGAACACGGAATTCTCCTTTGATGTTGCCAATCGCGCAGAGTAACTTGGCGAGGTCTTTTTTTATGTCTCTTCCAAAGCTTGCTGTATCTTGTGAAGTCACCCAAAACTCCCGTGCCCCACCAGCGTAATCGACTTGAACACGCTTCACAACATCTTCTATATTGTAACTTCTAAGGTGCCCCCTTGCATGCACGACACAACAATAAGCACAACTACCCAAGCAGCCAAAGTTAATTGGTATCACGCTTACGATAGGGTTGGTCGGCTGCCGTGGAAGGTTCAAAAGTGGTTTCTCCTTGGAAGCGTCCAAATCAACAACACGTTCGCCGGCCAAAACCCGCCTAACCACATCTACGATTTTTCCCCCAACCGCAGGTCCAACGACGCCATCAAAGTGGGCTTCATGGCAAAGGCGTTCGAAACTGATTTTTGGCAGACATCCGGCAACTACGATTTTCTTGTTTTTTGGAGCTTTTTTTATCTCGTTTATTATACGATTTTCGGTTGGTCCTTTGACTGCACAGGTGTTAAAAATTATTATAGTCGCTTCAGACTCGTAGGTTGCTAATTTATATCCTGCTTGTTTTAGGCATCCTGCTAAGACTTCGCTATCCGCAGTATTGGCTGAGCATCCAAAGTTTTTTATGAAAACCGTTTGGTCCATGGTTAATCTGAGATGTTAGTTGCTTTATCTTGGCATAAAAACGTGTTCCTTGCCTAGTGGGAATTGACAGCTACTTGATGAATTGCTGTTTTTGTATTTATAAGGTGTGGGATGAACATGTTATGTACATATGTGAGACATGATATGTAGAAGTATAAGTGTTAAGTAGTGTTATGTAGTTGTAAAAGTAGGGGCGAGTTAATCCGATGAAACTAATTACACTGTATTTACCTGAAACGTATATAAAAGCTTTAGACCAGTTGGTGGGCGAACGGTTCTATCCCAATCGTGCCGAAGCCATCCGAGTCGCAATTAGAGATTTGATCAGTGCTGAAGTTTGGAGGCGTAAAGGTATTGACTAAACAGGTTTCTGACGATTTGAAGTGCCACTTGACGGTGGAGGATGCTGAGGTTGATGTTAAACCCGAAGTAATCGACAACACCTTGGTTATTGCTGCACCTCACATAGTCCCCCAACATGAGAGTAGCAAAATTGAAGTAAGGATTGTTAAACCGAAAATGACGACTAAAAAGAGCAATTTAGAGAAAGCCACAAGTCACCTCTACGACTTAGAAGATAGTAATGGAGCCGAAAAATGCATAGATATCGATTTGGGCCTATACCAAATGGAAGACTACTAAACCTACTCTCCTATTTTTAATTAATTTTAGCACTGTTTTTTCAAAAGACTCATATCTCAAATTTCTCTATTTTGTAAATATGCAGAGTCTAATGGCTGAAATCAGAGCTGACCTTAAAGCTAATGCGGATGAACAAACCAAACAGAGCGCCCAACGATATTTCAAAGAAAAGGCAATATTTTACGGTGTCAAAACCGGAACTGTTGGGAAAATCGCCAAGAAATATTGGCCTCAGGCCAAAATCTACAGTAAACTTCCGCTTTTCGAGTTATGCGAGCAATTATTGAGCAGCGACTACACCGAAGAAGCTTTCATAGTCAACAACTGGATGCCTAATTATATGCCCTGCTTGGAACCCTCAGATTTAGCGACGTTTCGGCGGTGGATTGACTGCTACATAAATAACTGGGCGAAGTGCGATGGCTTCTGCAATCATACTATCGGCGACTTAATCATGAAATATCCTGAAATCGCTGGTGAAGTGAGAAGTTGGGCAAAGAGAAGCAACCGTTGGTTGAAGCGGGCTTCGGCGGTTTCGTTTATTGTTCCCACGAAACGGGGCATGTTTCTTTCTGATGTATTTGAAATCTGTGATGTGCTGCTCTTGGATGGGGATGATATGGTGCAGAAGGGTTATGGTTGGCTCCTCAAAGAGGAAAGCCGAATCCATCAGAAAGAAGTTTTCGATTATGTTGTTGCTAACCGCAAGGTCATGCCTAGAATCGCTTTGCGCTATGCAATAGAGTTGATGCCCACAGAGTTGAAAGCGGAAGCGATGAAGAAAGTTTAGTTGTGATTTTTTATCTCCATTACTTTTTGGATCAACAAATGTTAACAAGTATCTGTGAAGAGTTAGCATTTAAGTCCTTCTTTTTCTATTCCTAATACGATCGATGGGGTAGAGATAGATTTTTTACTTTGCCTCCATACGCGTTAAAATTTTGAACATTCGTCCAAAATGCTAATATATTTCGTTTTTGCGCTCCTAAAAAGGAGAACGGACTTGATCTATAATCCACAAAATGGTCGAACGTTTGAGGAAACAGTCGAACCGCTCTTCAGGTTCATGGGTTACAGCACTCGGTTTACTACCGTTTTACATACCCGTACAGCACACATCATTGCGGAAATGGATTTTATAAGAGGAAAACATAAACTGTTAATAGAATGCACAAACCCCGGTGATCAACCTATTGGAGTTTATGAGGTTCAAAAATTTTGTTCCAGAGTTGCTCTTGCAAGAGAAAAATCGACTGTAGATGGCGGCTTACTTGTTTCAACTACAAGTTTTACCCCTGAAGCTGTTTCTTGGTGTAAAAAGTATTGTTCATTTGTAAATTTGAGAACCTACAAGCAGCTTATGGTTTCGTCAGTTAGCTTTGGAAAAATGCTGAGAAAATTCCTCAAGTAACTCTATTCTTTCTTTTGTTGCCTTCGTTTAGAATCTCAAAAATAGCTTTTTCGCCCTCAGTTATTCCTGCTTTGAATAGTTTATCAATGCAGTTTAGGTATTGTTTATCTGAAAGTTTTGCAGATTTAATCGACTCTACTGTACTACAATAGGTTTCTTTAGTTGTTCTGCCCCTCTTTAGGGCGGTGCGCTGTTTCTTTAGGCGGTTGAGAGCTTCGCAATCCTCTGAGAACAGGGCAAAAGCAGTGTCTGGGAATCGACGGCAACCTTCAGGGCGAATTTGGTAGATGTTGCAGAGTTTACCCCTTAAAAACGGGCAGGCTGTTTGCATAACATAATTGTCGTATTCTTCTTCACCTTTCTCCAGCAAAACAGCCAATTCATCGTAAAGGATTTTGAGTTTAGCGTAGATTTTTGGTTGCTCTATTGGAGTGGCCTTGATTTCTCCAGCCATTAAAAAATCATTCAGCTTGCAGCAGACGCCGCATTTGGTGCAAAGAAACGGCAGATTAACTGACCATCCGTTAGTCTTGGTTTTGATTTCTAAATGTAGATAGACCGTTTCAAGCATGTTGTATCGAAAAGGTTAAACCATTATTTACTTTTCAAGTTTTCTTCGATAGTCATACATTTTGTGCTAAAGCTTTTCCACATCTAATGCAAAAGGCAGCATCGGTTGGATTTTGTGCTCCACAGTTAGAGCAGTACTTCATGTGTAAAAAAACGGTTGTGATTGATGGCAAAACTGTTTGAGTTGAGGGCACTTTTATCCTGAAGAACGCGATTGCCAATAAAGCCCATCCGACTTCTTGAACTATACTTCCGGGAATCGCTATAATTGTTAAAGTGCCATAGGTTGTTAAGGCAGAAGCGGCAAAGGCAATATACACTATCCCCAGCACAAGCGTAACCAAACCGCCTGCCAACAGGAATTTAGCGCCGTTCCTAAACATTGGTACAACCGATTTGTTGGATAGCAGATTCAGCGCTCTTACAGTGAACACTATGTTAATCAATCCGACTGAGCCAAAAATCGCCGTAATAGGTGCAAGATAGGGCATAATAATTGATTGTATCTCTGGAGATGAAGGATTCGAGTTAATGTTCGGTATTATCCTAACTAAATTAACAAAGAAGTAAACAAACCATATAGCAAGAACTATCACCGCTGCGACTATAGTGATTATAATTCCGTATATTATGAGATTGAATATTTTGTGTTCAATGTAATTTCGCGAGAAACCATACATGGCGATTAAAAACAGTATAAACCCGACAAAGGCAAATACAGAAAAGATACTGCTAACTCCGAGAACTGCAAGGTTTGGCGAAGTGGGATTAGAATAAGAAAAAATTGATAAAATGTTGCTGACTGCGCCGACTAATGTAAAGCAGGCGCCTAAACCGCCCAAGGTTCTGTTAGTTTGAATTGTCACGCTTCAACCCCACAGATATATTGGTTCGGTTAGCGGATAACTTTTTAGCTTAGCTATTGGGTAGTAGCTTTTTGGCTGGTTTGTCCATATTGCCCACCCGGAGCTTATCTACATCCATTCGTGGAGGTAACTTCACGGTTAATACGTTGTCTAGTTTATTCTGTCCAAACTTGACTGTGACATCTTGCGTTTTGGCGTCGGAATAGAACGCAGTTAACTTGGCCGCAGTTTCAATGGCACGCTTGGTTTTGGTTCCCTGCAACAGGGATACTGGACCAACTATTGTCGGTAACTCAAAGCTGTAGTCACTTTTTGCTTTATTTGCGACTAAAAATTTGTTTTCAGCTTCATTTCGTCCAACGATTATTTTATTTTTGCCTACCCTAAAATGCCTGCCCACTCTGAGTAACGCCACATCCATCATGGATAATCGTTTTTTGTGTTCAAAGAGGTCACGCAGTTTTTTGCTGTATTCCTCGCAGGTTAGTAGGCATCCGCCTGCAGGAGATGGATAAAATGTTATGTTGTATTCTTTGGCTAGCTCAAACTGCGGTTTTCGCGATCTGCCCTGAATGGCTAAAAGTTTGGTTCGATCAACTAAGCCTTTCTTCTCCGCAGCCGTTTCTGCAAGAAGTTTCGACGATAGCGGTCTTAAGAGTTTACCCTTTAAGCCTGCTTCTTTTTCTATAGCTTTTAAGGCTGGGCCATGCTGCGACATCGGGCGTTCACCCAACACTTCACCTGTGAAGAGGAAGTCGGCGCCGATTTCTTTGGCATACTGTTTTGCTTTTTTTAGGATGAAGATTTTGCAGTCCACACAGGGATTTAGGTTTTTTCCATAGCCATATTTGGGATTTCGTAGCATTTTTATGTATTCTTTATCTACACAGAGCACTTTCAAGGGGACTTTTAGGTGTTCCGCGGCTTGGTCTGCTTCGGTTACGCCATTTTTTTTGGGTATTCCAAAAGGGGTTTTAACGTTGAAAGCCACCACTTCGATGCCCTGTCGGCGAATCAGTTCTGTTGCTAGAATGCTGTCTAAACCACCTGAAAACAGGCTAATTGCCCTAACTTTAATCATAACACTGAAATATTCCGGTTGGCGAATAATAATGTACCTGAAAAAAATTAAAAAGCTACCCCTCGGCTCTTTAGTATTGTTTGGCTTGTTGATGATTCTTCGCTTTTTGGCGAGGTTTTGCTTGCCCGAAAAATATAAAAATAATAAGACCTATCGGGAAAACTATAAAAAATCGGGAGAGAGAAAAACTGACTGTTAAGAAAACTAAGGCTACACCCAAAAGTTATAGCACATATATATCTAATACCTCTAATGCTACCGTAACGGTTCTTGAATGGAAAGATTATGAATGGCAACTCAAAAATTGTATAAAAACCATTGAAACCTTCGAAAACTTCACAGGAATCATTTTTTCAAAAAAAGAGAAAAAAGAACTTGAAAAAACTATCCAGAAATTTCCATTGAGCATTACCCCGTATTATGCTTCTTTAATTGAAAAAGATAATTATAAAAACGACCCAATTTTTAAGCAAGCGTTTCCCAATTCGGCGGAACTTGCTATTTCAAAATGTGATATGAAAGACCCCTTGCATGAGGACAAAGATAGTCCAGTTAGGGGAATCACTCATAGGTACCCTGATCGAGTGCTTTTTTTAATAAGTAACCGGTGTGCTATGTACTGCAGGCATTGTACCAGAAAAAGAAAAGTTGGTGATGCCGATTACATTCCATCCAAAGAACAAATTCTTGAGGGCATAACTTATATCAGAAATAATCGAAAAGTTCGCGATGTTCTTCTTTCAGGCGGTGATGCTCTTATGTTGCCTGACGATTTTCTTGATTGGATATTGACTGAGTTAAACAGTATTCCACATGTGGAAGTGGTGAGAATCGGCTCCAGAACCCCTGCTGTATTGCCTTACCGGATAACCGATGAGTTAGTTCAAATGCTAAAAAAGCATCATCCTCTCTGGCTAAATACCCATTTCAATCATCCCCGCGAACTTACACCCTCAGCAAAAACTGCGCTAAGAAAACTCGCTGACGCAGGTATTCCATTAGGAAACCAAACAGTGCTGTTGGCAGGTGTGAACGATTGTCCTCAAATCATTAAGAAACTAAATCAAAAACTCGTCCACAACCGCGTCCGTCCCTATTATCTCTTTCAATGCGATCTCTCTGAGGGGCTTTCGCATTTTCGTACTTCAGTTGGTAAGGGTATAGAAATCATGGAGAGCTTAATTGGGCACACGAGTGGCTTAGCAGTTCCAACCTTTGTTATTGATGCGCCGGGTGGTGGAGGAAAAATCCCTGTTATGCCCAACTACATTATCTCGTGGTCTGATAATAAAACGATTCTGCGGAACTATGAAGGCGTAATTACCACTTACAACGAACCCGATAATTACAATCCTACTCACTGCGATCGAGATTGCCAAAAGTGTGATTTGCAGCATAAACTTGAAGAAGACGAAAGAGACCCGTCTACTATAGGTATCGAAAAACTATTGGCTGACGCAGACAAAACCATATCGCTCGTGCCATATGGAAACAAGCGATTCGAACGCCGCAAAAAATCAGTCTCGTGAAAGTGGTTAAATGCCTAAGGCCGCTGCAACCATACCGTTTACAATTAGAAACGTAACTATATCTGATATAAAGCACGTCTACAAACTGCTCACTGCTAATCGTCCATATGTAGGGTTAAATTCGCGTTACACATATTTTCTTTTAGCTAAAGACTTCTCTGATACCTGTGTGGTTGCCCTCGATGGTAATTGTATAATTGCTTTTTCTTCAGGCTATATCCCTCCAAGGCGACGTGATACTTTTTTCAACTGGGAAACCGTCGTGCACAAGGATTATCGTGGCAATGGCCTCCAGAAAACCCTTTTACTTCATCAAATAAAAATGGTAGGCGCGACATATTTCGAAGGCACAGTTAACCCTTCAAACGAGCCATCAAAAAACAATTTCTTAACTATAGCACATCTGCTAAATGCTGAGCATCATGAAACGATTTTATTCAGCGAAGAAGATTTTGGCAACGATGGTCACGAAGCTGAAGTTCTCTACCGAATTGGTCCAATCTCGTCTAACATGTTACAAAAGGTTTTGGATAGGTAAGCTTGTGCAGTTGTTCAAATTCACCTAACTTTTTCATGTTGAGTTGTTAATTGTTCACTTTATTGCAGAATAATTTAAAAACCTATATGCTCATATTGCATCTGAATTTATGCTAACTATTGAGGATTAGAATTGGATATCAGTATATTCGTTCCAATTTACAAAGAGTCTGATCAATTAGTGGATATACTCGATAAGTTAAGTGTGCAGAATGTTTCAAAAGAGATTTTTGTTACTGTTGATGTGCCAACTGAAGAGTTTTGTCAAAAAATTAAACAGTTAGAACGAGAGAACGTTACATTCATTGTAAATTGGGCCCGTACTGGGAAAGCAAACGCCCTGAACAGTACCGTTAAGTTGTCTTCAGGTGCTGTTCTGTTTTTCTTAGATTCAGATGTCGGCATTCCAAATGATCCTGATTACTTGAGAAAAATCATTATGGAAATGCAGCAAGCTGACGTTTTAGACATAAAAAAGAGAGTTGCCAAAGGCAAATCATTTCTCTCCAAAATGGCTTATTACGAGTATTTGACTTTTAACATAAGCTCTTGGGTGGCGTCAAGGGTTATGCATAAATGCCCAGCCGTTAACGGTGCCGCGTTTGCTATTAAACGTGAAATGTTTGAGAAGGTGCATGGTTTTCGAAAAGTGGTAGCGGAAGACATCGATATAGCTACACGCGCCTTTCTAGAGAATAGTAGTTTCTCTTATTCGCATGACGTTGAAGTTCAAAACGTTGTTCATGGCGATTGGCATAAATGGTTTACGCAGCGTCGCAGGTGGGCTATTGGGCAAGCACTATGGCTCAAAGACTGGTACAAGCAGCTTGTGCGGCGTTTCATAAAAAAACCGCAAGTTTTCTTGCCTAGCCTATTTTTTCTCTATCCTTCAATTGCTGTGTTTTTCATTAGCGCGATTGTGCCAAGTCTTTGGATGTACAATTCGTTGCTGTTTTTTTCTCTATTTCTATCCCTTAAATTCAACATCGCCCTACCTGTTTTCTTGGTTTCTCTAGGCACCGCTGATATGCTGAAAGTTCTGCTTATTTCGCTTTCAGGATTTGGAATAACTGCCGCTGTTTTCTATGGGTTCTCAAGGAAACTGGGTTTTAATGAGATGAAATTACATGAACTCTTTGTTTACTACTTCTTCTATTCGTCAGTGTGGATGATGATAATAATTGTCGGTCACATTCAGGTGCTGTTTGGCAAAAAGGCAGGACCTGATTGGAAAACATAGTTGGCTTTGCTTAACCCGCTAGGTTACTTGAGGTTTTCTGTTGCTCTCAAAAAAAGTAACCCGGCTGAGAAATAGTCACGAATAGTCTATCTTTTGTGATTTTTTATTTTTCGGTACTGTATGTGTTCTGAAATATTAAGCATCTTTGAATTCTATATTCGATTTAACTTCGCAATATATCAGTAATACCCTCTCTGAGGCATTATTAGGGTAAATATTATTTTGGTAGTTGGTGGAAAAGATTAAAAAGACTGTTATACTGTCATTGTTGCTCGTTGTGGGGTCCGTGACGCAGTACGGATAATAGTCGAGTGAGTGTAATACACTTAATTCGATTATACGCATAGCGTGTCAGCCTTCTAAGCTGAAAGTCATGGGTTCAAATCCCATCGGACCCGCCATATATTTTGATTTAGGACTATTTTGTGCCTTCTCTATGTCTATATTATTTTGTTGGTCTAGTTGACCCATTATCTGACAATAGATATCTTTAGGAATTTTATTCTTAAGATATTCTATGCTTTGTTTGTGATATTCAAACTGTGGTTTGTTATTCTCTATTCCCTTATAGTGTCTAGCTTCTAGCATACTTTATTGCTCCACTTCTGTTAAAGAATAATTGAATAATATCAAAGTTTCCACATACCTCACATTCTAGTTTTGCACATTTAATCTTCATATTCTCACTAGCATTGAGCCTGGTGTGCTAGAGGAGCTATTTAATGACCTCCCCAGAATAAATTTTGGAGCGTTATAAAGCCAAATCTTAAATTTACAGTTTTAGAATAGGGATTATGAGTAAAGAAGGAAAAATACTGCTTATAACGCTGAGTTGTGTATTTTTGTCTTTACTGTTGTCCTACTTAGTCAGTGTTTATAATCTGATAAAATTTTTCCTAATCATACCTTTGCTGTTGATATCTTTTGTTTTAGTTTATGCTGCTTTTTATGTTAAAAGTTTGTTGGCTAATAATGAAAGAGAAAAAGCTTTTGCTTTAGTTGTTGTTTTGGCGGTTTTGGTATTAATTTCTCTTATTGTCTTGGCTTTAAGTTTCAATATGAATAATGGTTTTGATTATCCCCCAGGAGTTATGTTTCTCCTATCTGCTCTGTTGTAAATATGCAATCAACCATTAAGAACAATTTTAGAGCGTAATAGTTGATAACATCTTATGATGAAACACTGAAAATTGCAGTAGAATTGTTTCTTGTTCCTTCATGGAATATTACAATTAAGGTCAGATAATGAGGGCCATCAGGTACATTGGTTAAGTTGAATGTGAAAGTTTTCTGCAAATCCACAGTATATTGGGACTTGTTTATGTCTATCCATTGTTCACCAGAGATAAGGTCACTTGTATAGTAAGCTTTTTCCACAATCCACAAGAATGCCCCAGCATTGAAAATTACATTGAATTTGTTTGTTGTAAAGTTTGTATTATTGTCAGGGTATACCAATTTAACATTAAAGTCTGTCTTGGTGTCAGGTTCTTTTCTGTACATATCTCCCCAAGGTGTAACTTTTACTTGTATTTCCAATGGTTTAGGCTCAGGCGTTGGAGATGGTGCTGAAGTAGGTTCTATCGCTATGTTGTTGTTTGTTGTTGCGTAGATTATGGCAGCACCTATAGAAAACAACATTACCGCAATCAGGAATAGTGCTGTCTTTGACTTTTTGATTTGCATACTATACTATCATACATAAAGAGTGTCCTATTACTCTCCCTATGGAACAAAGTGTTCCAATAGAGGAACAATTTACAAACTTAGAATATCAAAGAATTTGCTCTAAATATGCTCCCAATTGATATGCATTGTTACATATTCTAAAAACTAATTCTGGAATGTTAGCTTATAAGTAAATTATATAACCGCTATAACGCCAAGTTTGATTATGGCTAGACGGTCAAATAATCAAGTCTTAAGCAAGAACTACTTTTGTAGCCTTTAGAGCATTTCAAATGTTTTAAATTTTAAATCTTGCTATAGTTTAAAGTGAGGTGATTGTTGTTGAAAGAATATGATTGTGTAGAGGTTAGTCACCATAAGGATATTGGTAGAGTAATTGAGGCTTGGCAGCAGAATGGGTGGAGTCTTCATACTTATCAAGCTGCAGGTATGGGTTCAGGACCTATGTCATTTAAAATCAATCATTATCTGCTGTTTGAAAGAGGAAGTTAACCTAATGTCTCTATAAAACCAATTTTGGAGCAAAAAGAAAACTTTGCTAAAAAACATAGTAGTGACAAAAAAATGGAGATTTGATTATTTGACAAAATGCCACATTGCATATATTCCGTTAAGATGCCTAGATAGGCACAAGCTTAATCTCTTGAGAAGATAAAAAAAGACTGCTTGATGGTTTACAAAAAATATTTGAGGCCATAAAACTTAGTATTTGACTTCTTCAATATTCTCTTTTAGATAATGCTTAGCTAATTCTTATCTAAACCAGGTCTTAAGTCTCAATATCTTTCTAGATGCTTTTTCGTTTGTTATTTAGAGGTGGAGTCTTCACCGTTTAGTATTATGATGATTTTTTTGAGGGCGGACGCACTAATTTTGCGTATTCTTCTGGTTCCTCTTTCATATGGTATGCTTATTAATTTTAAGTCTTATAGAGCTCTAATTTGTTCACTTATGTAGGCTTCGCTTAGTTCTAACATATTTGCAATTTTTGTAACAGATATAGGTCCGTTTCTTGCGAATCTGAGAATCTTGAAATTTGTTGCATTAAGTACATCTACTATTTCTTGGGCTTTTTCGCCTGATACCCCTATTCTTTTTCAGTAGGCATAATCATTACAAACTAACTGGATTATTTTTTTTCTTTTGACTTAACTATAATAAGTTACCAAAGGTTATAGCTTTTTGAAATATATATTATAGAATGATTTAGAGGTCATACGTCTCAGTGCTTGTTTGTAGGACTTTTTCGTGTCAGATCTTGAGCCCGGTTCTAAATAGTTTGTATATAAAATGTAAGGAAACAGAATACAGCATTTAATAGTTTAAGTTAAAAAAATAGAGAGAGATAATCACTCATTGTCATTTTTAAACAAAGGGCTGGAAATTAGCATGTTTGCTGTTGCTCTGTTACAGGCAGTCGGTATGTTATACAAGACAGCTATTCTAAGGACAGCCTTAACATCAACATCATGAGGTTGAGATTCAAGGGGGTCCCAAAAGAATATCAGGCAATCTAATTTTCCATTGGCAATCAGGCTCCCTATTTCCATGTCTCCGCCATAGGGGCCACTTTTAAGCAAATTTATTTCTAAAGAGGTTTTTTCAATTATTCCTCTCCCAGTTGCTCCAGTAGCATAGAGACAATATTTTGATAGTGTTCCTTTGTTGAAATCGCACCATTCAACTATGTCTTTCTTCTTGTTATCATGGGCTACAAGTCCAATCGTTTTCATTTCTGTTCCCCTTTTCTTATTTCTGAAGTATGTGAGTGTTTAAGTAAATTCTCATTATAAAACATGAAATCAAGATGATAGAGGTGCTTTAGAAACAGTTATTTGCCCCAAACGTATGGCTATTGCCCTTTTTACTTTTTCTCTTTACTTAGTTAAGAAACCTTGATTGAGTCTACCTATCTGACCTTGAACAAGTAGGCTTTTATTTGTTCTAAACTCACCAGAAATTGTGAATAAAGTTAGGTTGTCAATAGGTGCAATCATTTTATGATGACTATTCTAACCATTGGTTTAGTAAATTCCTTAACTAAAAATAACCCTAATAACAACATTTCAAGTACAACTCCTTCCTTAACTACTAACTCTACGGAAAACAAAGAAATCCCAAATTCAAATAAACCAATACCCTCTGTTGCTCCAACCCCATTGCTATATTCTCCTATCATGAAGTTAGTAGAACAGAAATTGGTAACAATGCACAACTAAAATTGGCAATTAATGCCACCAAAGTAAGTGATGATTAAGCCACCATAGGCTATTCCAAATTCTACCTTTATGTTTGGGATTCAATCAAGAGATTGCACAAATCACTTAATGCTAATGTATAATTTCAATTCAATAGATGTTGGTATTGCAACTTTGGACATTGTGAATAATTCTTCTGTCTTTTCTAAATTTTGAGTCCTCAACTATAGTTATGGGTTTTGATGGTTACTTCGTCTTTTTTTCAAGTTATTTATTAAACTGTTGAAACAACGTGTAGAATTAAAGTAGCTAAACCAGATAGGGCTGAGAGACTGGACAATTGAGAGTGATTGTTAAGACGAGCAATTAGAAGTAACATAATAAAGAAAATTTAAATACACTTTTAAATGCAAGTTATTATTAACTGGCGCTAACTATGGAATTTGAATTAATTCTTGTTGAAATGGCTTCGCTCTTAATTCTTATAGATATAGCTTTGCCTTTAGTATCAAGGTCCATTTTCAAGCAACTAAGTAAATACACTGTTTTTCTAAGTTCCTTTGCACTTGTTTTTTTGCTCTGGTCTTACATTCAACTGCTTCTGGCATTTGTTAGTAATGATTTTTCTTTCTCGAACGTTTACTCTTTTAGTTCCTCAAGCCTTCCGCTTTTATCGAAGGTTTATGCAAGTTGGGCTGGGGCAGGCGGTTCGATGCTGTTGCTATCTATTATCCTGAGTTTTTTCTATTTGGGTTCAAAATTAGCAACCTACAAAAGACCTGAAAGGTTCCAAACTGTTGTCAGTCAGATCTTAGGCTTTGTTGTTTTAATATTTCTAATTGTTACCCTTTTAAGAAATCCATTTGAACATTTACCGGTCGCTATGGTTGAAGGATTGGGGCTCAATCCACAGCTTCAAAGCTTCTGGATGGCGATCCACCCTCCGATAGTCTTTTCAGCTTATGCATTTGTTGTTTTAGCGTTTGCCCTAACACTTGCCAGCTTGTGCACTAACCACGAATTAGAAAAAAATGTTATTTTCAAGATCTCTACTTATGCATCATGGATTCTTCTAACTATTGGAATAACTTTAGGTGGCGTATGGGCGTATGCAGTTTTAGGTTGGGGCGGATACTGGGCATGGGACCCAGTGGAAACAGCTTCACTTCTGCCCTGGTTAATACTTACAGCTTACTTCCTTACCCGAACCCTATCCAAGCATAAAACAAGCCTAACACAAGAGTCAATGGTTATGCTGACTTTTGCCAGCCTGGTTTTCCTTAGTGCTTTAACCCGTGGTGGCTTAACTCAATCCGTCCACTCTTACGCAACCTCTGCTATCGGTCCAATAATGCTTTCGTTTGCGGGGGCAATGGTTGGATTGTTCTTTTTCTTTGCTAGGGGTAAAAAGAAGCCTTTTCTCAAACTTGAAGTCAAACATGCTTCAATGATTTCCAGGTCGACATTTGTTGCCTTTTGGGCGTTAATCCTAATCGCAATTGTTTGCTTGGCAGGGTTGGCGTTCAAAGATTTTTCTTATAGTTATTTTACCTACCCTTTTGTGTTGTTATTTGTTATTGCTTTGCTGGGGTTTGGTTTAGACGATAAAACACATTCTGCCCGCCAATTTCTAATCATAGTTTTTTCCTTAGCCGTAGGCGGCGTACTTTCAGTTATTGGTTTGTTTTCTGTAAATATTTTGCTTACCCTAACAGCCCCTTTGTTTGCGATAGTGTTTGTTTTGCTGGTTTACCGGCTTGTCAAGTCCGCAAGAAGGAAAACGTTGCTTTGGCAGCGCCTCTTTGGGTTAGCTGTAGTGGTAATGTTGCTCGGTGTGTTTGTTAGTGCAGGCGCAAAAACCTCAATGACGATAACTGACGTAAAACCCAATGTTCCATTAAAAGCTCTAGATTCAATAATGGAAGTAACTAACATCAAAATCATCAACGCGACGTTCGAAGTTTACAACATCCAAGCCCAAAATCTTATTCCCCAGTACTCCGCCGTTACTGCGGATGTGACTATTCGCCAACCAGACGCAACATACTGTGGCGAAGTTTCAGCCCGGTTCTATCCAAACTACGGTTTAGCTTTGACCCCTCTAATAGTAAATACCCCCTCGGGAGATATTTACGTTCATTTGGAAATCAACGAAGAACTCTACAACATCTTATTAGCCCAACTTACTGGCAACGGTACCACTCCATCTACTGTTATATTGACTGTTCAACGAATCACCTTGGTTTATATGGTCTGGATAGGCGTTGCTCTGATGGTTGCGTCAATAGCTATAGAATGCGTCGTTGACCTACGTAGAACGAAGCAGCAACACCCTTTAGTTAGCCAAAACTGATATGGAGAATATAATATAATCCGCCTAAGCCTAAAGAGAGAAGCCAAAGCGCTAGAATTTTCAGCATAAACTTTTTTCTGGGCGCGCAAAAAGTGGTGCTGCTTGACTCGTTTATTGCCCAAACCCAAACAAACCATGCGCCTAAAACTATGGTAACTGCGCCGATTAATCCATGTATGACTCCAGTTAACGCTACAAAATTAAATTCCGATACAGTTTCTGAAACGGCGGAAACAAACGATGGTGCCATATGCGCAATAACAAGTAGCACGGTGATTAACATGACTACTATCATAGAGTTTCCATGCCATATCCACTTGCGCTTTTTCTCTAGGTATATGCTTATACCGATTAAGCCCAGTGCAATAAAGAGTATGACCAAATTGGTTTGTGCCATCCACTCGTGAACTACTTCAAAGGTAATCATGCTGTGTTCAATTGTTTAATTTAATAGCATTGGGTTAAAAATTTTTTTCGTACTGCACCTTCAATTCAGGTTGGCTACACAAAATTTATTAGCGCTTGCTTCTTACATGAACATGGGAGACGATTGTTTCTTGGCGACAGGGCAGGAAAACAATGCGGATGCTGAAAGCATTAATTCTTTTGATTCAAAACCCGGCGATTCTGTAGCAAAATACTGGTGGTACTCAGCTATTTTATGGTTCCCAATTTTCACCACCTTCGGCATGATAATGGCTATAAAATTTTTCTACCCAACCTTCATGATTGACTCAGCCTGGGATACTTTTGGCAGAATACGCCCCGCTCACGTCAACGGTTTGCTCTTTGGGTTCTTATCTTCAGGCTTAATCGGCGCTATGTACTACGTGACGCCAAGGCTAAGTCACAGATCCCTTTTCCAACCCCTAATCGGTAAAATTTCGGCGGTTCTATGGAATGGTGCCGTTTTATCAGGAGTCCTTCTCATCTTAAGTGGCAACACTCAGGCACGAGAATACGCCGAAATGCCTTGGGTAATCGACGTTTTAGCCCTGATAACCCTCATACTGATCGGCATAACAATCGTTGGAACAATTCTCAAACGCCGAGAACGCAAACTCTACGTTAGTTTATGGTTCTTTGCTGGAATATTCCTCTGGTTTCCCATAGTATACTTCATTGGAAACGTAATGTGGAACCCCCCGTCGGGAGCACTATTTGGATTAACAGACGCTATAGTCAACTGGTTCTATGGACACAACGTTTTAGGTCTCTGGTTCACGCCCTTTGGTTTAGCCCTTTGGTATTACTTTATTCCCAAACTCTCAAAACGAGCCCTCTACAGCGTTACCCTCTCACTAATCAGCTTTTTTGCCTTAGCCTTTTTCTACACAGGTGTTGGTGGGCATCATCTTCTTCAATCCTCCATTCCTGAATGGCTAAAAACAATTGCGGTAGCCACCAGTGGATTAATGATGCTTTCGGTTTTAACCTTCGCCACAAACATTGGGATGACCCTTCGCGGAGCCTGGAAAGAAATCATGAGTAACGTACCGCTCAGGTTCATTGTTTTCGGCTTCGTATGCTATATATTCGTCTCAATACAGGGGACATTTCAGGCTCTAAGAGACATGAACATCTATCTGCACTATTCGCAATGGACAGTAATGCACTCTCACCTGGCACTGTATGCTTCGTTTGGCATAACGATCATGGGAATAATGTTTTGGGCAATTCCAAAGATCACCCAAAAACGGCTATACAGCAAAAAACTCATGGACGTAACGTGGTGGGTCACGCTACTTGGTTTTGTAATCTTCATGTTAGGCATGATGCTGGCCGGTTTAGTTGCCAACGCAAACTGGTTCACTCACCAAACAATCGCTCAAACACTTCCAACGCTGGAACCCTACTTCCTAGTCAGAGCCATTGGCGGAGGAATAGTTGTCATTTCAGCATATCTCTTCGCAATTAATATTATACTGACAATTGTTTCGAAACAAAAAGTTTCCCCTAAGGTTGAAAACACATTGGAGGTGCAACAATCATGACTGACGTTGAAAAGAAACTTGAACATCAACTGGAAAAAATCGAACATGCAGCCAATCAACAGCTTAAGACTTTGAGTAAGAAAACCACGATAAGAAACCTTTTTCCTATTGCAGCTGGCGGATTAGCAGTTTTTCTGCTCATGGTTAGCATGGTTGTCGTTGCACCCTACATGTTTTTACTTGATGTACCAGCTTCTGATATTGCTCACCCCTACACCACACAGGAACAAGAAGGTAGGACCCTTTTCATGAGTTTAGGCTGTTTCTATTGTCACTCCCAACAGGTTAGAGTAGCCGATTGGGGTTTAGGTAACGTTTCCCAAGAAGGTGACTATGTTTATGATAGCCCCAACGCTTTAGGGACTGAACGTACAGGGCCAGATTTAGCCCAAATAGGCGGTATGCGACCCTCAATTTGGCATCATCTCCACGACCGTGATCCCCGTAGCGTAAGCCCAGGGTCCATCATGCCCAATTTTGAATTCTTAACAGACGAAGAAATTGACTCCCTTACAGCATACATCCAAAATCTGGGGCAAGAAAACCTCCAAGTTCAGGAGTCAATCACCAACGGTTCGGCATATCATCCGGTAGTTCCGGAAAATTACCTTAACGTATCTAACCAGTTTGGTCCTATCTACATGACTGCACTATCGCAGTACGATGCAGAAAATGACGTGTTCAGCGGGAGCCAGTCGCTTGCAGACCAGTGGGCAGCAATCTACAATACTGCCAAAGCAGACTATACTGCTCGTTGCCTGCCATGTCATGGATGCTCAGGAAACGCACAGGGACCCTACGCCCGCCATGTCGTTACTCAACCTGCCAACCTTAACCAACGAATAGCCACCTTCCCTGGCGACAATTACCATATCTGGCGTGTGACTGAAGGGGTACCGGGCACAGCAATGCCTGCCTGGGGTTTATCGCTTAATGATACACAAATTCAGATGATTGCGGTTTATGAAATGAGTTTTGTTTTTGGCTCCGCAAGAACGATCGATGGCGCAATCTCTGATGCGGAAGGTGACGCTTTTGCGCAGTCAACCCTGAATTCGCCACCGATTGCTGGCACACAGCAGGAATTCCAAAAAGGCCAAGACATATTTAACCTGTTTTGCGCCCAATGCCATGGTGCTAATGGACAAGGTGACGGACCTGCCTCGGGCGAAGTCTCCGGCGGATACATTGTTCCTGTTCCAGCAAACTTTACAGAGTCAGGTAGTGACTTTGAAATGTATGGCAGATATGTTTGGAAAGTCAAAGAAGGTGTAGAAACAACAAACATGCCGCCTTGGAAAAATGCCTTAACTGATAGTGAAATCTTCCAAGTTGTATTCTATATCCAAGGCTTCTCTACTCAACCCGATTACAATGCCAAGTGGGGGCCACAGTATAGCGATGCATTTGGACAAAACCTGAAAGTCAACCAGACTAGCATAGGTGCTAACCCAGTTGCAGCTTTAGTTCTGCTGGCGGCTATTGTTTTGTGGGATAAAACATTCAATAAAGAAATGTGTTTGCAAAAAAGTTGTTACAAAAAATTAACTTACCAAATAGGCTTTGGGAGGCTAAAGTTTGAATTTTGATTTGCTAATTTATTCAATCGGCGCTTTGATGATCACATTCATTACCGCTGGTTTTGTGGTTTGGGCTTTTAGAACTAAACAGTTCGAATCAAACGATTTTCTGCGTTACTACCCCCTTGAGGAGGATGAAAATCAATAATGAGTTACAGTCCAACTGCAAAAATCGTCGAGTTAGCATCCTACGATGTATATTTGGCGCTGTTCCTAATTGCAGCAGTCATAATAGTTATTGTCTTAATTGTCAGAAGCTCTAATGAATATTCTGTTGAAGAAACGGAGAAAAGCTCTGAGGAATTCGCTGGAGAAATCAGAGACTCCAAAGGGCCTGTCACTAAATGGCTATGGGCAGTCTACATTGTTGTGATTATTTGGGCTTTGGCTTATTTGGTGCAGCATTGGAGCGAATTTGCAGTCTTCCCCTAACTTTTCATTAATGCCAAAGCAGAGAAATATGCTTCGATCATGTCTGGCAATGGGCTATCAAGTTATCCGAAAAGAGAAATTATGTAAAAGTTAAGGATTGGGAAATGGAGTTGGGTATGGGGATTGTACTCTCATAGTGGGGGATTTCATCGCATGGCCTCTTTTCAAGAATCAGACGTATCTGGCAAGTGTGTTATTTGGCTTATCCAGCTTCTCTTCTTGTGGTTTTGCATTTTGTGCATCTAAAGAATGTAATTGTTGAATGGATAGTCTCGTCTGCAGCTTCCACAGTCCATGTTTCGCTCAGGGTGTTCCCGCATCTTTCACAGACCATATGAATGGTCGGAAGTTGCCTGAGCAGATTCTCTTTGCTTTGGTCGATGATAACGATTTCCGATGCTTTACCAATTTGTATGTTTATTTTTTTGTTCGGTTCTTTATGGTCTATTGGTTTTTGGTATTTGCATTTTGTACATCTAATTGTGGCGGAGCGTTTTGCTGTTTGAAGTATCGACCCGCATTTTGGGCAGAAGTCCATTGGTATTCACCTGAGTGAAGATTTTTTTAACTGAACTCATTTTTATGCATTGTGACTTTTAAGCTACAAATTTTTTAGTTAATGTTATATATGGAACAATTGACCGAATTCAAGTGAAGGATTCACCTGAGGTATTAATTGCAAATTGGTTTTTGGTAAATGGATATACCGCCTTTTAAACTAACAATCTGCCGAGAATATTTTGTCATTAAGCAACAATAAGAAACTACAACTAAAGCATAGCCCTTATTACTTCGCTAAACTTGATTACATAGGGAAAAATGCAGCGGCTAAAAACTTTACAACAAACAATTAAACAGGAAAGCGTTGGTCCCATTATTCGCAGGTTCTTCATTAATACCCTTTTTGACTCTACTTTTATGCTTCTTGGGATAGTTGTGGGCTCAGCCTTCGCTGGTGCAGCAGTTGGTTTGAATATAATTATACTCACAATGCTAACAACCAGTCTTGCTTTAGGAATCTCAACGGGTGTAAGCGTCTATGAAGCTGAGAGCTTAGAACAAGAACGAAAAATCTCAGATCTCGAAAAGGCACTTTTCACTGATCTAAAAGATACAAGTATCCACAAAACAGCTAAATCCATTATACTACTTGCCACAGCAATTAACTTTGCAACACCTCTGTTCTCGTGTGCTGTAACTATAACACCCTTCATACTAGTTCAAATCGGATTATTGCCTCTATACATTGCGGGGTGGCTTTCTGTCGGATTGGCCTTGAGCACATTGTTTGGGGCAGGTGTTTACATGGGAAGAATAGGAAAAACAAATCCCTATAAAAAAGGGCTAAGGATGGTAGCTTTTGGAGTGCTCGCTTTCGTCATAGGTTTTCTTTTAAACCTACTGATTTAATCAATCAAATCGTTGATCTTTGTGAAATCTGCTTTACTTTTGACACGTTGACTTCATCTACACCTTTAACTGAAACACCGTTTTCTTCTAAGATACTGACAATTCCGCTATATTCAATATTTGCACCCCTGACAGTGAGTTTTATTGTCTCAGTTTTTGCGTCAACGTCAGTTACCACAATATCGCATTCTTCAACCCCGTTGGCAGCACAAATTGCTTGAGATAATTCCACAAGAGAGGTTTCTCGTGCTTTTAGAGCCTCAATTAAAACTCGTCGAATCTGAATTGGCATTATATTCTCCATCCATAAAGACTAAGATTATATTTAAAACTCTTTTTCTCTCCGATAGCTTTAGTAGTCGGTTAGCCTGCAAAACAATTCAGAGCTGATATGCTTCTTAAATTTCAACAGCTTCTCAACTATTAGAAGTCAGTGCTTATCGCTTAACTGTAATCGGATTGAGGCACAATGCTCTTTTGGTTTGGTAAAGACGATATGCTATTTTCGGCTGATAAGCTTCTTTTACTCTTTGCACTCTGTAACCTCTTGAGAGGTTTCCAGCTCTTCTATAGACCTAGAGATTGTCACCACGTCCGCGACTGCTTGAATCATGCCCACGGGTAGGCATATTGCTGAACTTCTAATTCTCTTCTTAATTCCAAGACTCTCAGCAGCATTACCAGTAAGTTTAACGTTCAAGAATTTTATTTGCCAAGTTGTAGTGTCAATTTTTGCTCCCTTTACTTCTCCGATAATATTTGCACCTGAAGTTACAACTTGTAAACCTACTATATTTTCAAAATTTATCAAACAAAACACCTGTGCTAATTTAAAATCGTTCTAAATTAATAATGTTTCGTATTTTTTAAAAACGTCTCTGAATGAGTGACAATTAAATAAATAATGCAATTCAGAGCAAATATGTGCCCATCAGCTTTGTCTTATTTGCGTTTGAATAAAAAAGGGGGAAGGGTTTAAAGTAATTTCAGTAAAAATCCGCTTCGGGAAATTCAACTTCCTTCGAAACAAGCAAATATAATCACGACAAATATGTGAAATTACGCAATTAAGAACATACACCCAAATCTTTTTCTGTGCAAGGACTTTAGCTGACTTTTGAATAGAAGTGTTTACTTTATTTTCTTATGAGGCTTGTGAATTTAGGTTTATAGACCACTATTTGTTTTTCTTCTTCTATCGCTGATAAGTCATATTTTTTAGTAATTGCCAAAAGTTGTTGCCTGTACTTATTTTCCGTGCTTGTTATTATCTTGATTTTGTAGCCTACCGAGATGGAATCCTCTGGTTTTGGTTCCACTAAAATAAATGAGTCAGAAGATAGTTCACACTCTCTTAATATTTCTTTGAGAAGAGAGGCAGCTTCTTGTTTTTTCATTTTAGCTCAATAAATAACAAAAAGAGCATGCTGTTAAAGTTTTGTCTATTTCTCTAGAGTTCGTTTCTATCATGATTTGGCGAGTAACATTTTTTCTCTTATCGCCCAAAATGATTTATTAAACACTTTGTTTTATTTGCCAAAATTCGTTCAGAACTCTCTTTTTATTTGAAGACCTTAACTTTAAAAGTTGTGACGAAAATACAAAGACGCATAAAGTGCCAGAATTATTGAAAATGTATCTTTAGTCGTTGTCTGTTAGATCTTTAAAATGAGAACAGACTAAGATCCTTTTCTTCTATTTGGAACGCTTCTTTTATTTTAACAAAGTTTTTCAGCATTAGGGTACCTTTGGGTGTTATGGAATAGAAAACTCTTTTCTTATGATTGCTTTTGTCAACTAATTGTTTTGTTACCAATAAGTCTAGGTGTTGGTTTACTGTTGTGCTGTTCAGGTTCGATTTTCGCATAATCGCTGATATGTTTAGTGGGCTTTTTGCTATCAGTGATTCTAAGATATCTACGTATATTTCTAAATTAGAGCGTGGCATTAAGCATCTCTGTATCTTCTTCAATCTGTATTACTATGTTCATTTTGGATTCTGCTTTAGATAATATAGTTAATCTGTTTTCAAAAGCACAAACTAGATCATCTATGAGTATGTTTCTCATTTCAGTAGATAATGCTGCTGTGTCATCCCTTAGGGCTTTAGCCATTTTTGTTTTCAGGGTTTTTTTGTTTGTTGTTTTATGTTCTTTCAACTGTTATCCTCTTCACTTTTAGACTGCTTATTTCTTATTAATTCCTTATGAAGCAGAAATCTGGATGAAGGATTCTATGCTGAAGCAAAGGTTTTCTCTATTTTATTTTAAATCTAATAGGTGTTTAGCAAAATTTATTGGCGCTATATTGTTGTATCTTTTTGTAGTCACAGAGCTTCTTATTCATTGTTTGATAATAATTATGTATGGAGTTGAAATAAATGACAGTTGTAAAAATAATTGAGCTAATCGGAACATCACCAAATGGTTGGGAAGATGCCACTAAGAATGCTTTGGCCCAGGCTGCAAAGACCGTTAAAAACATTAAATCTGTTTATGTTAAAAGTTGCAAGGCAAAGGTGGAAAACAATCAAATTGTGGAATATAGAGCAGTAGTCAAGATAGCTTTCGTTATTGCAGAAAGTTAAGATCTTGATAGATCTATTTTTGCCTATTATTCTTTTATTTATTTTATTGATTGGATATTTCTGCCAACGTCTATAAGTTGGAGTTAACTTTGTTATCTTGTTCGCGTGTGTTTGGATTGTTTTCTTTTTTAGAATTGATTTGTTAACAAATTAGGTCGAAAAAAGAGTTTACTAGAAAATCTAATTTTCTAGTCTGACTTATCTGTTTTGACAATGTAGATTTCTTTGCTTCTTACTTTAAGCTGAGCATTGAATTTTCTGTCAGGTTTTTTATTGTATCTTTTTACTCTAGATGCGAATGGTGCATACATTGTTTTTACGGTTCTGCCTTCAACTTCAATTTTGAAAATCTTTTCTGAGCTATCCATTACCTTTTTGAATACTTCGTCGTATTCTGGTCTTCTGGCTATCTTTTTGCCTTCTGGGACTTCTTTTACTGGGGTTGCTGTTACTACTAACGGTTTCTTTTTGGAGTTATTCAAATTAGTCATATAATTCACATTAGATATTTGTTAATTACACTATTTAAGCTTAGCTTAATGACTTAGTTAAAAACACCAATGATTACGTTAATTTTATGTGTTTAGACTGTTTGATTTGACTGATTCAGTAGTCATGACTGCAATTGTTATAGAGTTTAAAAAACACAATAATTTCAACTATTAAACTATTAACCTTGTTAAAAAAATATAATCGCTATTCTTTAAGTGAACTGGGCGTACTTAAAGCTGTAACTTGACCTGATGACTGGTCACCATGCTTATAAGCTCAAATTGCCTTTTGGGACATGGATTTGCTTATGGCATTTAGCACAATCGATGAATACATAGCTACTTTTCCAAAGAATATACAAAACCTTCTACAAGACCTACGGCGAGCAATCCGAGAAGTTGCTCCTGACGCCAAAGAGACCATTAGCTATCAGATTCCCACTTTCAAACTAAATGGTAACTTGGTGCATTTTGCTGCGTACAAGAATCATATTGGGTTTTATCCTACGTCTTCACCAATGAGGGAATTTAAAGAGAAATTAGCTCCTTACCGCACAAGTAAGGGTGCGGTTAGGTTTCCAATAAATGAGCCTATTCCATTTGAGTTGGTGAAGGAAATAGTGCGGTTTAGAGTTGAGGAAAACTTGGGTAGACGCTAAATTGTTTTTTTGATGAAAACTCGATTAGTTTTGTTGTTTATTTTGTTAGGTAAATTGGTGCATTGAAGAATTATTCTTACATTGTGGTTGCTGAAGAGTTAAGGTGGTGGTTTAAGCATCTTTGGTGATCTTTATTTTTATGTTTGGTTGATTAAGGAGGCTTAATTTTCTATTGCTGTGTTTTAGGCTTTAATAGAAGAAAAGAGTTGGTGATTCAGGGCTTCTTCTTCTTTTAGTTAACTGGTTTTTAAGTAAATTTAGCTAAGATATTGTTTGATTTTAATTTATTGGTATTGTGATTTTGGTAGATGGATTGTTTTGGTAGGTTAGGTGTTGGTGTTGTGGTTGGTTGCTTTGTTGGGAATCTGCTTGGTGGAGTCATTGTGTTAAATTATTGTATTTGAGGATGTGTAGTTGAATTGTGTGTTTTTGTGTCTTTGGTTTTATTATTGAATTAGGTTATTGGATATTGTTATCTTGAAATAGAAGTGGTTATGTTGATTTTACTAATTAATTGATAAAAATATTGAGTTTATTTGATTCTGATGATTTATAGAGGAGATTTATTTGTTGAATTATTGCGAAAGGTTTTTTAGCTTAACTCAGTCAAGGAGTTGCTAAGTTAAGAAGTTTGCCTTCTTAACGAAAAATGGAGTTAAGAAAAATGCAAAAAAATAAAATTAGTACCCTACTACTCGCAACTATTCTACTTATCTCAATAGCTATCTCAATTAATCCCCTAGCTACAACAAGTGCGCAGAGTTCTGGCGAATTTGCAACCTACGCTTACATTTCCGTTGCACCTAACCCGGTCGGGGTAGGTCAAAGCACTTACGTATCAGTGTGGGTTGACGTTCCCATGCCCTCAGCTTCCGAAGCTAACGATGTTAGACGACATGACTACAAACTAACTATCACCGCGCCTGACGGTACAGTTCAAACTCAAAGCTGGGCTGTAATCCAAGATACTACCGGTGTAGAGTCCACTTCTTTCACACCCGATCAAGTCGGCACCTATGATCTCAAGTTTGAATATCCTCAACAAATATACACCTGGTATGATGTCAATCGCAGTTGGAATGGCACTAAATTCTTGGCATCATCTGCAAGCGAAACATTGACTGTGCAAGAAGACCCCATAAGTTCTACACCCGATACTCCTCTACCTAGTGAATATTGGGCTCGCCCAATTTACGGTGAAAACCATGCTTGGGCCCAGCTCGGATCACACTGGCTTGGCGGATCGCAGTTTGGTGTTTTCCAAATGGCGAGCTATAACCTTTGGCAGCAAAGCGGTATTGGACCTGACAGTTCACACATTATGTGGACCTATCCAATTGAATCTGGAGGCATAGTTGGTGGTAACAATGTTGGCATTGACGAATCTACTTACTATTCAGGTGGTTCATACGAAGGACGCTTTGGTAGCGCCATAATTATCGATGGAAAACTATGCTTTAAAACGCCACTAAGCGACAGCCAAAATAGAGGCGATTACATTTGCATGGACTTACAAACAGGTGAAGTACTTTGGAGAAACCCCGATATTAACCCAACCTTTGGCGAACTCTACTCTTATGAATCACCCAATCAGCACGGTGTTATTCCAAACGGCTACTTATGGCAGACAGTAACCCAAGGCCCTGGCTTACAAACGTGGATCGCTTATGATCCGCTGACGGGCAATTGGCTATTTAACTTAACTGATGTACCTTCCACTGGAACTATTGCCTACACAGACAAAGGTGAAATCGTTAAATACATACTCAACTATGACGCGAACACTAAGACTGGTTGGTTAGCTCTTTGGAACTGGACGGCAGCGCCTACTGCAGCTAATGGATTACCTGGTTCTGGCTCTAATGCTTTGCAATTCAGACCAGTTGGCAAGAATATTGACTGTAGCACTGCTTATTCATGGAACGTCTCTATATCTGGTGATCTCATCGGAAACCAAGCGCCTTCTATAACATACGTTTTGCCTGGTGACATAATTCTAGGAAGAAGCAGCGCAATAACTGCAGGTGTCTTTAGCACAAGAGGTACACCTGATCCTTACACTGTATGGGCTATGAACTTACAAGATGGTCAACAAGGACAAATAATGTGGAAGAAATCCTACGCT
Organism: Candidatus Bathyarchaeota archaeon; assembly: GCA_963810665.1. Taxonomy (GTDB): domain Archaea; phylum Thermoproteota; class Bathyarchaeia; order Bathyarchaeales; family Bathycorpusculaceae; genus Bathycorpusculum. The sequence continues at coordinate 27,997 of CAWEOM010000018.1, read as the reverse complement.
GCACCCTCAGGTAACGCATCTCGAACCCTAGGTCCATTAGATCCAGTTAATCGGGTCTGGACTATGACTGACGCTGAATCTATGCAATGGTTGGGCTATAGCTTAGCTGATGGGAATCTTATGTGGGGTCCAACAAGTGTTGATAAACGTTCATTGCAGTTCTTTGCTAGTGGTTATGGAGCAGGTCAAAGAGCAGTCGCAGCTTATGGCAATCTCTATGAGGGTGGCTTTGGCGGTGAACTATTTGCTTATGATGCAAAAACTGGAGCATTACTGTGGCGGTATAACAACACAAACGCTGGTCTTGATAACTCTTGGGGGCTAACACCTATTTTCATCGCTGCGATCGCTGATGGAAAAATCTATGCTTTCAATAACGAGCACTCACCCAATGCACCGCTATACAAGGGCGATTCTGTTTATATCATTAATGCAACTGATGGCACTGAGATCTCAAAGATGTTGGGTTGGGCAGGGCAGAGTGGTGGACCTGGTAGTTCTACTAGCATTTTAGCGGATGGCTTTTTTGTATACTATAACTACTATGACAACTCGATCTATTGTATGGGCAAAGGTCCAAGTAAAACAACAGTTACAGCTCCAAATCTATCTGCAGTTTATGGCCAGAGTGTAGTTATCAGCGGTTCAGTAACTGATATATCTCAAGGTACAACGCAGTCCCAGCAGGCGGCAAGGTTCCCTAACGGTGTTCCGGCAGTCTCTGATTCGAGCATAAGCGAGTGGATGGCATACATCTACATGCAACAGTCAATGCCAACCGATGCAACTGGTGTTCCAGTTACACTAAACGTAATTGACGCTAACGGCAACTACCGTACTATTGGAACAGCTACAACTGATGCAACTGGCTTTTACAGTCTTCAATGGACTCCCGACATATCAGGTAAGTACACAGTATACGCAACATTTGCAGGCAGCGAGTCTTACTGGCCATCACAAGCAACGGCAGCCTTCGTAGTTGATGAAGCAGCCCAAGCTACAGCCGCACCCACTCAGGCACCAGCTAGTATTGTTGATCAATACTTTATGCCCTCAGTAGCAGCAATTATCATTGCAATCATCGTAATCGGATTAGTTATAATCCTTCTGATGCGCAAAAAATAAATCAATATCTCTCTTTCTTTTTTTGTATAAATTTTTTTATATATTTAGCTGAGCATGATGGGTATCTTGCAGTTTATCAGAGCCTGCATACCTGGCATTGTCTATAGTAATAATTAATTGTAACAAAAGTATGGATTTTATGTGAGCCCAAAGGCGATATGGTTAAGTCTTGCTAAATCTTTATCCAACCTTCTAATAATTTCGGGTAGTGGCAAGAAGGCTACAAAATTTGGACATTAACCATTTGATTGAAGTTAGAGATGTTGAAGGCTTAATAAAATTACTGGAAAATGAAGACTATTCAATTCGAAAACAGGCAGTTTTAGCACTTAAAGAAATTGGAGACGTTTCATGTGCATTACCTTTGGCTCAGAGATTTCAAGATACTTATTTGGATATCCGAATTGCCACTTGCGAGGCGTTTATTAAAATGGGGAATCAGGTTGTTGAGCCCATTATTGAAGTATTGAAAGATCAAAACTGGATTGTTCGTGAAGGAGCAGTCCAAGCTCTTGAGAAAATAGGAGACCCGCGAGCTATCTACCCGCTAATAGAGGCTCTAAAAGATACAAACAGAAAAAGAGTCTCTGATGCCCTTAAAAGCATAGGTCCAGCCGCCTTTAAACCTATAATGGATGCATTGAAGAGTGAGGATTCACGAATTAGAATGGGTGCAGCAATGGTTCTTGGTGAATTTAAGAATCCTGCTGCGATTGATTCTTTAGTTAAACTGAAAAAGGATAAAGACCCATTGGTTAGACAGTTCGCACGTAGCGCAATCTTTATGATTAAGCGTGAAAACATAAAGAAAGAAAGGTCTCTCTCGAAGAACCGGGGGTCTTGTTGAATTTACTGCTTGATAGTTTTTACACGCAGCTAGTTTTTTAAGTAATATTAATTGTGCACCTGTCATACATTAGTTATTTGAAAGCTTCTTTTTAACTCCGAAACAACAACCTAAAGTTGGTATATCTTTAAAGAAGGCAACACAACCGTATAATTATCAAGAAAAATAGCTGAAAAATGCGCCTAACTCAAATTAGACCCTAAAATAAGTATATGTTTAGGTAAAAAAGAGTGTGGGGCCCTTTTTGCTAATAGTACCTAACTGTTATCTTTTTTAAAAAATAAAGGAATCTTGTTTAAGTCGTTTATTTCTTTATTTGCTTTATTCTATTACTTGGATAGCGCCTTCTGGGCATGAAGATTCGCATGCGCGACATACAATGCAATCATCGACTCTAACCGGTACAGCTTTCCCATTTTTCATCTCATAAACTGACACAGGGCAAGTGTTCACACATGTTTCGCATCCGGTACACTTTTCACTTACTATAATTTTAACCATAAGTCAAACCTTCATTCGATTTTTAGTTAAGATCGTACGATAAAAGTCTTTAGTCCCATGAAACCGCTTTTTAAATTTCAACAGAGCTTTTGCTTCTATAGAAAGTTGAAGTCGACGTATGTGCGCTTATTGAAACTCTCGAAAACAAGATGAATCTCCTGCAAACCCTGGTTTTTAATAAACTAAACTGGAGAAAACTTGTGCTAATGGAGTTGATGGTGACTAAAATTGATAGGACTATCTTTGATAGATAGCTAATAATTAAATAGATAGAGTACTGAAATCAACTATTAACCTAGGTTTTATTATGATTGGAAACCCCGCTGAAGGTGAAAATCCTAAATATGTCCCAGCAACAAAGCATACTTTCACTTTATCGAATTCTTTATCGGTGAGAATTTATGCCAATAATAATCCAAAAAACATGAAAATTGCTGACTTGCAAAAAGGTTTGATTCTTTTATGTGATGGTATCGACGTTATTGGGGAAGGAACAGGCTTTGGGGTTCCAGTTATTAAATATTCTGATGAAACATTTTTTTCAGGCTCATCGCGTCTACATGTTCAAAATAATGCAAACAGGTTTGAAATTCAAAAGGAATTTCTTATGAATCTGGTGGCCAGGGATCGATTTCGAAACCTGAAATTAGAGAACCCTAAAATCAGAGCCATATTTGATTACATTTCTGAACTATACCAGCGACACGCGTATCTTGCTCGCTCTATTCTAACCGTGAAAAGCTTATTTTTTAGAGTCGGACTAAAATCTAGCTTCAAGAAGAGCCCGCCCAGAGGCAAAGTAGTCGTCAGCTACATAATAGATAGAAACCGGATATTAGTGAAGCTAAACCTGAGTCTGATAGATCAAACTAACTTACGAAAAATCTTTATTTTAAACGAACAAGGAGCTCATTTCTTTAGAACTTACTCTGATTCCGACGGCTTGAAGCTATTTGATGACCAGATTGGCGCCTGGCAAGACGTGCTTGCTCAATCGGCGAAAATAGCAGACGCAGAGAACAAAATTGGATTTAGTCTTAATAATGTTGAAGGGAGTATTTTGCGAAGAGGAAGAGAGAGGCTGAAGGAATCTTTGGACTGGGTTGGTCTAGATTATGAACTTGCCCCAAACCATCCTCAATTTGAATACGAAATTGAACTTTATGGATGAAAATTCAGATGACTATCTTGACTTTGGTTTATCCATATTTCCATCCTCGCGGAGACACATCCATGTTTAGATTTCCGCCATTAGGATTAGGTTACATAGCTGCTTACCTAAAACAAAATGGCGTTTCTGTTGAAGTTGTAGATTGTACATTTGATACACAGAAAGAAGTGTTACGGAAGATTGTTGATTCAAAACCAAGAATTATCGGTATCCAATCTATGTATTCGATGAAAGAAAAATCAATTGAACTAGCCAAACTTCTGAAGGATCATTGCGAGTTATTGGTGGCAGGAGGTGCACTTCCAACTATCGATCCAGTGTCCTTCCTTGAAGCTTTTGATATTGCTGTGGTTGGGGAGGGAGAGCAAACTATGCTTGAACTCGTTAGTCAATTCTTAAGTGGAGGGGATTTATCTCAAGTTAAAGGACTTGTATACCGGGAAAAAAACACCGATCAAATCAAGCGCACTCCTAGGCGAGGTTTGAGCGAAAACCTGAATTCTTTTCCTAATCCGTTAAGAGAATTTTTTGATAATGACGCTTACAAGCAATATTATTCGAAGAAGTTTGGTTACACAACAACTGCGGTTATGACTTCGCGTGGTTGCCCATTTTCTTGCGATTTCTGTAGCAAACCTGTATTTGGCAATGAATTTAGAGCAAGAACAGCCTCTAAAGTTGTTGATGAAATTGAAGAAGTCCTTTCGTTTGGTTATAGCAGAATTTGGTTTGCTGATGACTGTTTTACCTTGGACCGAAGGCGTCTGAACGCAATCTGTGATGAGATACTTGAGCGTGGTCTAAAAGTAGGTTGGGAATGTCTTTCAAGAGTAGATACTTTAGATAGAGAAATAGTAGTTAAAATGAAAAGAGCTGGGTGTGTAAGAATGTTTTTCGGAATTGAATCTGGAAACGACTCAATTCTCATGCTAATGAAGAAACAAATAACCACAAAACAAGTTCGCAAAGCATTACTTTTATGCAAGGCTAATAGAATTAAAGCTGGAGCCTTTTTCATTGTGGGTTATCCAGGAGAAAACGAAAAAACTGTATTAGAAACAATCAAGTTTGCTTCATCACTCCCCCTGGACTATCTTTCGTTTACTATGCCTTATCCAATTCCTGGAACCCCCCTTTATGATAGGCTAATTGGAAAACTGGTTTCTGATGAATGGGCAGAACCTAAAAACCTTAATTTGGTGAAACATAAATTACTTTTTGACGCGAACATTTCTGAACGCAAATTAAAATTCGCAATAGTTAAAGGCATGATCCAGTTCTATATTCAAAAATACATGGGAAATGCAGGCTATACGTTGTTTGGCAAACCATTTGAAAGACTCACTGATGTATTTTATCGTCTAATACAATAACCTGCATCAAGCTATCACCTATAAATCTAAACAATTATGAATAATAACTATTACAATATTTCTCGTCTCAATTAGCATTTATAGACTAGTAATTCACTCAATAAACACAAGCTACAGTAACCTGTCATTGCTCTCTCAGTGAGTAAAGATTTCAATAGAACACTTAGCTGAAGTTATTATTGTTGCAGGGTAGCTTTTTTTTATTCCTTGCGATATTTATTTGGAGGTAAAATACAATTAAAAGAATATAAAACACTTATTGAGATATCTTTGAGACTGACGATAACTTGCTCGGGTCCGATCTGGCTATTAATCTATTGGGGGTCGCAAGCGGGTAATCCTTTTATAATCAAGTCTACAACTTTGTAGTGGTGATGATTTTGTCGAATTTTATCGTTTTAGGAAACTGGACTGAAGAAGGTATAAAAAATATTACTGAGGTTCCTGAAAGGGTCAAACAGAGCAGACAAATGATTGAAAAAGCTGGTGGAAAAATGCAATTCTTCACGACCATGGGAAAGTATGATTTTGTGCTCTTGGTAGAAATCCCAAAGGACGATGACATGGCTTCAATTGCCTTGTGTGTTGCTAGTATGGGAAAAATTCGCACAATGACTATGAAGGCATGGACAGAGAATGAAGCCGCAAAACTGTTCACAGCACCCCACCCCAAGCTTTAAAACCTGACTTTCAGCGGGGAAGTATTGGCTGCAATGAAGTCGCTAATGCTGAGTCCTCCTCTGACGAATAATTTCATAGACTGAATTAAACTTTTTTTATTTTTATTAGAGTAAAACTGGAAACCCCTGAACGCTTAAAACAAAATCTATTAGAGATTTATATATATGATAAGAAACTGCCCTTGGAGTCATCAGGTTGCCGACCTACAGAGTTAGCATTGATATAGGTGGTACCTTCACCGATTTAATAGCATTAAATGAAACTAATGGAGCATTTGTGAACATTAAGATTCCCTCTACTCCAAATGATCCAGCCGCAGGTTTTATTGAAGCCCTCAAAAGATTCCTATTAGATAAAAACCCCGACCAAATAAAAACGATTAACCACGCCACGACTATTGCCGTAAACACTTTGCTAGGACAAACGGGTCTTGAAATACCTAAAGTCGCATCTATCTCTACAGAAGGCTTCAAGGACATTTTGGAAATCGGTCGGCAACGTCGTCATGAACTATATAATCTGTATATGCAAAAACCACCTACTCTGGTGCAACGTCAGCTTAGATTCCAAATTGCAGAACGTATCAACTCCGAAGGTACAATTCTACAGTCTATCGATGAGCAAGAAGTGCATTCTATAGCCTGTAAACTACAAGGGAAAGATGTTAGAGCCGTTGCCATAACGCTGCTTTTTTCTTATGCAAATTCCGCCAATGAAAAAACAATCGAAAGAATTCTTCAAAAAGATATTCCCGATCTATTTATTTCACGATCTTCAGAAATAGCACCTGAACAGCGCGAGTATGAACGAACGAGTACCGCAGTTGTTAATGCTTGCTTAATGCCGATTATATCTTCTTATATAAAGAAATTGAAAACTGAAATTAATCTACTTGGCGTTCATGCACCGCTCTATATTATGCAGTCGGACGGTGGCTTGGCAAAAGAGCAGATTGTAACAGAAAGACCAGTCTGCATAGTTGAGTCCGGCCCAGCTGCAGGAGTTATCGCATCATCATTTTACGCTAGAAAAATCGGTCTTAAGAATATTCTAAGCTTCGACATGGGTGGAACCACCGCAAAGGCGGGAACTATCTTAGCTGGAAAACCAGAAATTGTTATGGAATATGAAGTTGCCGGAAAAATTCACAGTGGAAGAATTATCAAAGGAAGCGGCTATCCCATAAAATTTCCGTTTATCGACTTGGCAGAATGCAGTGCTGGCGGTGGCACAATCGCTTGGGTAGATAACACCGGTTCTTTAAAGGTTGGTCCAACAAGTGCTGGGGCAATTCCTGGCCCACCATGCTATGGTAAAGGTGGAGAAAAACCAACAGTTACAGATGCTAACTTAGTCTTAGGAAGGCTGAATCCTAAACACCTACTTGGTGGGGAAATGCCTATTTTTCCTAACCTTTCAAAGGAGGCTCTGCAAAAAGAAATTTGCCAGAAAACCGGCCTAAATTTAGAGACAGCTGCAATCGGAATAGTAAAAATTGTTAACTCTCAAATGTCAAAGATCCTACGAATCGTCTCAATTGAGAGGGGATTAGACCCAAGAAAGTTTGCTCTAGTATGTTTTGGTGGGGCTGGACCGATGCATGCTTGCGCCCTTGCAGAAGAACTATCAATTTCAAAAATAATTGTTCCGCCAAGTCCCGGACTATTTTCAGCTCAAGGACTGCTAACACCCGATATTATCTCAGAAAATGTACAATCGATTATGACAAGCGCTGATAAGACAGATACAAAACTGGAAAATGCCTTTGAATCACTTGAAGCCAAAGCTGAGGAAACTTTAATTTCACAAGGGGTAAAATCTAAGAATATACGATTTGAAAGGCAGTTAGATATGCGGTATTTGGGACAAAGCTACGAACTTATTATCTCAGTATCCAGAAGCGCTCATTGCATTGATCTCAAGAAGATGGTGGAGAGCTTCCATAAGAAGCACAAAGCTGTTTACGGTTACCGCCGTGACGGAGAGCCTGTGGAAATAGTTAATGCCCGCATCAAGGCGATTGGAGTAATAAAGAAACCTTTGGAAAAGAGAAAGAAAATAGAAGACCATCTGCCACCCGCAGAAGCTGCTTTGCCATCCCGAAACATCTTCTTTGAAAAGAATATGAAGTATGAATCGACTATCATATACGCAAGGAATGAACTCATGAACGGCAATAGTTTCATGGGTCCAGCTATCGTTGAGCAATATGATGCTACAACCATAGTCTACCCAGACTGGAGGGGCAGAATAGACGGTTTTGGCAATCTCGTCTTAACTAGTCGGGAGAGATAAAAGTGGATGTTGATTTAGTAACAGTGGAGATTATTCGGGGCGCCCTAACCTATGCCTCGGAAGAGATGGGCATAGCGCTAAGAAATTCTGCTTATTCGCCAAATATCAAAGAACGTCTGGATTTTTCGTGCGCGATTTTTGACTCCAAAAAAAGACTTGCCGCTCAAGCAGAGCATATTCCCGTTCATCTTGGCTCTTTAGGCTGGGGTGTTAAAAATGGTCTAGAGACTTTTAGCGGTGACCTAAAAAGTGGCGATATGATTCTACTAAATGACCCCTATCTATCTGGAACCCACCTTCCAGACATGACGTTGATAGCACCGGTATTTTACGGAAAGGAAATAATTGGCTATACAGCCAACAAGGCGCATCATTCAGATATAGGTGGAAAGGTTCCGGGTAGCATGGCTTCTGATGCCACAGAACTCTACCAAGAAGGACTGATTGTTCCACCAATCAAGCTTGTTAAACGAGGGAGAATTGACCGGGAAATTCTGAATTTATTAATTTCAAATGTTCGAACACCTGAGGTACAAATGGGCGACTTACAGGCGCAAGTAGCTGCGAATATTTTGGGCAACAAAAGAATGAAAGCATTAGCAGAAGAGCACGGAGTTGAAGGACTAGATCAAGCCATGGAAAAGGCCATGAATGACTCTGAAAAACTAACTCGTGACTCAATTTCAAAGATGCCAGCTGGCAAATACGAAGCTGAAGACTTTTTAGAGAGTACAGGAACAGCCGAGAAGCCAGTAAAATTAAAAGTCACAATAACCGTTTCAAAGAACAGTTTGAGCTTCGACTACACTGGAACCGACTCTCAAGTTGAAGGTCCTGTCAATGCAGTATATGGTGTGACGCTATCTGGTGTTTACTATGTTACACGTTGCCTTACAGGTCCAGAGATACCGATGAACGAAGGCTGCCTAAGACCCATCAAAGTTTACGTACCCCATGGTAGCGTGCTTAACCCTTTTCGCCCCGCTCCAGTCGCAGGAGGTAACGTGGAAACTTCCCAAAGAAACGCAGATGTACTCTTCAAAGCTTTTGCAATAATTCTCCCAGAAAGAGCGTTAGCCGCTTCACAGGGAACAATGAATAACATAGCTATCGGTGGCAAAAACCCCACAACTGGAAAAGCCTGGACCTACTACGAGACAATAGCGGGCGGTTGGGGCGGAAGGAATGGCTTAGACGGTGTAGATGCAATGCAAACCCATATGACCAATAGTATGAACACCCCTATTGAGGTTCTTGAGTCGCTTTATTCAATACGGTTCCTGAAATATGAAATGAGAAAAGATAGTGGTGGGGCAGGTAAATGGAGAGGTGGTGTGGGTCTGGAGAGGAGTTGGCAACTGCTCAGTTCTTCTGCAACACTCTCGGTACTTGCAGAACGAACAATATTCCCCCCTTCAGGTATCTACGGCGGAAATGATGGCGGGAAGGGAGAATTTCTCATACGCAAAGTTAACGGAAAAGAAATCAGTCTAAAGTCTAAATCATCAATCAAACTGGAACAGGGCGATGTTTTCGTTGCTAGAACTCCAGGCGGCGGAGGATATGGCCAGCCATTTAAACGAGATCCACAAGAGGTCCTAAAAGATGTGATCAACGGGCTTGTTTCATTAGAATCTGCAAAACAACACTATGGTGTAGTTGTTGATATAGAGTTAGAAGAGATTAACTGGGAAGCCACCAAAAAACTTAGAGCAGAAATGACTAAATGACTTAACTAATTGATGTAACATCTTTAAGAGTATTTGACGGTAAATGTGGCGGCCTTAGGTATAATCCAACAATTTAAAACCTGATTTCACACCCGTCCCTTTCCGCAAAATCGCTTTATCGCTAAATTAGGTATTAAAATACTAAGAGTGGACTAATTTTTCTTGTGATCTTTGTTGTGTAGTTGTAGCGGTATAGGCCCCATTTGCTTCAAACTTTTCGAACTATGGCGCTAACGGCAGTTAGGCACACGAGGTCTCTTAAGAGAATTTAAATCGTGTCTAAAACGGAACCCTTTGCAATAGTTTATTTTTTGACGAAAGTAATTTTTCCTGTTTTGTCTTCGAAGTTTATGACTACAAAATCTTTCTGGGTGATGTTTCCCGAAAGGATTTCTCGGGCGATGGGCACCTCAATTTCGAGTTTGATCTTTCTTTTTAGTGTTCGAGCTCCAAGCTCAGGTTTATAGCAGACTAAAACCAGCCTATCTATGGTAGATTGAGCGAATTGTAAATTTATTTTTTGTTGCTTCTTTACTATTTTCTTTATTTGTTTTAGCTGTAGTTCTATGATTTGTCTGATCTCATCTTTTGTTAAGCTATAGAAAAGAACTATGTCATCAATGCGGTCGAGAAATTCTATCTTGAAGTGTTGACGAAGAACTTCTAAGAGTTTTTCCTCATATTCTTGGTGGTTCTTGGTTTTTGAGGATTTGTTGATTTCTGAGCTTATGCAGCTAGTTGCTATTATTATTGAGTTGGTGAAGTCAACTAATCGCCCTTTGCCGTCTGTTAAACGGCCGTCGTCAAATACCTGCAGAAGAATATTTTGTACGTCTGGATGTGCTTTCTCAAGTTCGTCCAACAGAATAACAGAGTAAGGTCTTCTGCGTACTGGTTCAGTTAACTGACCGCCTTCTTCGTAACCTACATAACCTGGTGGAGATCCAACAAGGCGGCTAACAGCATGACGCTCCATGTACTCGGACATATCTATTCGGATAATGGCTTTTTCATCACCAAAAACAACCCATCCTAAAGCTTTTGCTAGTTCAGTTTTACCCACACCTGTTGGACCTACAAACAGAAAAGTCGCGGCTGGATGTTTGCCTTCAGTTAGTCCCGCTCTACTTTTTAAGATAGCATTAGATACTGCCTCCAATGCTTCATCTTGACCTATAATTCGTTCACTTAGTCTTTCTTTGATTTTGAGTAGTTTTTCTTTTTCCTTTTTGCTCAAATCAGTAATGGGGATTCCTGTAGTCCTAGAAACCACTTCTGCTATGTGAACTGCCCTAACTTCGGGCGTTGCGACGCGTTTTTTAGAATTTTCTTTTTGCTCTTCTTCTGAGCGTATTTTGTGTAGTTTTTTAATTTCGTTTTCAATTTTTGTTGTTTCACTGAACTTTCTATGCGAGGTTGCTTCTTCAAATTCGCGTCTTAACGCATTTATTTTTATGTCAAGTTTAGTGATTTTGGGTGAGCGTGAAGTGTTTTGTATTCTCACTCTTGCGGCCGCTTGATCGATTAGGTCTATGGCTTTATCAGGTAAGTATCGATTTGTGATGTATCGGTCTGATAAATTTGCAGCAGCTTCTATTGCTTCATCTGTTATTCTTACTTTGTGATGCGTTTCGTAGCTTCTGCGAAGGCCTTTTAGCATATCGATTGATTGGGTAACCGTTGCTTCAGGGACAAAGACTGGTGGAAATCTTCTCTCAAGGGCAGCGTCTTTTTCAATATGCTTTTGATATTCATTTAGAGTCGTGGCGCCAATTAGATGAAGTTCCCCGCGAGATAAATGTGGCTTAATAATCTGGGAAACATCTAAACCGCCTTCTTCTCCGGTTCCACCTGCTTTTATGATAATATGTATTTCATCAATGAATAATATCAAATTGTTTTTCTGGGGTAAGATTTCATCGAGCACTTGTTTGATTCTTTCTTCAAATTCTCCGCGATATTTTGAACCAGCGACCAACGAATTAATATTAAGCTCAACCATTCTTTTGCCTTGCAGAGCCTCTGGGACTTCTCGATTTTGTATTCTTTGCGCAAGGCCCTCAACTATAGCTGTTTTGCCCACTCCGGGGTCACCGATTAAAATTGGATTATTTTTTGTTCTCCGCGATAGTATTTCAATTGTGGCCTCTATTTCAAAATCGCGACCTATGACTGGATCAAGTTTCCATTCTTTAGCAAGTTTTGTTAGATCCCTTGAATACTTGTCTAGCTGGGGCGTCATGCTTTTGGCTTTTACATTACCTAGATGAGCACCTTGGCCTACAACTTTGATTACTTTCTGTCTAATTGATTCTGGATTTAACCCGTATTGCCGAAGAATTTGGCCAGCTAAACATTTTTCATTTTCTGTGAATGCGACAAGCAAATGCTCTGGTCCAATGTATGTGTGCCCCAATTCTCTGGCCACGTTAAATGCTATGTGAAAAACTTTTTTTGCTTCCTCAGAGATACATAAAGGATGTTTTTCCTGCACTTCAGTTTTTTTTATGCTTTTGGGAAGGAATTCTTCGATGTAGTTTTTTAGGTCTTGGGAGTTGATGTTGAACTGCCTGTAGATTTCTGTAATGACTTCACAATCGGAAATGGCGTATAGGATGTGTTCAGTTTTTACTTCTTTGCCATTAAACTTCAAAGCCGTGTGAGCAGAATTCTGAAGCAAGTCTTTAGTATGCTCAGAAAGGTATTGATCTATATCTATTACTTGGTTTGGCAAACATCAATCAACTCCTACAAAAATTGAACGGTCTGTTTCCCAGTTATATCTTAAGAATAAATTGTCCTTAAAAACTTGTTCGCAGACAATTCAAAATTTTTTCGATGAAATGAGGCACTTTTATTGCGGCTATCGCCATAAAAAGGGAATTAAGCCTCACTACTTGCGACCGAGTACACTTCAATCGACATTTGGGTTTGGACATATTCCCTATAGAATCGAGAATTGCCGTTACCGCGTTTTGGGGTCCTAAAAAAGATAAATCTCTAAATGCACGTTTTTATCTCTCTTTGTATCTCTAAATAGAATGAGATTGAATGGCTAAACTCAAAATTGGAGATAAAGCACCCGACTTCACCCTCAAATCAAGTATTGGAGAGGGGATTACTTTGTCACAGTTTTTTGGAAAAAAGAATGTGGTACTTTTCTTTTATCCAAGAGATGAAGGACCAACCTGCGTTAAAGAAGCAGAAACTTTTAGAGATAACTATGGTGCCTTCCAAGAAAAAGATGCAGAGGTTATTGGTGTTAGCGGTCAGAGTGTAGAGTCACATAAGAATTTCGCCGCTCATCGTAACTTGCCCTATATTCTGTTGAGCGACGATGATGGAAGGGTTCGGAAATTGTATGGGGTTGCATCTACTTTGGGTGTTCCTGGAAGGGTGACTTTCGTGATTGATAAAGAAGGTATAATTGTGCATATTTTCGCTTCACAGCTTCAATTCACTAGACACGCGAAGGAAGCGTTAAGTGCTTTAAAAAATAATTAATTTTTGCGGAACTGATTATTGGGTAGCTTGTGCATTAACGTTTGTGGATGATTTCTATGTCGCACTTGTGGCTTTGCGTTTTTTAGGTCGCCAGGTTAAGGCGCTATAGACTGTAAACACCAACAGAACCACGAAAACTGCTGCTTTGATGAATGTGAAATCTGTGACTGCCGAGTAGAGTGCGAATGTTGCCGGAAAAGCCCCTATATACAGACTGTAGAGAATTGCTGTGGGAAGTTTGTAGTTGTATTTGTAGTCTTTAAAGATCCGTCTGCCAAAGTATAATGCAGCTAATCGTCCCATGCCGTGAGTGCATTTGATGCAATTGTAACATGGCCGCAAGCAACCGAGGATGTTTAGTAAACCGTAGATTAAGATCAGAGTCGCCACAAAAAACACAATACCTGCTGTTATATTGAATAATAGAAAAGCGACTGAGTCAAGGGCAATCCACAAGAACAGGGCTAGGTTGCCGAGTAAAACCAAGTTTTCGGGGAAGAAGATTGGTCTGCCGTTTTTTGGTTCTGCCATGCGAGCCTATTGCAACGGATTATATTTAAGGCTTCTTTGGTACGTCAACTTTTTCGAAGTTTGAGCAGTGGAGGAGACTTACGGGTTTCGAGAAGGCTAAATTATTGATTGTTCGTTTAGACATGGACCTTTGAAGCATTATTTCCAGTTTCTATTTTATTTTTTATTCTTAGGAAACATTTTTGTCCTTCAAATTGCATTGATATTAAGCAATATAGGACTATATTGCTTCGAATGTTTAAACTTGTTCTCGGTTAGAAAATGTGAAAAGAGAGGACATTTAGCTTCAGGCGAAGCTGACAAATTTTTTCGGTTCATTGGCTGTTGCAAAAGTCCAGAAATGGGCTGTACATTTGATAACTTTGAAGAGAATTAGTCCTGGGTTTTCCGGCGTTAACCCTGCCTGCTTTAGAAAAGGTCTTGCGTCAAGAAGCTTCTTTTTCATTTCCAAATTTTCAATGAACTCAACCGTGCCTGTGATTCTCACCTGCTGCAACCCTTGGCTTTTAGTGTTAACGAAACAAACTTCAACATTCGGATTAGTTTTTAATTGTTGAATAATTTCTTTTCCGGCGCCAGAGCTGTAGTATAATCCTGACTTGTCTGCATACCAGAGTTGGAATCCTCTGACCCGAGGCTGTGAGCTATCCATAGTGGCTAAGAAACTGACGGGATTTTCATTTGCAAATTTGATATAGTCATCTATCTCCATACAAAATCAACCAAAATAACATGTGTTGTGCTTTGCCTTATACTTTTTGATCAGCTAAGACGTAGCAGAAAAGTTGCTAAAGTTTGTGTCTGAGTTAAAATGAAAAAAATAGCGCATCACCGTTACCTTCATATCTCAACCAATCTACGTCATAGTTCAACGAGCTCTACCGTTATCCCTGGAACAACCCGACCAACGCAAACCTTGGTCTTTTAGGTCTGGCTTGGCAGATTCATTACCTGAACCATATTTTCATAGGTTGTGGGGAATCCGCTGTTTGTGTTGTAGTTGTGATTTTAGCAGTTCTTGTTTAGCACCTAAAAAAATTCATAACCAGCTAAGCATATAAAAGTTCATTCATAACAAAACATAAGGAAAAACATCAAATCTACTGTATTCGAATTCTTTGAATTAGTAACTAAATAAATAGAATAGTTGAAAAATAATGGGTCTTTTATTTTTGGCAGTTTGGACAAAAATACGCGGTTCTTCCAGCGACCTTAACTGTAGCTATTTTTCCGCCACAGTTAGGGCATTTGGCGCCTCTAACCCTATTATACAGCAAGTAGTTTCTCGGGTAACTCTGTAGGTCAGCATGGTTTTTTATCGCCGTTTCTAGAATCCTTCTCATATTGCTATGCAATTCTTTGAGTGCTTTATTTTCTATTTCATCTATTTTCTTCTTTGGATTTATTCTTGTTTGGAAGAGAATTTCGTCAGAATATATGTTGCCGATTCCCGCTATGACATGTTGGTCCATTAAAGCGGATTTTACTGTCCCGCTTTTCTTTCCAATAGCTTCTTTGAAGTCATGGAAATTAATTTCCAGAGCATCCTTTCCTAACCTTTTCTCCGCTAAAAATTCATCTATAGTATAAGCAATAGTAACTCTCCCAAATTTTCTTTGGTCATCAAAAGCCAACTGATAGCCGTTTTTGAAGTTTATTAGCAAACGGTCATGCGGCGGCTCGTCTTTTTGCGCCTTAAAATATTTGAGACTTCCAGTCATGCCAAAATGAAAGACAATTAGGAATTTTCCGCTTACGCTGGCAAACAAGTATTTTCCATGCCTTTGACTTGAGAGAAATTCTTCATCTTTTAGTTTTGCCTTCAGATAGTCTTCCGTTATTTTTTGAAGGATTTCTTTGCTTTTTACTTCAACCTCTGCGATGTCTTTATCCAATGATGTTGCATCAAAGTATTCTTTAAAAATTTGAATTTCTGGCAATTCTGGCAATCCTTTCCATCCTAAATCCTAAATCGGTAGAATAAGCGTCTCTGCGAAGCTTTTTCTGCTAAATTTAAAGAGCAGCAACAAATAAAAAACTCCTTGTTTTTGTTCCAATCCCTCCCTAATTTTCCAAAAATCTTTGACAGATCTAAGATCGTCCAATTCGGGAACTCCGTGGACAAATGTATAAGACAAAATAATTCGTTCAGCCCCTATCTTATTTTTTCAAACTTGAAAGAAAAATACAAACAACAGGCACCTGTTGTTGACTTTATGAAAGACTAGCGGTAAATTAGTAGTGGAAGTTAGCCCGCAGTAGAACATTGTCTTTGTGACCGTGTTGTTGATTGGGCTAATCCTTAGTAATGATCCAATTTAAAACAAATGAGGAAAAACAGCTCTTTACTTATTCAAATGACTACGGAACGTAAATAATATATTTTCCGCTCTCCAAAACAAAATGACTATAAACTGTTCATGTACACTGAAAATCGTCGTCTTTTCTGCTAGCTATAAAAAGACTTAAACAAGTACCTTTCATTTTTTAATTATCCGCTCAGCGAAAACCGGGGTTTCTAAATGAGGGAATTTCCAAAACCTGTTGTAGTAGTTTCAAAATGCATTACTTTTGAACCCGTTAGATGGAATGGCCAAATAATAGCTAACGAATTCGTAGAAAAAATTAAGCCCTATGTAACTTTTGTCCCTGTTTGTCCAGAAGTTGAAATAGGCCTTGGTGTACCCCGCGACCCTATCCGAATAGTGTTACTAAATGGAGAAAAAAAACTCCTGCAACCATCGACGGGTTTGGATTTCACAGAGCAAATGGCAAAGTTCTCAGTCTCCTTCTTGGATTCTTTGGATGAGGTTGACGGTTTCATACTCAAAAGTGGCTCTCCTAGTAGTGGTTTTAAAAATGTAAAAGTTTATCCAAGTATTGAAAAAGTCTCATCAATAAGCAAAGCTCCTGGCTTTTTTGGAGGCGCAGTTCTTCAGAAATTTCAAAATTTGGCAATTGAAGATGAGCGTCGCCTGCTTAATCCAAGGATAAGAGAACATTTTCTTACCAAACTTTTCACTTTAGCTAGTTTTAGAAAAGTAAAGAAATCTGGGAAAATCAGAGATCTGGTCAGATTTCAATCAAATAACAAATATTTGTTTACAGCTTACAACCAAACAGAGCTAAGACTCTTAGGAAAGTTAGTCGCAAACCAAGAACACACTCCTTTGGATCAAACATTAAGGAGTTATGAGACTCACTTGTATTCTGCTTTGGCGCGTACTCCCAGTGCTGGTGCTAACATAAATGTCATGTTAAAGATAATGGGGTATTTCTCAAATCAACTTTCAAAGGATGAGAAATCCTTCTTCCTTGATTCTGTCGATAATTACAGAGCAGGGAGGTTGCCGTTGAGTGCATGCATGAACGTTTTAAAGGCTTGGATTGTTAGGTTCAAACAAGAATACTTATCGAATCAGACTGTGCTTGAACCCTATCCTCAACAGCTTGCAGAACTGGCAACCGTTTTTTCAGAGGTTGAAGAAAAGAACTACTGGAAATAAAAAACAATTACAACTAATCAACATTATCAAACTTTGCTTTTCAAAAAACTGCTCACGCGCCAATCTTTCATTGCCAAGGCAATTGCTTTGATAGCGCTTTTTTCTTTATCTTTAATCTCCAACATTATATCAAAATCGAATTGTTGTGTCTGTTTTAAAAATAGGTCAAAATCTTCTATGTCCATTGTTTCGGCGTGTTGCCTTGGCGATCCCTCTGGTTCTTGAGAGCTATAGTCAACCATTGGAATTCCATCTCTTTTTTTATTCCATGTCTTTGTAGTGTACTTAAAAGACTCTTCTAATGTGAAGGTTTTTGAATTGTTAAGTTTGTGGTGGAAAACATCAAATAGAATTGGAATTTGAGTTCGAGAATTAATTTTTAAGCAGTCGTCCAATTTGTAAAGTTTATCGTCGTTCTCGATTACTAACCGGCGAATTATTGAATCATCAAGCTTACTCAATCTCGCAATAAATCTTTCAATGCTTTTCTCTTTTTCTCCATAAGCTCCGCCAACATGAATTTGAATTTTAGCCGAAGTATCAAGTTTCAATAAATCAAGAATTTCGGTGTGATATTTGAGTTCATTTTTGCTTCTTTCGAAAATTTCATCCTTGATTGAGTTGATTAGGGTGAACTGGTCTGGATGCATCGAGATACGCATTCTATTTTTGGTAATAAACTCGCCGATTTCTTTAAAATCTTCTTGGAAACGCCTTTGCCAATTGACCTTATTTACCGGATGGGAGGCAAAAGGGACTAAATCTGAGGAAATTCTAAAAAAGAGTAACCCCTGCTCAAGATTAAACTGCAAGATTCTCCTCAAACAGTCTAAGTTATTTTTAACTATCTGTTCAACTCTGTCTTCAGAGTAAGATTTTAGTCGAAAAGTACTGCTTGCAGTGCAGGCAATACTTCTGTTGATGCAAGGATAACCTATTCTCATTACTCATCCTTCTTCCTTAACCTTAAATGATAATCTGGTTTAAATCTCCCCCTTTCTTAGTCAGAGCAAAATAATTTTAACTCGATTAGGAGTACTCTAAAAAAGCAGAAGCGATAATTTAGTAATTGTTGGTATTAGAAATGACAAAGTTACAGATGCCAAAAATGAAAGAAACCGAGATGGACGAACTTATTAGTGCACAATTTCTTTGTCGAATAGCTTTCAAGGATGACTCGGTACCTTACATTGCTCCTTTTCAGTACGCTTGGGTTAATGGTCATCTCTACTTTCATTTCACCGATTACGGGAAGAAGATGAATTTTTTTAAGCAAGAAACCTCTGTTTGCGTAGAGATTGAACAATATACTTCAAATCTTAGCAAATATGGGTTCGTCGCGCTTACCGGCAAACTAAAACTGGTGGAAAATCCGGAAGAAAGGAAAATAGCTATTGAAAAGATGGTCGAAGTGGGCAAAAAGAAAATTTCAAAAAACTTTTTGTTGGCACATGGCTTTCCCGCTGGTTCGGATTGGAGCGATTTTACTTCAGAAAAGCCGATTTTAATAA
This sequence comes from Candidatus Bathyarchaeota archaeon, assembly GCA_963810665.1. Taxonomy (GTDB): domain Archaea; phylum Thermoproteota; class Bathyarchaeia; order Bathyarchaeales; family Bathycorpusculaceae; genus Bathycorpusculum. Next base: position 9,222 of record CAWEOM010000018.1, on the reverse strand, counting down.
TAAAGCTTGATGAAATAACTGACAAGATGGGTCTCAAGTCGCCTTAACTTACTGCCAAAATATTGAGGATCATAAAATCAGATTGAATGATGGGCTTTCTGCTCTTTCACTTATTTTCGTTGAAGCGGTAAGCTGATGCAGAATATTTGGCGCCTTTCTCTCAGATAACAGGCTGGATAAACACAAGAAATATTAACGTAACTATAAAACAGTAAATATGGCGAAAACAAAAATGACCAAAGGAAAACTAGAACAGACAATTGTCGATCCCTATTTACCAAATAAAATTGTTCCTCCCGAATATATCAAAGACGTTTTGAACCAGGCAAACAACGATTTTCCATCAATCGAGTTTGAATACGAATTGCCTCACAAATGGGCTGAAGGAGAATACAAAAAAAGATATGAGGAATTGGAGCGTCAAATGATGGAAATTCTAACCTGGCGTCAACGTTGGTTTGGAAAACTAGCTGCAAACAAATAAGTGAAAGACCGTTTTTCGCTTTTTTCAATATAGTGCTTTTTTTATTTCAATTGCCACTTCGTTTCTGCGCATAAACCAAGGGGTAAACGGTCCGTTATACCTCATCGTAAACACTTGGCCTACAGTTTTAATTCCTGCTTTCGTGAGCTCTTCCCGAATTTCTTGAGATTTCTTCTTAAATATTGAATTAGACCAGCGACCTGAAAATCTTAGTGCAGCAACAACCCTCTCAGGTATTTCAATGATTTTAACGCGTTTATCAAGCGGCTCAGGAGTGCTATCAAGGGTTAACCCTTCAGGCATTACAAAAGCTATTGACTCAGACTCAGACAAAACCGGTGCAGTCATGGCTATTTGCTCCGAAACAACCGGAGCGGTCATCGCAATTTTTGATTTTTGCAAGTTATTACCTGTGATGAAATTAAAGAGAAGGTTAAAGCCACCATCGCCGTAACCATCAACCCTGGCAATCACCAAGCTTGGGTAGCGTCTAATCTCAATATTGTTGATTTCTCTTAGAACTTCATATTTCGCCTGCGCGACCATAATATTATTCTAAAAGACATCTAAATATATTGATTGTCTCAAACACATTAGTTTGGCATCTTCGATTTATTTCATAAATGGGTTCAATAATTGCAGTTATTGATCTAATTTCAAATCTTTTTCTGCAACCGCTTCGGTTCCTAAGCTTCTTCTTTTATTATTTATCTGATAGTTTGGCTTTCTAAATCTATTCTGGCATTACTTGTTTTAAAGAAGGCGCAAGAGCTTGGAGGTTTTAATTTCGCTCCGTACTAATGATAAAAAAAGGTCAGCATATAAAAAAAGACAAAAAGTTTTCGTTTAAGTCCACAAAATAGAAAACCCTTAACTGTTCGTATATCATATAATAATAGAGATGATTTTTATGGCAGACATAGTTGATACCGCATTGTCGGCAGGTACATTCAAAACTCTTGTAGCGGCTGCAACAGCAGCAAAATTAGTTAACACATTAAAAAGCAAAGGTCCATTTACGGTTTTTGCGCCAAATGACGAAGCATTCGCCAAATTACCCAAAGGCACAGTTGAAGGCCTTCTAAAGGACATACCAAAACTAACCGCAGTTCTATCCTACCACGTGGTGGCAGGAAAAGTTCCAGCAAGCGACGTAGTTCGATGCCAAAACTAACAACAATTCAAGGTCAAGACCTAAAAATTGACGCAGCAAAATGGCACATGCACAAGTCAGTCAAAGTCAACGATGCAAACATTCTCAAAGCAGACATAGAGACAGATAACGGGATAATCCACGTAATCGACAAAGTCCTATTGCCAAAGTAAACGAAAATATATAAATCTAAAATAATATATATAGCGGAAGGTACGCCAGCCGAACTCAAGTCTCAAGTTGGAGCAGACAAGATTAGCTACGATTCAAAATAGATGATTTTAATAGTTGCGATAAAGCCAAGGAATTAATGTCCAAGCTTCAAGGAATTGAAGCAGTAGGTAAATGTGGAGATGGAGTGGCCGCTCAAAACGGCTTAACAATAATGACTAAAAATGGTTCAGCTTTAGTCACACAGGTAGAAAGAGCTTTGGATGGAGCTGGAATCAATGTGGAACAGCTCAACCTGTCGGCTCCTACTCTTGATGAAGTCTTTCTAAAGCTTACCGGAAAAACTTTGAATGTAGTGGAACGCAAGCAAACAACGAGTGGATGGGGCAGAAGGAGAAGATAAAAATGATGGAAATGTATCCGAAATAGTAGCGATTTTCTCTCGTTGGAACAAGAAACTACTTCGCCAACCTATCTTGATCTTCTTTAATCTTATTCAACCATTAGTTTGGTTTCTCCTTTTTACACAAGCTTTCTCAGCGATTGGAAATATCCCTTCATTCCAGTTGCTTACAGGCACTAGCAGTTACATTACATTCTTCACTGCTGCTGTTATAATACAAACAATAGCTTCTTCAGCACTTAACACTGGTATTGGTTTAGTTAATGATTTTGATAGTGGTTTTATGGATAAAATGAAGGTTGCACCAATTAATAAATCCTCAATTTTGTTCGGCAGACTATTCAGCAGTGCACTTACCACTGTTATTCAAGTAGCCATAATACTAGCCATCGTTTAACCTTGGAGTAAAATTGCTTCATATATATATAGTAATTTTTGTTTAGCTGCCCTGTTTGGAATTGCTTGGTCAGGTATATCCTTGTTCGTAGCTTTAAATACAAAGAACGCAGAAACCACACTCTCAGTGGGTCTGTTGACGACATTTCCACTGTTATTCCTATCTGCATCAGTAATGCCCATCGGTCTACTTCCGAGTTGGGTTCAGAAGTAGCAACCGTTAACCCATTTACCTACATCGCTGAGGCGTTTCAATCATTAATCATAAACGGATTAGTTTGCAAAAAATAGAATACGCTCTAATTGCAATATTCATCGTTGGTGTACTTAGCTTAGGTGCGAGCATCTTACTGTTCAGAAGAAAAGTAGCATAGCTACAAACAGAAGCTATCAAGTTTCGATTAAATCCAAATTGATACAAAAACGAAGTTTGAAATAGAAATATACTTTAAAAGATAGCTCGGGCTTAGACTCAACCACTAAGCTAATTAATTTAAAACATCAAAAAAGAACAAGTAGAAAGGAGGAATAGTAATGAAATACAAAGAAAGACAGGAAATAATTGCTAGATCGCCTATATCTCTTGGATATCTAAAGAAGTTCAACATTGGCGCAGGAACACTGCAGCTAATTAGTGGTATTGCAATTTTGGCCTTGACTTTTCTTTTAACTTGGCCTAAAGGCACAGACATCTACACCTTCTACCTAACATTCGCCCATGTAAGTCCAACAAACCCTGCAATTTTTGCAGCACCAAACCCCCAAGTTTCTTCACCGTAATCATCTAGGTTTGTTACTTGCCGCTTTTCCGCTTATTTCAGCATTTGCACATTCAGATGCTTCCTAAAAACAAAGATACAACGAAAACTTGAAGAAAGGAATGAAACCTTACCGATGTTGAATACGCTTTTCAAGATCTATAAGATCTGGATAATTGCAACTATCGAAAAGGTGCAAAAGAGAATAAAGGTGTAAATAGAGATATCTTATGCGAAAGAACTACATTGCTTAAGTCATAGCGAAAAGTTCTAGTTGTAGGTTATCGTCTATCAGACCTTCTAATCCCCTATAATAATAAAAAAAGTAAAAAAAAAAAAAAAAAAAAAAGCACTGTTTAAACAAAAAGCTGAAAATCTATAACTTCTCCAGTAATTGCAATATAGCCGTTGCAGTTTGATTTTGTTGAAACTCTCTCGAGATGTTAGCTACATTGTCTCCAGCTTGGTCCCCATACCAACCGAAGAAAGCATGATTGCCTCCAGATATTTCGACCAAAACAGCTGAAGAAGGAAGAAGTTTCAAGGAATCAAAAATTTGTGCCTCACTAACAAGTCCGTCATTGGTGCCATGAATGGTAGTCACGGATAGATTGCTTCTTGACAGGTTTACTCCAGAAGGCGGATATGCTGCCATAAGCACTATTCCTTCAACCTTGGATGGGTTGTCATAAGCAAACTGCGCAGCCATACTGCCGCCAAGAGAGTGTCCTCCGATTGCCCAAGCGCTGATCTGCGGGTAAGATTTGATTACGTCGTCTGCTATATTCACTCCAAAAACAGCCAAGTTGAGCGGCATCTGAGGAATTACAACAAGGTATCCTTTAGAAGCTATTGCGTGTGCTAAGGGCGCATAGGATCTGAAATCTACTCTACCACCCGGGTAAATTATTAATCCGGTACTTGCGTTCGAAGACAATGGGCTAAAAACCAGCCAGTCGCCCGTCGAGACACTAACGGCTGAATCAGACTTCAAGGCATAGAGGGCTTCAGTCATGGGTACAGGCGGCGTCTCAGCCCAAACAACAAAACCAGCTAAAACAACGGTAACAACTAACAAAATAGCAATTATTAACTTGTTTCTTCGACTCATATTATTCCTATTTCTATCTTGGTTAGCGATAAGATATTTCTTTTGATAATGAAATAACGTATTTTTAGAGGTCCCCTTGCTCTGATATTGAGCTTAAAAATTGTGGGGCGCTTGATAGTTCTGTTTGAGTGCTTTCTGGTTCTTTAGTGACTAGAATTAGTATTCAAATAACCGACGATAGCTTCGCAATTTTCTTTCAAGAGGAGTTAAAGAATACGAGACACGAAATTGTCTTTCTCTGACTAACATTTACCTGTTTTTTCCAACGGTTTAGCTTCTAAGAGGCTTTGCGAAAAAATCGCGAATTATTAATAACGTATCGCCTAAAAAAGAGGTATATGTTATGAGAATTATAAAAAACGAAAAAGTTTATAATGTGTTAAAACAAAATTATAGCGATATAATACTCAATTTTTCAGGAGGTGAAAGAATAATGGGTGGAATTTGTGATACAGCCGTAGCTGCCGGCAATTTCAAGACGTTAGTTAGCTGCTAAATAAACGCCACCGGCTACATAGAAAATTTTATAAACTCAGGATTAAAAATATGATTATGCCAAGCCATCGATTGACTGCATTCAAAAAAGAGTTGCCACCAGAACAACGCGAAGAACTACTCAAAGCATTAAAAGCCCGTTTTGAAAAAAACATGAACCGCCATAAAGGCCTTGAATGGGCTAAAGTACACGCAAAACTGGAAGCTAATGATGAAAAACTGTGGTCACTTATTGAAATGGAAAGAACCGGCGGGGAACCAGATGTTGTTGGTTATGAGAAAGAGACGGGCAAATCCATTTTCTATGATTGTTCAGCGGAAAGTCCTAACGGCCGAAGAAATGTTTGCTACGACCGCGAAGGGCAAGAGGAGAGAGAAAAGAGAGGAGTGCATCCAGAAGGTAACGCTATTGATATGGCAGCTGTTATGGGAATTGAACTTTTAACGGAAGAACAATATCGAGAGTTGCAGAAACTTGGAATTTCGATACAAAAACCCAAGCTGGGTGAAAACACCTTCTGATATTAGAAAACTTGGCGGCGCCCTCTTTGCTGATTGCCGCTACGGCCATGTCTTTGTGTATCATAAAATAGTGCGTCCCTCATTTCTATAGCAGATTAGGGCATTCCGTGTTGCTTTGCGGCTAAGGGTATAAATTCAAACTTTAAATTTTTGTATTTCTCTTTGTTTTGTGCTTGTACTCTTTTAATGTTCTATCAAATTCTGTATAACTTGCACTAAAGTAAACGCCTGAACCAAAAAACCTTTCTTTAAGTTAAGCCATAATTGTCATAGGTATTCGAAATGTCTCAGTCCCCAGCATAGAAGAAAAAGAAGAAACGACAGCAGATCTCCTTTTTGAAACAGGTGCAAGAAGAAAACACGGTTCAAAATGCAATCGAAGTTACACAGGCTCTCGAAGAGTTGACTACTCAAGGGGTTAAGCTCGAGGTTCAGGTTTGTCCCAAATGCAAAAGCGCTAAAGTTAAACGTGCGAAGACTTCTGGAGGGGATATGTGGGGACATATGGGTATTTTGCCGCCTAGCTATGAGTGTCCCGAATGTGGCTGGCAGGAGCGGGTAGTCTTGAAAGCTACCAACAAGCGGTTGACTGTGCGTGAGGTCGAACTGATTCGGGAAGCCATGGAAATAGAAAACAAAGAAATAAAGTAGTTCCTGAATTGAAGCGGTTGCTATAATATTTCTGTTGCTCGCTTGTCGGCACCCTCCGCAACCAAAAAAATAAAAGCAAATTGGCTTTTAATTATCGTTAAACACGATGTCAAAGCCAAGTTTTTATTCTCCGCTAAAAATAGGGGTCCTTATAGTAGCTATAGCATACTTTCTTTTTACTTTTCATGGGATGTTTACTCTTTCTTGGATCGGCGAATGGGAATCTTTCGAAGGTTCCCTGCGGACAATCATTTTCGCAGAAGACATTTCTGCATCAATCGGTGTTGCCTTCAGACTTGGAGCCAGCGCAATCGCTTTGGGGGGCGTAATATTCTACTTTGTAAGGAAAGGTCTTTCAACACAGAAGATAACGAAGGTTCTTAGGCTGGTTTTGGTTGGGGAAGCCATTTACTGGCTAGGACTATTGACTACTGCTGTTCTGACCTTGACGTCTACGCTTGGTTTCACCATATGGCGTGCAAATGGACATATTTCGACGCTTCCATTTTCTGTTTCACTTCTCATTTATGAATTGCCTTTACTCGTTGAATCCATTGTTATTCCTACTGTCTTGTTCAAACTATCTCACGAATTGAACCCCAACAAACCAGTGAAGGGAGCAATAAAGTGGGGGTTAATTGCGGGCACAGTTTACATTTTGTTGTTCTGGCTTACCAGTACTGCTATATGGATATCAACCGTGTTGCGCCAAGGAATCCCCTACTTGACTGCCTACCCAGAAAATCTGCTTAGTTTTACATTATCCTCATTCGGAATGCTTGCACTGACAATTTTTACGGCTTATTTCGTGAAAAAATCTGTCGGAACCGAAAATGTGGAAAAACTTGATATTCAAACAATTGGGGCCATCATTATAGTGTTGGGTTTGTTTTTCCTTTGGAATTACCTTTCATGGATTTTCTTCGGAAAAGCTGAAACTTGGAGCTACTGGTACCTATGGTTCTTGGGAAACCTCAACTTGTGGTTACTATCAATTCCACTGGTGGGTTTGCCGTTGCTCTTCAGTCACAAGCAGAACTAAAAGCGCAAACGGCTTAAAAGAAAGATCCTCTTTTAGCATACAACAAGAGGGCTGTTGTATGACGGTTGATGTTGAAATCATCTGCATAGGCAACGAACTTTTGATAGGTAAAATAATGAACACAAACTCACACTGGCTTGCCACAAAAGCTACCAACTTGGGCGCAAATGTTCAGCGCATAACCGTAATCCAGGACAACTTGAGCGAAATCGCAGCTGCTATAAACGAGGCTAAAGCGCGTAAACCAACCTTCATAATAACCACAGGAGGACTTGGTCCGACTTTTGATGATATGACACTGCAAGGCGTTGCACGAGCGCTGGGACGCAAACTGGAAGTGAACCCTTATGCGTTGGAGATGGTTAAGCAGCGTTGTATCGAGTATTATAAACGGCGAGGTTGGTCAACAGACATCGAGTTAACACCGTCCAGAGTAAAAATGGCCAAGTTCCCAGAAAAAACCCAGCCTATAACTAACCCCATCGGAACAGCACCTGGTTTGAGAGTAGAAACGGACGGCGCATTCTTGTTTGTTCTGCCAGGTGTCCCCGCTGAAATGGAGGCTATCTTCACGCAGACGATTGCGCCCCTGATCAAGCAGCTAGTAGGCAAATGGGTTTTTTGTCAAAAAAGTATCATGGTTAAAGGCATTATAGAGTCAAGTTTGGCGCCGTTGATTGACCAGGTAATGGCTAAAAACGAGGGTGTTTACATTAAATCGCATGCAGCGATGGGGACGAAAAGCAACCCATTCACCGAACTTCACATGACTATGCGTACTAACGAGCCAAACCCACAAGAGAAATTAGCTAAAGCCGCAAAAGAAATAGCTGAACTAATTGAAACAAACGGTGGCAAAGCCGTAGTCGAACCCTATGTATTGGAAAATCTATAGTGAGGCAATTGAAAACGCGAGCTAAACGAACCTGAAGGTGTTAATGAATGGATAGCGCTTACAAAAACGCAACCAAAGCATATACACCAAACAAAGGGGCATAAAAAGAAAAGGCGATTGCGCCGCCGCCCACAACACCCGCTTCTAAGTCAAGGTATTCTCTTACTCGCTTTTTCCACTGATCAATAAGATCTAAAGTGGGAACAATAATCAAAGTCTGTTTTTTGAGCAATTCAATTGCCTTTAGCGCTATGAAAGTTTTTCCTGCGGCTGTTGGCAAGACCATCACTCCCTGTTACCTGCGATACACCATTGATCTAAAGCCTTGCTTTGGTAAGACCTTAACTCGATATTACCATTCAATTGTTCAAGAGCGGGCGGATTCGGGACGGTGTCTTCAATTCGAATGTTGCTTTCTCTAAAATAATTCAAGACATCCCTGTAATGGTTTGCTTTAATCGGTAACAGCCAATGCGTGGATCCCATTTACCATACGGCGTTCCAACTTCCCCATTCATCAGAAGTGTGCCTTTATCAAACCACAAATGCGGCATAGTAACAAATATTCCGATGTCTCATCAATTAAACTATGCGCAAGGCACACCATGATCAAAGTTTATTGATTTAGCTCATGTGCTCGCCTTAATTAATCAAACTTACACTTACTATAGACAACCCCCTTGTTTTCAATATGTTTCTCAACAATTGCAACGCAAGAATAATCTCCTAAATCCCATTTTCTATATTGTAACAAATGATGCTATATTCTAAGAGTATTCATTATTTTTTCGATAAAAGCCAATATTTTGCCAACAATACTGCCTAATGCACCTAACCCATTAACAGTTAGTCGTAAATTATTGATATCATCCCGAGAAATAGCACGCGTCAATAACAAAGCAATAGCTACACTAAGAACGAAAACCACTATACCCAACAAAAGTTCTATCCAGGTACTAAATACGACTGCAGAAATTACTGCGAATGTTAAGGCAGCAGCCACGATAGAGGACAGCAGGATTTTTGCGGACGACCCCCAGTCTACTGTCACGCCATAGTTTTTTCTTATCCAGTAAAGTGAAATTACCAGACTGGGAAGCCCCTCGATTAATGAGGTTACTATTAGACCGATAACGCCGAA
>CAWEOM010000017.1:0-50487 GCA_963810665.1 Candidatus Bathyarchaeota archaeon | reverse complement strand
TGAGCTGGCCGGTGGCGTTGATGGCGTATTGCTTGACCTCCTTCTGGAAGTCATCGACGCACAATTGCGCCATCAGCCACTCGGCGCGCGAGACGGAGCCGTAGCTGCTGTCAGTCGGCTTGCCGTCTCGCCCAACGCGAACGTCCCAATAGCCGCCGATCAGCTTTTCCAGTTCTGCGCTGATCGTCGTTGGCTAACCAAGCGGCTTCCCGAAGCTGTCCCGCTTCTGGTACTGATGCTCAAAGCCATCTCGAATGATCTTTTCAACGGCCGATGGAACATGCTCCTCCACGCGAGAAGCAAACAGCCGGTCAATGCGAGCATCCACATCTCGCTTAATGCGCTCGTAGAGATCGTCGTTAGAAATAATCTTCTCCGCAGCCTCCCGGACGATGGCCACTTCAATCTTTATTTGCCGTAGAGTCCCCAGTAAAGAAAGGAGCCACCGTTTAGGTGAATAACTTCGTCCCACTGTATCGGGGGATTAGTCAGATTTGCCAAAAGAAGGATGAAGTATACTATCACAAAAGCTAGAAAGGCAAGACGCCACTTGTTTAACGCTGCCACCAACCGATTCAAGGCTGTATTATTCATGTTATCAGCAGTGTAAACTACCCCTTCATATCGCTTAATCTACATATAAAACTTGACTAACCCCTTTATTTGGCGATTTTATAGGTGCACACTTTGGGAAACGCTAAAATTTGGCGTCTGTAAACACGTCTGCCCAACTCAAGCTACAGATATAATACAACTTATCTTTTACAAGTACAAGGGGAAAGCTTAAGAATTTCCAAAGCCTATAAGCAGACATATGCTCAAATACAGAGTGATAATCGAAAAAGATGAAGACGACATCTTTGTAGCTAAGGTTCCTGACTTACCCGGTTGCGCCACTGAAGGAAAAACACGTGTAGAACTTTTGAAAAACGTCAAGGAAGCAATACAAGCATACCTTGAGGCTCTAAAGGAACATGGCGACCCCGTTCCTATAGAAACGGTGCAAGTTAGTGTCTAAATTATTGTCTGTTGATTATGACCGTAGTGATAAAAGCGCTCGTAAGCATCGGCTATGCTGTTAACAACCAGAAAGGCAGCCACATAGTTATGCAGCTTGTTGATAATCAGAAGTACATCTCTTTATTCGGTTGCAGGAAAAAAGAGGTTATGGTAGTTGTACCTGCACATAAACCGCTTGGAAAGGGAATGCTGCGCACTATTATCAGGGAGATCGACCTCTCTGTTGAAGAATTTAATAAGCTTCTTTAAAAAACCTTGCCTAAAACCAACGTATAAGCGATAAGTTGGTGCAATGGTTTAGCTTCAAACAATCGTTTAAACCGTCGAATATGTGCGAGCTAACTGAATAACGATGAGTGGGACCGAGGCTAATTATTCCTGCGAACGTGTAGGTGGCGCGTGTGTCCTGTGTGTAAGAAAGAAACCCCGTAACTACACCAAAGACACCCATGACAATCCCGTATCAAATTTTACGTATATCAGCTACAGGACTACCAAGGGTATCTTTTCGGACCAGATTTCCAACTTAATCTTGATTTCTAAATCCTAAAACAACCACCTTGCCATCACATACAGTTTCCAAATCATTACTAACATCTGAAGGAAAAAATGAGCACTTGGGGTGTTTATAACCCACTTAACCTTAGTGCCTTCAAGGTTTTAATACATCTATAATCATAAGGAAAATGAGAAATGGTGTGTTTGGAGTTGACTTGAATAGTTTGATTACTGTTTGCTTAAAGATGGGCTGGGATTCAAGCCTGCAAGTACCCGTGACAAAATTCAGCGCACTTAGCGAGAAAATATCAATACTAAAAATATTGTTACGCTAAAATGCCACAGGTATCTTCTATTTTAAAGATTCTCATGCAGTACAACGAAGTTAGGAAAGATTACTTGCTTGACCGCTGGGTGGTAATCGCTAAGGATCGCAGCCGCCGACCAACAGACCTCTCCAAGCCAAGACCACAAATAGCCAAAGCTGCCAATTGTCCCATGTGCGTGGGCAACGAATCCATGACTCCACCAGCCGTCATGCTTTTTCAAAATCTAAATGGCATCATAAAAAAAGTTCAAGACCCCTTAACTGGAAAACGCTCTAAAGACTGGCTCGTCCGAGTTATCCCAAACTTATACCCTGCATTCGCTCCGCCCAAGTATCCCAAGGTCACAGAACAGATTTTTAAAGGTAGCAACTTCGGCTATGCAATCGGGGACCACGAAGTCATAGTTGAATCACCAGAGCATAACGAAGAGCCAGCCGAAGCTGAGTTGTCCCAGATTGAATTAATAATAAAGGCCTACATCGAACGTTTCAAAGAGCTAAGCAACAAGCCCTACGTGAAATACGTTTCAGTTTTCCGTAACTTTGGCTTGGAGGCAGGGGCATCTTTGTCGCATGCTCACAGCCAAATCATCGCCACCCCCATGATCCCTCCAATCGTGCAGCAAGAACAACAAGCCGCAGAAGCCTACCTAGAAAAACAGGGAAGATGCGTCTTCTGCGATATCATCGAACAGGAACGTAGAGGTGAAAGATTAATTTTGGAGAATGACGCATTCGTGGTTTTTGCGCCCTACGCCAGCATCAACCCTATGGAGTTCTGGATAGTGCCCAAAGCGCATGCAACGAACATCGCAAATATCACCGCTGAAGAAGTTAAATCGTTTGCACAAACGCTTAGAACGAGCCTAAAAGCTCTAAAAACCCTCGTCAACAACCCACCCTACAACTATGGGATCCACCAAACAATCAACAACAAAGGCTACCACTGGCATCTCGAAGTCTATCCTAAACTGGCGATTTGGGCTGGGTTCGAGAAAAGCACCGGAATATACATTAACACAATCCCCCCTGAAGTTGCCGCAAAAGAGCTGAAAAAAGTAATTAAGTCCTAAATTTCCAATATATCCTTATTTTTAGGTTGAATCTGCAAAATGTCTTCAACATAAGCTCTCAGCGGCTCAGCCACGCTCCATGCCTGCGCAATGCATCCCCGCGGCGCGTTGGGAGGATCACAATCGTAAATCTCGCTTATCGTGCCCAAGCCACCCTGATTAATTCCGACGGTGAATAGCGGCAAAATGAGGGTCTCCAGCGTCTGCTTACGAGCCACTGAGGTGTAATCGTTGGCTTTAAGATACGCCGACACATATGATCCAAGCAGCCATGGCCAAATAGTACCATTATGATAAGAAGTGTCTCGACTTCGCCTATCACCCTCGCATTTGCCAACAAAGTGTGGATCATCCCAAGACAGTGTACGCAAACCAAAGGGAGTTACAAGTTCGCGGTTAACTACATCAACGACACGTCGGCTGGTTTCCTTGTTTAACATGCTGTAGTCGAGTGAAACAGCAAAGATTTGGTTAGGTCGCATTGATGCATCTGGGCCCTTGGCGTCAAGAACATCATATAAGCAATTGCAGGTTGGGTTCCAGAATTTCTCGTTAAAGCTCTTTTTCGTCTGCTCAGCCATGGTAGCATATTTATTTGATAGGGCTACTTCGCGGAACTGTTTAGCAAGTAACTCCATGGTCTTCAATGTGTTGTACCATAGGGCTTGGATTTCTACGGCTTTGCCTGATCGAGGCGTAATCATATCTCCATCCACCACAGCATCCATCCAAGTAAGTCTTGGTCCATGTAACAGCAACCCATCCTCATCGAGGCGGATACCAAACATGGTGCCCCTCTGATGGTATTCAATTATGGATTGCAGATTCTCCCAAAACGCAGATTTAACAAACTCGAAATCGCCAGTATACTTAAGATATTGGAGCACAGCATTAACATACCAGAGAGTACCATCAACGGTATTGTAAACGGGGACACCATTTTTATCCGCAACGAAATTAGGTATCATGCCTTCTTTGAGGGTGACCATAAAGTTTTGTAGTATTTTCTTTGCGTCGCTGAACCTGCCTGTAACCAACGTCAGTCCCGGCAGGGAAATGAAAGTATCTCTACCCCATGGCTCAAACCAGGGGTAACCTGCAATGATAGCTTTTTGACTTTCGCCGTTTTGGACTATGAATGAGTCGGCAGCGAGTAAAATCCAATTTAGCCAGTCACTCATGGGCACCGCAGGGTGAGTTTCATAGAATGCGTCTAGCAAATCTTCTTTGCTCTTTAAGTCAATTACAAACGCTGTATCTACATCTTGGATTGTGGAGCCGATAGAATCCAGAATCTGTCCTCCATCACCATTTCCAGTACTCACAGCGCACATCACAGCAAAATCCTCCTCTGCACCTGCTAGAAGCTCCAACTCAAAGAAGCCAGGCTGAAAACAGTCATCTAGGTCAGCTTCACCTCGCATCTTCTCATCGCGATAATGCAACCTCTCCACCCAGTTCAAACCCTCAACAAACTTGCCCCTGCTTACGCTGCAAACAAGCGTTGCTCGTGGATGCATAAACGTGACTTGGAAATCTCTGGTGCTGCTTTTCTGAGAGAAGTTCAGCGGAACACGCAAATGATTAATGACAGTATGATAGTACCGACAGGTTAGCAATGGATAAAGCCGGACTTTCACATCAGTGGAGTTATGGTTTTTGATATGGTAGAGGATTACGGCTGCGTTCTTGTTTTTGGGCAAAAACAAGGTTTTCTTTAGTGCAACATTGCCCACATCATAAATATAAGTGGGATTTGGGTCAAGCGAGAAACGCTTTATCAACTTGTAACCATCTGGAAAAAACACGTTATGGAATTCGTTTGAGCCCAACCTATAGATATTGTCGCCAACGATTATGTCTTCGTCGAGTTTTGAGAGACAAACGGTTCTGTCCCCCGGCGGATTGAGCGCTGCAACTAACAAACCATGGTACTTGCGAGTGTTAACTCCACACACCGTTGAGGAGGCGTAGCCTCCCAACCCGTTGGTTAAAATCCACTCCTGCGCTATAACCTCACCAAAACGCAGAAGCGATTCTTTCGGAAAGGTTAAGGCAGGCAACTTCATATTAAGTCATCAGCTTGGCTACGTTTTTGTCTCTTGGAACACAGAAATAATTAGCTACAGGCACACATTTTGTACGAAACATCAGTAAATGCGGTTTGGTAAGTTTGTATTCGGTGAGAGTTTCCGCGTATCCCATGCCTTTAGCAAACACAAGTTCCGCGGCATCGTAAACTTTGAGGAAGTCTGCAGACGCCTCTTTTTTCTGCAACCCTACCGCATCACAACCGGAAGTTATGACTTCGTCGGCAAGTTTATCCATGTTGCTGATTTCTGCATCTTCCATTGTGGCATCGTTGATAACAGGCCCACCTTTTACTACGTATGTGACCTTTAAACCCATGTTCTTGAGCTGTTCAACGAGGAGCGTGTCAAAGACTATTTCACCCGCATTATCAGCCAAATACAAAACCTCTTGCGCCTTCTTCGCCAACTCATAAGCCTTATCGATATCGTCAATAACGAGATCTTTTGCTGCTTCTCGGATACAAGTCGTCAAATTTTTAAGCGTGAATTTGTGTCCTGGAATGTCAAACTCCATGATGTTTCCAACGATAGCGCAGAGACACGCTTTTTTGAAACGTTCCTGCTGAGTGTAACCTGCTTCCACCAGTTTTTTGACATGAGGCAACATTTTTAGGGCTTTCTCATTAGCTAATTTCTTATTGAACTTATAAGGATCATCGCAACTTGTTAACTGTCGAATTATTCGGTCTCGTTTGGTTCCGATTACAGCTGCATTCGAAGTAGGCTTGAATTCCCTGTTCAACAACTTGGTGATCTCGGCCAGACAGCGGAAGCGTAACGCAGGGTTTGTGGTAGCTTGATACGTCTGGATTTGTGCCCTAGAAAGCAGACAAGATTCGCATTCAGCTTCAACCTTCAAGTTTTGGTCACGCAGATTTAGTGTTTTATTGCGTCGGCAAACGCACGAAGCAAACCATAAGGATCTTTCGCCTTCACTATACCGCTTGCAACAAGAACGCCTTTAGTTCCAAGTTTTAGCGCTATCGCAACGTCTTCGGCTGTGCTAATGCCTGCACCGCACAAAATTACCATTTCTGGGTCAACTTTGTGAACAAGACTCACGGTATCAGTTACGATTTCAGGCTGGGCTTTGGAAACAGATATACCCGTACCTATGAGCTCAGGTGGCTCAAAAGATGTTATGTCAGGTCGCATGGCTGCGATTGCAGCACTTACCAAGGGATTGTTAGCGCAGACACATGAAGTTAACCCCTTCTCACGACAAAGCGCAATTGATGCCTCGATGTCGATAAGTCTTAGTTGCCTTTCGGAATGATTAATAAGAGTTCCCACTGCCCCCGCTTCCTTAATTGATTCCATAAGAATATGCCCGGTATTACTACCCGGTTTAATGGGATCAATATGTTGAGCAAAAACCGGAATCTCTACTGCTTCAGCGATTTTAGCTATGTCAACAGACTGCGGTACTACGACGATACAAACGCCTGTCTCTTTTGAGGCTTTCTCGGCTTGTTTTGCCAATTGAAGCGCTTTTTGCCCTGTGGATTCAATGTAGGTTTTAAAATTTACGATAATTGTGGGAGTTTGCAGGTTCAAATGTATGTTCCTCGTTGTAGCTAAAACCGATTTTATTAATAATTGTTTGCTTTTCTAAAAAATAGAAAAAGTATGCTTAGAGATTACTTTTCTGTTTGGGCTTTAGCTGGAATGCAGCTTTTTAACAGCGTCTTCAGTGAGTAGCCCGATAAGTTGACCATTTTTAACCAAGGCCGATCTCTTAAAGCCTTTTTTAGCCATGATATTCATGGCGGTAACCATCGATTCGTCGGGTTGCAGCATGATTATTGGTGTATACTTAAGATCCTTAGCTAATGTCTTAGCTGGGTCTTTTTGTTCGTCAACGATTTCTCTTAACAGTTCACGATCATTTATAACGCCTACCGGCTTACACCGCACTGTAATTAAAATCGAGGTAACGTTGTTCTGTAACATTTTATCTACAGTCTGCGCTATAGTGGCTGTTGTTTCCACTCCTACTGTGGGCAATTTTGTTCCGGCTTGGCTACTAATTTCGGATATATCTATGCCGCGTTTCCAGATATCACTTAACATTTCGCTTACACGTTCAATTTGGCTAGGGTCACTGGAATAGAACATATCCGACATATAGAAAGCGGATTCTGCGCCGAAATCTCTTAGAGGAGGCGTCTTAAACATGAACAAGTGTTTAGAATCAACAACCATCATGGTCATGTAGCTGATTGGCACATGTTTAATTTGGTAGGTTTTGGCAAGCTTCTGAGCAGGTTCCAAGTTATCAAGGTCAATAGAGGCCATTAAACGGATATCTAAGCCCTTCTCGACGTGTTTAATGATTGAATCATCTTGGGCAAGCAGATTAATACTTTGCGATGAAGTGATGACGACTACATCTTCTCTGGCTGACTCCAAAACTTTAGTGACTTTATTCCATGATTCCTCAGAGTCCTTTATAACAACAGTTTCACCGATAGGTACACCGCTTTTCAGTTCATCGAGACGTCTGGATGCTTCAATTCCGCTTTGCCACATCTGTACAAAAAAAGCCTTCAAAACCGAAATAAACATTCTATCGTTAATCCACAAGCCCTCGTCTTCGAGGTTAAGCATCGAGGCTTCATTACCAAACGGCGCGTACAGAATTGCTTCCTCTTCGTCTTTGATGAGAAAACGGGGAAAAACCTTGGATTTCAGGGCAACATGCCGAAGTTTAATCTTGAGCTCGTCTTCAATGATGTTTCGATCAATCCGCTCAACAACCTTAATGTTTTCCGGGGAAACATCCGTTATAATTTGGACCTGTACATTCCGCTCTTGTGCGGGTTCAACGGCAGCGTCGAAGATTCCCGCGATATCCTCCTGAATAAGCCCCAACGCAGTTGTTAACACGATTACTTCTGATTTTGCTTCCTCAACCATATTAAGCATTTTTGAATGAATCTTTTTCTTGCCGGTAATTATGGAAAATTTTGCTACAGGATATTCGGATTCAGGAGCGCTTATGGATTGCCAAGCTGTGAGCAAGTTAGTTTTTTGGTCATTTAAATTAGAGACTTCGTTTTTTTTGGCAGTAATAAAATTGTCCACTAATGATTCGAATGGAACAATCGTGAAGCGGGTCGGACGCTCTAGGGTTGCTTCGATGAAGCCCTTTTCTTGGAGTTTTTTAAAAGTACGGTATGCTTGCACACGTTCCATCTTGAGTCTTTTCGCTACAAAACTGGTTGATTGAACGCCACTTTTTGCAAGAAACATATAGACTTGAATTTCACGTTTTGATAGACCAAGAATTTGCAGAAACCTCGTGACGTCTTTTTCGCTCATTAATATACCGCCATTTAAAACCTACTGTTTAAAATAGAAATAAGTTTGAGGATGTTAATAAATTGTAGCTAATTAGACACAACAAAACACAATAAGCTCTCATTTAAAGCAGTTTTTTCTGCTCTACACCATGTTCAGCCTTGACTCTTCGGGCAGGTTCCCATGACTTACGAACGCAATTGGGGTAGTCACCATACTCATTTAGCAAACGCTTGAGGAACATCATAGTTTTATCGTCTGTTAAGTATCCACTGCCGAAATCACCATACTTTAACTGCAACATTTTGATTTCTCTGTCCCGCTCTACCTTAGCGATTATTGAAGCCGCGGAAACAACCGGATAAGTTCGGTCAGCTTTATGCTTAGAGACAATCGTTGTTTTTACTGTTAAGCATTCTTGGATGTGGACGCCAAATCGGTCCTCCAATACATCTGCCGCGTCAACGTACGCCTCGTCAGGTTTTAGTTCTTCAATGATTTTTGCCATAGTTTGTGCTTCAAGCCGATTAAGTTTATGAAGTACCCGGGTGCAACGAACAGCTTTATCTATTAAATAAGGCAGGATTTTTATAACGTGATAGCTATGGGCAAGTTTTAATATTTCAGGATAGAGGTCTTCACGTTTTTTCGCGGTAAGCATTTTTGAATCTTTAACACCTAACAGGGCAATCAGAGGAAGGTTCTCTGATTTGATAGCGAAGCCAGCGACCACTAGGGGGCCGATAACGCATCCTCGACCTGCTTCATCAACTCCAGCAAATAACATCTAAAGGTACCTTCCTAAATGAGTATTGGGTTTAGGTTCTAGGCTATATTGCTTTTCCAAAAAATAAAATATTAAAGAAGCAAACATTAATTGCAAATAGTCAACGAATTTTGTGGGTTAACGCCATATGAAACAGGTACATTAAGGGAACCAATCGATAGCAGACAAAGACCTACTACTAAATCTACACCGGAAGATGCATTTCGCCAACGGAGTAGTAGACGATTTCGCCCCGCCGATTCATAACCGCCAAAATTAGCTCTTTCTTTTGGCTCTGGCACTTCTGCAATGCATCCGCCAGCTCATCGATGGGCAACGGCTTGCCTTCCTGCGTCCCCAAGATCAAATATGGTGCCGTGTCTTTGCCATATGAACCACGTTCGTAGATCCGAAAATCAATACCCACACCAAAGCCTTCACGTACGACATATCCACGGCTGCGCAAGTCGCGATATATTAGGTAATTAACCCATGCGTTCTCGTTTTGAGCTTCATAGCAATGTAACAGCATTTGGAAATCCACGGTTTCTTCGTCTTTTCCTTTGACTTCCAACATCGCTTTGTCTCGCAGATAGAGCGATTCGAAGAAAGTTAACATAAACACTTTGTCCTCTAAAGTACCGTAGCCGCGGGAAGTCAGCTGGTCTATACTGCTCTGTTCAGCTACCACAACACCTTTCTCTGCGATTGTGCCGCTGGTTTTAAATTCGACGGGTGGCGTCTTCTTGAGTTCGCTCATAGAGACCGCTAAAACACTGGCTTAGCTTATACTTTTCCTTTTCTAAATTTGTTGAAGTCTTTGCTGTAATAAACCTGGGTTTCGCATATTATCGCTGTCACGTACTTTAGAGGGGTAGCATCGAAAGCGGGATTCATTATGTCTATACCGGCTGGGGCAGTTTGTTGGCAGCCAACATGAGTAACTTCATCAGCCTTTCTTTCTTCTATTATTACAGTTTCTGCTTTGCAGGTCAAGTCAAAGGTGGATTTTGGTGCTGCAACATAGAAAGGAATATCGTGTTCTTTTGATAGAACGGCGACTCCGTATGTACCAATTTTGTTGAAGACTGCATCCTGCACGATTCGGTCAGCGCCCACGATGACCTTGTCGACAAGGCCCTTGCTCATAACGTAGCCGGCCATGTTATCGGTAATTAGGGTTACGGGTATACCATCGCGTTTTAGTTCGTAAGTGGTCAGCCTTGCACCTTGTAGGAGCGGGCGGGTTTCATCGGCGATTACCTTGATTCTTTTCCCTTCCGCCCATGCTGCTCGGATAACTCCCAATGCGGTTCCATATTCAACTGTTGCCAATTCACCAGCGTTGCAATGCGTCAAAATGGTGTCACCATCCTCGATGAGGACCGAACCGTTTTTCCCGATAGCGCGGTTTTGCGCGGCATCTTCGTCAGCTATTTTCTGGGCTTCCAAGATAACGGAAGACTTGACTTCTTCAACTGTGCCCGAAAACGATTTTGCCAGGGTCAGGACCCGTTCTATGCCCCAGAACAGGTTCACCGCGGTGGGTCGCTGGCGTTTGATAAAGTTACCTGCTGCATCGAGTTCTTTGAGCAAATGCTCGCGGGTTTTTGCGTGTGAATTATAAGCAGCTAATGCCATGCCGAAACCTGCCGCTGCACCTAATAATGGAGCTCCTCTAACGCGGAGGGTTTTAATTGCCTCCGCCATCTGCTCAACTGACTTAATTTCTAATCTGACTTCTTGTAGAGGAAGTTTCGTTTGATCTATGGTTATGACTGTACCGTTTTCCCACTTAATCATCCGCATGTTTCTTGCCTCGGCAACATTGTTGGTAAGTCAGTACATTGGTAGTTAAAGTTTTTCCGTTGTTTGCTGCCCGGGTCGTTAGTCAAGCTTAAGAATGCTGCACCAAGTCTTCAAATATTGCTTCTCTATCCCAAGCTGGGCTTTGGGTCAAGCTAAAAAAATAGAGCAACTATTTGTTAATCCGTTGTAGTCACATTCAAAGTCACCTGTTTGCAAGGTTGAAAATGTGGGGCGCCCTTGTTTCTGAAAACCAACTCTATCTCTTCAATACCAGCCAAGACAAGGTCAATTCTATACTGGTGGTCTTTGATCAAGGATTTAACTGATTTTTAGGTTACCGACTCTAATTTTGATAAATAAATAGAAGGCGCTTGAGTTTTTCCTTATGAAGATGTATCAAATGGGGATTTGAGATGGGTTACAACTTCGATAGGGGAGTCGGCACCTGATTTTAGGCGTTTCTTCCATTCTTCGCCCACAGCGATAAGTGAGAATATACCTGAAACCTCCGCTTTGGATTTCTTGACAAGGTTAACAAGGGCTTCTTGGGTTTCGCCGCTTTTAATCATGTCATCTACTATCAACACACTATCCCGTTTTTTAATGGATTCTTTGGGAATATAGAGGGTTACGGTGACGCCTGAGTCGCGTCCGAGAATATATGTTTCCTCAAGAAATGCGCGTACACCGACCTCTTTGTTACGTTTTGCTACGATGAGGTTCACGCCGAGGGCATTCGCGACCATGGTTGCTAGGGGAACACCGTCAACTGCGGCTGTGAGGATTTTTGTAACGCGTTTACCTGCGAAGTTTGCTAGTGCATAGTTCGCCGCTTGCTGTAGGATATTGTAATCGCCTACGATTTCGGTGTTGTCGAAGTAGCCGATATCGTCGAATTTTATGCGGTTACGTAGTTCTGCTTCTAAACCCACTAGTTTAGTGAGTACCCGCCAGAGTTGTTTGGCACGGGTTGTGTTGGGGAGCACATGACCTTTGGCATATCGGCTAAGCACGGTGACAGGTAAGCCTGTTTTTGAGGCTAACTCGCGATAGGTTATGTTTCGCTTGTACTTTGCAGTGCGTAGAAGCTCAATTGTCATTAACCGTAATTTTAGGTCTTCTGCGTGAGTGCTCATGTCCCTATACTCCTAATGTACATTTATGAGTCAAATAATATAATGTTTCTTATTATTGTATCTTGAAGATTTATAGCTTTCCGTTAAAAAAGCACTCTAAAAAATATAGATTCTAAAAAGAAAATAGCCGGCTAATATTTTGCAAAGCAAACCGTGTTAGCTTCTTTGAAACCTCGGAGCAACTCACAATGACGCAAAACAGCAAATTCGCGTTCAAAAGCCTCAGGAGTAAGATTCAAGGTTTTAAGGAGGTCCCCTCGGCTAATTTTTCCGCGTTCAATTACGGTGTTGTAGATGGTTTTTTGCAGTTCACTCAAGCCATCACTTCCTGTTTGTCCGAGGTTTTTGCGTATCATCAGCGTTGAAGAAACTGCTGTTGGATCGCAGGTTTTAGGTGGACTCATCAAGTCAAAACAGCAGTCTTCACAAAGAGTTTTTCCCTGATATATGTTGACTTCAATTTCTGATAATTCTACAGCGCATCGTTCACACTTCATACTCTTCGCCTCAACATCCTTAGTCACCTCAGGGCTTATTTTTGTTACTGATCTCTTGCAAAAATATATGCTTTATCAAATGTTCGTTTTAGAATTGGTTTAATTTCTCTTGGTCGATAGTGGATACTATAGTTCTTAAAAAACACAAAACTCAAACCATAAGTTCGTCACTACCCTTAATTCCATGCAAAGAATATGGGATAAGTATAACAAGAAGAATGCGGGAGATAAAATAAAATGAGGACTGCAACAAAAAAAATCATCGTTATGGGCATCATTGTAATTTTTATAATTTCATTAGTTGCAGGCATTTTAGCAGGACATCTGTAATTTCTACACCCAAAAACAGTTAGGTCCATAAGAAATACTTACAGAAATAGAATTCTAACTCGAAGCATGTGAGGGTTTACACTTTTGATAATTCAAATTAGAGAAGAGATGTGAAACTTGAACCTCAGTGAAGTGGATACATCACCCGCATATCCACATTTTCTATTTAATTAGAGCAGCAGTTTTTCGATGCCTACTAAGAAGAAATAATGACAATGCAAAGATAATATAGCTAAGAAGACTGCAACAACCACAAGCAATGTATCCAAACGAACAGAAATTAAAGTGCCCAATGAATTAGTAGAGTTGGCGACACATAAGATGGATCGGGAGTTCCGTACTCAAAAGGCGTGCTCAAAATAGTTCTTGGAGTTTTGTCTTTGTTTTTTATTCAACCCGAAGGGCAAAAATCTACGATTTCTGGAATAGATAAGTAATAAAAAAATTCTCTTCAATTAGCATATGCAAGATATATTATGGGGGCTTGATGAAGATTCTAAGGCAGGTTTTGTGTTTGTGTGTTGTACAGTTTAGTTTTGGCATATTCTAAGAGTGGAAATATTGTTTTTGTGTATTATTTCATGATTGGTTGTGTAGTTGTGTATTACACGTCATGCTCTAATATGCTGGTGTTATGTAAAAGGCTTTAACTAGCCAAATAGCTATACTTAAGTCATAAGACTCACAAGGAATTAACGGTTATGAACACAAAAAACAACCAACAAACACAAACAAAACTCACCAAAGGACTCCTAGACATGATAATCCTACAATACCTAGAAAAACAAAACATGCACGGCTACCAAATAATAACAAACATACGCAAAAACTACGGCGTCTACTTCGGCCCCAGCACCATCTATCCCCTACTTGGCCAACTAGAAAAGAAGGGACAGGTTAGCAGCGTATGGGATATGACCTCAGATAGACCCCGCAAAGTCTACACACTAACAGAACAAGGAAAAAACACACTAAAATTCACCGAAAACTCTCTACTCATGATCTGCCAAAAAATAAGCCCAGAACTAACAGTTAAAGTTCAAATGCCAGAGATGATTTTAGCATAACCAACATCAACATTTCACAGGATCTTCATGACTTCTAATTGTGCCCCCCCTAAAAACCCCAAAAGAAAAGTAGTAGTAGTAGTCCAGTTATATTTAGAGCGCTGGACTACTATTAAGACAAAAATCCAAAGCACTATCACACCAACCCTTCACCTATACCCATCACTACCAATAAAACTCCGACAAAAACAACCTAAAACCCTTCAGAAAACCCAAATAACCCAAAAGCATATGGTTCATCCCCGAAGCTGGGAAGGGCATCTGACTTAAGGTACAAAACCCTACCCGCTTAGACCTTTAAAAAAATGACATTCAAGTTTGAGTGCCCAACTAACTCTTTTTGGGCCTCTGCATAATAAAGTAAAAAATCTCAGTTTGTTAAGGCGCTGAAGCAAATATAATAATTAAATTATTCAATAAGATCAAAAAGTTCGAGTCTTTCGGCGACGCCAACCTACATCCACTTTTATACTGCAAAACCATTTCCGCCTTTTTATTTAAACCTAAAAAAGCATTAAAAAAATATGTTTTTTAAATGGAAACGCAACTGCTATAGCAAAGGGGGAAAGTTGGATGCAGCGACTTCAGCGACTATTCATAATCGCATTATTCGGATCCATTATTTTCGTCGCAAATGTCTTCTTACCCCCACCTATAAACTACCTAATGATGGTTTTACAAGCCGTCTTTTTAGCTCTAAGCGCGTTATTCATTCACAAAGTCGGCGCCATATATGTTGGCGCAGTTGGAGGGATATTAACTACACTTTGGAATTCGTCTTTAGGTCCCTTTACCTTCCTCTTTGCATTCCTCTTCGGAGTTTTCGTTGACTTGTTCTTATTTATCTTTAAAGTGCAGGGTTCACGTGAAGGAGTCAAACGCAACCGCCTAATTGCAGCCATGGCAATGGCGACATTACTCATAGCTGTTTCCAGCTATTCCGCATTCGCCGCCGCCCCAGAATTCTTTACCGCCCACGGCTTTACATATATCAGCCTATTCATCCAGCGTAGCCCAATGCTCGATGCGATTGTACTGTTCATGGGTCCCGCAACGGGCGCTGTAGCGGGTTATGTAGCAGCTTACCTTTGGAACAAGTACCTCCGCCACATTAGTGTCTAAAAACTTATTCCAAGAAGAGTCCTTTGATTTTTTGATCAACCAGCTTGGCTATCATCAGATTAGAAATGAACACACATTTGACTCCCAATAATTCTGCAAGTTCTGCTGGTTTCTGATCTTGAGTGATAAGGAGCAAGTTATGTTTGCTAGCGTACATCTACAACATCACGATCCTTAACAGCTTTCAATCCAGCCTCCTGAGCAGTTAAAACCTCATAACCCAACGCTTCAAAATACTCCTTAAGCCCAGCATACATTTCATCCAGCAAAAGCTTCATAATTACATCAAACTCAAAAAAACAAACAAGAGAATATTTAGGCTTTGCCCATTTTAGCTCAATCAATAAGCAGCAGCGCGAATGATTCAGGGTTCTTAGCGAAGGGGAAGCTATAAGATATACCAGCGTTAGCCGCCGTTTTTCGAACATTCACACCCAAAGCATCCTCAGACCACCGAGCCAATTCTGGATGAACACAAATTTTGGTTTCGGTGTTACATTTATCGCAAAGTTGACAATGACCTGAAACAAACGCAATAGCAAGGCTATATCCTTCCTTCATTGCAGCCTTTTCAAGCTCAACCACACTTTGGAGCATCCTGAGTTTATCGTCCTTCCAGTCTTGCCAGAAACGGGCAACTTTGTCCTTTATATCTTGGGGCACTGTGGGGTCGGACGCAGCAACACTGAGTTTCTTGCACACTTCTGGATCAGCAGTAGCGTTAGAAGTGAACTTGATGAACATCGCATAGCTGTATTCATCAACGATTTTCCGGAATTCCTCAGCCGAGGGCGTGTAGGGCGGACATGCGAGAGTTTTTCCGTAGTTATTACAGCCGACCTTGCATTTGAGGACAACGCGGTCTTCGACTTTGATCTTGCAAGTCGGGATAATTTTGGCGTCTACCGCGCCTTTTTCAAGGGCCAATTTGATTAGGAACTGAAATTTCTCAGAGCTATCTGGGGAAGCCATCTAATATTCACTAACATCTGGACTCGATGACAAACTTTTGATATAAACATTTAGCAAGCTAGTTGCCTAATCAAGCAGTTTATCATGGAAAATGAATATTTGTGGTTAAGCAATTTTTGTAAGAATCCAATCATCACAAAGATTTGAGCTACCGATATCATGTTTTAAAGAAGATTTAGGAATTTGAATGACAAAATGCAGAAGTCCCGTTGCTTAGCCATAGTGGGTTTGACCGGCAGTACCAGAAAATAGAACTGGTCTTCAGAACATCGCCGCTCCAATAAATCTTGATTATAGACTTATACACTAACTGAGGCGAGTTACCGCTGCAAAGCACAAACATGGTCAATCAGAGGAATCAAAAGGATAGCAACTAAAAGAAGGATATTTGCTAACTTTAACCTATTCATACCGCGTTTATTCATTAGATTTACTTTTAAGTCCTGATATGGCCATAATGGCAACTTAGCTTTGTTTTTCAGGGCACTCTTTACCTTTGTCCTTGTAGGGTGTACTCAACACATCCTTAACGCGGTTAGTTATTACTGGACCCAAACCATGCACCGCACTCTCCCAATCATCCACGTTAATCAACGCGTTAAGCGGAGTTTGGTAGGACTCCAAAATCGCCGTCGCCTTTTCCCTCCCAATACTGGGCAAACTAGCTACAAAGTACACCTGCGCATCGGAAAGCGTATCACATTTTTTAAAAGCATGCACAACTGCACTACGCTTCTCAACTATTTGCTCTTGTCTTGCGGCGGTATACAAGAAATCCACAGTTTCCTTCTGCGAGGCAGTGTTGACAATAGCAATGCCGTTTTTGGCGAGGTTAAACATAGCTCCCCAGACCGATGCTGGCGAAATACTACTATATTTATAGATAATGGGCAAATAGCCCTCCAGCACAATGAGCGATTTGGGGTAAACGTCTTTTAGCCTGAATAGTTGCTCGAATAGATATCGCCGAGTGAGGGTGTAGACGAAATCGTTGACAGTTTTGCGTTCGACAGCACATTGGTCCGATAAGATGTAGTCGCCTTTCTCTAGCAGCTGTACCTTTATCTTGGCACCTTTCTCCGTTAAGCCAGTAACTATTTTTTTAGCGCTACTGGCTTCGCGACTGTCCATTATTATGGTTGGTTCGTCACCTTTCGGCTTCTTTTCACCGATGAAGGGCACAAGCGTTTCTGTTCCAGACATAAAGACACTCTTGCATAGCTAACCTGAATCACTACTTATTTTATTATCGCCTAAAAAATCTGTTTTACCACGCCAAAGAGAATATCGGGGGAATAAGGGGAAAATAAGCAATCAAAGACGACCAAATAGTATAAGAAACCGAAGAAACCAAAACAATTGATAAGAAAAATCGGTAACTAATGTTTCGTCCTATTTTACTGCGTAACTCGTTCCAAACAGCGATTCTTTTGCTTCTTTCCAATTAACATACAAAGACACATCCTACAAAGATAGTAAATAAAGTCGTTGATTTTAACTGATATCGTCTATAATCTCAATTTTATCGATTAAGCAATTATTGTGTAACACCTAAAATAGTCACTTAATGCCAAGGCAAATATTGACTACCATGTATCGTCGTAGCCCAAAAATGCAATACAAAAAGATAATGACAAAGACACAAAGCGATTCAATTAAAATTCTAAAGCTAAGAATTAAAAACAAAAAATAAAATGAAGGGTTTATGGACCCTTTTTGGTGATTTCTTTAACTGCGCCTGCTGCGACGGTGGTACCCATGTCTCGGATTGCAAATCTACCGAGTTCTGGGAAGTCTTGGAAGTTTTCGATGGCAATGGGATGAAGTGGTTCCATGCGTACCCAAGCTGCGTCTCCTGTCTTGAGGAAACTGGGGTGTTCTTCAGATACTTGGCCGGTGCGTGGATCAATTTTCTTTATAAGTTCAGTGAATTTACATGCGATCTGACCGGTATGGTAGTGGAGTACTGGTGTATATCCTGCTGCGATTGCGGTTGGGTGATAGATAACAATGATTTGTCCGATAAATTCTTTGGCAACGGTCGGTGGATTATCGACTGGACCTGCAACGTCTCCTCGGTGAACATCTGTTTTTGAGATGCCACGGATGTTTATGCCTATGTTGTCTCCTGGCTCTGCCATTGGGATAGAGGTATGATGCATTTCTATAGATTTAACCTCAGCGGTTTTGTTTGAGGGCATGAAGATTATGTTTTGACCTGGTTTTAGAATTCCTGTTTCTACTCTGCCCACTGGGACTGTGCCGATTCCAGTGATGCTGTAGACGTCTTGGATTGGGATGCGGACTGGCTTGTTTGTTGGTTTAACCGGTAATTCAAGGAGGTCAAATGCTTCCATCAAGGTTGGACCAGTGTACCAGGGCATCTTTTCGCTCCTCTTGAGCAGGTTATCGCCTGTCCAGCCTGAAACTGGAACGAAGTTTATTTTATCAAGTTTGAAGCCGACCATGCGGACCATTCTACCGACTTCGTTCTTGATTTCTTCATACCTGTCTTTTGACCAGTTAGCGGATGCATCGTCCATCTTGTTTATTGCAACAATTAATTGGCGAATACCTAAGGTAAATGCTAAGAACGCATGTTCTCTTGTTTGTCCACCGGGACCAATGCCTGCTTCGAACTCGCCTTTCTTGGCTGACGTGAAGAGGACAGCTGCGTCGGCTTGGCTTGCACCGGTAATCATGTTTTTGACGAAGTCTCTGTGGCCTGGTGCATCAATGACAGTCATGTTGTATTTCTTTGTTGGGAACTGGAGGAATCGAAGGTCAATTGTAACACCACGTTCGCGTTCTTCTTTGAGGTTGTCGAGAACCCACGCGAAGTGGAAGGTGCCTTTGCCCATACTCTCTGCTTCTTTTTGATAAGCATCAATAGTTCTCTGGTCGATAACGCCTGCTAAGTATAGTAGGTGTCCAGTGGTGGTGGATTTACCGTTGTCAACGTGCCCCATGATGATAATGTTTAGGTGGGGTTTTTCACTTTTGCTCATGTTCATTTCCTTCTATTAATTTCATACTAATTTTGAATTTCGTTAACACATCAGTCCTCCAATTATTAAAAGTTTATGATAACGAAAGCGCTTGCATTATGACTGAAAATCAAGACTGAATGTGTCAATTTCTCAAACCTCGATGCTGAAGACAAAGGGTTTTATTTTTCTTGGCACAGAGTATTTAACTGGGTTGCCCTCTCAAATCTCAAAGGAAAAGAGAAAATTAAACTCTGTTAACGTTTACTCTGATTATGCGTTTGTTGAGGAAGATTTTTTTAAGGACTTTAGACAAAGCAAAAAACGAACATACCGTATCGCTAAGTAAGGAAAGGACACTACTGCATGCGTCCTTTTTTTAGAAACAATTGGCTGTGAGTGCTTGAACGGAGTAACGATATAAGACATATCGACAAGCAGACAATACTGAATATGTGAAGCAGGTAAAATGAAGGCATTGGTCATAAGAATGGCTTGGACTAAAAAAGTCGATTAAATTGATTAAATTATAGACCCGCTATTTTCGTTCTATAAGTTCAAGGAGGGTTCCGTCTGGGTCTTCAACGAAAGCAATAGTTGTTTCACCGTTTAATTCAAAGGGTTCATCAGTGATAGCTACATTCTCCTCACGCATGGCCTCAATAGTGCTTTTGATGTCTAAAACTTCGAAGCCTAAATGGTCAAACAGCCGCTCCTCATACACTGGCTGAGTGAACTTTGTTTGGCTTCGATAAGAGATTAATTCGAGAGTACCACCTTCACCTGCTGAATCTTGCAAGAAAACAATTTGAGCGTTTGTTTGCTTGATTTCAATGCGACTCTTAACTTTCATCCCGAAAAATCGACAATAGAAAATAATAGACCTCTCCATGTTGCTAGTACGTATGCTTGAATGAGAAAATTTACTCTTAAACCCACCATCATAATTACAAATGGAGGATTTATGTTGATTCTTATCTTCCACACATTTTTTTGCTTCTTTATCAAGTACTTTATTAACCAAAGCATCCGCAAGTTGAATTTGATGATGGCTTCGAGAAACGTTTACAAAACTGACTTTTTCAAAATGACTCAATAGGCTCTTAACTTGGCGGTTAAGGTGCTGCAGCGCAGTGTTTTTTACGGAATATTGCCCGTTGAGTTGTTTAGCGACTAATTCGCTATCCAAGTGACAAGTAATTTCCTTAGCAGGTAAATCTACAGCAAATCTTAGCGCCATCAAAAGTGCTTCGTACTCTGCTTGGTTGTTAGTTTGAACACCAATAAATCGTGAGCCCGCCTTCACCAACTCTCCAGCGCCATCAAAGGCCACAAAAGCTATAGCTGCTGGTCCGGGGTTACCTCTTGAGCCTCCATCTGAGTAAATCATCAACCGCTGACTCATAAGATCAATACTCCAAACACCTTTAGCAATCATTTAGTTATTTAAAGAGTTAATCATTCAAACAATTTCGTGGTTGATTGTTAATTAAGGCATTTTTATAATTCTTTAGGAAAACAAAAAGCACTAATTCAAAACCAAAGGGGAGAAACATAACTTGGCAAGGAACATGCTTGAAATAGCAAAGCTGATTCAATTGAACTCAAGTTTGCCTTCTCAAATATGAAAGAGAAAAAATGAAAATTCATCGATATAACAAAATTGAATTTGCTAATTTAAAGATAAGCATCAGTTACATATCTTCGCATCATACGGTGGCTGTTAAAGTAATACGCGATTTTGCCTATCGAATTCTTCATCAATCTAATCCATTCATCATGCCGCTCATAAAACATGGGGGTAATAACATATTCTAGCTTGTTGTATAGATCTTCGCTTTCTTGCAGGGCATGATTTTGATCATCCAACGCCTGTGCAGAATGTGGACCAATCGCCCAGCCCGTTAAGTTTTCTATCCAGCCTTCAATCCACCAGCCGTCAAGCACACTAAAGTTTATGACACCATTATGTGCAGCCTTCATTCCACTGGTTCCAGAAGCCTCCATAGGACGAAGGGGAGTGTTAAGCCAAACATCTACGCCCCCAACAATCCGGGCCGCTATGTCCATGTTGTAATTTTCTAAGAAAACTATCTCAATATCGCCTTTGAGTTTTTTGGAGTAACTATAGATTTGCTCTATGAGCCGTTTGCCGCCTTCATCCCGCGGATGCGCTTTTCCAGAAAATATGACTTGAACTGTGCCCTTCTTACTAATTGACCTTAAACGCTCAATATTGGAAAATAGCAAAGTAGGCCGCTTATACTCCGTTACTCGCCGTGCAAAACCCAAAGTAAAGACGTCATCACGTAAATTGCCGTTTGCCTTTTGATTCGCAAACTCTATTAAACCCTTTTTTTGTTCTTCATGAGCCTGCCAGATTTCGCAATCAGGGATAATCTCAACCTTCGCCAATAATTCTGGCTCAATAGCCCACCCTGGCAGATACTTATCATAGATTTTTCGGTAGCTCTCGCCCGTCCAGGTGAAAGAGTGTACGCCGTTAGTTATGGCATGAATCTCATAACCGGAAAACATTTGACTAGATATTTCTTGGTGACGCTTAGCTACACCGTTAACATAGTTACTTAGCTTCAAGGCCAACCGCGTCATGTTTAACCGTTCCTCACCACCATATTGCTTCAACAGAGAAAGCTCAACGGTTTCAAGCACTTGAGCAATCAAATCATAGCTAAACTGGTCATGCCCAGCTTCTACAGGTGTGTGAGTAGTGAAAACGCACAGGTCGCGCACTTTATCAGCATCCATGTCATACTTGTGTAATAGTTCAACCGCTAAGAAGCTTGAGTGTCCCTCGTTCATGTGATATTTTCGGACCTTAAAACCTAGTGCATCAAGCATTCTTACTCCGCCGAAACCCAAGATTGCTTCTTGTTTTAGCCGGTAACGTTCGTTTCCCCCGTAAAGGTAGAAAGCGATTTCGCGGTCTTGAGGCGAATTTGTGTCTAAATCCGTGTCCAAGAACAAGACAGGTACAACGCCGCCAGTGACACTTTGGTACTTGTATAGCCAAGCTCTAACTTTTACCGACCGCCCCTCGATTTGTACTTGAACCTCATTAGGTAACAAATTCATGAATTTTTCAGGATGCCATTCAGTCTGCAGTTCAGATTGCCGACCATCTTGGTCAATTTTTTGGGTAAAATAGTTTCGTTTGCTGATTAGTGTAACAGCGACAAGAGGGAGTTTTAAGTCTGCAGCTGAACGTATAGCGTCGCCTGCCAGTGTACCTAAGCCGCCAGCGTAAGTGGGGATTTCACTGGTCAAACCTACCTCCATCGAAAAATAGGCAATTTTTTGCCCTTTAAGTACACCCTGCAATTCATCCACTTGCACATAGACCTTCTTTTATGCCATTAAACGTCAAATGCAGTCTCACGTTAGGCATCTTTCTTTATCTTGCATTGTCTTGACTTTAATATCTATCTTTCCATAATCACATTAAAAATTCTGCTTGATTATATCAGCTTGGAACTCTTCTAAAATTGAACCATGGTTAAGTTGAGAGTGGGGGCCGCGTTCCCAAAGTTATTGGTACGATTATCTCGGTGTTGTTCCGCATTACAGTTAAATTGAGACTGTTACCCGGAAGAGTATATTCCTCTAGGTAACTTGCTAGGTCATCGTTATTCTTGATGGTTTGATTGTTCAGGGCAATGACAATGTCATCAACAGTTAGTTTACCATCACATGGTCCTCCACGCACGACTGAAACGATTCTCCACCCGTAGGTTACATCTGAACCCATATCCTGTGCTAAATTATAATTCATGTCGGTTCCCGTTACACCCAGATATGAGTGCCCGCTATATGTACCGGTAACAATTAGCGAAGAGATTTCTCGCAGTATTGTATTTGATGGGATAGCGAAACCTAATCCTTGTGAGTCAGAAACAATCGCTGTGGTTATGCCCACTACATTTCCAAGAGAATTAAGTAATAATCCTCCTGAGTTGCCGGGGTTAATCGGAGTGCTAGTTTGTATGACGTTGGCGATTGCATATCCACCAGCTGTATCCTCAGTTATGCTACGTCCGGTAGCGCTCACAACGCCAGTAGTTAAGGAACCAACAAGCCCATAGGGGTTTCCTATGGCTATAACAGGTTCACCCACAGTAAGGGGAGATGAACTGACAATAATTACGGGTTTAAACTCCGTCGATGGGGCACCGTTGACTGTGACCACTGCTAAGTCAGAGTATGGGTCTTTACCTAAAACTGTGGCTGAGTAGCCTTTGCCATTAGAAAAGGTAACACTTAAACTATTTGTGCCTTCAACCACGTGGTAATTGGTTATCACGACGGTTCGCCCTGCAAAGTTATAAACAAACCCCGAGCCCTGTACACCTCCATCATTAGTTTCACCTTGAATTAACACAACTGAATCGCGAACATTGTCATATAAGCTAACAAGAGATGTGTTATTCTGCATTATAGTGATGTTCTGGATAGTCGTATTCTGAGACCCTTGAAGAATGGACACAGAAGTTTGCAATTCGGCGACCTGCTTGCTCAGATTATTTACTTGTTGATAGTTAACGTAAAACAGAAGTAACCCGCCAATGAGCAAACCTGCAACGAAAAGCAGTATGAACATGCTGGCGGAGGCTTTAGTTGCACTCTCAGATTTTAACATGACTTATGCCTTGAAACAGGATTGCTGAATAAGAAAATAAAAGTTGCTATATTCTTCGGTCAATAAGAGACAAAGCTTCCGGACCAGTCCCAATTAAGGTGACGGGTACTCCGGTACGTGTCTCTACTTCCGTTATGAATTCCTTAGCTTCCTTTGACAAATCTTCAAACTTTCTGGCACCTCTACAATCAGGATAAATCACATCAAGTTTAGTAAGAGCAGCTTGCGTGGCACCATTTATCTTAGCATTTTTCTTTGCTAAATCAAAATCGAAAGGTGCGGAACGGCGGTCACGGCCTGTTCCAGCGGCAACTTCAAACCAGCCTCGCTGCTGCGCTTCTTCCTTGGTAATTTCGCCCGGCAAGGGTCCAGCACCTACTCGAGTAATGAAAGATTTGTAAACTATTATGACATCGTCGACTCTTGTGGGTCCCACGCCTGCTTCGGACGCAATGGCCGATGCACCAGTGTCTCTCCCCGTTACGTAAGGGTAACCACCGCTTAGGAAAAGAGACAGCATAAAGCCCTGTGTACCTTCCAATAGCACTTTTTTGCCCTCGTCTAAGCCATCGTTAACTTCAGCGATTTGATCTGCTATAAAGGGTTTTAGTTCAGACACATCTTTGGCAAGTTTGGCTGTGCGTCTAACGCGTTCTTCTAGGGCAGGTCCAACACCCCAACCGGTGGTGCCTATGCCTTTGTTTACGGCTGATACTTTGTCTTCATCGCTGTGCTTCTGCTCTATTATCGAGGCGTTTTGGTCAATGCCTATTCTGGTTTGGTTGACTTGAGTAAGTTCTACTTCTTTGAAGAATTGATTAATGTGAACGTTCGCGCCTGCTGCAATAAGCAACCGTGTTTTGGGGTTTATGAAAGCTGCCGGAACCATATGCAGGGCATATTTCTTGTTTTCATACGAAATAGTGTGAGCTGCATTCACGGAGCCGGTTCTTACGCAAAAATCAAGGTTATCTTTTAGAGCTAAATATGAAATTATTTTTCCTTTGCCTTCGTCTCCCCAGAAGGCACCAACAATTACTTGGCAAGGCATAACTGTTTCCCCTGTGACAAGTCAGATAGACTTATTTAAAGTTGTAGGGGGTTAAGGGCAATAATCTTGAGGTTTTTTATTTTAAATTATCAGTCAAGCAATTGGAAAGTCAGGTATTGACTAATGCAAGAACATTCTGATGCCTTTGTTAAAAGAAATAACAAACGTAACCAAAACTAAGACCAAAGAAACAAAAATAGCTTACTTACAATAAAAGCTAACGCGAACAACTACGTGCATCCTATTTTTTGTATCTTTCCTCAAAAGCTTCTGAATCGATTACTTTTAGAAGTTTAATCACACGTTTGCCTTTAACCCGCTTCTCAGCATCTAAAACTGTGTTTCTTGACTTACAAATAGTATCCAAGACTATTCCTTTTTCCTCGTCAAGTATAACGGGGTAAACTCTACAACCAGATGGACGGTCAACATACACACTACATTGACGCTTGACGCGGTCATAGAAAACACAATAACCATCCCGATTCTTTAGTTCAGCGTAACCCTGCTTATCGTAGCGAACGAATTGGTTTTTGCTATAACCTTTGGTTTCTAAGAGTTTTATGTCTTTTTTTGAGAGCAGCATTTCAGTTTCGGTGCAGCATACTCCACAGTTTGAGCAGTGCATGAACGGTGAATTGTCGTGGAGCTATTTGTGCTTTTAGTCTGTATTTGGGGAGGTTAAGCAGGGTTTTTCAGGAGGTTCAAGTTGATCATTTCCGCCCAGGCTACGTTACGAAGCGGTATACGAGTGGTTTGGCGATTTTTGAGGTTATATTCGACTTGGTTTTTGTTTTTACCTGGGCCCTTGTGGAGTTTAGTTAGTTGTACGTTTATTATTACAGCACCGTCTTTGAGGTGAAGGTTAACGTTTTTTCCAAGGTACGATTTGGCGCTGTTTGCACTAAAACTCTCCATTGTTTCACCAGTCTGAATCTTGGTCGGCGATTTTGCACCAGCATTGCTGGCAGATGGGTAGGCTTTCGCCGTTTACTTGGATGTATAATTTGATGTTTTCACTTGTGCAGGTACCTTTCCAGGGGTTTTTACAATGTTCCATGTTTTTATCTCCAACATAGTGGTTTGGTGTTTTTTGCTTTTAAGGCACTTGTTGAAGCTACTATATGCAATGGGGGAGGGGGGAGTGAAAATGAAAATTATTCTTAGCAATCAATCATAGATAGTAAGGTTTTCATTGATCAAAGTAACAGCAGTTACTCGCGGCAATAACGGCTGGATGAGTCAAAAGAAAAAACGTATCGGCACCACTCTTGCAATCGGTGGTTATCGCGTTGGTTTTCAGAATGATGTTCTATGCTATTATCTCTGCAGCCATATTTGTTTTTTAAAAATTAATGATTTGTGGGTTGATAGCTTCCTTGGTAATTTTAAGCATGCCCACTGATGGCTTACTCATCACTGACGCTGGAACAGTTGGGCTGCCAGGGTTAATGTAAAGTGTTTTGGATTCCCATTTAATGTTGGCTATATGTGTGTGACCGTAAACAAAAACGTTGAACCCTTGTTGTTTGGCAAGTTCACGCATCTTGTTTAAGCCAAATAGGATGCCTGGGTCATGCATTACACCAATTTTCCAATTAAAAATTTTTAACGTATTTAGCCGTGGAATGGCGCCAGCGATTTCCACACCATCCATGTTACCGTGCACCGCCAAAACAGGTGCAATTTGTTCGAGTTCATCAACCACTGCCAATTCCACCAGGTCGCCCGCATGGATGATATAGTCTACGTCTTGGAAGATTTCAAATACTTTCTCGGGTATTCTATGGGCTCGTTTGGGCACATGAGTGTCAGATATTAAGCCGATGATTTTGGTAGTTTTGAGACTATGAGGATATGTATTTACTAATGCAGTTCCGCTAATCATTTCTGAGATACTCTTGAGGAGGCCAATTGCTTTACCTTAAATGCGGGGGCATAAAAAACATTTTTGAAAAGTAAAATAAAAAAAATCGAAAAAATGGTTTTCAGTTAAGTCATGAACCTCTTTACAACTTCGTAGAAAACACTGGTGCCCCAAACGAGGTTTTCCACCGTTATGCGTTCGTCAATTCCATGCATACGTTTCTCAAGTAAGTCATTGGGTTCATCGGGACGCATAGGATGGAAACCATAACATATGCTGCCCGTTTCTCTAAAGAAGCGTGAATCTGTTCCGCCGGTTGTTAAAGTCGGAGTTATGCCACAGTTCGGGTCCTCTTCTCGCAAAACACTTGTGATAGAGCTATAGAGGGGTGTTTGAGTTGTGGATTCGTTTCCATTATGCATCTGAATTATTTCAAAACTCAACTTGTCAAAGCCCACATCTTTGAGCAAAACCTTGATTGTAGCGAGAGTTTCTTCTACGCTTTGACCTGGAAGTACTCGACAGTCGAAAGATGCTTCGCATTCCGAAGGTATAATATTTTCTTTAACCCCGCCATTGATGATGGTAGGAGCAATCGTGGTTCTTGTTCTGGGCCAGATTTCCTCTGCTAAAACTTTATCCTTTTTTGCTAGTTCATCAAGAATTTTCTCGCTTTCTAAAGGATTACTTAGTAAATTTGTAAAGTCTTGTTTTAGATCAGGACTAATTCTTGCGATTTCTGATAGGAACTCTTTGAGTGTTGCCACATACACTGTTTCAGGTTTAAAGTTATCCAGTATTGTTATGACTTTATTAATGCGTAAAATCGCGTTGTCAGCAGTGTTAGGTGTTGACCCATGTCCGGGGCTGCCTTTGGCTTTTATTTTGAACCATAGAATGCCTTTTTCAGCGGTTTGGACGGGGTACACATTGCCGTTTTTTTGGGGAATTGCTAATCCACCCCCCTCGTTTAGTACGTAGGGGCACCAAACTCTGTCTTTGTGTTTACGTAGTAGGTACCCTGCCCCCTCTTCGCCCCCCCGCTCTTCATCGGCGGTAGCTGCTAGCACTACATCACCTTTTAAGTGGATGTTATTTTTCTTGAGAAGTTTTAGGGTGAATAATTCAACGGCGGTCATGCCTTTCATGTCGTATGCGCCACGTCCATATACATAGCCGTCTTTTACGGTACCCGCAAAGGGATCAACCGACCATTCTTCAGCGTTAGCTGCTACTACATCAAGATGCGAGAGCAGGAGCAAATTGGGTTTTTCGCCTGTGCCCTTAAGTCTCGTGATTACGCTACCTCTACCGGACCCTGATTCAAAGATTTCTGATTCAAAACCATCTTTGGAAAGGTATTCCGAAATGAAGTTAGCGGCTACTGTTTCTTTGCCTGGTGGGTTAGTAGTGTTTATTTGTATTAGTTCTGAAAGGAAAGTTGTAATTTCTTTTTCTATTTCATTTTGGATTTTTATAGGCATTGTTGTGGGCACCCTGCATTGTTTAGCTGTTTTTTCTCTTAAAAGTATCTGTTACTTTTGCTTGATGCGTGTGTGAAGATTTTTGATTATTAAACAATGATGTTTATATATTATGGCAAAAAATGAATAGCTGGTAATAAAAAATTTAGTGAGTTGATTACAATGAAAGAGTTAAAGCCTATAGACTACAAGATTCTGTTCGAGCTAATGAAAGATTCACATAGAAGCGATCGGCAACTTGCAAAAGCACTGGGTGTCTCCCAGCCTACAGTAACCCGAAGACGCGCGATGTTAGAAGAAAACTTTATTGAAGGATACACTGTTATTCCCAAATTCGGTCAAATCGGGTTTGAGATTGCAGCGATAACCTTTGTAAAAAGTAAACTAAAGTATGAGACAGGCGATAAGAAGACTCAGGCATTACAAAAAATGAAGGAATGGTACATGAACCAATCCAGCGTTATCCTCGTCTTGGACGGTAGAGGTATGGGTTGGGATTCAGTATGCATCTCGCTTCATGAGAACTTTGCTAACTTTGCCGAGTTCATCAGAGCACATGATTCAGAGTTGTCGGATTGGGTGATTGAAAGCCAAACTTTCAATGCTGATTTGAAAGGCGGAATTGTTATCAAACCGTTCCACCTCAAATATCTTGCTTCTTTGAAGCAACAATAATCTTTTTTTTAAAACTAAAATTTTTATCTTTCTTTATTTTTATATATAGTTTCTTATCTAAAATTCGTAGTATATGCTAAAATTGTTCTAATTGAATTTTTTGTAGATTAAGCAATGTTTAATGATGATTAACTTTTTTGAGTAAACGCTTCTTAGGTAACTTGGGCTTTTTTATTCTACTTGCTTCAGCAGTCAAATCCATCAACCAATGAATATTACGTTGTAAAGTAATATAAGGTAAATGCTGATCCACTTAACGACAGTTATTGTGTTTTTTAAGGTTGTAATACTAAATGAATTTAGCTCTAAACAACTAATTTAAAATACTGTAGCCTGCTATCATGACGATAAAATTAGTAAAAAGTAGAAAGTATCTTATTTTTTAACTATCGCCATTAACTTTGGCATCAACTCAGATCCGTGCTCAATCAGTCCAAGGCTGCCTTTTGCGCATTCTTTCTCCGAGAATTTAACGGATTCGCCTCTGCTACTGATGTCATCACCTGAAATTAGCACTGGAACAGGAGTGTCACTATGCACTTTCATCATGCATGGCGTGGCGTGGTCGGAGGTGACGCAGATCAGGGTGTCTTTGAGTGAAATCTGTTGTAGCAATGGTCCAAAGAAGTATTTGTCGATAGCTGAAATAATTTCTGTTTTTAGTTTGAAGTTACCATCGTGTCCTGGCTCATCAGGGCCCTTTAGATGGATGTAAAAGCAGTCGTGTTTTGGCAATGCTTCAAGGAACGCCTTTACACGGTATTGACAATCCGTTTGAAGGTCACCTGTAGGTGGTGGAAGAAGCGTAGAATCCATACCTGCGAGTTGAGCGATACCGCGTTCAGTATGCATATCGGCTAAACAAGCAAAATTGACGTGATAATGTTCGTTTATGCTGAAAAATCTTGGGAGTAAATGCCCTGCGTCACGTGTCAAAACAACGTTGGCTTTCAGTTTACCTTGTTCGACTCTCTTCTGGTTTACAGGGTGGTTTTCCCAAAGCTCATGTGACTTCTCTATGAATTCATTTACAAGTCCAGCGGAGACTTTGGCAGTTTCCGTATCATCGGTGGCTTCACAGGTCTTAAGGAGCATTTCCACGTTAGTTTGCGCTACACCTATGCCATTAACTACTGTGTATGCCGGGTCACTGTTGGTGATATGGCTGGAAAGTGGCTCATCACGGCTTTTAATGAGCAGAACTGCTCGATGCCCCAGTGTGTTTTTGAATTCAAACTTTGCTGGATAAGAGGTTAAATGAATTTCTTTGTTGACTGCTTCTGCGAGCTCTGTTGCTTCCTCGGTTGTGAGGCTGCGTCCGACTCTCCGATCAACAATGTTTTTGCCCAGGCCCAATGTAGCAAAGTTGCATCGCAGGGCTAAGTCGCCATCCTTCATCTTCATACCCACACCTGCAGCTTCTATTACCCCTCTACCCGTGCTGTACTTGAAAGGGTCGTAGCCTAATAGAGAAATAACTGCCACATCACTCTCTGGAGCCACACCCTTTTTCACAGAGTACATTAAACCAGTTTTTCCTGTTTTAGCAAGTGAATCCAAATTGGGGGTTTTTGCTGCGTCAAGGGGGGTTTTGTTATTTAACGCTTGAATGGGTAAATCGCCCATTCCATCTATTGCAACAAAGAGTAGTTTCAAGCTATTTTTTCCTCTCAAGATATGGCTATAGTGATAGCTTTATTATTTTTTGCCTAAAAAACCTATTTTTCAAAGATGGAAGTAATAGAATTTTATTTTTGCCCTTCTCGGAATTCCAGAATTGGCTTTGGGAACACCCCATGTTCTACAAATCCACCATACATTAACAAATTGTTCTACAAAGGATATCAAATTTCGCCCATCCACCAAGGTGATACGCCTTAAGATTTTAGCCAACATCCCCTTGAATATAATTGTTTTTTCTAAACCAAAAGATAAGTTATAGCATTAAGACGCACTAACCTTTCAAGGTAGCAAAGAACCCTTTAGTAACATCCCTGATTGATTTGATTAAGGGATGCTTAATCGTTTCAGGAGGAAAATTCTCTAAACGATTTACCCTGAAATAGATTGGCGGATGAGGATCCAAACCCAGCCATTCTTGTACACGATAGGACGGCACGCGTTCATAGAGTAGTCTTTGAAAACCAATCTTCTCCAGTGCCCCCGCCAAAATATCTGGATTACCTATCACCATCGCTGATACTAAATCGGCTCTGGCTTCGAAAAATTTAGCTATGAAAAAGATTAGCACCATTACAGCCCAAAAGTAAGCAAAGAACACAAAAGACGAGAAAATTACCGGAAACAGTGGAAAGAGCACATAGAAACGAAAGAGAAACTCTGCAGAGACCAACCCGTAGAGAAGCAAAGGGTCTCTGCCTTTGAGGTGCCCAAACTCGTGCCCCAAAACACCCAGCAACTCGTTTTCTTCAAGTTGCACTAGAATCCCGGTGGTAATCAATACGAGGCCACGTTTGGGGCTTGGACCCGAAGCCGCGGCGTTGGGAACCATAGTGTTTGAAACCACGATTTCAGGCATGGGAAAATGGAAGCGGTTAGCTATGTTCTTTACAAGTTCGTAAAACGTTAATTTTTTTTGCCTTCAAGTTCTCAATTTCACAAGGAACGCCGTGTTTGAAGAAGATTTTCTGTGCCGATTCAGCGTCGACTTGCCCTTTTTTCGCGATTATTTCGTCATATATTTCTTTCTTTATTGCAATTAACGTTTCTCGAGGGTAACTTTTGTTGAAGCTACTTTTCTCACTCACAGGCAGGTAATATTCGAGGAAATGTATAATGGGGTTTGCTTCTGTAATATGCCAGTCTGCGCTTCGTGCGATGAATCGGTTAGAGTAAAAGACAAAACCGAATTGTATTCCAATTAGAATCATAGGTGCAATCCAAAATGCGCTAGGAACTAAAGTTTCTATAGTAATAAAAATGAGCATACCGAAGACAATGAAAACCACAAAAAAGAGAACTTGGGTTTCGAGGAAAAGGCGGTTAAGGGATTTTTCTGGTTTAGTGTATGCTTCAGGAACGATTT
Source organism: Candidatus Bathyarchaeota archaeon (assembly GCA_963810665.1). Classification (GTDB taxonomy): domain Archaea; phylum Thermoproteota; class Bathyarchaeia; order Bathyarchaeales; family Bathycorpusculaceae; genus Bathycorpusculum. The sequence continues at coordinate 18,706 of CAWEOM010000017.1, read as the reverse complement.
GTTCGCCTTCTCGCCAGGCAAAATACACCGTGGCACTCCGTGCATTTTGTGAGAATATTTGCATAGCAATTAAGATATCTTGCTTGGCTTCTTCAACGAATGTATGGGAAGCAACTGAGCTTAAGGGGTTAATATTTAACTCAAATGGTGTGCCGCTTTTTACTTCCACACTAACGAGGCGGTTACCCTGTGAATCAGTTACTGTGTAGGTTAGTTTTTCGCCTTTGTTGTTGGATTCTCGGGTGATGTCGGTGAATCGTTGCTTTTGAGGAATCAGATACTGTTTATAGATGAAGTCAAAGAGTTTCTCGTAGTAACTAGGTGGAACTTCAGGAGTAATCCTGTAGGAAAACGGCAAAAAAGGTGTGGACATCATTTCTGATTGTCAAAACCTATGTAATTACCGTTTTCCAGTTTTATAACCTTATTGTATTCGTGCATCCTTTTCAAATTGTCAAATTGTTATTAAAACTCCTGAATATGTTTTTTTGTAGATTTAGCAAAAAGGGATAGCGTTTATTAATCACGGAAAGTATTGTTAAAATTGGTTAAAAACCAATTTAAGAAGTACTTTGTCACATCAAATAATTAATAATGTTTGCTGATGCGCAAAGAGTTGTCGGTTTATCGATGACCTCAACGGTTAAATGGAGCCTTTGTTGGTTAAGAAGGAAGGTTAGAAGTGGCGACATCAAAAAAAACCATACTAGTTGTAGACGATGACAAATCAATACTTCGCACATTCACGCGTATCTTACAGAAAAGCGGTTACGAAATTGAGACAGCTGAAACAGGAAAAGAAGCTATAGAGAAAACGGAGAACCGCCACTTTGATTTAGCCCTCGTAGATATAAGACTCCCTGACATGGACGGCACAGATCTTCTAGCAAAACTCAGAAAGCAACTCCAGGGAACTGTTAAAATAATGATTACAGGCTTTCCATCGCTTGAAACAGGCGTCAAAGCCCTCGATGAAGGTGCTGATGCATATTTGGTAAAGCCGGTAAAGCCTCAAGAACTGTTAGTTCTTCTTGAAGAGAAACTCAAGAATCGAGAATAAACTACTGGAGTCAACCACTGGGTCAGAGCGCCTTATTTTTTGGTTATCATAATAGCTATTACAGTCGTTAAATGCCTGTTGTTAACTTGGGAAATTTGGATGGTTTCAGAGTAAAAAATGAATTTTCTTGTTGCCGCCTGTTCTTTGGCTATGCTATCTAATTCTTTCTCCTTATTTCTAGTCTAAAATTAGCGAATAAACCGTATATAATACTCAGTTTAGATGGTGTTTTTCAAGAACCCGAAAAAGCTACCCAGCAAACAATGATGAAAAATCTTTAATCCAAAGCCTTGGGTACAATATTAGAATAGTTTTCAGGGTAAAATCAATTTTAAGTTAGGGAACTCTTAAGAAGGTTGGTTTTGCTTAGGCAAGTATGTTGCAGGATTTGAGGGGTTTTTCACAATTTATTTCTGTCGAACGCGGAATCATGCTTTTCATGATTGCCGTTGGCGCAACATTTTTGGCAGGAGGAGTATTTGCATGGCATACAGCACTCTTTCTAGGCGCCATCGCCTTTTGCATCTGGAGCGCGGCAGATGCCATGAACAACATCTGCGATGTTGAATTGGATGTTTTATCTGACCCAATGCGCGCGCAATTTACTAAGAAGTTGGGAAAATTTGGCTTGCTAATCGCAATTTTATTTACAATGCTGTCTTTAGGGTTGGGTGCTATTACGTTGATGCCTTTTGTAATGCTTTTTATCGGTTTAGGAATCTTGTTTGGTGTACTTTATTCGGTTCCGCCTTTCCGACTGCGCAAAACTGCTTACAAACCCCTTGTTAACTTCACCGTCGGCGCGGTGCCAATGATGATTGTCGCCGCCTTCTTCAATGTATTCTCACTAAACGTGTTAACTTTAATTGTGCTAATAGGCATAACCACCGCAATCAACAGTCTTTGGGAAGACTTGGCTGATTACGCCTCCGATTTTCATAGCGGCTCCCGAACACTGCCGATAATTTTGGGGTTTAAACGCGGCTTACTCTTAACAGTCATATTAGGATATTTAATGATACCTTTGATGGTTCTGGTGGGGGTTCTTTTCCAGTTGCCGCTAATCTACTATGGCGCTTTGATTGGGCTTGCAGGCTTCATAACCCTGCGCTTAATCCAAAAACGGCGCATCTTGTCCAAAGAAGACAAAGCGGACAAAACAAAACTCTTCAAACTAGGTGAAGTCTTAGCAAAAGACTTTGTAATAATCGCCATCGTATTCACTTTCAGCTTGATGCTGAGCAGTTTACTAAAAATTAACCCGTTATTCTAAATAAATAACACCGAGTTACAATAAAAAATAAGGGTTGGAGAAACCTTTGGGGATATTATGCGGTTTTATGTTTGGATTTTTTCCGGGAAATCAAAATTACAACCGCAACGACGACAAGCGTTATCAATGCTACTATAGTGATAATCCAAGTATCAATTCCTCTGTTTGCCTGCAGAATTCCCAGAGCATAAAGGTTATGGTCCCACGAAGCAATGTAAACGATTCCATCTGAAACCGCCGGAGAAGAACTTATGTGGTCTTGTGTTGTGTAGAACCATACGTTTGCTCCGTTTAAAGCGTCCAGGCAGTAGACGTTGCCGTCCCAACCACCCACATAAACGTATCCGCCAGCGACCGCTGGAGAGGAATACACGCCATCATATGTTTGGTAACTCCAAACTTTCTCGCCAGTGATAGCGTTTAGGCAGTAAACATTTTTGTCTGCGGTATTGTCTAGGACGCCGGAGCCAATGTAAACATATCCGTCGGCAACGGCTGGAGTAGAATCAACTAAACCTTGTTCTTGATAGCTCCAAACTTTGTCTCCGGTTGCGGCGTTAAGGCAGTAAACGTTGTTGTCGTGGGAACCAATATAGACATAGCCATCGACAACTGCAGGCGATGACTGTATAATATTCCCAGTTGCATAACTCCAGATTTTTAAGCCTGAGGAGGCATCAAGGCAATACACATTCTTGTCTGCTGACCCGACATATACGTGGCCTTCTGAGACTGCTGGAGAAGAATCTACCAGACCGCCTGTTGAATAGTTCCATATTTTATTGCCGGTAAGTGAATCAAGACAGTACAGGTTGCCATCCCAAGAGCCCACGTAAACATGTCCGTTGGCAACTACAGGGGAGGACTGTACACTGTCACCGGTCGAAAAAGTCCAAACTTCGCTACCTGATGAAACATCTAAACAGTAAATTTTGTAGTCATAACTGCCAAAGTATGCATAGCCATCAGCAACGGCTATAGATGAGCTTATTGCTGCTGGGTGCGGAAGAGTATAAGTCCATATCTGAGAGCCATCTGTCGCACTAAGACAATAAACGATACCATCATTTGAGGAAATATAGACGCGACCGCTAACAATTGTTGGGGAAGCCCCCATTGGAGCACCAGTTACTAGTGACCATAGTAAATTGTTTGAAGTTCCAGGTATGGTTGATGAGTATCCTGTATGAGTTGAATCATGGTGAAACATTGGCCAGTCATCAGAGGGAGAAGCCGCGGATGTAATTTGAACGAAGAGTGGAAAAATCAACAATACCAGAAAAATAATGGTTATTATTTGTTTTTTCATCTGGTCACCTTTATTTTGAGGCTTCGAGTTTTATGCTCTCGAGGGCCAATCCATTATACTGGGTCTTGCTTATGTCCTTGTCCTCGCCAAGTATGCTTACCTTGAAGCCTACCTGTTGTAACTTTCCTAAATAGTCCTCCTTCTGAAGAGCCCCAGCAACACAGCCGCTTAACAAATTTTCGTCATTTAACTGTTCTTCTGTAAGCTTGCCAAGCAGCACGATATCTGAAACAAACATTTTACCGCCGCTTCTAAGCACACGGTAGGCTTCTTTGAAGACTTTCAGCTTGTCTGGTGCTAAGTTAATGACACAGTTGCTAATGATGACATCAATTGAATTATTGCCAATAGGCATTATTTCTATGTCACCAAGCTTAAATTCAACATTTGAGTAGCCGTGCTCTTTGGCAAGCATTCTGGCCTTAGTTATCATCGCTTCTGTCATGTCTAAGCCGATGACCTTGCCGGTTGTACCGACTTTTCTCGATGCCAAAAAACAGTCGAAGCCAGCCCCGCTTCCCAAGTCGAGAACTACGTCGCCTTCTTTTATGCTGCTAAAGGCGGTTGGGTTGCCGCAGCCTAAGCCGAGGTTGGCTTCGGGAACAGCGTTAAGTTCTTCTTCAGTGTAACCGATGCTTTTGGATATTTTGTTTATTGTTCGTTCATCTAAGCTTCCGCAACCGCATTGACAGCAAGAAGATTTGGTGTTTGTGGCTATTTTGGAGTATGCTTTTTTTACTGTTTTTTTAATTTCTGTATCTTTCATATTTATATCACTGTTTTTCAAAATTGTTAATTTAGCGTCGTTCAATTTTTTTTCGTTCTATACATCTTCTGATAAGCTGCAGTTTACCTGTTCAACAACCTCTTTCTGCAAGATCGTGATTAGCTGGGAAGTAAGAGCGTTAGAAATATTGTATACGGCTGGGTCAACAATTGTGTACATTCGTTTAGTTCCGTCTTTTCGGCATCTGATTATTCCAACATCGCGCATGATTTTTAGATGTCTAGAGACTACAGGTTGGATAAGATTTAGGTGAGGTACAATTTCGCAGACGCATTTTTCTCCGTTTCGAAGGAAGTCGAGTATTTCTAGTCTGTCTGATGAAGATAGGGCGTGGAAGACTTGTGCTTTGAAGCGGAGTTGAGAGTGTGTTGGTTGGGTCATTGTTTAAAATGGTATATATAACAATATTTAAATATATTGATAAAAGAGTTTTATTAAAAGAGGTCAATACAATGCCTGAAGAAGAATTTGAAGGAGTTCCAAGAGATCAAATTCCCTGGGCACCAAAAATCGACTATACAAAATGTACCTCCTGTGGAAAGTGCGTAGACTTCTGCCACACGCAAGCATTTGGATTCGAAAAGGAGAACGGAAAGAAAAAGTCGGTGGTGAAAGACCAAAACGCTTGCGTTATCTTCTGCCAAGGTTGCGAAGACATTTGCCCCGCGGGTGCAATAACTCATCCGTCCCAAGAGGAAACTAGAAAAATTATTGAAAAACTAAAAGTCAAACAGTAAATCAACCTTTTAGTAGTAGTAAGGGGGCAATTATTTGAAGAGAATACTGTTTGTAAGGGTTGAAAACACTGGGGGAAGTCAAATTTCGAAGACTTTCACCAAAAATACGGCAAAGACATCGCAGAGGCTTACAGTGCAGGCAACAACCCCCCCAGCTCGGTCAACGCAGTGATTATTGAGGCTCTCAAAGAAAGAGACATCGTCATATGCCTGAATAAGCCTCACAGTTAACTGCTCAATTGGCTATGAACATGGATTTGGTTATCACGATGGGCTGCGATCTAATGGCGTATGTCCGGGAACTTTTTTGTATCAACAATAGGCTAGCGCTTGAAGATCTCAAATGGAAATATATTAAGGGAGTTAGGGAAATCCGCGATGATATCAAACGTAATTAAAAGAATTCATTGCTCAGCAGAAGCGCAAATGCAAGATTTCATAAAAAAATTCAAAAACTAATTGAAACATTTGCTAAGAGCAACCTGTTTCGGCAACGTATTTATTAGTAAACGCAGATGGGATACTAATCCAAGCGTGCAGGGGTCGCCAAGCATGGTCAAAGGCGTAGGCTTCAGGAGCCTATCCTGCAGAGGTTCGTGGGTTCAAATCCCACCCCCTGCACCTTTATACGCAAATAGTACGGGGGGTCCCCAAGGGTGATGTTGTTTGCCTTTTGAGTAATTATTTTCGTTTTCTGAAAATCTTTGCTTCTTGAAACTCTGTGACGTATTCAAATCCTGCTTCTATTAGGCTGCAGATTTCTTTTTCTGTTTTGGCGACCTTTGAGATGTATTCGGTTTCGCCTTGAAATATTGCATCTTCAAGTTGGACGCCTCAATTTTCATCTTTAAACTTGAATACATATATTTTCTATAAGAAGGCAACAGAGCACTTGTCAACCCCACCAATAATGCTTAAAGGTCTAATAGGAAAGTTTAGAGCAAATAATTCCAAGGGTCTTCGCACAATTTGCAATTACTTAAAAACCATCGAGTAACATATTAATAAAAGAGGGATATCGTGCATATTGCTCAAATAGGAACCGGTAGAGTTGGGCGTCCAACTGCTTATACGATTATGTGCTCAAAACTTGCTGACAAATTGACTGTTTGTGATGTAAAACCTGGTCTTGCAACAGCATTTGCTGGAGAATTAAAGCATGTCACTGCAAGCGTTGGATTAGACATTGAAATAAATTCTTGTGAACGTAGTGAAGAATTATTTGGTGCAGACATTATTCTGATTTCTGCAGGTCAACCCAGAATTCCCGGAGTAAAAATGACTCGACGTGATTTAGCAGTCCAGAATGGTAAGATAGTCAAGCAGGTTTCTCAAGCTACAATCAGTAATAATCCACAAGCGAAGTACATAGTCATTTCAAACCCAGTAGATGCAATGGCAATGGTTTGTAAAAAATACACTAAGGCCGATTTTGTAATAAGTACAGGTACAAATCTTGAATCCTTGCGCTTCCGTTCCAAGCTAGCAAGAACACTGGATGTTGCCGTGTCATCCGTTGAAGGTTGGGTGGGGGGTGAACATGGTGATGCAGCGATTCCCTTGTGGTCTACTGTGAGAGTTGCCGGCTTACCGCTTGAATCATACCTCGTATCCAAGCAAAAATCTCTTCATAAGGATGAAATTGAAATCTACGTTAAGACTATTTCCAAATTAATAGTTGATAATATAGGTGCTACGGAATTTGGACCCGCTGCTTCTTTTCGCGACATTATAAGCGCCATAATAAATAACACAAAGGAAATTATTCCAGTATCTACCCCTATGCTATTTGACGGGATAAGCGAGCCAGTGTTTGTGAGTGTTCCTATCCATCTTGGGACAACTGTGAACAACTCATTATACCAAGTTCTTTCAAAAAATGAGCAAGAAGCTATATCCCTCGCTGCTCACGAAATTTATGAAACATATAAAAAGGCAATTGATGGTAGAGATTAAACGCTAACCTGACTTAAAAAAAGGTCATTTGTAATAAAGGCACTCTATATCCTAACCGCTACAGTAGTCATAGTTTTCATCGTTTTGCATAACTGCCATAGGTACAGTCTACTTAAAAATCAGAGAAAAATGTAGCCTATAGACACCGTTTCGCTTTTGAAAATCTTGCTAAAAATGTTAAAACACCAAAAAGCTAAGCACTGATTAATTAGTATTCAAAATATTTTAACTTTAAGGATTCAATCTCTATTTGGCATAAATTTGTTTTTTTACTAAAAACATAAGACACATATCCAAATAAAGTAGCTAGCGCTGAAAACAAAATTCCTAAAGCAAACTCTGTTGAAATAAAGGGCAGTTTAATAAGTCCCTCAATCAGAAATGGATATGCAACTGCAATAAATACTCCAGCTACGGTAAGAAAACCAAAAATTGAAGCTATATTAACTTGTAGTTTAGTGCTTAGCTGTGATAGTTTAATCTCTAATGCTCTCTCTTCAGCATCCAAGATGTTTTACCCATCACTATTTTATATCAATTTACTTAAAAGATTATTGCATAAACCTTATTAGCTATAACAAATAAGCGAAGTTTTCTCTAAATTATATATGACTGATACATGAGTATACAACACATCAGATAAAGTATCTAATTTGCTAATAAATAAATTTTAAAATGAAATATAAATCAATTCAAAGTCATCTGCAATTTATTTGTAGATAATTTTAAAAATGAAAATTATCGTTGCTTCCACGAATGCAAAAGAGTTTGCAATTATTAGGGGAATATCTTTAATTAGAATTCCATAGATGAGCCAAATAAAAAAGTCTGTTCCAAAAAGTACAAACATTCCAGTAGAGATGTCTTTGGTTGATCGGGTTTTGATAACTTTAATGAGTTGTGGAAGAAAGGACACAGTTGTAAGTGTGGCACCAATCAAGCCTAGGGCAATTATTAAGTTCATTCTATTCTGTCTCTTGCGGAAACACATATTTACTCTTTTCTTGTTAGATCAAGTTTTAGCGATCAACCAAAGTAGCTATCTTCATCGAAAACTAACCTTGTCTGATTCCCACTTGGCAGTCTTAAAAAAACTGTTTATTTCAAATTCATAAGATAGATATTATCAATAACACATTCTAAAATTGGAGGAAAGTTGTAGACAATGATTGACCTTCTCATCCCCCTAAGAGCACCCCAAAATTATCCCTCTCATGTCTACAACTAACCTACCCTCAAACACAAAAAACACAAACAAAAATTTGGGTGACGATGAAAACCAAATAGATTTTATGCCAAATTAGGGTGAGTAATAATCACGGTTAGCTTTATAAACGCATCCTATGCTGCTTACCAGCCATTTGGTTTTATTCGTGAAAGTATTTGGGCTTTAGTGTCATACTCGAATTCTGAACTTTCTAATATATCATTAAATATTTCGTCCAACATATTCTCAACACATCAGGTATTTCTTGATTTTATTTGAAAGTCTCTTTTCTACTAAAATAATAATGTAGTCGCAATACTTAAGAAGCATATTCCAAAAAACGTAATATATCAAAAAAGCATCAATTAAAGTGGTTCATTTCAAGAGGTTTCTATAAAAAAAGGTCGTATTCAGCATACAGAACAGAAACATGAAATAACCCTGAAAAATATGGGGTCAAGTCCCACCCCTGCCCAGCTTGATCATTTGTTACAACAACTGACAGATACTAAATTCAGCTAAAGCTAATCGCCAAAAATATTACGTACATTGCAAGCAATATTAACCCGTCTCTCTTTGTTATTTTAGCATTTTGCAGCATATACCACAAGATAACATTAGTTATCAACGAAAAAAGTATCAAATCAGAAAAAGCTTCTGTACTTATATTAAAGGGTGCAAGGAACAAAGTTAATCCTAAAATTAAGGTTATGTTAATGAAACAACTTCCAATAACATTTCCTACTGCAAGATCCAGATATCCTTTCCTAACAGATTCAATACTTGTTGCAAGTTCTGGAACACTAGTTCCAAAAGCTACTACAGTAGCTCCAACAATAACTTCGGGGATGCCGGCACTTACAGCTAAGAAAGAAGAAGAATTTACAATAAAATATGCACTAGCAACAACTCCAATTATTCCCACGAATGCTTTGAAAAAGTATGCTCCAAGTTCTTTTTTAGTTGCAGTATCAGAAATTTCTTCCACAGTTTCTCTCTTTCTAATTAATGTATACATATTGTAAAAGAAGAGTATGATAAGAGAAGCCCCTACTATTTGGTTTGCAAAGTTAAAATAGAGCAAGATCAAAGGAACGATTGAGGCAACAAATATTCCAAAATTGAGAGATCCCACTTCTTCTTTAGCCATTTTAGCAAAAAAACCTGTGCTTTGTGGATATTTGAATGCCATAATAAGGAAACCTATACCCAGTACCAAAGCTATGTTTGCTATATTTGACCCTAATACGTTACCTATAGAAATACCAATTGATTCTGGATTTAGAGCAGCGAAAGCAGCGACAAAAAGTTCCGGAAGAGAGGTCGAGAAAGCAACAAGTATAAACCCAATTTTTGTTTTCCCCAAGCCAGTTATAGCAGCTAACTTAACGGTATTAGTTATAGCCCAACTGCTTGCTTTAATTAGAATCACTAGTGACAAAATAAGGATAGCAACGTTTGCAATTACCCCAAACTCGTCTAGCAATTCAGGTTCCTTTCTCCACTATATTTCGCGACTGAAACCCTTATAGGATTTTCGCACTATTATATAAGTTACTAAATTGAATTACAAATCTATCGATCTTAAATATTTTTAAATCATGAACAATTCAAGAGCGTTGACTTCAATACATTTGCAACATTGGATCCATAATTCCTCCAGTAGCTCCTCAATATAGAGCCTATTTCCAGTCTAACTAAGAAAAATAAGCACCTTCTCAGTCCGTTCAAAAGACTAAACAGACTGGAAAACCTTTATCCGAATTCTAGTGCTCGGAATAAATTCCGCCCCCTACGTCATAAGCAAAAATAAAGGTGTCTTTTTGCTTGCGAAGATATCAGCGATGAATGAAATCTACTTATTTCAAATTCATAAGATAGATATTATCAATAACACATTCTAAAATTGGAGGAAAGTTGTAGACAATGATTGACCTTCTCATTCCCCTAAGAGCACCCCAAAATTATCCCTCTCATGTCTACAACTAACCTACCCTCAAACACAAAAAACACAAACAAAAATAAGCGTGAAATAAGAAACCTTGTTGTATATTTGGTGCAACAAAGCTATTATTTTAATAGTGAATCACGCGAGCATAAAGAGGTACTTATAGTTGATTGGTTTAAGTGCAGTACGCTATTTGAAATTCTCATTACAGAAAAAAGAAAGTTAGCTTTTCACTGTCTCAGTATAATTGTGCGAATTTTGATGAATTTAGTTTGAAAATATTGTTTAAACTTTACAAGGCCTAACCAATCAATATCGCTATGCCTCAGTTTTCGCTTTTAGTAATATTGAGTTTTTAGAAATAACCCTTCTTAAGTTGATTTACTTAAATACAGCGGGGAATCAAAAATGGAAGAACTAATAGATTTTAAGAATGAAGATAGATCTCGCGTGTGTAAGTATTGCCCAAACTTCAATTCTTCTTATTCTTTCTGTAATCGCTTTCAAAAAGAAACTGTCTCTTGGTTCAAATGCTCCGTAACACTTGTTGAAGAGAAAATGCAGTAATGCATCTCTTTGCAATCGAACAAGAATTGCAGATCTGTTAATTTCTAAGTGAAGTTGAAAAAGTTAGCTATGTCTTCATATCCTACAACAGTTAGATGTCTACGCAAAGAACTCGCGGCAAACTGCAGATCAAATAGTGTTTTATTTGGTGTTGGGAGCCTAAAGTGTTTTGTTATTAGACTAAAAGGAAAGAGGAAGATATAGCGAAAATATTTTTTATATCAAAAACCTTATTTTCTTTGGTGTAAATTCAAGTCAACAGGGGAGACGGTATGCTAAGTAAAGATTGTGATGGCTGTGAAGGTCAGCATCAGTGTAAGCGCCGGTTTGAAAAAGCTCAAGTAGGCGATAAAGTTTACTGCCCAGATGGCACAGTTCACTTAATTGATAGTTAAACTTGGAAGAACCCAGTATTTCGATGAGTTCTTTCCATAATTATTTTTAATTATTTGCTTTTATGCTATAGCAATTGAATTGTTTTTAAGAATTTAGTGTTTTTCCTAATTTAGTTAGTTGATTTTAATACAACAAGAAACAGAAAAAGCAACAGGCTAAACATAGATGTGAGGTATAACATCTACATGATCTATAAGAGAGATCTATTTCTCAATATGTAAACTTAGAAACTAATAAAACCATAATCAACTATTAACATACGAGGTATCAATTTGCCTGCCGAAAATATCACACATTTCTATGCCTGCCAGATAGCAACCACCAATTCAGTAAAACAGCATAAACTCCGAAAACGGATAGCATCGTTGTCCGATAAGGAGGGCAGAGGCAAGGAATTTATTTCATTATATATACCTCCCGAGTTGCCAATAAATCAGGTAATTTCGAACTTGAAAAAGGAACCTGAGTTAATGACCAGGGAATCTGAAAGGCTCAGAGAACGATTTCAACACGTACTTAAGAATATAATTCGTCAGCTAAAGGAACATAAGGAAATTCCAGAGAATGGTTTGGCGCTATTTGCTGGAACCTTGGTTAGTGACGGAACTGATGAAGTTTTGACCCTTGAAGAAATCGTTCCTCCAGAGCCTATTACAACCTACCTTTATGAAGTTGATGTCTATTTTCGATTAGAGACGCTAAGGGGGATGTTAAGAGACCAAAAAATTGTGGGGATTATCGCGTTAGATTCTAAACAGGCTAATTTTGGATTACTTAACGGTGAACATCTCCAATTAATGGAGGATATAACCTCGGGGATATCGGGCAAAACTACAAAAGGTGGACAAAGCCAAAGGCGATATGAAAGAGAGCGCGACATGGCAATTACACACTTTTTCCACAGAATTGCAGAACATGCAGCCAAAGAATTTCTTGAGAACAAGGTTAATGTTTTAATAGTTGGTGGGCCGGGTCAAACTAAAAACGATTTTCTAAAAGGCAATTACCTTCAATATGAACTAGCCAATATACTTCTCAACGTTGCTGACACGCAATCAGCAGGCAAGGGGGCCATAAGAGAGGTGCTTGATAAGTCAACTGAAATTCTGAAGAATATGTGCGGACCTGAGGAGAAAAGAGTCGTACAACGTCTCATGGTGTCGTTGAGTAAGCAAGATGGGCTGGCTACTTATGGGTTAGATTCAGTGTTAGCCGCTCTTAAAAATGGTGAAGTACAAGTCGCATTAGCGACAGATAACACCGATATTGTAGAAAATGTTGTATTATGCAAAAGATGCGGGCATACAAGAACAAAGATAGCCTCTAAGAAGGCTCAGGCTATACAGGAAATGATAAAGATGCCTTGCGAAAAGTGCAGTTGGATTTCCTATCAAGTGGTGGAGAGAGATATAATTGATGTTTTAGAGGATGTTGCTTCGCAGACAGATGCGAACGTAGAGGTTATTTCTACTGCCTCCGAAGAGAAAACATCGCTTACAGCTTTGGGGGGTTTTGCAGCTCTTTTAAGGTACAAATCTGGATAAAAACGGTCAGACTAACCATTATCACTACAGAGCTTTAACCTACACAACTTCCAATGTTAAAATAAAATGGATGTATATCGATGGGGGAATTAACCTTATACATCGATTACATAGTTCTGTTCTGGTATACAAACATCGGTTATGTTTGAAATCTCTTCAGAGAGCAGTTCAGCCTGTTCTAAATCTCCGTGGACAAGAAGAGTTCGCTTTGGCTTTAACTTACTGACCAATTGAATAAGTTCTGTTTGGTCAGCATGCCCTGAAAGTTCAAATTGCTTAACTTCAGCATTAACCGTATACGTTTCTTCGTCAATTTTGAATAGGCCTTCCTCTTTTGCAAGTTTCAGAGGGCTATTAGGAGGAAGGTAACCTGAGGTTAAGACAATGGAGTTGGCTTTGTCTCCTGCCCATTGAGTTAACAAGCGAAGACTTGCTCCTGCATGACCAAAACCTGAAGTGCAAATAACTATGGCGGGCTCATCAATTTGGGAGGTTCTGTATAGGTGCTTCACATGGCGGTAGTTGAAGGGGTACTTCTGCTGACGGATTTCCTTAGTAAATAACGGCTTGTTATGGTTAAAGTACCCGTTTATTCTGTGTGCGAGGTTAGATATTGTGTAAACATTGTATCGTGGTAATGCCCCGTTTTCTATGGCAGTATCTATCCTTTTGGCCATCTCTTGACTTCTATGAAAAGCGAATGTAGGAATCAAAACATTCCCTCTGCGCGCCATTGTCAAGGACAATTGGTTCATAAACTGGTCGATTAGTTCACGTCTGGGTTTTCGAATTTTTCCCCCATATGTTGATTCAGAAATTAAGACATCGGGTTTTCTTGGAAGCGTTTCCAATTTGCAACCCTGTAATATTTCAGTATCATGAAAACAGAAATCGCCTGTGTAAATAATTTTTTTCCCTTCAGCTTGAAGAGTAGTCATCTTTGCTCCAGCGACGTGACCAGCAGCCTGAAGCTGGACATTTAGCCCAGGTAGTGCAAAAGCGTCACGACTCCACCAACATGAGCCGATTTTATCAGCATGGCTGTCTTGATAGTCGAAAACCCCTTTTTCATTCTGTATTTTAACCATGTCATGAAGAAGGTCAACCGTTACATCACGGCTAATATCAGATCCGACTATAACGGGGTTATTTTTACTTAAACTTAGCAGACTTCCAGTATGGTCTAAGTGTGCATGACTAATAATTACTGCATCAAAATCTTTCGGCAACTTCTTTGGTTCTGCATCAAGTTTTATGCCATAATCTAGTGCAACTTTGCAAGAGTCTGTTTCGACCGAGATACAAGAGCCGCCTACTTCTCTGGCTCCACCGAGTACTTCAATTTTCAACTTATTTTTTCTTCCGTATTTTTGTTAACGTTAGTCTTCCAAAAATTGGTGATAATCCAACTCAAAGACAGACCAAACAAAAAGTGTTTAGTCCATTGCGTTTATCGCCTAAAGGCTTAGTGCCAGATATTAAGCTATTGTCGGATTATTTCAACTTGACTCATAGAAGTGAGCATTGATGGGTTCCATTTAAAAAATAAATGGCAAAACAATACTCAACAGCACAAGAGTTATGCAAACGGCTGTTGCTATTAGAGTTATTGAATAAACGGCTTTTTCGCTTAATAGGCGACTGCCAAAGCGTTTTAAGGTAATGTTGAAGATTCTGCCTCCATCCAAGGGATATATCGGTAAAGCATTAAATATTGCCAAGTTAAAGTTCACAAACCAGAGCCAAAATAGAACATTTGCAAGTATCTGCCAATGAGGTATGGGATTCGAATAGAAGGGAGCTAAAAAGTCAGAAAACGGCGTTAATCCTGAAGCTAAAGTTGGAGGAACAAAATACATTGAGAAGCGATCTAAAGAAAAAGTTTGATAATTCTCTAGTCGTGCCTTGGTCATTAAGTCATAGGCGCTAATACCCATAACTGTACGGTTTTCAATAACGGTCAAATTTACTGTAGTTGAAAACTGGTACTGCCAACTCTCACCTCTCGCCACCGTTAGCTGTAATAGATCCCCTTCTGTCTTCTTGTCCAATACGTCTCTCAGTTCAGTGGAAGTTTGAATAGTTATGTTATCTACAGATACAAGAACATCTTTGGGCTGCAGCCCTGCATCTTGAGCCGGCATGCCCTGCGTGACATCATTGATGTATACGCCATCAATTATAGGGGTTAAGGAACCGACCAGAAGTAAAACACTAAAAAGGCATACAACCCCCAAGAGGATGTTGCCTCCTACACCTGCAGCCATAACTTTTAAGGCAGAGCGGGTTTTTGCTTTCTTTATCTGTACCTCGTCAACATCTACAAAAGCGCCTATTGGAACAAACAAGAAAAACAGTAAACCACTTGACTTAACATTGAGCCCCAAGTTTCTGGCTATAATCCCGTGTGCTCCTTCATGAATTGCGATTGCGCATACGATTGCCACCCACCCATAGACTATTGGAAGCATAGGGTTTATTCCGGGCAATAGAAGAATTGATCCTGGACCTAATTCTCGGACGATTTGACCGACCGAGGGATTATTCAGAACGCCAATGAGACTATTAACTATCAAGTATAATGCAATTCCAGCGATAAAGGGCACGAGTAAAAGAAATATCCATGAGAAATAACGTGAAGTGCGAAGCGATCCCAACTTATCAAAAACTGCATAGAACCGTTTTGTTCTAATAATCAACATTGGAAAATTGAATTCGATTCTGCGTTGTTCAGGCTGTTGTCCTTGGTTTTCATTATCGATTGTCACGGCTAAAATCGCTCAATCCAAAATGCGTAGTGGCAAAACATAAACATAGTGTATAGTACCGAAAAAATTCAGGTTAAAAACTGTAATTCGTTTCTAGCACCCTTAGGCCTCTTTACGACGTTTAAGGCTTAAAAGCCGTATGTTATTACTTAGAAGTTATGAATCACACAGTAAAGCTGTTGACGACAGCAATTATCCTTTTAATCATTTTAGCCGCATTGGAAGCAACTATTTTGTTGACAGCCGAAAAGGAAGATAACCAAGCAATCCCCGTTCGCGTTGCCTGCGTTGGTGACAGCATCACACGAGGTACTGAATATACTTTGGACCTCTGGGCTCTGCTTGGCTCAAACTATGTGATAGGCGACTTTGGCGTTGGGGGAGCGACGGTTTCTCAAAAGTCTGAGAGCGCCTACATGTACAAAACCGCTTTTGAACTCTCTAAGCAGTTCCAACCGAATATAGTAATTATAATGCTGGGGACAAACGATGCAAACCAACACCTTAACGAAACTAAAATAGAGTTTGTTTCTGACTATGTTAATTTGCTATGCATCTTCCAATCGCTCCCAAGTAAGCCAAAAATCTACATAGTCCAGCCCCCACCCATCTTTAACAACAGCGCGAATCTGAGTAGTGAACTCTTTGCGCAAATGGTTATGCCAGGCATTAAAGAGGCGACCAATCATACGGGTTTGCCACTGATAGATGCATATACCCCGCTGGTTGATCACCCTGACTTTTTTGTTGATGGAGTACACCCTAAAGTGGAAGGCGCTCAGCTAATAGCTAATGCTGTTTATGCAGCATTGGATCCAGACGATAAAAGGTGAAACTATGAAGAAAGAGTTTTTGGGTGACATCATTCTTGTTTAAAGTACTCAAAGAAAAATAGATCTACTATAGTTCTCGCTTAAAATAATGCTCCAGTAACCGCCGCGTTCCTCTCCGAATAATCTCCGAAAGTGTTGCTGGGCTGATGCCGAGTTTGGATGCAAGCTCCGTCATTCCAACCTTTCGTGGAAAGTCAAAGAAACCACTTTTAAGTGCCAACCAAAAAATACGTTCCTGATTCTCAGTTAAAATGCCTATTTGCTGTTCAAACTTGCCCACTTTGCGCACATTAACTTTGTGCCCTGCCTTCTCTAAATCAGCAATTATGCCCCGGTATGCCTCATGCGTTGGAACCATAAAGCTATAGGTTATTATGTTATCCTGCCTGCTCTTGCCAGACACCAAAAAAGCATCGTGAGCCAGAATAGTGTTGCAGACGCCACAACCTTCACTTTCCAGCCACACAGCAGATTTACCTTCAACATGCCCTTTTGCAGCAAGTTCTTTGGGCACTTTTTTGGCTTGATCTTCGCCAACATCCATCAAGTGACGAACAGAACCGCCTCTGGAACTACGCACATCTACGACTTTAAGGTGTTTGAAACCTAGTGCGTGGAGTTTGCCGACCATTTTACATTCTCTGTTCTCAACTTCAATTACAATATGATAGGGTTCGCGCCAAGCGTCAACCAAGATAATCAACCATAAATAGGAATAGGAATGGCGGATAAAAATGATTACTTAAAAAGAAAAAGAGGAAAGGAATGTATCTCAGATTTTGTAATATTTGCCGTAGAGCACTATACCCACTGTGAGGATGGCGATACATGAGACTGCAACTGCAAGCCAGTAAATGTTACCAGGGTTTTCCAATTTGGCTTTAAATTGTTAATAGAGATGACTTTACTGACACCGTAGATAAAAGTATGTGGATAGCATTCTGGGCAATAATGCTCAAACTCGCTGTAAACTTGCGTATAACGCCCTATCAACAAGTATTTGGATCCGGTTATGCACAGCTGTTATGGATAAATCCATTTTTTCCGCTATTTCCCTATAGGACATTCGTGAATTGTTGAGAAGAAGCTGACTATAATCAAGTCAATTTTATCCAAGGTTACCTCATTCAGTTATTTACGAGGCCTTACGCCTAAAAGCCTTTATTAATTCTCTGCATATTCTGGATTAAAAAAAGAGAAAAGATAAAGAGAATTACTTTACGGAGATTTTCCGTGTTCGTTTAGGCTGTTTTTTAGGAAGCACCAATTCCAGTAATCCATCGTTAATTTTTGCATCAACCTCATCGATTTTGATATCCTGCGGTAGGTCTATGTAACGGTAGAATGATTTACAAGCTCGCTCTTTGCAGATATAGTCTTCATCTTTTTCACTGTACTTCCAGCCCGCTGTCCCTGTTATTTCCACTGCGTCATCTTGGACGTAGATTTCGATATCTTCTTTTTTGAAACCTGGCATCTCTGCTTTTAGCATGTACTCTTTTTCTTTGTCCTCAAGGTCAACGATGGGAACTCGAACTTCGGGCATCTCAGCAATAACTTCGTCTATGTCACCGGGGAAAAGAAGGTTCTCAAAGTCATCGCGGAATCTTTCAAAGGTGTTATCAAAGGCTTTTAGGGCTTCTTGTTGGTTTGCTTGTTTAATCGGGGTAGTCTTTTTTGATTTTTTTGGCGTAATTTTGTTCTTTTGAACGGGTATTTCACTGGGTACAGATGATTCCTGATTTTCTATTTTCTTTTTTTTCGCCAAAATGGAGCACCTACCTTTAACTTAAGTTGATTTAAGAATTTATTTTTTACTATTCCTCAGCTAATACGGCAGTATATAATCGAGAGTTACTATAAGTGTCGCTATCATCACCATTTAGCTTGTGACTTGGCGAATTGTTATTGATTTCGGGGCAAGTACAACGATGACCAGAAAAATCTTCCGAAAGCGAAAATAAGGTGTTAGTTATGACTCTAAGAAGCTACAATTCCGAAAGGCGAAAAGGCGGCCGAAGTCATGGATTTGCATGGAAAAGTGGCCGGGGTGATGTATTTTGGTTCAGTTTGTTGTCAACCATAACCTATTCCCATTTCTTTTTGGGAGACTTCCAAAGTTGGTTAGCTCCAATGTTGAGGTTTCAGGTTTTAAGCCACGCAAAAAACGCGGAGTAATAGCAAGAGTCGACAAGGGCAAAAACATAATTATCCACCTGAGAGAGCACCGCCTTGGTTTAGTTGAGTTCTGTTATTGAAAAAAATAAGAATATTTTTGAGTTATGATTTAGTACTTACAATTGGTATTTGTATGACTGATA
>CAWEOM010000016.1:0-39657 GCA_963810665.1 Candidatus Bathyarchaeota archaeon | reverse complement strand
ATGCTGAAGACACAAAAACCAGTTGTAGTTGAACACTCACATTTTAATGAAGAAAACCGCAAAATTGAGCTTGAGATTTCTGTTTATCCAATTAAAGATAAAGATGGCAAGATAATTCAAGTAGCCCATATTGAAAAAGATATTACGAAAAGAAAAACGCAAGAGAGAGAAGAAAAAACTCTATCCAATGAACTTAACGCAATCATTGATGGTGTAGGCGATCTACTGTTTGTAATAGATAAAAACCGGGTCATACTTAGAGTCAACAAAACCACCTGCGATGTTTTCAATAAAAAACCTGAAGAACTCATAGGAAGACATTGCTATGAAATTGTACATGGCACAGAATCGCCTTATTGTAATTGTCCAGCTACAAAGACTTTTCAAACCAAATCATCAGCTATTGTGGAAATAAATGACCCGACACTCGGTATGCCATTATTGGTAACAACTTCACCAATTCTTGATGAACAAGGTAACGTTGCTCAGGTTATCCATGTTGCTAAAGACATAACTATAATTAAACAAGCTGAAATGGAAAGCCAGGTTGCAGCAACCTTTTTTGATGCAGCTTCAGACTCAATTTTAGTTCATGATTTAGACGGACATATTGTATATTTTAATGAGGCAGCCTACAAAACAAGAGGTTACACAAGAGAAGAATTTCAAACGCTAACTATTAACGATTTGGAAGTACCGGGCAACCCCCGATTTTTTGGAGCCAAAATGAACGAGTTACTTGAGAAGGGTCAAGCGCGATTTGAAGCACTGAACCTTTGCAGAGATAAAAAGACTATACCTGTTGAAGTTCATGCTCAAGCTGTGGTGTTCGATGAGGAAAAACTCATTTTAAGTGTAGCTAGAGACATTTCAGAGCGAAATGCTGCACAAGAGAAATTAAAACAGGCTGAAGACATGTACAAGACTTTTCTTACTGAAGCCAATGTGCTTGTGCAATCTATCGACCATAAAGGCAGTTTTATCTTTGTTAATGAAGAATGGAAAAAAAGTCTAGGGTACTGTAACGAAGATATAAAAAACCTTAGTATAAGCGATGTAATTCGAAAAGATCATATTCAAAATTGTTTGGATGTCTTTAGCCAAGTCGTGAAAGGCGCTAGTATTCGTGATGTTGAGACTGTTTTTGTCACTAAGTCTGGAAAAGAAGTTTTTGTAAGTGGTAATGCTTGCCCAATATTCAAGAAAGGAAAATTCTTTTCAACAATAGCATTTTTTGAGGATATTTCAGAACGAAAAATAACTGAAAAAAACCTTGCAGAAAGTAGCAATAGAATAAAGCTAATGAACGAAAAATTGCGTGTTGTTGGCAGCTTAACTAGACATGATGTCCGAAATAAATTATCAGCAGTTACTGGATATGCTTATCTATTAAGGAGGAAACACTCCGACCAAACAGATATCGTTGAAGGGTTAAGCAAAATCGAGCAGGCTGTTAAGGACACTGTTAAAATTTTTGAATTCGCTAAAATGTATGAGCAATTAGGTGCAGAAGAGCTAACCCCAATAAACGTAGGAACCAAACTGAATGAAGCAATTATTCTGTTCTCTGGTTCAGTGCCAAAAATAGTAAATGACTGTCGCGGATTAACATTATTAGCTGATTCATTTCTAAGACAACTCTTCTACAACTTCATTGATAATACCTTGAAATATGGCCAAAAAACTACAACAATCCATGTTTACTACCAAAAAGTGAACGACGACTGCTTAGAGTTGATTTACGAAGATGACGGTGTGGGTATATCTTTTGAAAACAAACTAAACCTTTTCAAGGAAGGTTTTAGCACAGGAGGTAGCACAGGCTTTGGATTATTCCTTACAAAGAAAATGATGGACATATACGGATGGAGTATTGTGGAAGAAGGAAAACCAGGCAGAGGCGTTAAGTTCACCATAACCATACCGAAACTAAATCAAGGCGGTAGAAAAAACTACCATTAAGAAAATAATCTTCAGAAACAACAATTGTCCTGACGATTATACAAATTAGGAAGAAAGAGTGACAGCTCATCTTTTTGTGAGATATAAATCCATAAAAGAATCTGTCATCTTGTGAGTTCTTTGCATTTCAGAATTAAGAAAATACTTAAAGTAATACTCCTCATTCATACCTTCGTTTTTTCACTGCAGTTTGAGAACGATTGGCGTAAGGGTGTGTGTTACACCAGGTAAACTTGCTATAATAGCCACCACATAAGCAGGGTCAGAGTCTGAATACCCAAAATCTCGAACCTCAGACCTTGTTAGTTTTTTATGTTTTTTTAAATGGTTCCATGCACGTATTATTTCTTTGAAAGGTATAGCTCGCTGTGATTCTTTTGACGTTTTGAGAATAATTTGATCACTAGAAATTTGAGTGATTTCAAAAGGTTTCTTTTGATAAAGAGTTAGCAAACGCTTTCCCTCAAGTTTCCCAAGTTCAACTGATATGTCCATGGTTTCATTTCCAGTTATTTTTCCTTACTTTGTTACCGTTTGGTTTGGATTTAACCTTTCGTTACACTTTAATAAAATAGTTATTTAGTCACAATTTAGGATTTTTTTAAAATATAAAATAACTTGGCAGGGATGGCAAACAAAAATCAAGACATGAGATAGACGGGCTAAAATAAGGTTATTTGTGTCTTAACTTAGACTTCATGAGTTTTTTATAAAGAACACTTATAATTAAAATCCTCGAATCTCGCTTCACTTTCACATAAGTCTCCACTATTCAACAGCGTCGTTTAGAGTTCCCATTTAAAAGCCAAAAAACGCCTTTTACTATCCTTCACAAAAATGGAGAATTATAAATTGATTCAAGATCAAATAGTCAAACCTACGATATCTCAGCCATTTCTTACAATAAACATAAGAAGCGTAAACAAAGTTTTTCCCGGGTTTGCACTGGGCGATTTTGCTGTTCTCCAAGGACCATCCTCCGTTTCTTCTTTAGCATCTTTGTTATGCGTACGCGCACAGCTTCCAATTCAAATAGGCGGATTGCAAAGCAATGTTATTTTTGTTGATGGCGGAAACACGTTTAGGCTTTATCAAATAGCCCAACTATCACGGATACATCAACTTAACCCTAAAAAAATCTTAGATAACATTTACATTTCAAGAGCCTTCACAGCATACCAAGAAACCCAACTAATTACACACAAACTCAAAGAAGCTATAAAGAAATACAACGCCAAAATAGTAATAGTTTCAGATATTGCGGGTTTCTTCTTAGACAAAGACATCCCTGAAGATGAAGCTCAAAGAATCTACAACCAAATCACAACTTATCTCTCAAACTTTGCTAGAGAAAGTCAAACAATAGTAATCGCAACGTATCCCCCACACCCAAACACAGCGAGAAATAATTATCTTCAAACCTCATTATGCAATAGAGTAAACGTTGTAATATCCCTAAGAAAAACAAGTTGTAGCAGACAATTTGTCTTAGAAAAACATCCCTACTTACCCTTAGGCTGTGCTGAATTACTCAGCGAAGGCGTAACGTTAACAGATTTTGTTGGGGCTTCTGCATAATGGGCAAAACTGTGGAGTCATACCGCATGGCATTGGAAGATGAAATACACCGGTGGAGCGGTTTTCAAAAAGCACTGCGAACTGAGGATAGAGAGGCCTTTGAAGCAATAATGGATGCCTGCAGAAGCTTTGCGTCAGCAGGAAGCAATGCTACTCAACCTATACTCTTTGAACCCATGGTAATCTCAATTCTACTATCCCAGCAAAAGAAGATTAGCAAATTGGAGAGGGCTGTGGATGCAATCAAGCGTCAGCCCTAAAATCAAAGGCTGGATATTTGATGTCTACCCGACAGGCATTGGAGAAATAGCAGTCTGGATTATAAGCCAAAATGGGCAAAGAATCAAGCTAACTGACAAGTTTCAACCAAAAATCTACATTTCAGGCAAAAAAGAAGACCTAGAAAAACTAGTAGGTCGTATCTATTCAAACCCCGATATTGCGAACTGGAACTTCGTCTACAAATTCGCCAACCCAACCGACATCGAAAAATCCAGAGTCTTAGAGATAATCCTCAAAGATTGCAGAAGAATATCACCATTAACCAAAGACATACTAAAATTGGGCGATTACGTTCGCTATGAAGTTCATAATTGCGATTTACACGGTGATAGGTCATACTTTTTCACTCATGATTTGTTTCCCCTTGCTTTTTTAGAAGTTGAACCTCTAAAAGTAGGACTAAAGTACACCCTTTTAGATTCTGTTGAAAGAATAGCCTACACAATTCCGCCGTTAAGAATAATGAAACTCCAAATAGAAATAGCTAAAAAGGGTAAAATAGCAAATTTCCAAGACCCCATAGGCAGAATCAATATCAGACAAAATGAAAAACAAATAATCCTTGACTCAGGCGATGACGCAGAAAAAATCCTCCAACTAAGTAAAATAGTGAAAGAACTCGACCCCGATATAATACTAACCAATGGGGGGGACTCCTACTTTTTCTTATATATGCTCCAACGTGCAATTATCAGCAATGTACAAGAAAAATTTATTCTAAGCCGCGACGCAGTTGCCTTTTTTCCTAAAGCACAACAGGGCAAAACATTCTTTTCATATGGACGGACATTCTACAAAGCCCCAACTATGCGTCTATACGGAAGAATCCACATTGACGCAGGCAACACATTCATCCTAAACGAAAGCAATTTTCAAGGTCTATTTGAAATAGCGCGAATCTGCAGGACCCCCTTGCACACTTCCTCACGTTCATCAATCGGCTCAAGCATGTCTTCGCTACAATTTTATCAAGCGTTTAAACAAGATATTTTGATTCCCAGAAACAAAAGCATATCTGAAACCTTCAAATCAGCTTATGAACTGCTTGTCGCAGACCGGGGCGGTTTTGTCTATGAACCAAAAGTAGGCATTCATGACAATACCGGTGAAGTTGACTTTTCATCGATGTACCCCAGCTTAATGGTTAAAAACAATATTTCCGCTGAAACGTTCCTTTGCGAGTGCTGTCTGGATTCACACTTACGCAGCCCAGAGTTAAACTATAATATTTGTGAGAAAAGGGTAGGTGTTGTACCTAAAGCATTGAAACTTATTGTAACCAAAAGACTAGCTTACAAAAAATTAAGAGACCATATCAAAGACCCCCAGCTAAAAGAGATTTACGATAATCGACAAATCGCTTTAAAGTGGATCCTTGTGACATGTTTTGGTTATTTGGGTTATAGAAATGCAAAGTTTGGAACCGTAGACGGACATATCAGCGTTTGCGCATTTGGCAGGGAAGCCTTCTTGACAGCTGCTCGCACCTCAGAAAGACAAGGATTTGAAGTGCTTCATGGAATAGTTGATTCGTTATGGCTAAGGAAGAAAAACGCTAAACTTGAAGATTACGAGTCCTTGTGCAAGAAAATAAGCAAAGAAATTGGTGTACCACTCAACTTTGAAGGTCGCTATAAATGGATTGTTTTCTTGCCTTCAAGGATGCACCCAAACATCGGAGTCTTAAATCGTTACTATGGAGTTATGGAGAATGGAAAAGTAAAAATTAGAGGCTTAGACGTACGCAAACGAGACACCCCACGATTCATCTATAATGCACAAATGGAAATGATTAATGTATTTTCAGCTGCAAATGACTCTAATGAGTTTATGCAAAAGATACCTCAAGCCCTTAATGTAGTGAAGACTTATCGGCAAAAATTAATTGATGGAGAAATACCTGTTTGGGATTTGATTGTTACCAAACATTTATCGAAAAAACCTCTACACTACAAACAGCAGGTAAGCCAAGTTATCGCGGCTAAGCAACTACTGAAAGAAGGCTCCAATGTCAACGCAGGTAAAAACATACATTTTCTATTTACGGACGTAGATAACAAGCATTTTGAACGTCGAGTTAAGGTGGATCAACTGATAGACAGAGGTGTCAACCCTGATATACAAAAATATTTGTCTCTTCTATACACATCAGCAGCAAATCTTCTTAGCTTCTCAAAATATTCTACAAAAAACGTGTATGATGCTGTTAGAGGCTATAAAAACAAAAGTCTTGACGGTTAATTCAAAACTGACACCTATTACCTCTTTCTTCAGTTGAAAATAAAGACAATAAGATAAGATATGTTTTAAAGATAAAAAGAAATGAGCTACCAAAAAAGCTGAAGTTTAGTTTATCTTGCCCAGCAAGATCTGTAGCAATATCCGCAGTTATAGCCGTCTTGGTAAGGTACCGGAGTTGAACCGTCTCCTGGGTACTTGAAACGCTGCATACTGGCTACCGTAGGCTTGACTTGCTCGGTATCCAAAGCAGTTAACTATCCAGCCCCAAACGCCTTCATGTAGATTTGTACCCGCGTATACTTGGCTAGAACTATTTGGGCTGCTGCTAATCCGACATGAGCCAAGCTCAAAAAAGCAACAACGGCCAAGGCAATAGGGATTCTAGTTTTTTGCAATATATTTTGTCACCATATTACTAAATGCGCTTGGGGAGGCTTGAAAGATCGTTGAAAAAACTGAACCAGCCTGAAACAATTCAAAAGACGATTCGAAACGGTTTTTACTCCTAAGTGTCAAGCACGCGCATTCACCTCTTGAATTTCGATTTGCTAAACACTTACCGGATAATTGTTGCTGTCAGATAACAGTAACATATGTATAAGAAAAAGAAGTAACCTAATATTGACTGATTCAAATGACAGAACCAGATTTACCCTTCATTAAACCCGAACCAGAAAATAACCCAGAATCAACTGAAGTTGCCCCACCCTCGCCAGATGTAAAAAATACGATGCCTGATCATGAACCGATTGAAAAGGTTGATTTAGAAACTTTCATTTGTCCTATCTGTGGAAAGCCATTCAATACTAAGGCTGAGCTTGATTTACATATAGCAAAAGAGCATACGCAAACACGAGAAGCGTAAGATAAAACACACTATTTTTTCTTTCTGCTTTCATTTTTTAAGTAAAAAAAAGCGAAAGGTTTCTTGCATACCCCTGATGAACTACCCGAAAATGAGGTAAAAGTTATTGTAACATGAACTCCTTCACATAATACCTATCAGAGTAAAGATCTTCAAGGAGTTCTATACCTAATTCTTAATGGACGCTAAAAGTCAACTGCATACAATTAACGATATGGCTGTCTATCTAATTATAACTAAATATTAGAGGTCAAAAATTCATGTTAGCTTGTCAACGAACAAGGAACTATCGTCACAACAAAAGAGAATCGAATACTGCAGACGAAAGCTGTTATACAAAATATAGAAGAGACTAAATTTGGGCAAATTGACTAATAATCAGCGAAAAAAGGAAAAAATGAAGACAGCTGCTAGCCAGGCTAAGCAGTCAACACTGGACATAATTTCTTTGCAGTTTAAGATCGAAAAAGCGAACGAAGCAAATAAGCCAATTAAGGAAATAACGATTGACAACATTGAATATAACGTCAAAGAGGATGAATTAGCACTAAAAATCGGATTTAGCCTGCTTCCCTCAAAACATGCTTTCTCCAAAGTACATCTTGACCTATTCTTTCAAGAGACCCTAATCAGTTCTACAGTACTAAATATACCGCAGAGTCCATTATTACATGACAATTTTGAGTACCCTCTAATCTTGGACATGAGAGGAATTGAGACAGGAAAATATCTACTTAATGTGGAAATGTACGAACTCTGGTCCAGTAGCGAAAAACTGAATTTTGCATCAAAACAAATCGTTATTAAGTACGTGCCACAAACCCGCGAATCAAGATATAAAAAAGTCCCAACTATAAAAACTGTTGCAGGCAATGACTTAACAGTTGTTTCATCAAAAGCAAAGAATATTTTTAATAAATTAGAGCAAAACCAGAAGAAAGAGGAAATAAGCAGAAGAGACGAGTGGTAAATTACGTGTAGGATAGAAAAATAGATTCTTTTCGGTTTAAAAATTGATTAGAACTTCAAACAAACCAAAAAATCAAGCAAACAAGAACAAACATCAATAACACGTAGTGAACCAATTATTCAAAGCAGAATGGCCAGTTTGCGTGTCAAAAGTAAAAACTTATTTTCTATTAATGGGTATTATAACTGAGGATTAGAATGCCAAAAGCATACATACTATTCAATGTAGATACAGGATGCGAAGAGCAAGTCCGAAAAGAACTCATGAAGATTAAGGGCGTTCAAGATGTCTATGTCTCATATGGAGTTTACGATTTGCTTGTTAAAATCGATGCAGCGACTATGGAGCAATTAAAAGAGCTAGTAACTTATCAGCTAAGGACAATAAAAAATGTGAGAGCAACATTGACTCTAATCTTGACAGAAGAATAACTTTCAAACCTTCAATATTTTCAAAGGCCACAATCAATTTTTCAAATTGCACAATATATCCCAATATTTCTAGAAGTCTTCAACTGCCCTTTTAACGTCACTACTATTAGTGAAAAATACATTTTTAAGCCACCATTTAGTGATTGGCAACAAAACGGGCGTTACCTTGCCAAAGACAAACTCGCTTAATAACAGATGCCAAAGATTAATCGCAAACAAGATATCAGTATAGAATTCTAAGCCGTTGTTTAGAGTTGGGCTTTATTAACCCTGAATAGTTACGAAAGTTAGCAACTACAGTGAACATCGCCTGTTACGAAAACGCGATCACAGGAAGTATCTAAAAAAACTCTACCGTTTTATGTGGTATTGCTCAATTGTATCCTTAGCTTTTTCCCTTCGTTCCCTATGCACTTCAAGGAAGCGGTTAAGTTTCTCCGCGATGTCTTTTTTGCATTCACCACACATCATCTCGCCACCACGGCATCTAAATTCCCGCTCCGCTAGTTTGGAGCTATCTTCTTCGAATAGGAAAAAGTAGTACTGGAATATGCTGCAAACTACAGGGTTAGCACCCTCTTTGCGTTGCTCCGCTGCCGTACCCTTTCCGCCAGTGAAAGCATTCCAGATTTTCTTCTTAACCACTTCAGGTGGATCCATAGTAAATATGCTGGTTTCCGGCATTGAAGCACTCATTTTGCCACCTGCACCAAGACCGGGGAGAAACCGACAGTGAATTTGGGCGGGTTTGTAGTAGCCAAGTTTTTGAGCTATGTCACGGGTTACTCGCCAGTAGGGATCTTGATCGATGGCTGCTGGAATAAGCGCCGGGACATTTTCACCTGTGAGTTTCTTGTGGATAAAGCAGGGTGCAGCTTGGATAGCAGGCCAATAGATCCAACCAATGTTGGTACTGTCCTGGAACCCAAACGTACTCCGCGCAGTACTATACGTAATTCGCTTAGCAACCTCTAAGGTAATCTCATAGAGGAGGTCAATGTCTTTTGTATCATAAATGATAAATGTATCATGGGGCTTGAAACCTAATGCAATTAGATCAAGCGCGTTTTCATACGACCATTTGGCGGTATTTTGGAGATTTTGGTCATCACTAATAAGATACTTTTCGTCATCGGTTATTTGGAAATAGAGACGTGTTTTAAATTTTTGTTGAATATGAAGCGTGAAAATCCAAGGCACGAGGTGTCCGATATGCACTGGACCAGATGGTCCTCTACCGGTATAGAGGACAAATTTTGTGCCCTTGTCATATAAATCGAGCACTGTATCTAAATCGCGATGGCTAAAAAAGATCTCTCGTTCCAGTTGCAGATGGAGCGTTTTGGTCTGTTTTTCCACACGCTCAAGCAGCTGAGGGGTTAGGGGGTGGGTACCGAATTCCTTTATGAGACGTTGGTAGTCAACTTTGCCCTTGACTTCCCAGGGAGTAACGACCATTTCGTTGTTGTTTTCTTCAGCGTTAGGTTGAGCCGTGCTGTTTCACCATGCCTTTAGAGTGAGAAACGGTGTTTTGTCATATATGCTTTTTCGAGCGTTTCATTCGACATCAAAAATAATTCTTCAAAGCAAAAACGGTTAGCTACGAACAATCGTCGGCATTAAATATACTACAAATATGGATTTCATAACTGTCCTTCCTGGAATAAATGATCTGCTAATTAATAGACCCAGATTTAACAAAAAAACAAGAATATCTGTTTGCTCTGAATAATCTTGCCTTAAACGCAAAAACAGAAAAAATAAAAGGCATCTTAAAAGACTGTCTTTTTTCAATAAAGAAAAGAAAGAAGGGAAGAACCCGTCTCTTAAAGAGAAAAAAAGATAATGTTGCCTAGCCAATCACATATTAGCACTTAACGGTTTTAAGCCACTCCAGAAAACTCTCACGCAGGCATTTCGGGTTCTCAAAAACATGCACATCCTCCATCGCCTCGAGTTTGCGCACTTGATCGGCTTCTTCTTTGCGTACCCGCAACTTCATCTCTTTGCCGTTGGGCAGTTTGGTGTAGATTATGCTTTCTTTAAAATCAACAGGCATAATCCAGACAGGCACAAACGCTTTGAGGGCCATAAGCGCCGAATTGGTCAACAGAGTGTCACTGATGCTGTTAACGATTTTTGCAACAGTATTAGATGAAGCAGGCATAATCAACAAAAACTCATATTTTCCACTTTGCACCATACCTGCCAAAAAAGGCGAGTTAGAGTTGGATTCGACCGTGACTTTGGAAAAGCTCTTTCGAAGTTCTTCATCCAAGCGGTAAAACTTTAGCATTATTTCGGCTGCTTTGGATACATAAACATGTATTTCTACCGAATTCTCTGATTGCTTTTTTAATTCTTTCATAGTGTTGATTATTTCTTCTATTTTGTCGCCTGCGCCAGTTATTCCCCAAGCGACCTTACGCTTTTTTATTTTAACTTCAACCATAACATTCACCTTACTTTTTACCGTAAAGATCCATGTACTCGGCAAACCGCTTCACAGTCTTCCTTAAACTCCGAGCACCTTCTTCATCTTGCTTAACACCCTCCAAAGTATCCTTACTCCAGAAATTCGCTCCCAAATTCGCGCCAAAAGGACCACCACCAACAGCAATCATTCCGTTTATAACAGAGAAAGTATGAATTTGCCAGAGCGCCAACTCTTGGCCCCCAGCTCGATCGCCGCCGGTAGTTATACCCATGCCGATTTTTCCCTTGAAAAAGTTCTTATCCGCAGCCACAAGTGCTCGAGTTCTGTCCATAACAGTTTTCAGTTGACCGCTAACTCCGCCGTTGTAAACAGGCGTGGCAAAAATTATGCCTTTGGCATGTGCAAGCAACTCGTAGAGTTCCTCTAGGTCATCTTGAAAAGTGCATACCTTGTTTTTTAAACAAAAATCGCAGTGAATACAATACTCAATCCATTTTCCACGAACCGTCCAAAGCTGCGTTTCAAACCCTCTCTCTTTTAGCAAATCAAGGGCTTGTTCAAGTACATATTCGGTGGCTTGTTTACGTGGACTACCACATATTCCAACGATCATAAACCATCAGTTAATCTTAACATACAATTTGAATTAAAGCCTTACCCCAAACAGATGCAATAGGCAGAATTATTGCGGTCAAGCAATAACACGCCATGAGTTTTCCGCCAAAAAACTATTAAACAATCCATTTCTCTAATAATAAATCAGATTTTTGGTTATTGTTATATAAAAAAAAAGCAAGGAACAAGAATTCAAATAGTAATTGAAATAGACTAAGTTGCGGGGGAAACTGTAACAGACTGTAACATTATATAAGTAAAGTTCTTTTTTAAATAAAATAAAAATTAGAAAAAGAAAGTAGAGTATTACTCTTTCTCAAAGTATTCTTCAGGCTTTGGCGGAACTAGTGGTAAGCCTCTGCGTTCACGAATCTTTTTGATTGTATCAGCCTGCATCTGTTCTGGAACATATGCCCATCTGCTAAACTGAGTAGCCCAGAAAGCTCTGCCTTGAGTGCTACTACGTAGTTCATCAGCTATGCCGAAGGATTCGGAAACCGGCATTTCTGCTTTGACGGTTATCATATCCTCTTCTGAGGGCATATCGAGGATTTTGCCGCGGCGTTTGTTAAGTAGTGTAATTACGCTGCTGACGTATTCGCTTGGAACTTTACATTCAAAGCTCATGATGGGTTCAAGCAATTTGGGGTCTGACAATAGGATTGCGCAATAGATTGGTCTCCAAGTCATCGGGATGGCTTGTGCGGGACCTCTGTGAACGGGGTCTTCGTGTAGCGTTATGTCTTCAAGGTTGATTTTAAGTCCGTAAGCTGGTTCTTTAGCTAGAGGTGAAGTGTGTACTGCTTCGCGGAACCCTGTCTTTATGTGATCAATGATTTCTTCCACGTATTGTCGTCCACGAATTCTATTGCAGAGGATGTTGTTTTCTTCAACCGCAACGGCTCCTTTCGCGTCGTCTGGTGCCCAACCAAGTGCTCTTAAAGTCTTTGTTCGTTCATCTTTGCTTTGCATGTCATTGATTTTATCGGATTTTATGGCTTCAATAACATCATCGCTGAGTTTTTCTATAGTTACCCAGAGTTTATTGTGTTTGTTGGGACTTTTACCCATTATTGCTGGACCTTTGTAATCGTGACTAATGGTCTCTCTAAATATAACGATTGGTTTGCTGAGCTTGACTTTCAGACCGGATTCTTGCATTCGGTAAGCCGTGATTTCAAGGTGAAGTTCACCCATACCTGAGAGAAGGAATTCGCCGCTTTCTTTGTTCATAGTGAAATGTAAGTTGGGGTCTTCGGTGGTGAGTTTATGCATAACCTTGTCAAATAGAGGTAGATCTTTGACGTCTTCCGGTTCAACTGCTACGGTGACGACAGGGTCGGATACGTAACGCAATCCTTCGAAAGAGTGAACTTCTATTCCAGATTCAGCTATGGTTTCGCCGACGTGTAATGCGGGTAAACCTGAGATGGCGCCGATATTTCCGGCTGGAACACGGTCGATGAAGACTCGATCAGTAGCCATACTCATGAAAACCTGCTGAATTGTACCTTTCGAATTGCCGCTAACTAGTTGTACTTCTTTACCTTTGGTTATGGAACCACTAAAGATTCTACCGATGGCGACAGTACCGCTGTGTGGATCCACTTCGATTGTAGATATACACATAAGCAGAGGAGCTTTTGGGTCTACTTTTGCCATCCCTATACCAGTGGGACTGTTAACGTCGCCTGGCCAAATTTGTGGCTGCCTGTATGGTTGGGCTTGGTATGGATTTGGTAAGTGCTGACAGAACATGTCAAGGATTGGTTCGGGCAGGGGTGCTTTCTTGCTGAGTTCATCGACTTTTCGGCCGACTTCGGCTGGGTCGCCGCTGTATGCATCAATAATGTCTTGGAAGCTAACTTTTTTCATTTTCATGTGGTCAAGGTTTAAGCCCCACTTATGGAGAGCTGAACCGAAAGCAACACGACTATCTTCAATTTTAACTTGCCAATCCTGTTTGTGTTCTTGTGGAGCATGCTTCTCGATCAATGTATTAACTCTTAGAAGAATTTTTGCAAATTTCTTCTGAATCTCGGCTGGTGTTAATTTAATTTCTTTAATTAAACGGTCTACTTTGTTGATGAACAAAATGGGTTTAACTCGTTCTCGCAGGGCCTGCATGAGAACGGTTTCAGTTTGAGTCATAGGTCCTTCAACTGCGTCTACGACAACAAGTGCACCGTCAACTGCTCTAAGACTTCGGGTAACTGCGCCTGAGAAGTCAATGTGACCGGGCGTGTCAATGAGGTTGATGAGGTAATCCTGTCCGTTGAAAGTGTGAACTAAGCTGACGTTTGACGCGAAAACGGTCATTTGACGCTTCTGTTCAAGGTCCCAGGAGTCTAAGAAAAGTTTTTGCCCTGCAGTTTGCGTGCTGATTATTCCTGCAGCAGCTAGTAAGCTATCGGAAAGGGTAGTTTTTCCGTGATCAACGTGAGCGATAATACTGGTATTGCGTATGATCGTTGGGTTATCCATTAATCTAACTATTTCTTCAGTTTGTCTATATCGCGCCATAATTATACAATCCCCAATTTGTATGAAATTATACTTTGAAATACTTGATTTTTAATTATTTGAAGCATTTTGGAATCACTCATGAAATTGGTAAACTACAGGGAAATTGAGTTTGTAGCCTATTAACTTTATGGCAATATTCTTTAAAACAAACGGATTATAAATAAGCGCAAAAAGAGATCTAAAATGTTTTTTGGGGGGACGAAAAGGCCTCAAATATCACAAAACTAATCATTCCACTTTTAGCTGGAAGGGTTAACGGACTTTGGTATTTATCAAAAGCATAATTCATAAAAAATAAATAAAGTCTATTTTTAATAGAGAAGACTAAATGAGAAAACTTTAGAAAGCAATGGAAATGGAACATTATTCAGGGTCAAAGTCTAACTTTTTTCGATTAAAAGAGGGTTTACATCCGATGACTTTAAATGATACCAAAAACAATAAGGCAAAAACAACCCTTAAAAATTAATCCGTGGTTAAAACACTGAGGATACACATGTACCTTCAAACCGCTTCCGGTCAGGGGAATGATGCATTGGTTAACGATTTCTTAGCACCAATCATCTTCGTTTATTGTCGGGGTTGACTTATCTTTCGTTTCTAGAAGTTAGGATGGGTTAATTTTGGAAAAAGCTGCGTCTATGCCGATTGAAAAGGTTTTCGATGACCTAAAAACATCTCAAGAGGGATTATCTAGTCAGGAGGCCAAACTTCGGCTCAAAAAGTACGGTTACAACAAACTCTCGGAACGAAGACAAATTCCATTTATCTACAAATTCATTAAACATCTTAGAGATTTATTTGGATGTACTCCTCCTCGTTGCAGCATACTTTCATATATAAGTGGTAATCCCGAACTCGGCTTAATCATCCTGGTTGTAGTTTTCGTTAACATCTTTGTAAGCATGTTTCAGGAATCGCGCGCAGAAAAAGCAATGGCTACCCTCAAAAGCTGGATGCCTGAATATGCCAAAGTTATACGTGACGGAGAACTTAAGAAAATTCAAGTTCGAGAAATCGTTCCCGGAGACATAGTTGTCCTCGAAGAAGGTGACCGCGTCCCAGCCGATGCACGATTAATCGAAGCATTTGATTTGTGGACCAACAATGTCCCCTTAACGGGTGAATCTGAGCCCCAGCCCCGTTCACCTGAAACGGTGAAAACCGTCGAAAAAGCGTACCTTTATGCTCCAAATCTTGTTTTCATGAGCACCAGCGTAGCCAAAGGTCAGGGCAAAGCAGTTGCTTATGCAACTGGTATGGGTACGCAGTTTGGGAGGATCGCGAGTTTAACTCAGACTATCCAAGTGGAAGATAGCCCACTTCAGAAAGAAATTGGGTCTATGGCAAAGTTTGATTTCATAATCGCAGTCATTGTAGGAGCAGCATTCTTTTCAGCAAGCTTTTTGTTTCTACATGTTCCTGCAAGTACTAGTTTCTTGTTTATGATTGGTGTAATGGTAGCTTGTGTCCCTGAAGGCCTGCAAGTCACCGTTTCTAGCGCGTTAGCCATCAACGTACTAAAGATGGTTAAACAACATGTTTTAGTTAAACGGCTCTCGGCCGTGCAGACTTTGGGCAGTGTAACCGTCATTTGCACTGATAAGACAGGCACTATAACCAAAGGCGAAATGACTGTTAACAAGCTTTGGGTTAGAGACCGTGTGGTTGAAGTTTCAGGTTTAGGTTACATGCCAGTCGGCGACTTCACCATAAACGGTCAACCCCTAAAAGAGGGGGAAACAAAATCATTAGATAAAATTCTCGAAATAGCGGCACTCTGTAACAGCTCAAAAGTTGATCCACCATCTGACCGAAACCGCAACTGGAGCGTAATCGGCGATCCCACTGATGGCGCGTTACTTGTTGCCGCCTTGAAGTATGGGCAAAATATCGAAGAACTAACTGCGACAAAACCCTCAATCGACCTTTTGCCGTTTAATTTCGAACGCAAACGAATGAGTACGATACACACTCATAACGACAAAATTTTAGTTTACATGAAAGGCGCCCCCCGAAATGTATTGGACCTCTGCAATCGAATACTTGTTGATTGCAAAGAGGAACCGTTAACGCAAGAAAAAATGGAGGAAATAGAGCAAAAAATCCATGACTTTGGCAAAGAAGGTTTGCGCGTTATCGCAATGGCTTACAAAAGTTTGTCCGACTACAAGAAGGGGGATAATATCGAAAACGAGCTTGTTTTCGTTGGGTTAGCAGCAATGCGTGACCCACCTAGAATGGAAGTTAAAGATGCTGTTCTCAAAGCAAAACAGGCAGGAATTAAAACAGTCATTATCACAGGCGATTATGGCCCAACCGCAGAGGTTATCGCTCAAGAAGTTGGCATCGTAGAAAAAGGTTCTTGCCAAATTATTCGGGGCGTGGACTTGGAGGATTTAAAAGACCAAGCTATAGTCGACGAAGTTAAGAAGGGGAATGTGATTTTTGCAAGAGTATCGCCTGAACAAAAACTTCGTATAGTCACAGTCCTCAAGAAAAGCGGGGAAATCGTCGCGGTAACCGGTGACGGTGCAAACGATGCGCCATCGCTTAAGGAAGCGGACATAGGCGTTGCCATGGGGGCCTCAGGAACTGATGTGGCACGAGAAGCCGCAGACATAGTTTTGCTCAACGACAGCTTTGCATCTATTGTTCGAGCGGTAGAGTCAGGCAGAGCAATCTATGAAAACATTCGAAAATTCATCGTTTACGTATTCGCTCACAACTGGGCACAACTAATCCCCTATGTGCTATATGCGTTGCTGGGTATTCCACTGCCTTTATTGGTTGTTCAAATCCTAGCTATTGACCTAGCCATCGACGTCATTCCCAGTTTGGCTCTTAGTCGTGAACCGCCAGAAGCCGGCATCATGGAAGAACCACCTAGAAGCGCTAAACAAAAACTGTTCACAGGTAGAGTATTTGCTCGTTCACTATACATCGGTATTATCATCGCCGCAGGCGCTATGATTGGATGTTTCGGCGCTTGGGCGGCAGGAGGTTGGCACTTCGGCATGCCAATACCTACTGATTGGCACTTCGGCGGAGAGTTGCCCAACAACAACCCAATCTACATCAAAGGAGTTACGATGGCATTCGCAGGCATAGTTGTGGCACAGGCTGGAAACGTGTTAGCGTGCAGAACCAGTAAGCAATCCATCTTCAGAACCAGCCTATCCAAAAACAAATGGATTGTCTGGGGTATAATCGCACAGCTTTCCATCTTGGCAGCTCTGATCTATGTACCCATGTTGCAGAATGTCTTTGGAACCACTGCGCTTGGCTTGACGGATTGGTTGTATTTGATGGCGTTGGCAGTAACGGTGATTTTCGCTGAGGAAGCCCGAAAAATCATCATGCGCAAATTCTTCACCAAGAAAGGCGAAGACCTAACCAAACACGACCATACGTGAGCCTTGTTTTCAGTGCCCCCCTTTATTTATAGGCGCAATATCTCCAAGTTGAAAAAGGTGAGTCCCTCTCAACCGTTTGTTACTTCTACAGTATAGAACAAAAGGCGTTACGTTATACTATTAAGTTAGCAGTAGAATTTTAAAAAGGAGAAACAATGGCGCAGTTAACATATCAATCAGTCTGGAGTTTAAACTATGAGCAACTTCAAAAGCTACTTGATTCAGGGGTCTTCAAACCAAGAGGCAACACAATACTTTTCTATGCACCCAGCTTTGCTTATTACAAGAGTAAACATTACTGCGCATCCACAAATGAGTTTCCAACTATTTCGGTCACTGGCAATACCTGCGCATTGAACTGTAAACATTGCGGCGGAAAAGTTCTAGAAACCATGCAGGCAGCACTCACGCCAACAGAACTATTGAACTTGGGCGTGAAGCTCAAACGGAACGGCGCGAATGGTGTACTTGTCAGCGGCGGATGCCTACCGGATGGTTCCGTGCCTATTGACAAATTCACCCCAGTTTTGGCACGCTTTAAACAAGAACTCGGCTTAACTGTGTTTGTCCACACGGGAATAATCAAGCTGAAAACGGCATTAGCGCTCAAGCAAGCAGGTGTTGACGCTGCCTTAATCGACGTTTTAGGCTCCGAAGAAACCGTGCAGAAAACCTTCAACATAAAGGCGACCCTTAAAGATTACATAAATTCAATAAAAGCTCTCAACAAAGCAAAGCTGAACATAGTGCCG
This sequence comes from Candidatus Bathyarchaeota archaeon, assembly GCA_963810665.1. GTDB lineage: Archaea > Thermoproteota > Bathyarchaeia > Bathyarchaeales > Bathycorpusculaceae > Bathycorpusculum. The sequence goes on along the minus strand of CAWEOM010000016.1, from coordinate 21,582 downwards.
CACATTATAGTCGGATTAAACAACGGCAAATTAGACGGCGAACTACAAGCACTCGAAATAATTATGCAAACTAAACCATCCGCCATAGTAATAATCGCTTTTATGCCCATCCACGGAACAGAAATGGCGAAAAGCCAGCCGCCAAAACCTCTGGACATTGCCAAAGTCGCCGTCGCAGCACGAATTATGTTTCCGAAGACGCCAATTACGCTTGGCTGCATGCGACCCAAAGGCAAAATTCGCTCAGAAACCGACCTTCTATCGCTCAAGGCAGGCGTTGACGCAATAGCATTTCCCAGCCAAGAAGCAGTCCAATACGCCAAAAACCATGGATACAAAACCGTTTTTTCGTCGAATTGTTGTGCTCAGATATATCAGGAACCTTACTGAGTCCAAGCACAATCAGCGAAATTATTCCAAGTATCGGATAGTGTTGTTTTCAGCAACAGCAGTATGCAGACTTCAAAATAGTTGAGAAAAGGAATTCACCACAATCATACTAATTTGGCTTCAGCGTTTTTGCAGCGAACACAATTACCCACACGGCAAGAAAAAGAGCAGAGATTGCTTCGGGGATAGCAACTTTAGGGACATAGTTGATTGTTAACTGGAGAATCCACGGAATTGCAGCTGCTAACCCCACTACAATTGTGAAGGCAGACATTTTACGATTATGATCAAGCCAAAAAGCGAAGGTTAAGATGAACAGTGCAATTGGCGCCAAGCTGAAAAAGCCCACAGAAACAATATAGTGCGTTGGTGAAAAGTGCTCGTTGAAGATGCCTATCAAGATAAGTGAGATGGTTGCTGCTGCGAAAAACGTTGAGCCCAATTTGCCCACCCAACCCTTATCAAAATAGACATACAATCCTAAAATGGCGAAAACTAAGCCTAAAACCCCGGTTACGCATAACCCAAAGTTAAAGAGCGGACCAGTGATGCCAGAAATAATTCCTAAATCGCTCAACGCATTGTTTGTCCAGCTAAAAGCGGGATATGTAGCAATGGATGAGAGAATAGAAGTGAAAGCTAAAATTGGTGCTGCCACTCCTGCGGCTGCCCCTATCTTTTTTGTCAGAGACATAACAATCACCTAGCCGTATGGGGGATAGTATGTTTTAAGAATTTGCGTTATACGGTACAAACTTCCGCAGCCTCTCTAAAGAAAGCACCTTGTCTTTTTCGCCGATTTTTGATGCCTCTACTGAAGACTTGAGAATTTGTATGGATTCATCTATAGCGTTTCGGTCTACAGGGAAGGGCACGCCGTCTTTGCCGCCATAAGCGAAGCTGAATTTAACAGGATCCTGCCAACTTGGCTCGTCACCGTAAATGAGTTCGGCGACGAGCGCCAAACCTCTCACGGTTGCTGGTCCAACGCCTTTGAAACTTAAAAGTTCCTCATAATTCTGCGGTTGAAACTCATAAAGGCGATTCAACGTTTCCCAGTTAATGTTGCGGGGCATGTTCAAGTGCGTTTGGGTTTGTAGCCAGGGGTCATCGAGTTTAGGCATCCAATTCTGCAATGAGACTTGGTTTGGAGATTTAACTGTGGATTGGATTAGACGCATGAGTTTCTTTGGGGGTTCCTTTGCGAGGTCAACACAGGCTCTACGAGCATCTTTACTATCCCCGGCAACCATATTCAACACTTTTTCGCGTTTAATATTACAAGCGACGGCGTTGCGTGGGTCATCAACAAAACTCTTAGTATTTTCGCCCAACCAATGATAACGTCTTGCGCTACGTTCTTCAGTACTCATGCCCTGTTGAATCACAGCCCATTTACCCTCTTTTGTAACTATGAAAGCGTGGTGGTAGAGTTGGTATCCGGCTTGGATAGCGGAATTATCGACTTTAGCTGTCATACGACTTGTATAGACAAGGTTATCAATGGTTTCTTTGGGGAACCCCCATTTTTTACCCACCGCTTCGATATCGCTGGGCGTTTTACGGCTGGTTTTGCCTTTGCCGCCGCATATAGCCACACCATGTTCTTCGGGCGACAAAGCAGTTTTGAGGACACCTGTAACGACTGTGGTTACGCCGCTACTATGCCAATCATAGGCAAGGACACAACCAAACGCCTGAAACCAATATGGGTCAGATAGACGTGTGATGAATTTAGTGACACCGTACTCGTCAATAATGATACTAGCGATTTCTCGGGCTAATCCACGCATACGTCCCGTTAACCATGAAGGTGCTTTCCCGCCGTGCAGGGGCAAACTGACAGTGCCAGTTTGATACATAAACAATCAGGTTTGAATAATTCATGTCGGGATATATGGATTATTGCAACCAATCAATCAAAAACGCGCTTCTTCTAGAATTCAATAGATAGAATGTGTCTTTTCTGCACTCTTGTAAGCTCATTCTAAAACTTTCTTACTGTGCAACTCTCAATCGCCCAAGTGAAACTTAAAAATCAAAATATCGAAAGAAAACAAAAAAAGGCCTAAATCAACTAATAAACGCGCATTTACTTAATGCGTTGTTTGTCCAAATAAGGATTAAAAGTATTAAAAACGTTTCACCCTTAGTGTACAGTTACGTAGTTGGAGTTTTCTAAGGTAACATAACGGTGCCTGCAACTCGAAGTTTAGCGCCTTCCAAATACATCAACACAGCCTTACCACCCGGCAGGTAAACAAGGGGCTTATCAAGCATTAAAGTAAGATCTAGTTTTTTGAGATCGCTATTTTCAGAGACGGCTTCTACTTTGGCGGAAACGAATTGGGTCCAGTGACCAACATGCATGACCATCCCCTGCTTAATTGGAGTTTGCCAGTACTTAACTAACGAAGCCTGCGTCTGTAATTTGGTTGTGGTTTTTATGGTGGGATCGTTAGTCAAAACAGTACCTCGGTCCAAATCTTCTACAGCTACGTTTTTGAGTGCCAAACCCACGCGGTCGCCTTCTCCTGCAACAGCGAATTCATCATCATGTTTTTGGATGGATCTAACCTGCGCAGTCTTCGTAGCAGGCAAAACATTGAGCGTTGCATGCTTTTGAACAACGCCGTTGACGACGATACCCAAGACAACTACGCCAATGCCCTTCACATTAAAAGCATGGTCCACAGGCACAGTCCCAATAGTTTGCACCTCAGAGGGATTTTGCTGGGCGGCTTTCACCAAAAGTTTTTCCCGTATGAGGTTGGGATCATCGCTAATAAAATCAAATTTTTCTAGGTTAGTACCTTTGAGGAGTGGCTCAATTTTTTCTTTGGGGATAAAGTTGCGGAGCACGAAGTAACCACTTTGGATGTTTGAGCATTGAAGCATAACAAGTTGTTCGCCAAAGGAGGCGTTTAATTCGTCTACAACGATTAAGGCTGATTTTGCTAAGGCGCAAGCATAGAAGAGAGGAGCTAAACGTTCGGGGTAGCGTGTAGGTTCGATAAAGGTTACGGTATCTTCTCCTTTTTTGAGGTTGTAAAGTGTAATGTCTGTGGAGGTACCTTTTTTGGCGAGGTTACTGCCATAGTCGATGGCGCCTAGGAGGGCGACAGTGATGTTTCCCATAGAGATCAGATCGATAACTTATCCGAATTGTGCGTACACCTTAAAGATAAGCATTATGAAGGAGTCTCGAGTTTTCAATTGAAATACTGCAAGCAAACCAATCGATTGAAACTTCAATAATGCATGGACGAAAGGTTCTTAAGGTATTGGGTATTCATCTAAGCGGCAAGAAATCGGCGGACTAAACTGCCTATTCAGGTAACGACCAGTTTCTTATCCGAAGCAGGTCAGACCAATTAAAAAGGTTAAAATAGTCGAATGAAGAGGTGAAAAGGTATGGAAAACATTTACGCAGCAATGCTCCTTCACAAGGCAGGTAAAGAAATCAATGAAGAATCAGTCACAAAAGTTCTTGCAGCAGCAGGACTCGAAGTTGACGCAATTCAAGTTAAGGCTCTAGTTGCATCACTCAGCGAAGTAAATATTGAGGAAGCAATCAAAGCAGCACCAACTATGATGGCAGCCGCTCCAGTTGCAGCTCCAGCAGAATCTAAACCAGCAGCCGCACCAGAAGATAAGAAGAAGAAAGCTGAAGATGAAAAAGCCAAGGAAGAAGCAGCTCTAGAAGGATTAGGCGCCCTATTCGGTTAAATAAGCGCTCAATCTTATTTTAACAAATTATATCCAAATATCTTTTCCATTTTATTATCAAATAATTATTGTAAGGTTAATTCGTCGGAATCTGAGTTGGTTGCTCAGCTATGTCAATTAACAGTTTATTCTTGTTTCTAGAAGTAAGTATCTTCCAAGCTACTATGGGAAGCCACCCGGTGATTATGCATACCGTTGCTGGGAATCCCTCGATTTTGAAAATGTTAAATATGTCAGGTAAGAATGCTTCCCATATTCCAAAAGATACTGCTATCGCGGTGGCTGCTATGAGGGCTGTTTTTTGGTTAAACTTCTTGAATGTTTGAACGACAAGAATGCCCGCAAAGAAGAAATCGCCAAGACCAAGTCCTCTAAGACCTATTTCGCCTGCTTGAGTTAGAATGATAGGCAGGTTAGGTAAGTAAACCAGCACAGGAAGCCCCAATCCAGTGAATGTATGTGCTGCTGTAACCATGGGTCCGGTGAAGACAAGTATAACATCCATTATGGGTAGAAGCGCGGCAAAAATCCAGATTGTTTTCCAGTTGAATAAAGATGAAAGATACAGAATGATCAATATCGCAAAGGTAAAGGCGAAAACATCCATTAGAATAGGGAACCAAATATTTACAGTGCCTTCGTATAGAGCGGCGAAGAAGAGGAAAAGAAGCACGAATAATGCTGGCGGTTGAGCAGCCACATACCACCGCGCCTTTGTAATGGCCTTTTTTTCTTCGTAAGCGACAACGCAAAAGCAAAGCACTGAGAATACAAAGAAAGCCACTGCACGGTAGATTGTGTAAGCGTCGGCTATTGGACCGATAAAGCTTACAAGCCCAGCAATCAAACTACCAATACCAAACGCTGATGAAACCAGCTGAGTACGTATCTTTGTCAAATTAGCAAATACATACGAGAAGGTGAATAGCAGCATAGTATAGGATGACATGAAGAGTATAAGCAAAATGTTTGGGAACAAACCACCTGGGTTAACCATAGATGTGTAGGCAATAACTGAAATCATAATAGCAATAAATACAACTAGGAGAAGAATATCGCGCGTTTTAAACTCTTTCTGCTCCACCGTTTTCATCAATTTGCTCTCAGCACGCTTGTTGAGAAGCAACGCAACAGTAATCACAATCAAGAGAGCAGCGGGCATAGCAAGGTCAAGAGAGGGCATAGATTGCACATTAATTTAAAAGAAGAATTTATTCCTTTCCAAAAAAGATTCAAATCCAACAAGAAAAACGCTTAGTAGCAAAAATATATGTTAAAAAAAATATATGTTAAAAACCGATAGCGTTGCCAGAAGCGCCTCTTCCGCTCTTATCGTGACTGTGCCCTGATTTGGAACGGTATTAATTACAAAATCAGCGATAGTGCCCAGCTTTAATCCCTCGTCTTCGACAATCTCATGGAGTCCGCGTGAGGGCGCGCCGAACCCAATTAAAACATGGCTGCTATCTGCCCATTTTTCGCCAAGTCTACCAGCGACCTCCATAAATCGGTCTCCAATCCTTGCCGTAGAAATCTTCAGATCAAAACGCTCGTCTTTTGAGAGTTGCCCAAAAGAACGCTGCTCAACGTGCACTTTGTAACCCCAGTAGAGGGGTACATCTTCGCGGTTTACCGGTTGCACTTCAACCTGCTCACCCACATTAACCACCTGCAAGGTCAAACGCTCGCCAACGCTGAATTGTTTCTGCCGTAAAAGCGCAGGTTGCTGAACCCCAATATCCACCAACAAACCATCCTTACGCTCTGAGAGAACTAAACCTTCTCGGTATTGCCCAGCTTTTAGGTGCTTAGTTTTACCGCTCAAGGGATGATGGGGCGTGCGAAGTGGTGGCAAAATGCCTGCGTATTGCAGGTCCGGTTCCAGTTTGAAAAGCGCTTTGCGTAAGTATTGGGGCGTTTCAAGGTAATTAAGAAGCAGTGCAATGAAGTCTTGGTCTCTTCGTTGGTCTATTTTAGTGTTATCGGGGTAAACTATGATTTCGTCAACTCTAAAAATTGCAGCTGAGCGTGCAATCAACCCAATTTTGGAAGTTTTCTCCCGAAGATGCGGCGTATCAGAGATAACCGAGGCAGGAATCGCTATTGAGAGTTTCTTTTTAGCCATGTGCTTTTATTCCTTGAAGACTTGTTATCTGCGTTGTGCTTAAAAGGGCGGATCGAGATATAAAAATGCGGGTCACGGAGGAATGAAACGTGGTTACATCCCTTTTGGATAACACTGATAAAATTCGTGCGATTGACAAGGATGGAATGCTAAACTTTTGCGTTAATGCACCCAAACATTATAGCGAAGCGGTGGAAATAGCCCAGAAAATCAAGGCAAAATATCACAAGCCAGATAATATAATAGTAGTAGGTATGGGGGGCTCAGGCATCGGCGGCGACTTGCTTAAGGACTGGGCAAAAAACAAGATAGCTGTCCCAATTGAGGTTAATCGGGAGTATACTCTGCCAGAATATGCGGGCAAGAAAACTTTGGTAATCATTATGAGCTATTCAGGCGACACCGAAGAATCATTAAGTGCTTTTCTTGATTCTCTCAAACGGGAATGCATGATTTACTGTGTCAGTAGCGGCGGTGCATTACTCAAATATTCCCAAAAACTTAGGGTGCCCTATCTGAAGGTTCCAGGCGGGATGCCTCCGCGTGCTGCGTTGCCATATCTGCTTGTACCCTTGTTGGTGTATATGGAGAAAATGGGTTTAGCGTTAGGGGTGACTGAAGAACTCAATGAAACTATAAAGTCTCTTGAAAAAATCAGTGGAGAAAACCAACCAGATTACCCAACAGCACACAATTTTGCAAAAACTTTAGCTCAACAAATAGACGAAACTATAATCACAGTCTACGGATTCGGCGTTTACCGCAGTGTAGCACAGCGGTTTAAACAACAGTTTAACGAAAACAGCAAATTCCCAGCCAAATGGGAATACTTTTCTGAACTAAACCATAACGAAATTGTGGGTTGGGAAAATAGAGGCGAATTAATCAAGTATTTCTCTATAATATTTATCCGTGACATCGACGAGCCCAAAGAGATGGAAATCAGGATTGAAACAACCAAACAAATCATGGAGAAGGCGGGTTTGATGATGTATGACTTGGAAGTGCAGGGGAAAAGTACCTTGGCGAAGATGCTTTCAACGGTTTTGGTTGGAGATTTTGTAAGTGTTTACTTAGCAGTTTTACAGGGCATAGACCCCACACCGGTGAAAAATATTAACTACTTAAAAGACAAGCTAGAAGAGGAGGGGTTAAAGGAGAAAATAATCGCTGAACTCGACACGTTTAAGCGATGAATTTTTTGAATTCTGCTTCGGCTGCGTCAAGCGGTAGCATCTTGGGCGGATGTTTAAACCCATAGGCACAGACAGCTTCGACTGAGCCCACCTGTTTTTTGGTTAACGCCAACTTTACCGCGCGAACCACATCGAAGAGCACTGAACCAGAATTTGGTGCGTCGACAGTTTGGAATTTTAGGTCGATTTTCATGGGTGTTTTGCAAAAGTATTCACCACTTATGAAGAAGTAGCTATCCCGCTTGTTTTGGAGAAAGTCCACGTAATCAGTTGAACCTGCGACGACTTCGGTTTTGTAGGGTAGGGCGGATGCAACGGATTCGGTTTTGATGTATCGTTTTGCGTCACGTGTGCGTTCCATGGTGTCGGCTGATTCAGTTCCGCCTCCGACATCTAGCTGGTAAGTTTCGTTAATGTGTGCGCCGTTGTCGGATAATAGTTTAAGAAGGGTCTTGTGGAGTGCAGTTGAACCAACTTGGTCGACAAGGTCATCACCAACCAATGGTAAACCTGCGTCTGAAAACTTTTTTGCCCAAGCAGGATCACTTGCGATAAAATTCGGTGTGGCGTTTATAAATGCGCATCCCGCTAAAAACGCCTGTTGTGCGTAGAAATTGGTAGCTTTGGTTGCACCACTTGGAAGCAAATTTATCACGATTTCTGAGCCGGACGTTTTCAAGACTTTAACTATATCTGCATCGGCTTCTTTGCTGACTTCTATGAGGACTTTTGCGGATTCGCCAACTCCATCAAGTAGAGGTCCTTTCGAGACTTTAACGCCAGACAAAGTTACTTCGCATACTTTGGGCGCATTATTGGGTGATGTAAAAATTGCGGTGGAGAGATCTTTGCCGACTTTACGAGCATCCACATCAAACGCTGCCGCCACCTCAATATCTTTAGGACTAAGTCCTGCGAGGAGTGGGTTGCGCAGTCCAATGTGGTCATCGGGTTTCTCTATTTTACTGTAATACTGGATGCCTTGGATAAAGGACGAAGCGCAGTTTCCCACGCCTATTAGGGCTACTTTGACTTTGGACATGATTTGGCACCTTGCTTGGCTTTTCTATTCGTAGTTGCCTTATAAAAAGATACGTAGACGCAACTGGTTAAAACACAGTTTAAGACTAAAAATGTCCAAAACAACGGCTATCGTTAGACACGTTTTTTCTTCAGCCTCTTTATTTCATAACATCAGGTTCTGGTCGAACGAATAAGAGCTATCATCGTCATAAAGTAAATAGCAAAAATAGAGCCTTAGTGCGGATGGCAAAACCATCTTTTTTTATTTGGAGGTATAAGAACTAGTAACTGAGCGGTATGGATTCGCGCGCTCTCGCCCTTCAGCATATTGCTTCAGTTCATCAATCGCTTCTTTTATGCTTGTAATTGGAGACGAAATTTCCGAAACGATTAAGCGCGATAAGAGTTTGATTCTTTCATTATCTGGATTGTACTTAATTTCTGAAAGCGTCATCTCTTTGTCAGTAAAATAAAGTTCTAAAATGCAATCCTTTGGACGCTCTTCCGGGACGCCTCTGACAACTACCGCATAATAACCGTGTTTTCCCCTTGAAAAAAGGCTGCCATCTAAATCAACAGGTGTCCAATTCAATGTTTCCAATTTGCTATCTATCCTCTGCTCATACATCTTCGAGATAGTTTGATCTTATAGGGTTATCTGTGCTTTCTACAAGCGTTCAGTTTTAATCTCCAAAACTCTCCGTGCCCTTCAAGAAAATTTAAGTTCATAGAATTAAAGTCAGCTTGTCTTATTTGAGATGTTTTTTGTGGCCACAATGTTAACGCCTGTATTGAAGATGTTTTGGATGATTGGGTCTCCGATTTTGATGGGCGCTTCTAATTCAACTTTTGCCAACAAATTCATAGCATCTAAGATTCTGTTTTTAGGTATTGGTTTGTTTGTTCTCACGCTGACTAAAGGAAGATTACCATGTTTAACTTTCACAGTGGTTGTAAGGGTTCGTTCAGGATTAGAAATCTCTTTTTCCGCGTATTGTAAACCAACTTTGCAACGGTTTCCGCTTAAAGTATGTATTTTTGTTCCGTCATAATCCACAGTAAGATAGCACCCCATAGGGCAGCCAATACAGATTATTTCTTTCTTCATTGCTGTAAAACCTCCACTTTAAGTGAGCAAATAGTGCGGATTTCGCTTCCCTTTAGCTTAATCTTAATCATCTGAGCGGGGTGGACTTTACGGAACTTAACTTTCTTAATTATCGTTTCTCCGTCAAGAAATCCAATAGCCACGTCTTCACCTGGACAGGTCACACGAATCGAAAACTCAACATCCACCCCAAGACAGATACTCTGGGGCAAAACATACCGAATCCTATCCCCAACTCCTATTGAGATTCTCTCCGTTCTACAACTCTTCCCGAGAACGTAATCTGCCGCGCTTCTACCCGCCCGCTCAGCTTCCAAAGTAACAAAATCTACAACATCATGAACATGCAAGGCGTTTCCACACGCAAAAACACCAGAGACAGAAGTCTCAAGTTTTTCGTCCACAACAGCGCCCCCAGTGATTTGACTGAGGTTAACACCACAGTTTTTTGATAGGTCATTTTCCGGAATCAAACCTATTGAGAGTAAAAGAGTATCACAGGCGATTTTTTGCTCTTTTCCTTCGATTGGCTTTAGGTCTTTGTCTACGGGGCAAATTGTGACTGCTTCAACTCTGTTTTGCCCATGGATTTCCGTGACTGTCTGAGACAGATAGAGCGGGATATTATAGTCTATTAGGCACTGCTGAATGTTGCGTGGCAAGCCATTGGTGTGGGAAAGAATCTCTACTACAGCGTGGACTTTAGCACCTTCCAAAGTTAACCGCCGAGCCATAATCAAACCAATATCGCCTGAACCCAAAATAACCACATCTTTACCAACCATCACATTTTTCAAGTTAATCAGGTTTTGAGCTACCCCAGCAGTAAACACTCCAGCTGGTCTTGTGCCAGGAAGGTTAATCTGTCCGCGAGTTCGCTCACGGCAACCCATAGCGAGAACAAGGGCTTTGGCATGAAAACAAAAAATGCCATTATGACTAGCGACATATACTTCTTTATCCGCGGTGATTTCAAGCACCATGCCGTTAAGAATATATGGAATTTCCAAGCCCTCAAGTTCATTGACGTATCTTTGGGCGTACTCTGGACCAGTTAGTTGTTCTTTGAAAAGTTCAAGACCAAAACCATCATGAATACATTGAGGCAGAATTCCGCCGAGCCAATCGTTTCGCTCTACAACAACTAAGTTTTGGACACCGTTTTTCTTTGCGCTTATGGCTGCAGCTAGTCCAGCTGGTCCCCCGCCGATCACGACCAAATCAACTTTTTTAGCTTGCAACTTACTCATGTTTTTTGCCCTCCCGCAAGTGTTTAGTTTCACCTATAAACAGATTTGAATCGGCGTTCTTTAGTTTAATATCCTCGGGGGATATACCGTATTCCTCTTTTAGAATCTCCACAATTTTTGGCAAACAGAAACCGCCTTGGCATCTACCCATACCTGCGCGGGTGCGGTATTTCACGGCGGCTATTGTTCTTGCTGAAAGTGGGTTGTTTAACGCTTCTATAACTTCCTGTTTTGACACATGCTCACATCTACAAACGATTTCGCCATATGCCGAATTCTTGTTAATCAAAGCTGTTTGCTCTGCTCGTGTTGCTTCGTTAAATGAGGCGGTTCTTGTGCGGATAGGGTTAAAATTAGTCTTTTCTGATAGATCCATTTTCTCTTTAATCATTTGAACAACCATTTTAGCAATAGCAGGGGAAGCCGTGAGACCGGGAGATTCCATACCTATCAAGTTAATGAAGTTATCAACATCTTCACGGATTATGAAGTCATGGGAACCTTTCTCTTCAGGCGGAGTAATCTTGGAACGAACTGCAGAAAAGCCGCCTATAATTTGATTCAGAGGAATACATGGAAGCAGACTTTTAGCGCCCTCAATTAGTTGCCGAATCTTTGCTTTGGTTGTTCTTGTGTCTTCCCGCTCGTTGATGAATTCTTCGCTAGGCCCAATCAGTATATTTCCTTCTAAAGTGGTGGTCAGGTGAACCCCCAATACCCCTGCGATTTTCGGCGGCACCGGATATACAGGGGCGTTAATCAGGTTACCGCAGTTTTTGTCAAGAATGAGGTATTCGCCACGGCAGGGATAGAGTTTGTAATTATCAATGCCTACCATAGCGGATATTCTGTCCGCGAAGAGACCTGCACTATTCACAACTATACCTGCGTGTAAAACGTCCTTATTTGTTGTTACTTTGTAACCACTACTTACTTGTTTTATCGAGGCGACATGGGTGTTGATGCAAACTTTCACACCGTTGTTTAGGGCATTCTCAGCTAATGCAATTGTAAAAAGATAGGGAGGAACAATTCCAGCAACAGGAGAATATAACGCGTAAAGAGCATCCAGGTTGGGTTCTCGCTTTTTCAGTTCTTCACCAGAAATTATTGTTAATCCTTTGACACCGTTTCCTTCCCCCACTGCTTTTAAGCTTTCCAGATCTTTAAGTTCCTCTTCTGTTCGGGCAATTACATGTTTTCCGCAAAGTTTACTAGGTACATCAAGTTGCTTGGTCAACTTTGGAAACATCAACCGACCCTCGACACATAGTTTAGCCTTCAGGCTCCCTCTTGGATAATAAAGACCAGTATGAAGGACTCCACTGTTACCTTTGCTAACCCCAGAGCCGACGTCGGTTTCCTTCTCCACCAACATTACTTTAATATCGAATTTTGATAATTCCCTTGCGATGGCACAACCAATCACGCCAGCCCCTATCACCAATACGTCACATCTGCTGCTCACAGTTAGTCATCTCTTGCCAATTATCAATATATGATGAGAAGATAGGGATATGCTCAGATAAAAATTTTTCAAATACTCTACACTAAAGTAGCGTGCACAATCTAGCAATAAATGAAAAATCGGATTTACATTGCAAATGTGAATTCTTTCATAACTCCATGCATCATAATGCACCGGATTTTAGATTGCAGAGTTTTCAAAAACTAAGCAAATAGGGTATCCAGTCTACTTCTAATTAAAAGAACATTTGGATAATTAACTGCTCTTAAGGTCAGTAATGTTTAGAGATACATATACCCCGAATTCATGTCCAACAGATATCAAAAAGCCATTGAAAAAACGGTTCGTTTGAAGACATTATTGAGTATTCTGCAGCTTTATCCTTGAGAAACAACCACCGTGAAATAGTCAACTTATTAAGAAATGCTTATTAAATGAGGAAAGATAGATTTGTGAAGCTGCATGGTTTGGGCGAGTAGATCAGCCTGGTACGATCGCCACGTTGGCATCGTGGAGGTCGCGGGTTCAAATCCCGCCTCGTCCACCAGCAAACCCACCTTGTCTATTTTGTTTAATTTGAAAAAGGAAGGGTATGCTGAGACAACTTTAGAAGGAATTTCAAGAAGGTTGAGATTTTAACGGAAAACACGGAAGTAACAAATCCCGAAACTGTCAAAGAATACATAGCCAGTCAAGACAACTGGGGTAAAGCCTACAAAGAGTCAATGGTAAACGCATACAATCACTACGTTAACTTTTTTGGTTTAACATGGAATAAGCCGACTTACAGCAGAGACGAAAGATACCCAAATGTGCCAACAACTGAGCAAGCAAATGTAATAATAGCCGCATCAGGCAAACAATATTCTATGAAAAGAAGAAGGATGGAATTGTCGTAGAATATAATTTCTAATGTTGTTCTATCCAATTCTTAAGGGATTTTCCGCTTTGAATTAACGCGCCATCAGCGAGATGAAAGGTTGGTTTCTCGTTATATTCAACCTCAACCGAGTTGCCTTTTGCCTTGATATTCTTTAGTTCATCAAAAGTTATCTCGGTTTCTTGACTTGTCATTACTGGAAAACCGTAAACTTTGCTTACGTGACCTAATTCACCTTTGGTCTTGGTTCTTTCTTGGATAAACTTTATGTGGTTTTCTAATCTGGTTTCAATTAGTTTATTTGATAAGTCAACAACGTTTTCAAATCTTGAGAATAAATGTTCTTTGAAATTGGGGTCTATTTCTATACCAATACTATTTCGTCCTGTTGCCATCGAAGCTAATGCTGTTGTTCCCGTTCCAAGGAAGGGGTCTAAAACTGTATCTTCTCTTAGTGAGAACATGTTTATGAGGCGATAAGCCAATTCAAACGGGTATGCACCGCTTCTTTCTCGTATGCTTTTATCAATGTTATTCTGTTTTGTCCCCTTGAGGTCTTCCCAAACATCTGAAAACCACAAGTTACGCTCTTCCCAAAAAAAAGCACTTTTTTGCCTTCTCAATTTTTCTTCAGGTGCTTTGAAGTTGCGTTTGTTGCCTTTTCTTAGAACCAAAATGTGTTCATGCTCTAAGGTTACATATGCTCCAGCTGGAAGCATTCCGGAACCCATGAATTTGTTAGGAGCGTTGGCTTGTTTTCTCCACAAAATTTCAGGCAAAGCGCTGAAGCCTAAACTAATGCAATATTCCAGTATTCTTGAGTGATTGGAATATAGCTTGAATTCTTCGCCAATTTTTCTTGTTGCGTTTCCTATATTGATGCAGGCAAATGCACCGTCTTTTAGGACACGATAAACCTCTTTCCACACTTTGTCGAGTTCTTTGTTCATCAGTTCAAAAGCTTTACTAGCATTTTGTTTGCTTAGTGCATCTCCGATTTCAGGGTTTTGTTTGGAAAAAATTTCGTCCCACATTTCAATCATTGGATAAGGAGGCGACGTGACCATAAGGTCAATTGAACCATCTTCTATCGCCTTCATGTCATTTGCATTTCCGAAGGCTATTTTGTGAATGGTTTTCATTGCATCACCGTGTTAGGTTCAAATAATAAATGCTTTTGGCGCATTAAGCAAGCTTTTCAATATCAAAATTATCCTTCGCCCGAATTGAACAGTTAGAAGCCGGGCAAGTAATCTACTGGCAAAGAGTTCTCATAATTGACCTTTTAAGGGTTGATGATGACTGAGTTTTTATAATGCTGCCGCTTCTGCGCTTAATCCTTCGATAATTGCACTTGTATATTGCATTATCGGGGTATATGCTGGTCTTCGAATCAACTTAGTGCGCCTAAATAATGGCTATTGTTTAACAATATATTATTTCGCGGAGAGCATATTGTTAAAAAGTAGATAGGTAAAAGACGTTATGGAAAACTAGTCTATCTCTGGCAAGAAAAAGGACAATCACTCATAATTTCGACTTTTTTAGGATGGTTTTTCCTTCAAAATTAGTTAAAATTTGTCGCAAAACGCGAAATAAACGAAATTTTACCTTATTTTACAAATTATCGTCATTAAATCCTCGATAAAACTTGAATTAAGCTCCATGCATTCTCCATAATCCACAAAAGTTACGAGGCGATCACTTCGACCTATGCTACATACTGTAAAAGTGTGGTTCTTTTGCTGCTAAAGCAATACAGACTTAGAGATAGTGAATGAGAAAAATCGTTAATGACAATTAATACTCATACTTTGAAAAGCATCTAAACTCGATTTGTCCACCATGTCAAGGTAGAGAAAACAATATAACACGCAGTTGGAGGACCACCTCAGGAAAATTTCAAAATTCAAATTTTGGCAAGAAAACAATGTTCTTCAAAAAGTACAACAAGCCCACACCCTCGTCTCATCTCATCCCACTCATCCCAACATACATAAAAGACCAAAAATTAACTCATCCCATCCCAACACAACCCAAAAACAACCCCAAACCAAAAAAGCAAACAGATAAACACCCCAAGACGAGACGAGGCAAATAAAAAGAAAAACAGCACACACAAAGAAAGAAAAATAGATAACTCATAAAAGACGGCCCTTTATGAAAAAAAAGTCCTAAGAGTTTAATTCCCACCTTGTCCATCAATTTTTGAACTCAAAAAGTAATCTTTGTTTTAGCGGTTACATCGAACTTCTATAGCTGAGAATGGTTGGACTGAACGCACATAACTCTAATCCCCTGCCGCAGAACCACCGGTAGCTTTCTTTCCCTGGAGCCAATTCCTCGACGCCATCAATGTTTTACCTGCAAATGTTAACTTCAAAGCGTCCTCATATGGACAGATCTCAACACACCTTGCACAGAGTATACAGCGGGATTCGGTAACGTCGCCTCCTTTCTGCTCATACATAGCTGTAGCCTGAGTGGGGCAAACCCGTTTGCAGACGCCGCACTTAGTGCATTTCTCCTGATTCTTCTCCAGCTTTGTTAAAGCAAAATACCTAAACGGCCGGTAAGCACTAAACAATGAAGCTAAACCACCCATTGGACAGATTCGGCACCATGCTCGACGATAAGCCAAAGCCAAAATAGTCACCGCAATAAGCACAGCCACATTAATAGATGTCAAATAAAAGCCGCTCACCCATAATGGACCGTAAACTATCTGAGAAACATACGACCAATTCAAAGCTCCAATGCCACACTCCACCGCAATACATAGAGGCCGCACTGGACAAACCAGACAGAAAGGCTGATTAATATTACTCACGATGCCTGCTTCGGTTCCTTCAGGACCACCCGGAATTGTCCCCGGTATAAGTTCAGCTCCAAAAATGGCATAAGAACCAAAAATTACACTAAGAAGCATAAACACCGCAATAATTAGATAACTTGACTGTATTAGCTTCTTATTGGTTTTATCCGACACGCTAAGATGCCTTAGCCGCACAGCCTTTCGCGCCCGCGTCAGCAGGTCTTGGTAGAGCCCAAAAGGACACAGCCAACCGCAGAAAGAACGACCTAAAACTACACAAGCAGCAACCAATGAACCAATAACGATAGCTAACTTCTCTAACCCAGACGTAGAATAGTTAACCTGATAGCCACGTGGATAATCCCAGAATGGAAACACATAAGCTTGAAGTTGCCAAATAGCACAAGTCACAGTACGCCCGTTGGGGTAATAACAGGCCAAAAAAGGCACAGATAGCCCATCTGGAAATTGGTTACCTAACAAGTCAGCGCCTAAGAGGTTATCGCGAGGTGAAGGACCCAGCGGCATAAAAATTTCGACATTAAAGGGCCCTATAAGTAAACCCATGAATATGGCAAATACAGCCACGATTTGGATAAAAAGCCTCAGTGAACTGATTTTTCGGGTTTTATCTCTCGATAACTTGAGAATCAAGATTATGCCGACTGCAACAATTAAAGCAAATACTGCCACAACTATATAGGGCGAATTTTCAGTCACTACCATGCAATGGTTTTCTCCTTAAACTAAACTGGATTAGAGATGCGGCTGCAACTGTCACCACCAAAATAGCAAGCGTAATTAAACCAACGGAGTGCTGCAAATAAAATGGCAAAGAACTGTCCGAGCCAATCCCAAAGCCATAATGTGAAATCGTTATGTTGCCTGTCCTGTTATAAACAATAATTGTGTTATCAGATAACAGTCGCCACTCTCTGCCTTCAGCTAGGAATACGCTGGCGGGGTTGATTACGCCCCATTCGCCGGAATGTGTCGAATCGGTGGTGTTGATATTTAAGTTAAAGGTTTGCACGCCAGCACCATCTGCAAAGTATCTGAGGTAGCCATATCTGGTGAACTGGGTGGATACTCTGTCGGAGTAAAATGTAAAAATTATTATGTCTGAATCTTTTACGGAAATATTGAGGTCACCCAGCCTTAATGAATTATTGAAAGTTAAATCGGTGAAAATCCATGTATCATTTTGAAGTACAGCTGAGGTGTAGGTGCCATTGAAGGCAAAACTAATTGAGCCATTAAGTTGGGGTATTGAAAATTTTTCGGTTGGGGTAAAAATTGTGGTATTCTGCGCTTGGACGGTTGGATAAAGTTGAAGAAGTGTTAGGACTAGCAGGCTCATTACTACTATTCGAACCTTGAACTGTTTGCCCTCAGTCACCTTCAAAGCAAACCCACAGTATAGACGATACAATACACAGTGAAGCTTTAAGGCTTTTTCAAAATAGGCCCTAAGCAAAACTTAGTTTACTATATAGTGAAGTCTTGACCAGAGTCAGGTTTCTCTTCAGGCGTAACTGGCGAAGGCTTAGACTCCGGTTGACCATCAACAGGTTGAGAGGCGCGTTGGGGTGACCGCTTTTTACGCATCAGAGTAATTACGATTAATACAATAACAATTACTGCAGCTGCTACAACTGCCAGATAAGGAAGCCAATCCTGTGAGTCGGCTGCTTGTCCTCCGCCCCCATTAGGGTTTGAAGTAGGTGTACCTGAGGAAGAACCGGCAACAACTTGCAGAGTTGCTTCAGCAGAGTTTAACGAGAAAGGAGTACCTGATGCATCCACTCCATCAACACCAACATAATATGTATGCGACCCAACACTCGCATCTACAGGGATCGTTACCACAAAGTTCACAGACCAACTACTCATACTTTCAACGGTTGCTGGATTACTAGACAAGTTTGGACCCTGAAAACCATCCGCATTCATCCAATCAGCATGAAGACCCACGGCATAAACCTGTAATTCTTGAGCAACGTTACTGTTGAAAACAACGTTAACTGTAACGCCGTTACCTGCTTTAGGCGTTGGATTATTAAGCGACGTGATTATTGACACATCACTCGATGATAAAGCAGAAACCAAGCTTATAGAAAAACTGATAATTACAAGAAAAGTTACTATGGATGCAATTTTAAGTGTCTTCAATGTATCCCTCAACCGTCATCTTGTCCTCATAGTAACTATATATAATTTTTCCAAAATCTATCCGTAGTTCACAAAAATACTCGCGACCATTACCTGTAGACTAAATTAAGCGCGGGCCACAAAATCTTATGTCTATTTTACCCCCTCACAGATAAGGTATTTTACTTTCCAGAGCTGTGTTGCGGTAACCTTAAGTTCGGGCGATTCATGTTTGGCTGTGGGAAAACCAATACAATGGACACTTTCGCCTTCGCAAATCTGATTCTGGACATTGCAAGCATCATTAACTTTCTGGCGTTACTCTGGATGCTAAGAGCCATCATTAAGAACAGGAATTATCTTAGGGGCTTTAGCGTCGTGGGCTCTTTTCTCACTTTTCTATCCATATTAGGCTTCGAATTCGCCTACTACCTGTTGGGTAACGTTGTGGGCTTTGCGTTCGGATGGGGAATAGTTGCGTTCTGGTTCATTGCTTTTGTTTACACTCTAAAACAAAAGGTAAAAGCCTTCAAAAAACAGCGGGTTATAGTTGAGTCTTAGCTTTTAGGGAGCCTAAGGGTAAATGTTGTACCTTTACCCTCAACGCTTTTAAAGCGTATGATACCTCCGTGTTCCTCAATCACACGTTTACAAACCGCTAACCCAAAACCTTGTCCGCGAGGTTTGGTTGTGAATAGAGGAGTAAAAATTTGGCTTTTAATTCTATCAGGTATACCAACACCTGTGTCCTTCACGGATATCGAAACAAACCCTGAAGGAGTGTCGTGCACAGTCAGGGTTAGCTTACCTCCATTAGGCATAGCTTGTAACGCATTGGTAACTAGGTTAAATAATACACGTTTTAGCAGTTGAGGGTCAGCTTTTATCTGAGAAAAAGTTCCCGCACATTGCATGTCTACAGTTACTTCGTTAGGGATAATAATAACTGTTAATACGCTGGTTATGAGTTTTTTGAGGTTCACTGTTACTTTATCTAGCCGGACAGGTTGAACAAAAGCCTGCAAATCCGAGATTATTTTATCCATGTAACCAACTTGTTCTTCTATGACATGTATACTATCTGTAAGACTACTTTTTGCTTGGCCTTCCGATAACGATTCAACTTCACATTTAGCGAGATATAATTCACCAATTACAGTTTGCAAGGGATTTCGCAGGTCATGCCCCACCATACCCGCCGTTTGCCCAATAGCCACTAAACGCTCAGTATCCTTAAGCTGCTTGGTTCGGTCTTCAACGATTTTCTCCAAAATTCCAGCATGCTCTTCGAGGTCTTTCTGCAACTCCTTCTGCTCACTTATATCCCGCACTATGGACCATATTCCGACAACTTTCCCTTTACCATCAGTTAAGCGCCAAGTCCGCACTGAAGCAGGAAAAGTTGAACCATCCATTCGCAGATACTCCCGCTCAAAAACAATGGAGCGCCCCGTTTGAAGGACTTTTTGGGCCACCCTTTCTCTTTGTTCGTGGAATTTTTCAGGGAGTAGCTGCTTAACGGAGAGATTTTTTAGTTCTTTTTTGGTGTAACCGAGCATTTTTGCATACGCTTGGTTACAATTGATCATTTTTCCGTTTATGTCTCGCGCCATAATTCCATCTTGAGTTGTCATGAAAAGACTTCGGTACCTTTTTTCAGCGGAAATAAGTCGAAATTCTGCTCTTTTCCGTTCCTCAACTTCTCGGCAGGTTTTCTTTTTTTCTACGGTTATATCTCTAAATGTTGAAAAACAGTAACCTTTTTTGGGGCTAAAAACGTAAATTTGATAAAGTTTTTGGTTTAGAGGGAAGCGAACTTCGAAATGTTCAGGTATGCACGTTGTACTTACTCTGCCATAAACTGCTACCCAATCGACATTAGAATCGGTTATTTTTTGGAGGTACTCAGCCATTGGTTTGCCAATAAGTTGTTTTCGTTTTATGCAAATTGTCTTTTCATATTCAGGGTTAACTTCTAAAGTTATAGCGTCAACCGGAATGCCTTCTTTGTCGTAAACAATCTTGTATGACGCTAAACCTATGGACAAGTTTTCTGATAAAAACCTGAACTGCTGAGTACTCAAACCTAACTCTTCAATGGAAGAGTCATCGTCTCCATCTTTTTGTAGAGCAGGCGTTTTCATAGAACTTTTCAATGGCGACAACTGCTTTTTCGCCGCCGCCATTTGGGCCGTTTCGATAGATTTCACCTATCTCATCCCTATTCAATATTGGAGTAGTTTACATAAAAGATTTTCCCAAAACACAAAAATCTGCAAACTAAAAAACAAGTGAAAGAATACAAATGGATAACCAATAGGGTTTAACGACTTTTTAGCCAGTTTTTTAATTAAATCAACTAAGTATTGCATAACCAAACCCAGGTAATTTTTCCGCTTCTACAAGAGAGAAGTATTACTAACACCCAAAAACTTTGGACCACAAACTTTTCGGGACTAAAAAAGCGTGGTTTTGCAGTTTAATGCAGAAATAGTCTTAAACTTGACTTTGCGTATTGTGTGTGAAGTCTAAATGCCGACGAATTTGCCGCCTGAAGCAATGGATAAGTGGGAAGAAGTAGAGACTGCCCATACTCCTAAAGAAAAAATGGAAAAGATGATTGAATTCCTAAAGTATGTTCCGCAGCACAAGGGAACCATGAAGCTACGCGGCGAAATCAAACGAAAAATTGCGGTTATCCGGGATGATTTAGATAATAAAAAGCGTAAAGGCACGGGCAAGAGCAGCGGTGGACCGAAGCTCTTCATCGAGAAAGAGGCTTCAGCTCAGATAGCTTTGGTTGGCATGACCAATGTGGGCAAAAGCTGCTTGATGAGTACAACGACGAATTCCAAGGTTGTAGTTACACCTACCCCGTTTAGTACGCACGAACCAGTGCCAGGTATAATGAATTTTATGGATGTACAGTTTCAGATTGTAGAGGCCCCTGCGGTGATGGCGGGTGCATTTGAGGGAAAAGCTGGTGGGCAAGTAACGCTTGGATTAGCACGTAATGCTGATGGAGTGATTTTAATGGTTGATTTGTCCCTTGACCCCATTGCCCAATTGCAGTTGATTTTAGCTGAACTTGAAAAGAGCCGAGTTTTAGTGTACAGACCCGCAGGGAAAGTCGAGATTGATAGACGACATACGGGTGTGGCGCTGAGGGTAATTCTTGTGGGAAAACTGCTTGATTGCAGTATGCGTGATGTGGAAGATTTACTGCGCGAATACAAGGTCCATGACGCCATTGTACGTATAAGTGGTGAGGTTTCGCTCGAAGACGTGGAAAACGCAATCTTCGAAACGACCACATATAAACCAGCGGTCATTGTCGCGAACAAGCTGGACATGAAAGGAGCGGAGACAAATCTGCGCCTGCTCAAAAAATATGTCAATGGTAAGCTGCCCGTTGTAGCTATGTCCTGTGAACGCAAAACGGGCATA
>CAWEOM010000015.1:0-105130 GCA_963810665.1 Candidatus Bathyarchaeota archaeon | reverse complement strand
AGTTTGCTAAACGATGCCTCGCATTATAAAATCATAGCTATTCGCGGCATTTTGAACGGTACAACCAACTATATACTAACTGAGATGTCCCAAGACAACGTAACCTTCCAGAATGCACTGGCTACCGCGCAGAAGCTGGGTTACGCGGAGAGAGAACCATCGATGGATATTGATGGATTTGATACCGCCTGCAAAGTGGTTATTCTTTCAAACTGGATTCTAAACAGAAAAATCACACTAAGAGATGTTGATAGAACAGGCATCCGCGATGTTTCCTTGGAAGAACTTAGAGAAGCAACAAAAAAGGGCAACACAATCAAGCTTATCGGCTCAATCGACATCGACAATAAACCAAGCGTAAAACCAACGGAGCTCCCCAAAAACCATCCTTTATGCGTCAGTGGAGTCCTAAACGCAATAACTTTTTCTACCGAATACGCAGGGGAACAAACTCTCGTCGGCAGGGGCGCAGGCGGAGTAGAAACAGCCAGTGCAGTTTTAAGAAACCTGCTAGACATAAGACATAAGTTAGCAAATAAACTGCTAAATAGTAATTAGGAGTCCTAAAATTTGAAAATCATAATGAAGTTCGGCGGGGGAACCCGTGTTGGCACTGGCGAAAACATACGTCATGTTGCAGAGTTAGTTATGCAATATCCCCAAAAAGACTATAAAATAGCTGTTGTTGTTTCGGCGCTAGCTGGGGTCACCAACAGTCTCATTGAAGTTGGATGCCAAGCAAAGAAGAGCAACGAAAAACAGATCCAAACCTTCACCGCGGATCTGCTCAAAAAACACACCGAAGCTATCTCCTCAGCAATCACCAGCAAGGCTATCCAAAAAGAAGTTATCAAATTAACTGAGGAAACAATCGCTGAACTCGAAAAAGTCCTAACAGGCATCTGCTACGTCGGCGAGCTTACGCCAAAAATTGTACGAGATTATGTTGCGTCCTTCGGGGAGAGGTTATCTGCACCTATTGTTTGGGGTGCAATAAAAGATCATCAAGAAGCCAAAACAGAATGTTTCACAGGTAAAGAAGCGGGGATTGTAACGGACTCAAACTTCGGCGAAGCAGACCCACTAATGAATTTTACCACGCACCTTATCCGCGAACGGCTAAGCCCACTGCTCGAACACGGCGTCATTCCAGTAGTAACCGGCTTCATAGCAGCAAACCAAGACGGCGTTGTAACCACTGTTGGCCGCGGTGGCTCAGACTACACAGCCACTATCCTCGGCGTTGCGTTGCAAGCAAATGAGGTGTGGATATGGACCGACGTCGACGGTATAATGACTACGGACCGTAAAATCGTGTCAGCGGCACGAATGCTCCCCCATTTGAGCTATCAGGAAGCTTCAGAAATGGCGATTTTCGGCGCAAAGGCTATCGTTTGGCCTCCCCACGCGCATTGGGGCCAGTTATTAAAGAAAACATACCTGTTCGAATCCGAAATACAGCTTACCCAGATAATCAAGGCACACTTATAACAAAAGAACCAATTACCAAAGCTAAAGAAGCCGTCAAAGCAGTCGCAATAATAAAAGACGTCGCAATGCTAAACGTTTACGGCGCCGCCTTGGTTGGAGCACCCGGGCTACGCAAAAGTCTTCGATGTTCTTGGAAAGAACAACATCAACGTAATGATGATATCCGCCGCGGTCTCGGAAGCCAACATATCCATTATAATCAAACGTTCGCTCCTCGGCAGAGCCATCAGTAACCTGGAAATCGCACTTTTGGAAAGGGGCGGCTTAATCAGCGAAGTCACAGTTGAAGACGACGTTGCAGTCATTGCGGTCATGGGTGCCAAAATGAAGGGCACATTGGGTGTAGCTTCTAAAATCTTTAGCATTGTAGCCAGAAAAGGCATAAACGTCCACATGATTGCACAAGGAAGCTCAGAACTAAACATATCCTTCGTTGTTAAAGAGAAGGATGGCCCCGCTGTTGTGCAGGCAATACACGAGGAATTCAACCTCGACAAAGCTTAGCCACCAACCTTTTCTTAGTTTTTCTATTAACAATAGAGTCCTACTTAATGTCAAAGTTGATTCAAGCGATTTCGGTTTCGGTTCCTTAAGCTAATTTAATCCCTAAAACCTTCTTTTACTGTAACAAAGCAACGATCTCTCTTTAAATCCTCAAGCCAAAACCCCAAACACCTTCAATGTGGACAGCAACAATCGATTAATTTTGTGTAATGCCTAAATTACTTCATTTTTACATTGGCTTCAACTATTTTTATAATTAAAGCAGCTATCAACGATTTTAACAGGGCTACTATAGAAAAACTAATTTGGAGCCAACCTGCGGACAACTGCATCCAGCCATAAACCAAGCTTTTCTCGAGTCTCGACATCTATTATCTTTCTATCTTTGTCAACAGTCATTTCGGCAACGCCGACTAGCACCAAGAGGGGCAGAGGGCCGGTATTTATTTCGCCATCGAGTTTTTGGCGTTTGATTTTAAACACCTTTACGTCATCTGACATTAGAAACGTATTTTTATTAAGCCAAAACCCAGCCTGACAAACAGATAAAGTTTCCCAACCTAATTGTTCCTTTAGCAGCTGCTGTGCTACTTTCCTTTCGAGGGGGCAAACCATATTTTTCATTCGTCCAGCTATCAAATAGAAATTTAGTCGTTATTATTTATGCAGTATATCCATTAACTCGGGATTTGAAAGCCTTTAAAAGCATCTTGCTTGTCAAGCCTTCCGGCAGAAAATGTCAATTGTTAATATGCAGCTGGATTGCAGGAAATTTCAAGATCGCCTTAATTTCTACCCGCCAGGGTAGAAATATTTCTAAAATTTTAATTATTTGAGTTTTAATTGAGTCTACCGGAGCTTACTTAACCGGTTGCCTGAAATTGTTTTTAAAGATTTCTTCGCGCCATTTCTGCTCCCAGCTGGCCCAACCGGTCTTCACCAACCCCTCCCTTAGACGAGGAGCTTGAGCTACCCAGCGAAGAAAATTCCAGAAACGCCTTTTATCTTCAAGCAATTCTTTTGGAACGCCTTTTTCAATGCACCATCGAACGTAACCCTTTTCAACGAATTGCTTGAGCTCACCTGTAGATTCGACTTTTTGTACTTTAAACCCTTGCTCTTGCAAATGCCCAATTACAGTAGATAAGACATATTCTGAACAGACTTTAAAGCAGGTTTCACTGTTTGGCTGCATAACCGCAACGATTTCATCAGCTATCCTTACTGAGTCATTAGGTATTTTTTGTTCTTGAAGTTGGGTGGCTGAAACGATGACACGGAAATCCTACGTTCCATCACCATACGTTCAGGTGGCTTAATTGCCCCAACCACTACGCCCATCAAAAGATCGCTCCACCCTGCGGCATCTATCAAAATCATTTTACCAGGAAGGAAACAATCCATTGCCAACCCCAATCATACCCTCTAAACTTTTTGATTATACATAGTTTGAAGTCGATTTAAAATTACCTGCAACTCTATTAGCGATTAAGTTTTGAGTTCTTTGAAATCTGGTATCCTAACTTTTAAAGTAGCAAAAAACCATGACAAGCTACTTTAAAAAAGGTAGGAAATGTAACAAAGGGTTTATTTAGTTACTCATTTTTATCATAAATCCATAGGTGTCTAATGAATGCAAAAAATTATTTTTGGTTTCGAGGAAGAAGAAGAGGACTGTTGCGAAGACTGCGATTGCGAAGACGAAGAGTAATCGCAGGAGCAAACCTTCTTTTTTTAGAAAACAAGTAAATATAACGCAATTATTTCTGGAGCGTTTGCAATTCCAAGGAAAACAGATTTTATCTATATCATAGAGCCTAACGTCAAATAAGTAGAATTTAAATTTTCGTTTGGAATTTTATGGCGTCTTTAGCTGTGTCAACTGTTTCAAGTTTATTTCGTGCTTTTCCGATATAATCTTAATCCTCAAGATACAAATGTTATCGTCAACTACGGGGAGTTGTTTTTTCCTAATTCATTAAAATTGAATAGCCAGAAAATTTCTTACCAGCCGAATTAAAAGTGTGTGGTTAGCTTGACACAACAACAAATGAAAAGTTCGGTATCATATTTAACAAGTAACGTCGCTGATAAAAACTGAAGAGATAATTTGAGATTTAGTTTTGTAGAACATCTGAAATTGGCATGAGTAGAATACTAATTATTTTTCTTTTTCCTTGATGCAACTAATGCTATAACTACAACTACAAGCATACTTGACGTAGCAACTATTGGTATTAGCAGGTTACTGTTTTGGTGACTCTGATTCGCTGATTGTTCTGCGGGTTCTTGGAAGGTTGAGTTTGAAACGGGGGGCGAAGGCGTTTCTACAGGATTTATAGTTGAAGTAGGTGTTTGGTTCGGCGATGTTGATGGAGAAGGATAAGTTATAGGCGGTATAGTTACGGGAGGTTGTATGTTTGGGTTTGGTGGCTTAGAGGGATCATTTACGTCTCCACTGTCTGAGTAGCCTAAAGTTTCCCATTTGCCCATGAAGTTGTAGTTAACGATTTCTATGTTCACGACTTGTGCTATCCACTTGTAACCCCAATGTCCAGGTACAACAAGACGTAGCACTTCATTTAGAGATGAATTATCTTTGGCGTACGCCAAGATGATATTATCGCTGTTAGCAGCCTCTATTGTTAAATCTGTTGAATAGCCATCATTTGCATAAAAAGCAACTTTAATTGCTCCGGCTTGAATTCCGCCTGCTTCATTTAGAAGTGTCGAGAGTTTTACACCTACCCAGTTACCCGACGTAACTACTGTAAATGGAAAGTCAACGCAGTACAATTCAGCTGAAACGGTTGTTTGGGACATGGCTTTCAAATCAGTCAAAGTGAACGTTGAAGGGTTATTAACAAGGCCGCTTACGCTCAATTGCCAGACAGAATCGCTTGAACTTGCGCGAGCCGTAAATATACCAGAACTAAAGGACGTAAGAATTAAGCATAGTATCAGCATCGTTATGGATATTAAAATGAGTGGTCGCTTCATTTGGATTCTCTTCTGTCGTTCAAGACTATAATATGACATGTGTCATATTTAAGGTTTTTACTTAAAGCTTCTAAAAAACTAAAAGATACTAAGTGATATTATCAAACAAACACCATCGCTTATAGGCCGATTGTCGTGATCGTTGGGACTAAGGCGAGAAGAGATTTAATTATCGGAGTGCTGTAGCAGTATGAGAAGATTATTGCGTCCCAGATGAAGACAATAAATAGCACACTTACTTGGCGGTAAACAGCTTTGCAAATGCTATAGGTAGAAAAGGCTTGATATAAGAAGAAGCTAAACCAACTGGTTTGCATTCTCATTCGTCTATGGGTTTATTGCTAAAAAATAAGTCTTCATTATTCATTGAACTTGGCTTCCACACCTTGCAGTTATTTTTAGGTTTAAAGGCTTGCGGTTTTAGATAACTGTTTTCGATTGTTCAAGACCTTATTGAAGTTTTCTTATTGTGCTTTGATTAGAAATAGAGCTATAAGGTTTGCTGAGGCTCCAGACACCTAAAGGAGAAAGATCAGTCATTATAGTAAATAGCGTAAAAACAAGCTCTCGCTTAGCCCTGTTTTTATCGTTTCTTTAAAACTAAAAAAAGGGAAAAATTGTTTTTAATGTTATTTTTCTAGCGTTTTCTGAGCACTAGTATTGTTATGGCAAAGCCTATAGCAATCGCAAGAATGATCCCGATTACTGCGGGAACAAAGTAGCTATCAACTGCATTTTGTGTTGTTGAAGTGGTTGCCATCGGTGTTGATTGCACATCAGCTGCATGGAAGGATGTTTCAGCTGAGGCAGCATAGTAGGATTCTGAGCCTGCAAAGCTAGCATACACAATGTAGTCGCCTGATATGTCTGGTTTCCAAGTATAAGTAAACATTCCTGAGTCATCACTAGTAGTCATGCCTATTGTGCGATAGTTGCCATTAGCATCCATTACATCTAGTTGTACTGGTACTCCTGTTGTGTTTGTTGGTTTTGGCTGCTGCATATAGACGTATTCCATAAAGGCTTGCTGGCTATCCTCAGAAACACAAGGCAAACCATTAGCAAACCGTGCAGCGGGAGATTCCTGCATAGAACCAGCCGAGATATCCATAACTGTACCCCGAATCGTTATTGGAGTTTCTGTTGTTACCCCAACATCAGGTGCAGTCACAGTCATCTTAGTGGGTCCTTTACCCCAAGCATAAAGCTGATTATCATACGCGTTTAATGTTGTCATTATGCCATCAGAGATTGCTGGTGCGCTAGTTACATCAAATGCGGTTATTGACCAAACTACTGAGCCATCAGTTAGGTTTAGTGCCATTTGTTGTGCGTGGTGGAATAGCGGTGGACTATACATGTGCCCCACTGGTAGGAATAGTTTACCATCTGCTACTGTGCCTACGCTAAAGGTCCAAAACGGCCATACGCCGTATGGTGATTCATAGCCGCTGGTTGGTGAGTGGTATTCCCAGTTGTAGGTGCCATCATGAGCATTAATAGAGTATGCATCCCCACCATAAGTCCAGGTTAAGATTGTGCCGTCTGGTCCTGGGGTGTATCTTTGTCCTAGCGATGAGAAGGGGTTTACGTTTGGCATGGGGTTTGGTCCCCAGAGTTTTTGCCCTGTAGTTAAGCTGTAGCCTTTTGCGGTAAGTTCTGCTGAGTCAAATTCAACCCAAACACCATCATTTATGGTTTCTGAGCCAAATAAGACACGAGAGTTTACAACTTCGGTTTGGTTGTTTGGGCCCCACATTAAGTGTCCGTCTTTTGCGCTGTAGCCTGCTGTGATGTACCATCCGGGCTGGAAGTATGCTGATTGACCGCTTGTGTAGCTCATAAGTACCACATCTTCATCCATTCCTGATAGGCCAAGGGATATTGGGTTGCCATCGATTGTAGTTGCTATTGGCGCTGACCATTCAATACCATTTTCGAATGAATATACTCCGTCTTGGGTTGGTCTCCATTGCCACGCATTGCCAAGATCAGCATTGCCGTTTTCCCCTAACAGGATTGTTCTAGTAGAATTCCAAACAGTAAGTGACCGTTGTCCTGCACTTGCATTTACATAATAGCCAATTAATCCGCCGTGATCATCAAGAGTTAGCTTGTTAAAGTTTGATCCGTTAACTATGCTAAGAATGTAGTTGCCTGTCATTGCATCATACATGCTATAAGTAGTTCCAGTAGATACCACTCCTGGAACGCTGCCAGTTGCCCAAAGATATGCGCGTCCACCGTACTCGTTAGGTGAGAGATAATTCATTATTTGGCCGCATCTTAGGTTGGTTGTGTAATCTTTGGTCCAGATGGTTTCGCCGGTGTGTAGGTTTACTGCTGACCATCCTGCAGGGTTAGCTGTTGAGCCTGGGTAGTTGACGTAGTAGAGTATGCCCTGTATTATGATGGGTGCAAACTTTGGTTGGTACTGTGAGGTTGACCAGTAGTTGCTTTGTTGATCGTTACCAAATTCACCACCCATGGTGCCTCCAAAGGCTATGGGTTTGGTCCACATAATGTGTGCGCTGTTTGGCGCGGTAGTGTAGGGTGCGTAGTCTCCTGCTTGGTTGTATTGGCCGGTGTTTGCAAATGTTGAAACTCCAAGCCCAAGCCAGGCACCGCCGATTGCATACCATAAGTCGTTGTTTTGTCCGTAGATGGGTCGTGTCCAGTATTCTGTTGGCAGTGGGATTAGGGGTGCGTATGAGATGGGTTCTTCTTGTACGGTTAGGTGAAATACGTTGCTCTCGGATGGTTCGTAGTAGTCGCCCACGTAGGCATTGGGGAATTGTAGGTTTGTGCCTTGTAGGGTTTCTCCTGGGAAGGACATTTGGAATGTGTATTCGCCAGTTGTGCTTGGTGTGTAGGTGGTGTATGATCCGCCTGTGTCGTCGGAGCTGAAGGGTCCTAGGGTTTCTTCTGTTCCGTCGGGGTGGGTGACGATTACGTACATGTTTTGCCATCTATCGCCATAAGCGCCGCTTGCTGTGGGTGGTGGTACGTTGAGCCAGAAGTTGACGTTGACTGTTTGTCCTACTCCGATGGGTGCGGGGGCTATGTTGATGAAGGAGTATGTTGGTAGTGACCATGGTGGGTCATGTGCGTTGGTTGTAGGTATTAGTACACAGATAGTTGATGCTATAAATAATGCTGCAATTATAATGGCTAAAGTTTTCTCTTTTATTTTTTGCATTTTTCTCTTCTCAATTTAATTTTATGTTGAGTGAGGAGCAGAAAAGTCTCGCCCAACTAAACGCAAGTAAAATCTAAATGTATATATATAATTTTGCAATAGAAAATAAAAGCAATAATTTTAATTAAAAACTTATTATGTTAATTAACTACCTATTGTAATATAAAAAATTTGTCTTTTTGTTAAAGAAACTGTTAATCCCGTGAAATCTATAGGTTCTTAAAACTTAAAATAGAATTGCTTTCTCCAAATTCCAGCATAACGCTCAGTTTACAACCAACTGCTCATTAGGCAGCTCCAGCAAGGCCATCGTCCGCCAGAAGTTGAAACGCAACACAATCAATAACAGTATCATACCAAATGTATGGGAATAAGGCAAAAACTGTAAAATGCCCAACGGAATAAACAAAACTTCATCAATCCAGCCATTTTGCATTTGCTTTAGGAGTTAAGGAGTTAAAGGAGTTGTTTTTACAATAAAATTTCGGGTTTACAAAAAAGTTGGAGGCTAAAACTCATTTGCTCATGCAATTGCTACGCTTTTGTGAGAGTTATTTCTAACGTTGAAACCATCCTGGACCTGTTTTCGCCTTCTCTTGGCGGCATCTCCACAGTACCAATTGCTATCTTTGAGACTTTGAGTTCTTTTATAAAGCGGTTTCTTGCGATTTCAGCGCAGTCAACTGCTGTGGTGATAGCTTGACCTCTTGCTTTCAAGGTAATTTCTTTTTGCGTACCAGAAGAAAACGCGGTTATAATAGCGAGCACATAGCTCATAGGTGGTTTGTTTCCAACGAATATAACATCACTAGCTTTTTCAGACAAATTTTTTCACTTCCTTTTTAGTTTTTAATGCGTCCGGATGTCATTAGACAGGGAACGTTAATCATAGTAACCTCCAAACTTCCCTATAAATCAAATTTAGGCAGCAGTTTCTTATTGCTCTTTAACCTATGAATATTATGCGGTAATAGCGAGTCTACTAAGATGCTCACGAAGCTACCCCAAAACCTGAGAGCTTACCGATATTACGGGCATAACCGTTTTCTAAACACAATTCGCGGCGATCTAAAATTACGTCAAATACAAAACTTTGCTCTTAGTCTCCCTGAGCGCAATTTTTTTGCCACTTCTGGATTTTCCTTTTTCAACTCGTTAATAGTCTCTGTTTCGATGGTTTTAGTAGAAATTGGCGGATCCATTTTATCTATTTTAGCTTGAACCTTCTTTACAATTCTAATTGATAGCTCATCAGTAGCCCCTGCTTCTTTGAGCCGACTATACATTTTTTGAAACTGAAAATCTTCAATCTCTCCTGATTTCTGCTGTATACTGATAGTTGGAGATGGTTGTACAAAGGGAGAGGGAAGAACAACTACTAAAGATGATTTATTACCACGAATTTTTTCAAGGTAACTCTTGTTCACACAAATTGTTATTGTTCGCTGTTTTTCATCTACACCTTTTAGTTCGCATCTTTTAAGGCAGGCCCCATTTTCAAGATAAATATTTACAATATCCCCTGGAGCTAGGTTAGAGGGAATAACTTGGCACTCTATAGGTACACCCAAGCAATCTTCAGGTATAGCCGCGCTTAAACCTATTGTCTTAGCTGCTATCGCTAAATGAATTACCTTGCAATCTTGATCTAACTCAAGCTCCACATCCCCCACACCCCAATCGGTAATCAAACGACGTTTTACTCGGTTGGCAATTTCCTCAAGAGGAATGTCTCCCGGCAAGGTGAACTCTCGTAGTGAAAGCTCTGCTTTTAGAGAGTCTGGCACTCTTGGCTTCCCCGTCATATCATGTATCAATCGCTCATCGGGTAATTTGATTGTGGTGTATACCGATTTTCCTCTGCGCATACCACCTATTATGGAAGCAGCGCTTTTTTTGGGTATTTTATCAGCTATTTTGTCGCCGGTATTAACACCCCAAATTATGAAAACACTTAGGACCACAATTTCGAGTACGCCGCCTAAACTTGGCTGGTCCAAAATTGCAAGCAGACCACCTGAAAATCCAAGAAAACCTAATCCAAAAAGTATACCGATAAAATATGAAAGTTTTTCGCTAGTAAAATATTTGTAGGCAATCGAGAGTAACATTACGATAAAAAACGCCGCAGTTCCAGATACTAAACCTCTTGCGAGCCCAGACACACCATCTAAAATAACAACAGACATTGACATTATTCACTATTAACGCAATATGCAGTACTATGGTTACTTACATAAAAAACGTTTGTTTAAAATTAAGCGATAAACCAGTACTTCGCCCATGCACCCATGTTTTGTCTACTTTGGCCATCATTTGGTAAATACTGATGCTTACAGCATTTTCTTAACTCAGAATCTGTTAATTCCCTTTATCTTATTATGGAGAGTATGATTTAAAATGTCAAGTGCACTAATGAAGTCAGCTTTTTGTATGATCTCCAGGTCCTTCTGGGTTTTTGAATTAAACCCATAGACTGCAACTTCGCTTGGGCCAAAGGTTCATTTATTTTCTGAGATGCACATCCGCTTATAGAGTTTGTACCCAATTATTAGAGGCGTTTTTCAGAAAAAGCCCTCTTGTTGCTTAACTGCAACTCAACAGAAGGCACGACAACTCCAAAACCTACAACCGCTAAATATTTTTTATTTTGATGGAAAAACATTCACAAAAATAAAGGCAGATAAGATCTAATAAAGAAAAGTTGTTTTCTAGTGCAAGCACAGACCTGTTGGAGTTTATAACCAATGTCTTATCTCAGAACTATTGCGCCTTTATTCCCAAGGCATCTCAAAAACCTTGTCCTCCTATTAGCTACTAAAAGACGCTGCCAACACCGAAACAAACCTGCCAAGATAAGAACTTCAAGTAAGCTTGAAATAATTTGGGTTTATGTTGCTTTATCTTTTTATATTAAGAGACTAAGTACAGCGCGATAATCTTGCCTGTTAAGTCCAAAAACAAATGTAGCGGGTGCTCTACAACTGAGAAGCTTGACGGCAAAGGATACGAAAAAACCGTCATAGAACAATTCTCTAATGATGACAAGACGCAAAAAATCAGAAAGAAAAAAAGCTCTAAAAAAATCAAACTAAACAGAGCAAACTCACTGGTAATTGAGAAAACCCTCTCATACGAACTTGAGGAGGAAAACGCAATAGGTCAAAAAACTAAACACCTGAATAAATGTAGTTTTTCAGACCCGTATAATATAAAAAAGCGAGTTGGAGCAAAGAAATTCTCGTCCTTTAGGAAATTTCAGCTTAATCTAGAAGCTCTACAAATAAAGCGCACAAACAAAATTGACAGACTAATTTCTCTGAATGCTATACGAACAAAATTAATTCCGTATAGTTTTCAGATGCGAACAGCCCTACAAGTGATAAACGATATGAATGGAAATGCCATTCTTGCTGATGAAGTGGGGCTTGGCAAAACAATCGAGGCTGGTCTTATAATGAAAGAGTTACTCCTAAGAGAGGAAATTAACTCAGTTCTGATTGCTGCCCCAAAGAGTCTACTTTCACAATGGAAAACGGAGATGGCTGAAAAATTCGGAGAGACTTTTTTGATAGCTAATAACCCAAGTGAACATGTTGAATTTGGGAGCGATGATAGAATAATATGTTCACATAATCTTTTGGCCAGGAAATATGATCAGCTATCAGGTAGAACATGGGACCTGATGATAGTAGATGAGGCCCATGCATTTAGAAACACACATAGCAAAGGCAGAACTTGTCTGGGAAAACTTAGAAAGAATCATCTTTTGCTCCTTACCGCTACACCCTTATGCAATAGGCTAACTGACTTGTATAGTATTGCGGATTTAATTCAGCCGGGACTTCTTGACAGCGAACGCGCGTTCATTTCCCAATTTGCTGAAGATGCAAAAAGCCGAGTTGCAAAGTTAGAGGAAACAAATCGGTTAAGACAAACCATCGGAGAGGTAATGTGTCGGACACGTAGAGAACAAACGGATATCCCATTTACAAAGCGATACGTTGAATCTAGAACGCTCGAAGCAAATGAAGACGAACGCGAATTTATTGATCAAGCAACCGAATATCTACGAGACATGAGCAAGAACCATTTCAAAACGATAGAGGCTCTTATAACAGAGAATCCTACTAAGAAAAATCAGCGCGTCCCAAAGCAAGGCTATTCTAGTGTTTCAAGCAATTACTCTTCAGCAGTCGTTCTCAAGTTCTCCAATAGCAGCTATTGAATCGTTGAAAAAAAGACAGCGCCGGTTCCCTGCTGAGGCCGAAGTTACAGATAGACTAATTGGAATGGCAACAAAAATCAAGAGCGCAAAAATGGAATTGTTAGGAAATATTGTACATGAAATTCCTAATGAACAAGCATTGATATTTTGCCTAAGAAAAGTCACAGCTCATAAACTCAAAGAAATGTTAGAGAAGAAATTCGGAAGAGCTGCAGTCTACTTAGGGGATATGGATCAATCGGAAAGGGATAAAGTCATTGAAGGTTTCAGGAGAGGTGAAACCAAATATCTTGTTGCAACCGATGCTGCAGCTGAAGGTCTAAACCTCCAGAATTGTTGTATAATGTTTAATTATGATCTGCATTGGAATCCTATGAAAATCGAGCAGCGAATAGGCCGAATTCACAGGTTTAAACAAGACAGGGATGTCACGATCTTTAACTTAAGTGTAAAAGACACTATCGACGACTATGTATTGCACATTTTATACCAAAAAATAGACTTGTTTACAATGACAATCGGAAAAATGGAAACGGTCCTAGGAGAAATAAAAGAAGGGTCTCAAGATATACAAAAAACCATTGTTGAAATATTGCTTAGAAGTAATTCCCGCTTAGATATGAAAAAAGAACTTGAAAAAATAGCAAACAACCTGAATATTTCGAGGAAAAACCAGGAATTAGCTGAAAAATTTACTCAAGGGGTTCTTGATTGAGCACAAAACCAGTCGACACAAGAGTTCAACAATTCTTCAAGGAATATATCGCTTCTAAGGCAGGCAAGATAACTGAGGAATCTGATGAAATTTTGAGGATAAAATATCCCGACAAATCAAACTTTGAAGAATATACATATCAGTCCGTAGTGGCAAAGGAGAAAAAAATCCCGCTTATTGCAGCAGGGAGCCCCACCTTCCAGAATATACTGAAAGAATGTCTAGAAGATGGCGTACCGTGCCAAATCATACTTAAGCCAAAGCGAAATTTTGAGACAATTATCAAAAAGTACTTCAAAGATTATCCCTTTGCTTGTATAGAATGTGACAAGATACAAAAAGGCAAAGATACCATTAGTATCTGTGTAAAAACCCAATCATGCTACCATCGAATAAACAATGGAAAAATTGTTTCAGTAAAAGTTGGCAAACAAGAACCAGTTAGGTTTTTTCAGTTTTACTTTTCAGTGATGTTTCAGAATAAACTCAGAGCGAAAAATGAAGAAACATTTACAATACTCGTCGACGAGAAAGAAAAGGTAGTTAGAGTTGAGGATATTAGTGAAGACAGCACATTAAAAAATGAAGAAAAGGAATTTCAAGATTTAAATTTGAAGCTAAAAACAGATTTTTTTGATAAGCTCAAAGCGGTTGCAGACGAAAAGCTGAATATGATTCTTAGGGATAAACTGGCTATTTTTGATTTACAGCTCTACAAAGAGAAAAAAGCTAAGCTGAGAACCTTCGAGAAAAGACTAAGGAGGGAACGTCGGGAACACCTTATTTCCAAAAAAATTGATTTTGATTTCCAAAAATGGCGAACCAACTACGAAGTGCTTCTAAAAAATGAAGAAGAATCATTTGTAACCCAAATAACCGTGAAATTCATCAATCTGCTTGTAATTAACACAGCCAAAGTTAAGTTTGAAGTAAGTCTTGACAATAAAGCATCTTTACAATCCTCCATCTTCGTAGGCATTGATTCCGCTATAGAAGTTGTTTGCCCAATATGCCGAAAAACTTTCTCTGAGGGATACGCTACGCAGGATAGCTTGTACGTCTGCAAAAGCTGTATCAGACAATCTATAGATACAGGAAAAATTTATTCAAAAAAAGCAGCCTTAACACTTGACCCCATTTTGAATGAGTACATTGAACAAGACATGGGTTTTATCTGCGCTGTTTGTGGAAAAAAGCACAGTCGATTGCTGGAATTCAAATGCGCACATGATAATTCAAGCGTGTGTATAAATCATTATGGTGTTTGCGATGTATGCGGAAGAGTTTTCTCAAAACTTAACCTCTCATACACCTATGAGTTTAGGCGCCAATTATGTCCAAAACATGCCTCTAAAAACATGAATGTGGAACATTAAAATGAATTACTTCAAGTTTACCGGTATCTTAGAAAAAATTATTGCTAGATACCCAAACATAGACATTGTTGAGTTTTTGCAGGATAACCTGCATATCCCATCGTTCAAAGCGGAGGAATTAGCTAGCAGGATAGAAAAGAAATATTGCCTAAACGCAATAAATAAAACAGAACAGAAGTCAGTTAAAAATATTTTAGAAAAACCAACTAACTCCGAGTTGCGCTTTCAAACAAATGCGTATCCCATTAATTTTCTCTCGCAAACAGAGTTTGAACATTTCATCAGATGGCTCTTGGAGGAACTATCATTTAAAGTTGAGTCAGAAAATTATACAGTTGCTTCAGGCGTAGACTTTGTAGCTACTAAGGATAACGAAAGAATTGCGATTCAAGCCCGAAGGTACCCTAAAAACCTTAAAGTTTCAGACATAATCATTTTAATATCGCAGGATGCAAAACGCATCTATGAATGCAACAGATCAATTGCAATAGCCACAACCTATTTCAGTGAAAAAGCTATGGCGGATGCTAAGAGCAGTAATGTTGAACTCTGGGATATAGACACGCTCTCGGAAAAGATTTGTCAGATAAGGAAAAATGCTGACTCAGATGCGCAATCTTGTTTTCCGCCCTTTAAGGTGTCGCTACTGCAGAGTCTTCTCAGGTTGCAAGAGGGAAAAAATTTTATTATTGAGCCCAGAGCAGACGAAAAATTTTATTTGTATTTGCCTGGAGTAAAATTTCCCTTGCTAAACTTTCAGGCATTACGGGATTCTGTTATCCGATGTGTTTACAGAATTAAGTATAATGAGCCTGTTGGAGAAGCTGAGGGGGAAGCAATCATTAGCAGTGTCGACAACCAAAGGTTTGGTCCTGATGATGCAGAAGCTTATGCTTTAATCGTCGAATACCTTAAACAGTTTGTCGAGTAAAATCAATCTACTCGCCGTTAAGATGGTAGGAAGCAAATTTAAATCAGCGACGTCATTGTTTGCTGCCCAGTCAGGAATTGGGGGAAAATATTGGCACTCTAAAAATCTGATCTATCTAAACGGAGAGAAGAATATATCAGCCGTTTCTTCTGAAAAGAGCAAAAAAAACAACGAAAGTTAAAAACTGTCTCTTTGATCGGGTATTTTGAGATTTAGCTGTCTCTTTAATGCCTTGTATCTGTTTCTAACTGTAACTTCAGTGACTCCAGCGGCTTCCGCGATGTCCTTTTGAGTTATCTTTTCGTTATTCTGTAGACAAGCTATGTAGAGTGAGGCTGCAGCCATGCCCATTGGGTCTTTTCCTGCTGCAACCCGTTTTAGCCGAGCTTCTCTTAAAATTGCTATGGCGGCGCCCTGCGTTTTACCTGAGACACCATTTTTTTCGGCAATTTTTGAAACATATGTTAAAGGATCCGAAATCGGCATATGAAAATCGAGCTCTTGCAACAAAAGCCTATAGCAACGTGCAACATCTTTTTTATCAACAAGACTAGATTCGGCGATCTCGCGAAGGGTTCGAGGTAATCCACTTTTGCGACAAGAAGCATATAAAGAGGCAGCAGCGATGGCGGATATGGATCTTCCCCGAACTAAGCCTTTGTCTAGTGCTTTTCTATAAATCAAGGCAGCTTTTTCTTTGATTGGCGGTGAGATCGAGACTTTGCCTGATAAACGGTCAAGCTCAGCCATTGCTTGGGCGAGGTTTCGGTCAATAGATGAATGCACTCGGCTGCGTATTTGCCACTTCCTAAGACGCCACATCTGCAGCCTAGTAGATAAGGGAAGCTTTCTGCCGAACGCGTCTCTGTCAACTTGACTTATTGTTGTGGATAATCCTTTATCATGAACTGAATATGATGTGGGCATACCGACGCGGCTTCTTGAGGCTTTCTCTTGTTGAGTAAAAGCGCGCCATTCGGGGCCTTTATCTAACATTTGCTCATATAGGACTAGACCGCAGTCGCCGCAGATGGTTTCGCCGGTGTCGTAGTCGTGAACGAGGTTTTTGCTGGTACATTCAGGGCACTTCTCAACTAAGCGCTGATTCGTTTTTGGGACTTCTCGAGTTATATTCATTTTTTCCATCTCAGTTATTTGCCCAGAATCGTCAATAAATATAAAAAACCCGTTTTAGGGCTCAAATAAGGTGATACTACGATCTGCACACTCTAATTAGATTAAGAGGTAGTTATTATACATGATTTGCTTTTTAGACAATTACTACGTTAATTCGCCTCAAAATAAGTATAAACAATCTTTCGCTATTGACGTATTCTGACTCTCTTACGATAGAGAAGGTCACGGCAAGATTTCAATGTCACCAAGGTTGAATTGGAACAAGAATAGAAGTGACTATTACGGAATTTAACCCCCTAATATATAACTAAAAACCAAGGCGTTGTAACCTTATGTTATCGACACAAACCTGGAGACCAAATAAAATTAACACTAACTAACCAACATGACCCCAAACGCACAAGTAATCAGAGATTTCTCGCCATAAAAAACAACTAAATTCACAAAATCATAGGTATAACAGTAAATAGTAAGTCAGAAATCGCGCTATTTCTAATGAGTTTAAATCTCTGTGTGACAGTATATAATTTGCAAGTCAACGGTTTTAGAAAAGAAAATGCGCAGTCTCCAATCTTGCTGGGTAAATCCATCTCAGGCACGATTCAGAGATAAGAGCGAGCTGCGAGAAACCCTAAAAACGCGGACTATGCCACAAGATAATAGTAAACAATATTGAGGATAAAATAACATGGCATATTTAACACAAAACCAAAATGGTCAACCTGTACTAATATTAAAGGAAGGAACTTCTCGAAGTAGAGGTAAAGAAGCCCAACGAAACAATATTATGGCGGCCCGTGTAATTGGTGAGGTTCTAAAAACTACCCTTGGTCCACGCGGTATGGATAAAATGCTTATCGACAGCCTAGGTGATATCACTATAACAAACGACGGCGCAACTATTCTTAAAGAGATTGATGTTGAGCATCCAGCGGCAAAAATGATGATTGAAATCGCTAAAACTCAAGATGATATGGTTGGTGATGGAACTACCAGCGCTGTTGTTCTTGCAAGTGAACTTTTAAAGAAAGCTGAAGAACTCCTTGACCAAAACATCCACCCAACCATGCTCGTCGCAGGTTACCGCAAAGCTGCACAAAAAGCAATCGAAATCATAGCCAAAAACGCTGTAACCATTGACGTTAAAGATCAAAAGACTATGATGAAAGTTGCATTAACGTCCATGGGAAGCAAAGCTATAGGTGGTGCTAAAGAGCACTTCGCAGAAATAGCCATAGAAGCGGTAAAACAGGTAACCGAGAAACACGGCGACAAGATAATTGCGGACATAGACAACATACAAATGGTTAAGAAAACTGGAAAAAGCCTTATCGATACACAACTCGTTAGAGGCATAATTATAGACAAAGAAGTCGTCAACCCAGGCATGTCAAAGAGCAAAGAAAACGCAAAAATCGCACTTCTAGACATGGCCTTAGAGATTGAAAAAACCGAAATAAGCGCAGAAATACGCATACATGAACCGAACCAAATGAAAGCTTTCCTAGACCAAGAGGACAACACGCTCAAAGAGATGGTAACCAAGATCAAAGCTTCGGGAGCAGACATAATCTTTTGCCAGAAAGGAATAGATGATATGGTGCAGCATTTCTTAACAAAAGAAGGCATCATGGCAGCACGTAGAGTTAAAGAATCTGACATGGAAAAACTCGCAAGAGCCACAGGCGGGCGAATAGCCTCCAACTTAAACGATTTAAAGACGACAGATCTGGGTTTTGCTGGCTTAGTGGAAGAACGCAAGATCGGCGATGACAAAATGATTTTCGTCGAAAAATGCAAAGACCCACATTCAGTGGCCATTTTAATCCGAGCAGGACTTGAAAGAATGGTAGATGAAGCTGAAAGAGTGTTAACCGACGCTTTATCAGTAATTTCAGATGTCACAGAAAACAATAAAATCGTCGCTGGCGGTGGAGCAATCGAAATCGAAATTTCAAAAGAACTACGAAACTACTCAACCAAAGTCGGTGGAAGACAACAACTAGCAGTAGAAGCTTTCGCGGACGCAGTTGAAGTAATTCCACGCACACTCGCGGAGAATGGAGGCTTAGAAGCCATAGACATACTCATAGAACTACGGCAAGTACACGATAAACAAGACGGCAAGTTCATCGGCATTAACGTGTTTACAGGTAAACTACAGAATAGCATTGAAAGCGGAGTCATAGAGCCAATCGTCGTTAAAGAACAAGCTATAAAATCAGCAGCTGAATCAGCAGCCATGATACTACGCGTAGACGATGTAATCACAGCTAAATCGCCGAAAGGTGGTCCAGGCGGTATGCCTGGCGGTATGGGTGAAGAATAAATTTCTTCCTCTTATTTTTGAAAAACCACTGTTTATTCATCTTTAGAGTTACCTTTCAAGGGTTTTGGTATTGCTTTGGCGCCTTTTTTATTACTAATTTTTTTCACTTCGATTAACTTCTTTATTGGACATCTCATCAGAAATCCAACAGATCACCAGTTAACTGTGGTTTTAAGAAGCCTCCAAACCTAATGTTCACTAAATTCTGCACAACAACAGCCCGATCATAGCTTTGGCATCTTGCTGAATGAACAAAAAATTGAAAGGCCGCCAATTACCAGTCTTTTCGTAATACGTTCGATTTTTTCACGTAAGAATGCATTGATTTCACTACATTTCAAAAATCTAACTATCAGTCACGAACCTTAAAACCCATGACCCAAAACCTAAGTATAAACCGTATCAACTAAAACAGGTGAAAAAGCTATCCTCTTTCCGGACATAACCCCAATTATTTTTTATGAACGGAAAAAAACCTCAAAGAGTGTTAAAAATTTTGTGGCGGTGCTGAGTGTATTTAGGGCTATCTGCACACTTGGCTGGTCCTTTGCCAGGACAGTTTCATTTCAAGAGAAGAAAAAGGTCGGTGAGTGGTTGCCTCTTCTTCTTCTTTTGATTCCAACTCTAAATCGATCATTGTTTGGCAGATAGCGTTCTTAGAGTATCTGCCTTCGAAACTAAAAGACTAATGAGTCAAGGAACCCCTGAACTAATAAAAACCCAGATATACAAAACAGAAAAAATCGCTACGACATTCATTAAATATGAATTACCATCATATATGTGCACCTTTAACGTAGACCTCAACGTTCACCCCACAAACATCCTGCCCCAAGAAAACAGAAAGATCACCCCTCCAAACGGGCTTAGAATCAGCCGTAAACCCTACAGTCGCCGATATGCCACGCCACAACAATGCCTTATCATAGTCTCTGGCATCTTGCGGCATGAACTCAAAAATTGAACGACTCGCAACGATTACTAGTTTTTTCTTCATCCGTGAAATAGCCACGTTAATGCGGTTCAAATTAAGCAAAAATTCGCTTTCACTTCGCACATAATCGGGGTCACTTACAGTAGACGAGATAATTATAAAATCTGCCTCGCCACCTTGGTAGCGCTCAACGGTATCGACACGTGTATCTTTACCACTCTGCGACAAAAGATTCTTTAGCAAACCTTTCTGAGCGTTATGAGGAGTTATTATACCTATGCTCTCTGACTGGGCACTGCAAACTAAAGCTTGCACAATCGAAGCTTCCACCAAATTAGATTGAAAACTTTCAGCCTCATCATGCACAATCAATACAAACACATTATCAGGCGCCAAAACAGCATCTAAACCAGCTGTTTTAGCCTTCACTGGCGCCAATGTTTTACATTGGTCTGAGTGGAAATCAATAAGGTCCTTCTCATATACCCATTCCCTCAAAAACTCCGCAACAACCGAATGACAACGGTGACTCTCACACAACCGTACAGCAGGAATATCCGCGCAGACCTCACGTTTTATCCGTT
Source organism: Candidatus Bathyarchaeota archaeon (assembly GCA_963810665.1). GTDB lineage: Archaea > Thermoproteota > Bathyarchaeia > Bathyarchaeales > Bathycorpusculaceae > Bathycorpusculum. The sequence continues at coordinate 84,702 of CAWEOM010000015.1, read as the reverse complement.
CAATACCAAGATCTTCTTTGCGTAGCAACCGCAGAAAATCCATAGCAGACAGAAAAGATGCCATCTCTTCAAGTGTACGACGATCTTCTTTGTCCCAGTTATGTGCGACAATCGGCGGCAACTGGCGATGATCACCTGCAACGAGGATTTGGCTGTTCTTCGAGAGAAAACTACCTGAGAGGATGAGTTCAGGGAGCCTCATCATGCTTGCTTCGTCAACTACGAGTAGATCAAAAAAGCCTTCTCCCCATGGCGGCTCTTTGTCACCGATCTTCTTCATTAAGCCGTAAAGACCAGGAGGTGTCAGGCATAAAACCAGTGGAGCAGCGACTGCATCATTAGGGATTAACGTGGACTGGTTCATCAAGCAATCAGAGAGTTCCTTAACGATTGCCTGATTCTCATTATAGTTCAGGTACGTAACACCCTCAAGCGCCGGAGATAAAGCCACATCACTACTTAAAACTCGGTAGATTTTGAGGTCTTTCAAGTCTCTGCCGCCTTCCCTATTGTATTCTTGCCAGGAACGAGAAAGTTTAACGACAAATTCTTGGATGGCCTTGTGAGTGGGCGCAACCATCAACACACGACAACGTGAATTTGCTCTGTGAGCGGCTACATGTGCTAGAACTGCGAGCTGTAGTGTCTCGGTTTTTCCTGTGCCCGGTGGACCCTGTAACATAACAATCGGCTCTCTCCCAAACACGCAGTCCACAAATCTCTTCTGCTCAGCTTTAGGAGAAAAACTTCTGCTCTCAACCCAACGCAGAAAAGAAGCCGCCGGGTCCTTAGGCAAAGCCGCGTGTGATGAATTGTCAGTTTTCCCCGCCAAATAATCCGCCAACAGACGATATAGTATATTACTGCCTGCATAGTCAAGGCATTTAGCTGCCCTATCGGAAATAATGTCATCTGCCAAATCGTCTAAAATGTAGTAGCGTCCAGCTTCAAAAAGCTGCTTAAACTTGTTATTCTTTGCCTGTTGAGGGTCAGTTGTGGGCAGGTTGTGCCATGCACTATACTTGCTGCCTCTGGCCCGCGGCCAACTAACCACCCTCACTAAAATCTCCGACTTGGGCACATTTACTTTGTCAACGATGGCACGAGCTGATTTCTCCAATTCAGATGGAGAACGCTTATTTGTTTCCTCAAATTGCCCCTGCTCGTTACGCCGAAGTTCCGTTACAACCATCCAATCACCGGAACTGGAACCATCTGACCCCTTAACCCTACAAGCATTAGCAATACATTCAGCTTTGGGCAACCCCAAGCCCTCATAGATCAGTTTACCGTGGACAATGAACTCCTTCTCGAACTCATCCACTGATACACACTGGAAAATCAGCGACCGCCCCGATGCCACACGCTGATAGGGCAACATAGCATAGTGTTGGTACATTTCTTGGCGCTTTGAGAAATACTCCAAATCCAAAAACTCTCTGCAACTCCGCTCCAAAGTTGCAGCGCCTAATGTGAACTCGGATATTTTTGGAACAGCGATCGGTTTCTTACCTAACCTCCTGTTGCGAATAGACATTGACCGTTCGATTATCTCAAGTACCATACAAAGCTTGGTTCCCATCAAATTGAGCTCTTCATCAGTTATGCGGCGGCTTTTCTGGTTGTAGTCGCACCATTTGCGTTTGTCAAGGAGGATCTTGGCCGAACCTTTAACTTGTTCGAAATTGTCCAACCGATTTTTTGCGCCCCAAAGGTATTCGATGGGTAGCTGATCTCCGAATCGGGCACGAGCGGGGTAGTAACCGTCGTTGTGACCGTCTTTAAGGAAAGATATAGAACCGTTGGGGTTTCTGCGGAACGGCAAAGAATAATTGAACAAGCCATCACGGAAAACCAAACTCAAATCAACTAAGGTGCCATCTTTACGTTTAACTCTCCATTGGTTTCGGTCAAAGAAGCAGGCCTGCTCAAGAATCGGTAAAAGCCCAGTGCTATGATAGCGCAGAGCTTTTCGATAGGAAACTTCGTCTTGGATTATGGAGAACATGGGCTGATCGATTGCTTGCCTCAGCCCCAAAAGATCACGGACTGCCCGTGCACTTATCAATGAAGGCTGGCGGCAGACTGTTTTCATTAGGACGTCACGTTCTTGCCGACTGAAAAAGTATAGGTGAATGGGCGCTTCATCGGGGCTGCCTACTGCATTGGCAACTTTGGTTATTGCTTTGGTTAACTCTTGGAAGAAACTTTCCATCAGCGTCTTTTCTTCATCCAGACACTTGCTGCGCTCATCTGGGAGGCTATCGATTACTCGTGAAACACATAGTGGTTCGCCCTTATAGCGGGTGCAACTAACTTTGGCGCTCATCATTGAAACGACGTCTAGCATGTAGTCCCATTCGACAAAAAAGTAGATGCGAATTAAGCCTTCTGGGTTATAAATAAGCGCTGAATCTGCGCCTGCGAAAGGACAGTCTTCGGGAAGGTTGCCGTAGCCCGTTCCAGTTAACCAGGGCATCCAACGGCTTTTGCTTGCATTAGGACTGTTCGGCCTGATGCCACCCAGCATATACTGGGCACGCTCAACCAGCCAATCCAGCTTAGCGCCCACAATTGGGTCAGTTGATAGTTCCTGGACTTTCTTTGGGTCTTTAGCGCGTATGGTTTTGAATTCGTAGGGACGCAAATTAGCGGTATCTAAGACATCCTTGAGTTTCGCCAAATCCTCTAGCTGTTTTATTCCATAGTGTCCAAGTGCCTTCTGTTCGCCCCTGCTCAAATTCAATAATGCAATGCTTTCTTTCTCGACTGCGCACACTATGCAACATTCATTAAAACCGCAGTTGTCACATCTCCAGGAAAGCTGATACTCCACCGTTTCCAATGGCATCTGGTGGATGCGGCTTAATTCACCGTTTCTGGCAAGAAGCCTTTCAACATCTTGAATTAGAGGGCTTAATTTGAATTTCGGAAGATTCATCCAGTCAAGGTTTGCTAAACTCGTCTCCCTGTTGATTACGCCACCTTCAAGCTCAACCTTCGAAGATAAACCACCTAATTCAGTGGAAAGCAGTAAAACATAAATTGCCACTTGGATACGATGTGCAGTCTGTTCTTTCCAAGAGGATTTTAGTTCGAAAATTCTAACCTTCACTTTTCCATCTTTAAGTGGCCAAATAGCAATCAAATCGGCGATGCCCTTAACCGTCCAGACACCGATGGATCCCTTCATGGGAACCTGATAAAGCAGTACAGGTCTAGAGTCAACTTTTTTACAATCAGCAATCTGAGCTTCAATAACATAACGCAAGTTATCCATGGAATCGTTTGCTTTTGCCCAACCATGCTGGTGGGGATCGTATTTAGTGAAATCTATATAGTGAGCGGCTTTGCCTTTGAGTTCAGCCACTTTTTTTTCTTCCAACGCTTTTCCCGCGCCATAAAGTAAAGGGCTGATAGGTTTGAAGGCTTCAAGCCAAGTGCGTTTTTTGACTTCTTTGCCTTCGAATTTTAGTTTGAAGAAGCGTGGACAACAGTTAAAGCGTATGTACTCCGCTATTCCAGAGGCAGTTAGGGAGTCGCTACTCTGCTCTTCATTATCTATAAGGTCTGGTTCGTTGTCATAACTCAAGCCCTCTTGCCCCTCCCCGCCGTCACCTATCTTTCTTGACTATGAATTACGAGGAGATTATTGTATTTAGCGTTAATTTAAATTAAACCTGACATAGAAAACAAGAATTCGATTTATAATCAAGCAATAATTCAGTACCTATGACGGTAACGTTTGCTTAGGCAATCTTTGCAGTAGCATTGCTTGAATTTCTTCATACGATAAGGCTGGAAAACTTTACCGCAAACACTGCATTTTACTTGATTTACTTGGCTAGGGTCTATAAGTTTAAGCCGTCGCTCCAGTTCAGTTTTAACTTCGAAATCGGCCTCTCTCTTTAAAGCATCTTTTAGCAGCCCCATCGCTACATCTAAACTTTTATCTCCAAAAAAATCCATAAAAACATTTGAAACCTTACCCTGCATCTTTAGTGGAAGCATGCAAACGAAATTAGAAGGATAAGTTTTAGATTTATTAAAGTCTAAAACGACAAAGCGGATTGTGTTTCCTACTTTTCCATCCATTGGATCTTGTTTAAAAGCTTGCAACCTAAGGGCCATGATACCAACACATTAAGAGCTCTATATTAGAGGATTGAAGCTAATAATAGTATCCACCAGAACTTGAAAACAATCAATTTATCAAACAGAAAGAAAACATAGTCAACCCTAAGTATTTTCTTGATAAGCAATTATCTCTAACACAGAGAAAGATATTTACCGGGAAATCAGAAAATGGTAAAAAAAGAGCATACTAGCAAACGCGATAAATTTTAACTTATTCTCTGCGGTTTTCTATCGGTTAGCGCTTAAAACAGCTATTTCTTTCCCTTTGGAGGAAGTTGCTGTAGCATCTGTTTCTTTTTTGCTTCTTTCTCCCGCTTGGCTTTCTTTTCATGCTCAAGCCGGGTATTGATATTTTTTTTCTTCATAGTGCCCATGTAGCTACCTCAAATAGCAACCAAGAGAGGTTACCTGTTCTAAAACATTGCCCTTTTAGGCACAAAAAACCGAAAGATACCTTGTTGTTATAGGGGGGTTTTTTCTTTTTTACACTGAAAGTGTTTTGAGCTTAAGAAATTTTTCAGAAACCCTTATCAAAATTGGCGCATATGCTTAGATGGTTATAGAACGTGACAACAAAGACTCTGTTGTGCGGATGCGTATATGAAGAGAAAGAATGGATGCTTGTAAGAGTCAAAGAATGCGAAAAGCATTACAAAGAGCGACACAAAAAAGTGGAATATAGACCAAAAGCCGAATGCAACCGAAACGATACTAGAGGCGAATAAAGTCCAAAGGTATAAATTATCTCAGAATTTTAGGCTTCCGGGGTCTATACTTTTTCAACACTGTACCAATTGGCGATTTATCTTTATCGCCCTCTTGAAGGCTATTCTTAATGAGCCATTGACGAAGAGACTTAGCGGAACGTAAAGCTTCTTTCTGTATAGCCATAGACGACTTTGTGTCTACAGCTTCCAAAGTCTTAAACACGTCAGCTAAACCTATTTTGGATTCTTTTTTATGGTTTTTTAACCACTTCTGCACCGTATCAGTTACAGCTAACAATTCATTCAAAAGGTCCGGATAGTCTAATGTCTCTTTACCTATCTGCTTCAATTTGTCTTCTACAAACTTGCTGAAACCTATTGAATCAAGCAACAACGCTTTTTCATAGGGGTCCTCAATGCCCGCGGATATTTTTGCTATTTGTTTGTGGTCTGTAATGGGTATTGTTAGTCTTAGTCGATAGCCAACGTTATGTTTGGCAAAAATTGTTGTGATTTCGTGGATGTTTCTTTGTGGAAACTCTATTACGCCTTTGGCTAATTTTCTGTGAGGTATTTTGTATAGCAAACCGTTTTTGTTTGTCCCGTATAATTCAGCGTAAAATTTAGTTTCGTCACCAGTATTCTTTGATAAAGAATCATACGCAATTATTATGTTTACTTTTGTTAATTTTTCGCATCCATCTATCTGCATATTTTTCCCTCCCTTTCTGCAATTGCAAGCATAATTCAGGTTATTAATATAATTATCTCACAACAAAATGAAATTCTAAAAGTATTGTTCTTCCTTTAATGTAATGCAATCTTGAATAGGAGCAAAATACTCCACAGTTAGCTGGTCGATAACAAATATTCAAGAATACGTTTAGGGACCTAAAACTTGCAGGTTTCAATTGAAACCTACTAAAACGCAGGCGACATCGTAGACAATTTTCGCAGTTAAGCGAAAGCCGGCGAAATCTTAGATGTTATTGACTTCAAGTATTGAGAAAAGTAATCGTTGTCCTACAGGATTCTGGCAAATCAACGAGCAAAGTGAAGCCACTATGTTACCTTTAACCCAAAAAGTCCATGTTTTTTTTGGTGCTAAAAACTACAAATACCGCATTCCGCATGTACCGACCAATCCTTGGGATCAAACCAGTCGCATCAGTCCCCAACTTACAAGTCAAAACGTACTCAAACATTCCAAGCCTCTCGACATCAATAACATCACGCTCCAATCGGGTTCTCTCCAGCGTTAACAGAACTAATTCATTTGAAACCCGCAAAACAATCAACCTGTCTAAAAGAGAGTGTTGCCATGAATGTAACTTTTCGACCTGCTCCGGCGACAGTTCTGCTTGTAAGTTTTCAGTTTCGTTAGACGTTATTTTGATGCTTATGGGTAAGCCTTCAGCAATGCCGTAGATTTCAGAGATTTTTTTTAGCCCGACTTCTTTACCACCTACAAGTTGCGCCTGCAAATTAGCTAAAGGCACAACCACTTGGGTGATTGTTGGCTCAAAAACTCCGACATCCACCATTAGTTGCTGATTATCTATTTTAGTAACGTACCCTTTGAGAACTATACCGTTTCCTAGTTCTTCGAGTGAAACGGGGCAAATTCCGATTTCTTTTCGGATAAAACTTGATGCCACGGCTTCATCTTCGCCTGAAACAGAAACTTGTACCCATTTATTTTTGGAAATTAAAAATTTCATGTCTACTGTCAATTCTTCAAATTGTACTTTTAGAAGCTCCTCTATTTGTTTGAGTTGCCCACCGTTCCATGCTTTAACCAGCAGCGTAAGGGTCGTCATAATGATTCATCCAATAAACTTGTTATTTCGTTGTGGAGGCTTCTAACTCTTTCTGCCGCATCCACTTTGCCTTCTTTTTGGAGACGTTGAATTTCAGTTTCGATTGGTATAACCACGTCTTGGTCAACGCGTTTGTCTGCGTAGCAAACAATTTTTTCCTCCAAAGTCTGAGGAACATAAATATCTTCGGGCCAGCACAACTTTTGCGCCTCTTGGATGGTAATACCTGCACCGACATGCCGCTTTATTATGTTAATTAAGGCGAGAGGTAAATTCATGGTTTGGCCTATTTGTGCTCCAACGACGCCGTGGTCGACCGTGTGGCTCTTTGAACGCCCGAGGTCATGCAGAAGTGCACCTACCTCCAAAAGTTGCAAATTAACCTGTAGCCCTTTCGCCTGGAGTTTATGAGCTATTTCTATGGCAAAAAATGAGACTGCTATGCAGTGATTGACAACATGTGATGGAACATTGTTTGTTTGCAGAAGCCTAAGTGCTTGCTCCCTATTCGGAAGCGGGCTATTCACCCAATTCCTTCCTTAAGATATTCACTTTAATTGAGAGTTTCTCTATCATATCTTCGTTTGCAAAATGAACCAAAGATTTCCCGCAACCAGAACAGTGAAAAACCAGTTCTACCGCATCTTCGAAGGGTATGCGTTTGCATTCTTGGCTACCGCAGTAGTAGAAATCATGATTTTTTTCGTATTCTAAGCGTACATTAAGTTTTTCTAGCACACGCCTTTTCTGGCTCAGTATAAAGCCTTCGAGTTGGTCGGGTTGAAGCTTCCAATGAAAAATGAACCAGCCTGTTTTCGGATCGCGTGTTCGTCGTAAACTGACTAAGGAGTGATCATAGAGTTTATAGAGGATTTTTCGAACAGAATTTAAGCGTATACCTGTTTTGTTGGCGATTTCATCATCGGTTATTTCTTCTACGCCTTTCAAGTGCTCAATAAGGTTTACCGCGTCTTCTTCGCCCAACGCCAAGGCGACTTTATGCAAGGTTGAATCATCAATTGTAGACAACATACGCTAAGGTTCCTTTTTAACACCTTAATATTGCATCTTGCTGCAATAAAACTCTTCTTACATTTCTATAAAAAATCCATGTTTGTTTTTATTTCCTTACCCCGTTCTTTAGGAACAATCCTAATTTTAGCTTTTTCAAATGGTTTGCCGAGTTCTTTGCCTTCAAAGTAGCGGTCCAAGAATATGGCAAGCGCAGAACATTCGGAGTGCGGCTGGTTACCTACAGCAACGTTGAAATCCGAAACCTCGTCAGAGTAGAATTCGCCTGGAACTTTCTGGCTGCCCACAAGCAACAACACCTTTCTATTCTGTGATTTAATTCTATCAATTACGTCGCTTGTTTGAATATTCTCACCGTAAGCCGTCAAATGCACGATAACTCCGCCTCCAACTTTCCATCCCTTCACCGCTTTTTTCCACGGAGTGCCCATTTCGAAGCGGAAATTGCCGCCCCACGTCTTGGCAATTTTAAGCACAGTTTTCTCTATGTGAGGGTCACTGGTGTCAGCTAAAATGAAACCTGAAGCACACAGTGCCCGAGCAGTCAACGCGACATGCGTCGTTAACCTTATGTCCCGTTGAGGCCGATGACCCCATCGAAGGATAACAATCTGTTTCGGGCTAATGGGTTGGGATTGCTCGGAATTTTCCATGGAGGTCTTCCACTTTTCTTTTAACTTGCTCAGCTATGGAGGGGTTGGATTCAAAAACGACTTCGACAGAGTCATTAGTGAAATTCTCTTTCTCAATATGCGTCTTTTGGTGAACCCATGAGATAAACGACATAGTATTTGAATTGAGGGGGACGCTGAATTGCGCGTGTACATAGTTTTCCAGAATTTGCAGTACGTGTTTTCTGAGTTCGTCGAGGTTGGTTTGCCGTTTTGCTGAAAGCGAAATGGGGTTTTTTACTTTGTCTTTGATCGCGGCAAGTTTTTGTTCTTGCTCTCCAGGTTTTAGGAGATCAATCTTGTTTAGCACTGTTATTGTAGGTATGCCTGATGCGCCTAGGCGTTCGATAGTGTCTAAACAAACATTGCTTTTCTTTTCTATGGTCTCTAATGTCTCGCTTAAGTCAACGACTATGATTATTAAGTCTGAAAAGATTGTTTCTTCTAGCGTCGAGTGAAACGCTTCAATCAACGAAATGGGCAGACGATCAATGAAGCCCACGGTGTCGGTTAGAAGGAACTTACGATTAGAAAACTCTATCATACGAGTCTGGGTTGAAAGTGTAGTGAAAAGGTTTTTGTCCACTCGTGCGGTTTCCTCAGTTAAGGCGTTAAAGAGCGTGCTTTTGCCTGAACTCGTATACCCTGCAAGCGAAACAGTAAGAAAACCTAGCTCCGTTCGCCTCTCCCGCTGCAGAACCCGTTTTTCCCGCACCTTAGCGAGTTTCTTAAAGATTGTTTGGACCTGCCGTTTTATGGCGTCTCTGTAAATATCTGCTTCATAAACACCAAGACCCATAAAGCCAGGTTGCTCACTCCCTTTGGATAATCTCACTTTTTCTCTCGCGTGTTTAAGTTCATTACGCACCATAGCTAGCTGGATTTGCAGTTGGGCTTCCGTTGTTGTAGCACGTTTTGTAAATATTTCTAAGATTAGCTGGAAGCGGTCTATAACTTCGACTTTTGTGGCTTTAGATAGGTTGTAAGTTTGGAGCGTTCGTAATTGGTTGTCAAAAATTATTTTGTCTGCACCGTTTTCTTCAACCATCCTTGCGAGTTCTTCGACTTTTCCCGCACCGATTTGGTAGCGCGAATCAGGCGGTCGGGTTTGCTCCATAGTTCCGACGATAATATAACCCGCAGATTGCGCTAAATTCTTGAGTTCAGGTAAACTAGATTCTTCACGGTTAAGGCGACGTTGGACTAAGATGGCTTTCGTGCTGAGGAATCCTCCCCACTCTTATCCATTTCAATGAGGTCCCCCAGAGTTAAACCTTCAGTTGCAACCTTAGCAGGAATTGCTTTGACTTTTTCATCAGCAATTGGCACCATCAATTTGATTTTTAGGACATGTTCCAGCTTTCCTGCAAGTTGGTTATTAGGCGCTACCTTTCCTGTTTCAATGTGTCGTAACAATGAGGCTTTCTCATTGATTTTTTTACCTAAATCCTCATGTGACAAACAGAGTTTTTCTCGTGACCTCCGAATTATAGCTGCGTAATCTTCGACTATTTCTTGGCTTATCTGGACTTGGGCAACAGGCGGTTTTCTCATGATTATGGGCAGATGCATTGTTGATTTAGTTAAGCTTGGTTGTTGTCGAACATCTGATTCTTCATGCAGTATTACTTTGCCGTGTTTGGAGCATTCAACACAAACTGTTAGTCTTGCCCCTTCAATAACTGCTCGTACGGGTTCAGAATGTATTTTGCGTCCGCAGACTTCGCATCGCATGTTAAATGTTCACCTTTCAGTGGACTTTATTATATTGTGATGTTTATACTTGTCGAAATAACTAAAAGGTATACTATGGTGAACCAATGGAGAACGCAAAAGCCAAAGTGAGAAGCATCGCCGATTACCAATTCGGTAAAGGTGTAGGCGCCAAACTGTTTCCCGAAAACATCGAAATTCGGCTTTCACCTCGCACAGGTAGGATACGCTATATCAACCTTAATGGCGAACGATTGGCAACATTACGCCCAACTGATGGAGTACTTTCATTAAGCATTAAAGCGGCCCAGTTAATGGCTGAGAAAATACCTGAAGCAATTTGCTTTGTCATCGTTAAAAACCACGTTTCCCCATACATAGCTCGAGGCGGGGACGTATTCGCCGTGCACGTAGCAGCGATTAACGAAGAAGTAAGAGCCAAAGATGAAATAGTAGTACTCAACGAAGAGCGGCAAGTTTTAGCCGTCGGACGCACCCTACTATCCAGCATAGAAATCCGCGCGTTTAAAACTGGCATCGCGGTTAAGGTCCGACATGGTATTAAAGAAAGTTAACTATATCAAGTTCTAGTGTAGAATATTGGTTGAGGCGAAACTTCTATGAACAGGCGCATGAATCCAAGAGAACAAAAACGCATGATGCAGCGCATGGGTATGAACATGGACAGCGTACCAGATGTGCAACAAGTCATAATCCGAACAGCAAACAAAGACATAGTCATTGACGAACCTGAAGTGGCGATTTTGCAGGTTCAGGGACAGAAAATGTACCAAGTTATCGGCGGACAAGCAAGCGAACAAGCCCCATCAGCCCGAGTCGCTACGGGTGCATCAGTGAAACCTGTGTTTAGCGAAGAAGACGTGCAACTTGTCGCAGACCAGACGGGCAAGAACCTTGATAGGGCTAAAGAAGCGCTCGTTGAAGCCGATGGTGACTTAGCAAAAGCAATTTTGCTACTTCAATCTTAAACCTTCGTTTAATACCTCAATTTTTCATATATTCTTATATTCCAGATTTATTGACTAAAAACTGAATACACTTTTGTGGAGTCTCCGATTAATATTTTTAGACTGCTAATTTGCGTTCCGAACCAATTAAATACGAATTCTAGGCACAGCAGATATAAGTAACCCCGTTAATAATTCGGCAAAGAAGTGTCACAGTTATGTCAGAAAAACTGTCCCTAGTTACATGTACAAGTTGCGGAAAACCCATCCCGCCAGGTAGCGAATCAACAAAATTCCTATGCCCAAACTGCGGCGAAATTCAAATAAAACGAGATGGTAAATGTCGAAAATTCGGTAGACTTTTCAAATGCCCCAAATGTGGCTTTCAAGGACCATAGGCGATTCGAAATGGGAAGCATACTTGTAACCTACAAAGTTTTCCCGGAAGACATCGTCAAAAACTTTGACGACCTCAAAGCAAAAATTAAAGCCATACTACCCCAAAACTCAGAAGTCGAAGGATTTGGTGAAGAACCAGTCGCTTTCGGTCTGGTAGCACTACTCGTTCAAATCAGGTTCCCTGAAGACAAAACAGGAATAGTTGATGAATTCGAAACTGCACTTTCGCAAATTTCAGGTGTAAGCCAAGCGCAAAGCTTCAATGTACGCCGGACCAGCCGCTAAACAGCCCAAATTTTACATAAAAACATTCAAAGTCCTCTTTTAGTGATAATCTAATGTTTCAGGCGCTATGCTTGAAGGTTTATATAGAATAACAGTTCTTTTTCAAACACATAGTTTAGTGACAGATTATCTGGAGCAATTCTAAATGAGCGAAGTTCAATTACGCGTCGGAGACGCACGCCAAAGAGATGTCGGTAGAGGAATAGCCCGCATCGACCAACGCACCATGCAGAAACTAGGCATAAGTGCTGGAGACGTAATCGAAATCGTAAACAAACGCACTACAAGCGCAATCGCGTGGCCGGCATACAGCGAGGACCAGAACCGCGAAATCATCCGCATTGACGGCTTCACACGTAAAAACAGCGGCGTAGCTATAAACGAATATGTAGTTATACGACCAGCCAAAGTCAAAACTGCGTTAAGTCTAACATTGGCACCAGTGGATATGCGTCTAAACGTAGACGAAGACTTCACCAACTTCGTCAAAAACCGACTAATGGAACGTACACTAGTTGAAGGAGATACCACACTAGTAATGATGTTAGGACACGCCATTCCATTCATAGTATCCAAAACACGCCCACACGGCATCATAAAAGTTACAACAGAAACCAAACTCATAATTCTAAACGAACCTGCCCCGGAAGGCAAAGGCTTACCGCGCACAAACTACGAAGATATCGGCGGGCTCCATGAAGAAATCCAACGCGTCAGAGAAATGGTTGAACTACCTCTTCGCCACCCTGAACTTTTCCAACGCCTAGGCATTGAACCCCCAAAAGGTGTTCTACTACACGGCCCACCTGGATGCGGGAAAACCCTATTGGCAAGAGCAGTCGCTAACGAGTCCGAAGCAAACTTCTACAGCATAAATGGGCCCGAAATCATGAGCAAATTCTACGGTGAGTCCGAAGCCCGCTTACGAGAAATCTTCCAGCAAGCCCAACAAAACGCACCCAGTATAATATTCGTCGACGAACTTGACGCAATCGCACCGAAACGGGAAGAAGTCACCGGTGAAGTAGAAAGACGCGTTGTTGCACAATTATTGGCACTGATGGACGGTCTCTCTGGCAGAGGAAACGTCATCGTTATCGGAGCAACTAACCGACCGGGTGCACTTGACCCCGCACTCCGCCGACCAGGACGTTTCGACAGGGAAATTGAAATCAGCGTACCTGACAAGAAAGGACGTTACGAAGTCCTCCAAATCCATACCCGTGGCATGCCACTTTCAGAGGACGTTGACTTGCCGAAACTTTCAGCAATGACTCACGGCTACACAGGCGCTGACCTCTCCGCTTTAGGTAGAGAAACTGCCATGAAAGCCCTGCGCAGATACCTACCACAGATCAACTTAGAAGAAGAACGCATTCCACCCGCAGTGCTCGAAAAAATGGAAATTACAATGGACGACTTTTTAGGCGCATACAAAGAAGTTACACCAACCGCTATGCGTGAAGTCTACATTGAGGTATCAACTGTCCACTGGGATGATATAGGCGGTTTGGACGAAGTTAAACAGCACCTCAAAGAATCCGTGGAATGGCCGATAAAAACCCCCGAAATCTTCACAAAACTTGGAATTAGACCACCTAAAGGCATCCTGATGTATGGTCCACCAGGATCCGGAAAAACCATGCTCGCGCGAGCCGTTGCAACAGAGAGTGAATCCAATTTCATATCAATCAAAGGTCCTGAAGTTTTCAGCAAATGGGTTGGGGAATCTGAGAAAGCTATCCGTGAAGTATTCCGCAAAGCCCGCATGGCGGCACCCGCAGTCATATTTCTCGACGAGATCGACTCACTCACTCCCCGACGAGGCATGGGTATGAGCGACAGCGGTGTCTCCGAACGCGTCATAAGCCAGTTGCTAACTGAAATGGACGGCATTACAACCCTCCAGGACATCGTAGTCATAGCTGCAACCAACCGTCCCGACATGGTGGATTCAGCAGTGCTTCGGCCAGGTAGGTTCGACCGCCTAATCTATGTCCCTGAACCCGATGAGAAGAGTCGCTTACAAGTCTTTAAAATTTACACCAAAGGCATGCCGATTGCCACTGACGTAGACTATAATGCTTTAGCAACTGCTACCAAATATTATTCTGGCGCTGACATAGAATCGCTTTGCCGAGAAGCCGCCATGCATGCACTAAGACACGACGTAAACAGCTGCGAAGTCACAATGAAAGATTTCCAAGACGCCCTCAAAGAAATGGGGCCCTCAATCACACCGGACATGGAGAAGTGGTACAAGAGCTTCATGCAGCAAATCCGGCAAGTACAAAAGCCACAAACCCCAGTTGCATAGAGAAGGACCGTCCGATGCCGCAGATAAAAACTTGGAAAACACGCCCAGCCTACTTTTTCCTATTGGAAATTCTTAAAAAGAAAGGCGATATGACTGATGATGATCTGTTTGACCAGTTGAAGGGCGAATACGAAGATTTGGGCTTTAAAGACTTCAATGAACTCCTTTTAAAGCTCGAGGTTGGCTCTAAAATTCGCACTTCCTCGATGGCCAGAGGCAAACGACGAATCGAACTCGTGTAATAAACTTCTTTTCTTTATCTCAGTAGGCAACTGCAGAATTGACTATATGTTGGGAGACTCGTAGCCTCTCAGGGCCCACTGCCGTCATTTTTAAAATTGAGGTAAAGGTAGAAACCAGTAGTAATTCGGAAAACTCTTAAACTTGTTCCAAACCTAATCTACATATGGTGTCATTTTGGGCGTAAACTTCAAAGACCTAATACCAAAAACCCCCGTAAAACTTGAAGACCTATCAGGTAAAATCATAGCCATAGACGCATACAACACCATCTACCAGTTCCTCAGCATAATCCGCCAACCTGACGGTACACCACTAAAAGACAGCACAGGCAAAATCACCAGCCACCTAAGCGGACTCTTCTACCGCACAAGCAACCTCGTCGAAATGGGATTAAAGCCAATTTATGTTTTCGACGGCAAATCTCCGGTCTTAAAATCAGCGGAGGTTGAACGACGCCGACGAGTTAAAGTTGAAGCTTTCGCAAGTTTTGCAAAAGCTCAAGCAAGAGGTGACACAGAAAAAATGCGAGTGTATGCACAAGTAGCAACCACACTGAAAGATTATATGGTTCCTGACAGTAAAAAAGTTCTAGATTTGATGGGTCTACCCTGGATTCAGGCGCCGAGTGAAGGTGAAGCCCAAGCAGCGTACATGAACAAGAAAGGCATCGCAGACTATTGTGCAAGCCAAGACTATGACAGCCTGCTTTTTGGGGCACCCAAACTACTACGAAACGTTACCATTTCTGGAAGAAGAAGGAGAGGAAAAGCATTCATTGAAGTCTTGCCTGAAATCATAGAATTGCGCAAAACGCTTGGAGAATATGAGTTAACCTATGAACAATTAATTGATGTGGGAATTTTAATTGGCACAGACTTTAATGACAGCACTAAAGGATTAGGACCCAAAACTGCCCTAAAACTAATCAAACAATACGGCACCATAGAAGGTGCCCTGCCGCATATTGAAAACGTTAGCTACGCAGATAAAATAAGTCAAATACGAGAGATTTTCCTTCACCCCGAAGTCAGCGATGATTACAAAATTGAATGGAGAGAAGCAGATGAGGCGGGCTTACTGAACTTTTTGTGCCTTGAGAAAGAGTTTGGTGAAGAGCGCATCAAAAAATCCATTGAGCGAATGAAGGTAGGCAGCAAGAAGCAAAAGGGAAAAGTTTCACTCGAAAAATGGTTCAAATAAGAAAATGGAATGGGTTACTTCACAGTAACCGATTTCGCCAGATTGCGGGGCATGTCAGGGTTTAATCCCTTCTCAAGAGCAGTATGGTAAGCTAACAGTTGAAGTGGCACTGCAAACGGAATAGGCGACAGTATAGTTGGGATGCCTTTAGGAACTTCGATGTATTCGTCTGCTAAGGCTTTGATGTTTTCGTCACCTTCTTCAACAACGGCGATTATGTGGGCACCTCGGGCTTTCATCTCCATAATATTACCTATGATGGTTTTGTGGGTGTCATCTTGGGGGCAAATAAACACTACTGGGAAACCTTCTTCGATAAGGCTGATGGGTCCATGTTTGCTTTCGCCTGCAGGAAAAGCTATTGAAGGTATATATGCGATTTCCATGAGTTTAAGTCGGCCTTCAAAAGCTGTGGCGGTGCTGATACCTCTACCAAGGAAGAAGAAAACTTTAGACTTAGCGTATTTCTTGGCTATTTCTTTAATTTTTTCCTCTTGCGTGGCGACTATGTGCTCGACGTACTCTGGAATGTTCTGCAGTTGCTCTTCTAAAAGGTCCATTTCATCTTGAGAAATTTTGCCGCGTTTTATAGCTAATTTTAGGGCAAGTTGTGCTAAAACTGAAAGTTGCGACGTAAAAGTTTTGGTTGCGGCGACGCCAATTTCTGGCCCTGCTTGGGTACCAATATAGACTCGGCTGACGCGTGTCAGTGTGGAGCCGATAACGTTGGTTAGACTAAGCACTGTTGCAGCGCGTTGTTGAGCGCAGGTTACAGCGCCTATTGTATCTGCTGTTTCACCTGATTGGCTAACGGCTAGAATGGTACTGTCTATGTTTACGGATTTGCCGCATTGCTCCAAAAACTCGGAAGCATACACGGGGAAAGTGGGTAGAAAAAGCTAGTTTAGAAAACATATATGATGCTGCTAAACAGGCGTGGTAGCTTGTTCCACAGGCTACCAAAAACACTTCGTTTGCGCGGTCAAGAAATGTTGAAAGCAAATCCAGATAATGATCCTGTATACGCAGGGTGTTGCGCAGAGTCTGTGGTTGTTCGTTAATTTCTTTAATCATGAAATGGGGGTAACCCCGTTTTTCCGCCATCTCCGCTGTCCACTCAACAACTATAGGGGCACGCTCTATGATTCGCCCGTCAGGGATTTTCTTGATCGAATACCCATCTGCGGTTAAAATTACAAGTTCATAGTTGTTAATCATAACTGCCTTGTTGGTGACTTCCAGAAACGCTGGAATATCGCTGGCACAAAATACTCCTTTACCGTTTATTCCCAAAACTAGTGGGCTCTCATTTCGGGCGCAAATTATCTTGTCAGGTTCACGGGTAGAGATAATAGCGAATGCGTAAGAGCCATCTATCCGTTTGAGGCTTTCCATCACAGCCTGTTCCAGTGTGAGTTTGGGATTTTGCTTTAGCATTTCCTCGATAAGATGCGGCATGACTTCGGTATCTGTTTTTGAGACGAATGTGTGGCCGAGGTTTTGCAATTCAGATTTGAGTTCCATAAAGTTTTCGATTATACCATTGTGGACGACGACTATTTCTCCTCTGCAGTCGGTGTGTGGGTGAGAGTTAACTTTTAACGGCGCACCGTGGGTTGCCCAGCGGGTGTGACCAATGCCTATTTTACCTGGCAAGTTGTCCAGGTCTAGGATTTTATGTACTTCATCGATTTTGCCCTGGTCTTTTTTCATATGGATTTTTCCGCTACTGATAGTTGCGATACCGACTGAGTCATAGCCGCGGTATTCAAGTCGTTTAAGCGAAGAATGAATTAGGGGGGCAGCACTGCCTTCTTTTAGAATACAACCAAATATTCCACACATGTCCTGAAATCCTCAACAATGTTGTTTACTTAATTACGGAGACTTTTGCATGTTTAATAAGGATTTTTAAAAGTCACTTTAACAATTAAAAATTTTTTTTGGGTAGTGTTACTGGGGGGATGGGGTTTTTTTTATTTTGAGAGTAATGTTTCTTTCAATTGAAGAGTATTATAAATAAATTTTTTATAGTACCATGCCTCATTTTCTCTTAGATTATAATGAACCGAAAATTTCTCCTCCAAGACGAAGGCAAAACCCAAGCAATCAAAGAAATCAGCCTCACAGAAGACGCCCAACAACTCAAACTGATGATGGGCCCCCTAAGCTGGAAAATTCTATCCATGCTCCAAGAAAAGGAAATGTACCCCCTCGAAATCGCTAAACAACTCGGCATACAAGAACAGAAAGTTTACTATCATATAAGAAAACTGGCTGGAACAGGCGCCATTCGGGTTGAAAGGGAAAAAAAAAGAAGGGGCCAAAAGCAAAATATTACCGAACCGTTTCATCAGCTTTCGGAATAGAATTACCCGGCGGCTACAAGCCTATAAAGAACCTGTGTTTGCCAAGTCTCAATGAGGGCGTAGGTGAATTCTTTGGGAAATTCATTAAAGATGGGACATTTGACGGTAAAATCGTGGTAGGTAGCCCTCAGCCGCATGGACCGTTTAAGACTAGCGCTCGAGATGGACATTACGCTGCGCATTTGGCGTTGTTTTTGGGGCAGTTCGTTAAGATGCCTAATGAATTTGCAGTTAAGTTAGATGTTGATGTGAAAGCGGAGAAGGAAGAAAAAAACAACCTTATCTTAGTCGGTGGACCGGGAACTAACTTGTTAACGCAGGAAATCAACGATTACTTACCAGTTAAATTCATCATGCAATCTTCAGAGCATGGTTTCATGCTGGGCGGTTTATCCTCAAAGAAAACGGGGCAAATCTACAGCTTAGATATGTCAGGGCTTATTGCTAAAATTGTGAATCCATGGGACAACAATAAAAGAATCATAGTTTTAGCAGGCAACAAAGCTGTAGGAACCAAAGCCTGCGTAATTGCGTTAGCTAATTTTGGGAAGAAAACCCTTGATAAGTATAAGGACCAAGAATCCTTTGCTGCTGTCATCACAGGTTATGATTTGGATGGAGACGGTAAAGTAGATTCAATTGAGGTGCGCGAATAATGGCCTCAAAGAAAATAGTTGAAGTCATTCATGCCTTTGGGCACCCAAACATTCGTTCAAGTCACCCAACTACAATTATGTTCACAAAAGAGCGCCAAGTAACAAGACGTGGCGACTGCGTTGTGGCGGTAGCAGCGGATAAGTCAGTTGCTGATTTAAGTACAGAATTCAAGAATGCACTACGGCAACCAAACGCTAAATTAACTATCCACCTCGAAGTGGGTGGTTTACAGGGGCAAATAAATGCGTATGGCTCCCCGGAACTGGTGCTAAACCATCCAAACGATTTGGTAATCCGAAAAAGTGAGTTCATCTCAGATAGAACATTAGCTGTAAAAGCGGACAAATCATCCGCTGACCTCTCAAAAGCGGTTATAGAAAAACTAAAAAATCCAGAACAACGAGTCACCTTAACTTTGACTATGGAAGCCTAAACGATTAGACTGCGTTTGACGCCATAGAGTAGGTTGTCAACACCACCGGAGCGGAGAAAGCTTTTGATGCCGATATGTTTTTGTGTTGTTGCCCCAACAGGTAACCCAACCTAATCGACTCACTATTGAGCGAGTTAGAGCCGAAAACCCAACAGTTGAACAGCGAAATCACTGAATCTTTACGTCTAAAACAATCTGTGACTCAAACGGCGCCGTCTCCCGGATACTTCTTGCCAGAAGGAATTCTTTGACTTTTCTACCGTTCCGCTCCACTTCAACTGTAAACCGCTGCCGAAGGTTATCTATTGTATCTGGTGAGCGGACGAAACCATAGAAATGCACTACTCCACCCTCAGGTTTGATTGCGTTGCATGCAACGTCTACAAAGTCGATGGCTGTCTCGGGCAGATTCATTATAGCTCGGTCTACTATGCCTTTGAGGTTGCCCTTGGCAATTTCTCGCGCATTCATACAAATCGGGAATACATGACCGTTAACCCTGTTTTCTTGCACGTTCACCTTTAGCAGTTCCACAGCGTCAGGGTTTAAATCAACAGCGTAAACCTTTGCCTCAAGGCACTTTTTGCCAATCAGCACCGAAAACGGACCTACACCTGCAAACAAATCTGCCACAACTTCACCAGCCTTCACTAACGCCGCCACCCGCTCATGTTCATGGCTCAGACGGGGCGAAAAATACGCTTTAGCAATATCCACATGGTAAGTGCAACCGAATTCGTGGTGAATTGTTTGTGTTTTTGATTTGCCCGCAATGAAAGTATAGTCTCGAACACGGAAAGCACCGCTGATGTCACCAGCTTTGGCGAGTACTGTCTTGACGTTTTTTTGGGTTCGCAGAATTGCCTCGCCGATTAGGTTCTGGTAAAGCTTGAGTTTGAGTGGGATGTCGATTACGACTATGTCGCCTATAATATCGAAGGCTTGAGGCACATTGACAAGCAAATCATTGGGAAGTTTGTCATGGAGAACTTGAGATAGGGTTTCTGAGTGAATCGCTTTTTCGCTAAAAACGGCGACATAGAGCACAAATTGCGGTATCTGACTCTTCAGAGTTGCCAACTCTATGCCCACGGGTTTCCTAACCAGTGGAATGATGAGGTTGTCTTTTTCGCGTTGAATAATTAGCGATTTATCTGCAAGCCCAAATTTCTTTGCTAACAATATAGTTTTTTCGCCTTGATTTTTTGGAACTTTGACACAAACTGACGGTTTAGGCATGAGTGTTCAGCTTTTTTCTATTTGATAGAGGTTGTTTACCTTTTTGATTGCGAATTTAATGTTTAACATTTTTTCCATTAACCAAATATTGGATTTAATATGCTCGCTGATGGTTCGAGTGAGAATGGTTGATTTTCCTTTTGCGAGCGCCAAGTAGGGAATTAGCATGTCGGCAAGGAGAATATCTACAGTCGGTTCTGTATTGAGTTCGTTGATAAGGTTTTGAGCCGCCTCTTTTCCGACATCCTCCGCCTTCTTTCGCAGTTGCCCAATGGAATCGGTGCCAACGATACAACCTGTGTCAGTCTCCGCCCAAAGCACGATAGAACTTCCTTTTTGGAGGGGATTTGATTTGTCGTTTATAACTTGGATGTCGGCGTTAAAACCGTTTTGGGTTAGCAAATTCAGTGCTGCTTTAGCTTGGCGTTCAGCCACCTGTCGGTTAGCCAAAAAAGTACAGACAGAAACGCCCTGTATACTTTTGAGTTTGCCGAAACTTTCGATGACAAAAGGCTTCAATTTAAGATTCCGCTCAACAGTCATCGTTACTTCACCCATTCCCTTAGGATAATAACCATATTTTTGAATGGAAATTTCACCATTAATTCCTAGGCCTCTTAGCGTTGGCAAAAGTACATTTCGCATGTAGTTAATAGTTGGGGCGTGGGAAGTATCTGTGCCTCCCTTTGCAACATGTATTCGTACTGATTTTTTTGCGAACAAACAAATGGGTATTGTCGCAAGCAGCAGTAGGGGGATACTGCCAGCAGTTTCAATAACAGCTTCTATTTTACCGCCTTCAATTTCTCTGGGGGTAAACCACACCTCGCGGGAACCTAACTTTGCGCCCTTAACTTCAGCGTTACAAAGCTTAGCTGCCGTCAAAACCGCCTCTAAATGCTGATGCTTTAGCCCTGGTTGCGGACGATTCTGGCGAATGTTCGTAATGTGAAGCGGTTGCCCTTTAATAGCCGCCATAGCTATTGATAGCCGTAATATGGTTCCGCTTCCGCTTTTTTGGCTTCCGTCGATTTCAATCATGCCATTTTTCTCGGTCATCTGGTTTGCAAATAATTTAATAAGAGTCATAGGTATTTAGGAGTTTGAGAGGGGTCGAATAGTGAGCACTGATAGGGAAAAGCTGAATCAACTTTTGCAAAAAGTTGAAGAAATTACTGTTACCCTTAACAAGGTTTCTGAGGAGCTACGTTCGGTTTCTTCATCATTGAAGTTGCTTGCGGTTGGACAGATTACCCAACCCCCAACTATTCATGTAACTACCGCGACAACAAAGGCGGTCCAACCAACACCAGTTTCAACTATTTCTTCCCCGCCATCAGTAACTTCAAAACAGCGATTACTCGACGACATCCGCATGGCCTTCCCCGAAGAACTCGAGGCACGCCTAGACTTTGAAGAGAGGGTAGACTATATCATAATCAAACCCAAACAATTCTTGGGCTCAGAGAACTTTGCCAAAATTGCTTCGGCAGTACGCGGCATGGGCGGTGAATATATCAGCTCAGGCAGAGAAAGCCACTTCCGCGTGCCTAAAAATAAAAATTAAAGCATCTTACTTAAGGTTCTGCCTATTTCTAGCGCATAATTTAGCACAGGGTTTGTGCTTTAACTTCTGCTTTTCCAGAGGCTTTGGCAGGAAGCACTAACTAAGTCCATCTCAAGATACTTGAAGGATAATCGGAACATGTCAACGGTTAGGTTGCAAGCCTCTGCGCCTTCCTCGGAAGGAACGACCATGATGGGTTTTTTGCCCTGGAGCTTCTTTGACGATATAAAAGGACGCAACCTATCAATTAGTAACTTCATCTTGGCTGATTGACCATACCAATAAAGCGGAGTACCAAAGATAACTACATCGGCTTCCTGGAGTTTAGGATAGAGCATCTGCATACCGTCTTTTAGTATACATTGGTTGCTGCCCTTCTTGCAGACCCTACAATGTTGGCACGGCTCAATATCTACGTTGTAAAGACAAACTTTCTCCGTCATATACTTGCTTTCAGTGGCACCCTGAAGAATCAGGCTAACCAGCAAATCAGTATTGCTACCGATTCTGGGGCTTCCAACCAAACCAAGAATCTTCATATTACCCATGTATAGTCAATTTTGAATTTTAATCTAACCGCTAAGTTGGGGGACCAACTAAAAATACATTCAGAAAGCAATATTAAAACTCTGAAATTCGTCCTGAAACGGCTCCCAATTCACCACAAAACCAGTAACTGAGGCACTTTTCGGGCCATGACGGCAATAATTCACCAACGTCATAACCGCTGATTTTTCGCCCTCAAAAACCGCTTCCACCCGGCCGTCATCGAGATTGCGCACCCAACCCGTGACACTTTGATTTTGGGCTTGAAATTTGGTATGTTGCCTGAAATATACACCTTGAACTCTACCGCTTGCGAAAATATGGGCTCTTGTTTTTGCCATAGCCAAATTTCGTTAAAGATTGCTTTTATTAATATTTCCATGCATCAATCGTTTCAACATGATGTTTAGAATAAAGACAATTTTACTTTCACTCACCCCTCCGCTTTCTGGAACTTTGGGTTACGGGCTTATCTTAAAAGAGTTTTCCACCCATTTAAGTGCTGGTGAGAGTATCGTGTTCAAGGGAAACCCGGGGAAACTTGTGGTTTACACTTCTACAGGTCTTCCAAGCAAAAAACGCCTAGAATCCGTGCGGGATCCAGTGAAAGAAACTGCGAAGCTTTTAAATTTAGATTTTGAAATCGTACGTTTTGATAGGTCAAGTTTTCCAATCCACGTTTACTATGAAGAAGGGGAAGGTCATGAACCTATACCGCTTTATTGTGATGAAGGAAAAATATCCGATTTAGAAGAAATAAGCAACGTATTAAGAAACATGATGTTTGTCCCTTCGTTTCATCCCAAGCATTCAGTGCTCAGGGAGATCCGAAGCAAACTGTTCAAACTTTCCTGAAGCGAATGGATTGGTTTTCAAGGATAACTTCATAAACTTGGTTAACGTCAAAGGTTATGCCTAAACTATCGTATTCAAACTCAGTTAGGAATAGGATAATTTTAGGAGTCGCCACCTGCTGACGCTGGGGTAGAAAAGGCATCTGCGTTTGAAGCGCCTGCATAATATCCTGTGCCATTTTCACTTCGTCAGATTGAGGCCTTACAATGTAGGGGTTGACTTCCCGTTCTTCAAGGAGTTCTATTCTTTTTCCAAGGTTGCCGTCTAAGTCGCGGGTTGATTCTATTTTGTTGACTCTAACGCGGAACATGAATTCACACTCACTTAATGTTAAGCAGGCACAGATTTAAACCATTTACAAAAACAATAAAAAGATTGCCTATCGAGCCGTTTTCGATTCAGCTGGAGAATCAGGTTCAGCCTTCTTTTTAATTTCAGCAATGCGTCCATCGATTTGTTTTAATCTTTCCCTCATGGATTTAAGGGCTACAGCTGTATGTTTCCTTTGGCGCGCCAAGTGTTCGAGGGTTTGGTGAGCTTCTTTTTCTTCAAGAAAAGGGCTAAATGGCGAAGGTGGCATAGGTATATGTTCAGTTTCAATATTGAGAACATCTCGGGCGAATTCATGAAAAAGGCTGCTTATAGTGTCAAATATCTCTGTTTGCTTAAGTATTGCACGCTTAAGGATATTGTTACCTGAGAGAGTTATCTTGTAAACTTTCAGGCGACGATTCTTCTGGGTTTGCCACTCTCCTTTGATGTAACCGGATTTTTCTAGGTCACGGAGAATGGGGTAGACGCCCCCAGGGGTTGGTTGCCAGAAACCTTTGGTACGGTTGTTAATTTCTTTCATGATTTCGTAGCCGTGGGAGGGCTTCTTGTTGATTAAAATTAAAACACCCACGCGTATGTAGCCTTTTTGGGCTTCTTTAAGCCAGTTTTGTGTTGTCTCGTCTTCAGCTTCGGGTTTCATTTAGTGTCCAAATGTATATTGTTGTCAGGTAATACTTATATTTTACCGCAATATATTGCAACAAATAATATCTAAAAAGCAAGTGATCTCGGAATGGATAACGGCAACATAATCGAAGTAAAAAACCTAACCAAAACCTTTGGCAAATTCACCGCCGTTGACGACATCTCCTTTAAAGTCAAGAAAGGCGAAATCTTCGGCCTTTTAGGGCCCAACGGCGCAGGCAAAAGTACCACCCTACGTATGCTCTCCACCCTATCAAGACCAACCAAGGGCACAGCCATCATCGGCGGTTTTGACACCGTTAAACATGATATGGATGTCCGCAAATTAATCGGAATCGTCTCTGAAAAAATGATAATCTACAATCGTTTAACGGCAGAGGAAAACTTACTGTTCTTCGGCAGCCTCTTCAACATCCCAAAAGACACCTTATCAAAAAGAATTGACGAGTTACTAGAACTCGTTAACCTAACCAAATGGAAGAAAGCCCAAGTCGGCACCTTCTCAACTGGCATGCGCCAAAGAATGAATGTTGTACGTGCCCTGCTTAACATGCCACAGGTTCTCTTTTTAGATGAACCTACATTAGGCTTAGATCCACAATCGTCGGTGGAAATTCGGGAGTTTGTGAGAAAACTCAATCAAGAACAAGGAACCACAGTGATAATAACGACACATATGATGCTTGATGCTGACTTATTGTGTGACCGCATAGCCATTGTTGATCATGGTAAAATAATAGCTTTAGATACCTCGACTAATTTAAAGAAGATTATTTCTGGTGCTGACACTATGATAATCAAATTGGAAATTGCAAACCTAACCCCTGAAATTGCAGCATCGATAAAAACGCTTCAATGTGTAGATGCTGCAACCCAAGAAAACTCTACGCAACTTCACGTAATTGTCCACGGCGAAGAAGCTTTTGACTCCATCATCGATGTTGTTAGAAAGAAAAATGGCAAGATAACTTCGATGGCAAATCTTCAGCCTAGTCTTGAAGATGTGTTTCTGCATATTACAGGACATGAGGTTAGAGACAGCGCAGACCAGAAAATCAAGCAGGAACATGGACCAGGCAGGCGGTTTGGTGGTACCCAAAGGAGAGTTAGGTGATAGAAATGACTGTACAAACTATTCTTAAACATAGCTTACGCATCGCTCAGAAGGACCTCACAGAGCTTTTCCGTAACCGACTGGGCTTAGTCTTGCTTATCGTGATGCCTTTGTTTATGATGGTTATGGTGGGGTTTATTTACCCATCTAATGGCGCCAGCATCAACTCGCCAATTGCAATAGTTAACGAGGATGCTGGTTTTCATAATTCAACTGTCCCCAGCCAAACTTTCATAACGGTGTTTCAGGGCATTAATAATCAATCAGGCATTATGACTCTGACACATGCTTCAAGCTTGGCTGAAGTTAAGGATTTGGTACAGAGGGGCGAACTGGGTGGCGGAGTAGTAATTCCCAGCAACTTCAGCGAATCCGTATTCAGTGGTATGCAGGGAACCATAATTATTGTAACGGATGATTCGAATCCGCAGATAGCCCAAATGATTCAAGGCGTATTGGAAAGTGTTTTTGACAGCATGGGCACAATGCAGGCTCAACAGCAACTTCAGGCAGCCAATCCAGTGCTTAACGCAACAACCGCGTTAGCTGTAGTTAAACCCTACAACGTACAAAGCCAAGGTGTCGTGGCAGGTAATCCAAGCTACTTTGACTTTATTGCGCCAGGCATCATGGCTATGACGGTTATGATGAGCGTCATGACTGGTTTGCCGGTTGCGATTTCACAAGAGAAGGAAATCGGCACGATGGATGGCATGATGGTAGCACCCGTGAATCGGCTCTCGATTCTATTGGGTAAAACTTTAGCTCAGACGGGTAGAGGTTTGATTCAAGGTATAATAATCTTGGCGTTAGCTATCGGCATATTTGGAGTCGCTATACAAGGCAACATACTTCTTGTGTTTGCGTTGCTGCTGTTGGGCGTTTTTAGCTTCGTGGGATTAGGGATAGTGATAACCTCGTTTACCAAAGACCAGGAAACTGCGCAGATGTTGATGATGACGTTGATGTTCCCGATGATGTTCTTGAGCGGGGTATTCTTCCCAATACAGCAGATGCCATGGTACATGCAGACAATTAGCCAATTCCTGCCGCTAACCTATGCAGCTAGTGCTCTACGAAAAGTCATGGTGCTGGGTGCAGGCATACCGCAAATAGGAAATGAACTCATCATCCTCATCGTGTTTGGCATCGTAATGATAGCCATTGCATTGCCAGTGTTCAGAAGGATGATGACAAGATAGGAAGAACAGAAAATGAGTACACTCTGTTCTAAATGCCCCTTCTTCCAACTTCCGCCTATTCTGCGCAGAAGAGACTCGCGTAAACGCTGCCGTATCGAACCGCAACGCCAACTACGGATCTACGAATGCAAAGACTACCCCAAAAAGACGTCTAAATAAACGGTTTCACTTTTTTCTTGTTTTTCTATAGTAATTGGTGCTGAGAAGGTCTAATTAACAACAACCAGCGGACTTGGCAGCGCTTGGTTTTTTGATTCTGAGTCGGGTTTGGTTTGCAGGCTGATTGAGGCTAGAAACACAAGCAGACCACACCTGAAAAAAGTTTGTAGCGCTCACAGAGACCATTCCCTCATATAAAGGCGAAAGATCGCCCTTAAGAGCTGTTTCGTTGCGTTACGGTTTTATATTCAACCTGATGCAATACACTGCGAAGAAGAGAGTTCAATGTCTGATACTGGTGTAACTGTTAAAAAAACCGATGATTTCAGCGAATGGTACGTTGAAGTCGTCCTCAAAGCAGAATTAGCTGATTACGCCCCCGTCAAAGGGTGCATGATTATTCGCCCGGACGCTTACGCAGTTTGGGAGAAAATCCAAGAAGTGATCAACCAAAAAATCAAGGCCACAGGACACCGAAACGTCTACTTTCCCATGTTCATCCCCGAAGCTTTCCTCAAAAAAGAAGCCGAGCATTTCGAGGGGTTCACTCCAGAAGTCGCATGGATTACACAAGGTGGAGACACCACGCTAGACGAGAAGTTAGCGGTGCGCCCAACCAGCGAGACAATAATGTACTCCATGTTTAGCAAATGGATTCGCAGCTGGCGAGATTTGCCCCTTAAAATAAACCAATGGTGCAACATCGTACGGTGGGAAACCAAAGCCACCAAGCTCTTTCTACGTACAAGAGAGTTTCTCTGGCAGGAAGGTCACACCGTCCACGCCACAGCTATAGATGCTGAGGCAGAAGTGATGTATGCTCTGAATATGTACAAGGATGTTATCGAGAATTATTTGGCGATTCCAGTCCTCATTGGCACTAAGAGTGAGAGCGAAAAGTTTGCAGGTGCTCTGTATACAACTGCACTTGAATCCATTATGCCCGACGGCAAAGCTCTGCAGATGGGCACAAGCCACAACCTCGGTCAACATTTCGCCAAAGTATTCGACGTGAAATACATCGGCGAAGATAAACAGGATCACTATGTTTGGCAGACCAGCTGGGGCGTTACCACAAGGTTAATTGGTGCTATGATCATGGTCCATGGCGATGACAAAGGCTTAATCATGCCGCCCAAAGTGGCCCCAATACAGGTAGTTATTGTTCCAATCCTATTCAAAGGCTTAGAAGCAAAAGCCATCGCCACCAAAACCAAAGAAATTGAGCAAATCCTCAAAGCTCGCGGCATCACCGTAATACTCGACGACCGAAGCGAGTATACACCGGGCTGGAAATTTCATCAATGGGAACTCAAAGGCATCCCCATCCGCATCGAACTGGGCCCACGCGACCTTAAAGCAGGCCAAGTCGTTATGGTTCGAAGAGACACCGGCGTGAAAACCCCAGTTATTGAGGCAGATATCCAAGCAACAGTCGAAAAACTTCTGCAGGAAATCCAAGATAACATGCTTGCGAAAGCCAAAGCGATATTGAGCGACAAAACCATAACCGTACAGAACTATGAGGAATTTAAGCAGGTCATAGAATGCAAAGGCGGCTTCATAAAGGCGGTTTGGTGTGGGGATCCTGATTGCGAAGCAAAAACTAAAAACGAAACGGGCGCAACTATCCGTGTCAGACCCTTTCAGAGAGAGGAGCCGACTTCAAGCTGCGTGTTCTGCGGAAAAGCAGCAAAAGAAATAGTTTACTTCGCTAGATCATACTAAGATCTAAACCCAACTTTATTCATTATTTTTCGTTATCCTCTTGAACAATTGGCACTTAATCTGCCATAAAACGGATAAAAGCGTTTTTTATTAAAGTTTGATGTTAGGAACATTTATTTTTTGGGCCGGTAAGTGTTTCTGGATACAGGTAACGACAATTGGCAAATATCAAGGTAACGAAACGTGCAAGTAACATCGAATACGCTATACGAGATGTCATAGTTCACACTCAAGAACTCATAAAGAAAGGCAAAAAAATCTATTACTTAAATATCGGGGACCCTGCAGCTTTTGATTTCAAAACGCCCCAGTACGTTAAAGACGCTCTCCGCAAAGCTATCAAAGATAATGAAAACTACTATTCGCCCTCAGAGGGCAGACCGGAACTCCGTGAAGCCATTGTACACAAAGAAAAAAGAATTAACAATGTAGACATCTCAGCTGACAATGTCTTAGTAACCCAAGGCATCTCAGAAGGCATCGAGATGATTCTCGCTGCGCTGGTTGAGCGGGGAGAAGAAATCCTTTTTCCAGGACCAACTTATCCGCCTTACATAAGCTACACTAAATTCTTTGACGGAACCCCAGTAGCGTACGAAACCATTGAGGAAGAGGGATGGGTGCCAAACATCGATGACCTGAGGAACAAAATTTCTCCGAAAACCCGTGCCATTGTGATCACTAACCCAAACAACCCAACAGGCAGCGTCTACAGCGCCAAGATCATTAGAGAAATACTTGACATCGCTGGCGAACACAACCTGCTCGTAATCTCAGATGAGATTTACGACCAACTGACGTACGAGAAAGAGTTTGTGAGTACAGCACACCTTGCCAAAGACGTCCCAGTAGTCGGTTTAAATGGATTCTCCAAAGTCTACCAAATGACTGGCTGGCGTCTTGGGTATATGTACTTCAAAGGCGAAGACAAAGTCCTCGACGACCTTCGCTTAGGCGTTGAGAAGCAATGTCGAATCCGCCTATGCGCCAATACACCCGTCCAAATCGCTGGCGCCGCCGCGCTAGAAGGCCCACAGGACTTCGTGAAAGGCATCGTTGAGAAACTCAAGCGTCGCCGAGACTATGCCTACAAACGGATAAACGAAATTGAGGGCATAACTACCACCAAACCCGAAGGCACGTTTTATATATTCCCTAAAATCCGTGACATCGGTACAAGATGGAAAACCGACATGGATTTCGTGGTTGAACTTCTCAAAGAAACAGGTGTTTTAATCGTGAATGGTTCAGGTTTTGACCCAGATTACGGCAAAGACCACGCGAGAATAGTTTTTCTGCCGCCTGTTGACGAACTAAAAGAAGCCTTTGACGAAATGGAAACTTTCATAGAGAAGAAAATTAAGAAGGACCGCCGTGGTCACGTAGGCTACGGCTAAAAGCCTTTTTTAGATTTTCATGCCATTTGCGGGGTCTTCGATTACTTTCTGGAAAGTCGCCATCAGCTTTCTGGTGACTATCCCCGGTTTTCCATCGCCGATTACGCGTCTGTTGACTTCGCGGATGGGCACCATCTCCATAGCAGTTCCTGTGAAGAAGGCTTCGTCGGCGGTGAATATCATGAAGGGTGTTAGGTTGGCAATGGTGAGTTTGAAGCTGAGTTTTTGGCATAGTTTTGCAACAACTTCGGCTGTGATGCCCGCGAGTGCACCTGTTGAGGTTGGCGGGGTGAAGACCTCACCGTTTTTGACGATAAATATGTTTTCACCGACGCCTTCTGCGATGCAGCCGTTACCTTCGAGACAGATTGCTTCATCGACTCCGCTGGCGTTAGCTTCGATTTTTGCGAGGATGCTATTTAGGTAGTTGAGTGATTTTACCTCGTGTGTGGTTGAGTCCACGGGGTTTCTGCGAACCCAGCTGAACATGGTTGTTATACCTGTTTCTTTCGCGTTGCCTGCCTTGATGTTGATTGTGTCAGCAATTATAATAACGGCTGGTTTAGGGCATTTACGGGGGTCAAGACCCAAGTCTCCGACACCTCGGGAAACGATAAGGCGAATGTAACTGTCTTTCATATTATTCTTGCGCAGAGTTTCAACGACTGCTGTTACCATTTCTTCTTTGGTTAATGGAATATTTAGCATTATAGCGTGTGCAGAGCGGTATAAGCGATCAACGTGCTCTTTAAGCTTGAAAACCACACTATTGTAGGCGCGGATTCCCTCGAAAACGCCGTCGCCATAGAGGAACCCGTGATCATAAACGGAGATTTTAGCCTCAGATTTAGGATAGTATTTGCCGTCTATGTAGATTTGCAATTCGTTGGTCATTGTACATACCTTCTTGGATGGCTATTTCATATTGTCCAATTCGTAAATATAGCTTATCCCATTGATACATACGATTCGTTTAGGGCATTTTTATTAACCGTGAAACTGCGGGCGCTTTGATAAATACATAGGCAAGGGCAGAGGCTTGAAAGGTTTACTAGGAATTTTCTCAGATATCTTGGCGATTACTTGGCCGGTGGTCATATTTTCTTGTTTGCCTTTCTGTTCTCTGTCACGAACTGAGAGCAGGCCTGACTCGATTTCTTTCTCACCCACAACGATGATGTAGGGAACCCATTCTTGCTCAGCCTCGCGAATCTTCTTCTGCAACGTAGAAGCGGAGTCGTCAATGTCAACACGGATACAGTGAGCGTTAATTTGCTGGGCTAAATCCTCAACTTTGTCAAGGAACTTATCAGAAATAGGAATCAAACGCACTTGAGTCGGCGAAAGCCATAATGGCAACATGGGTGCTTTGCCCGTCATCTGCTCACGATAAGCTTTCTCAAGCAACGCATAGATGTCGCGTTCGATTGCGCCGCTTGGGCTACAATGCAAGATAAGCGGGTATTGCTTCTCTCCTTTCTCATCCACATAGGTGATTTCGTAACGTTTAGCGTTTTCAACGTCAATCTGATCGGTGCTCAGGGCTGCGGCTTTGTCTTGGTTGTCCACGAAGTTTAGATCCCATTTCAAGGCGAAGTAGAAAAAGCGTTCATTCCACACTTCAGCCAATAGGGGTTTACCAAACTTTGAAGCCAAGTCTGCAATGAAGTCCTTGTGTTCTTCATAGAAGTCTTTTGTGAAGCGCATTGCGATTTCATAATCGTCTTTTACTAAGCCAATGTTAGATAGGACATCAATACAGAGGTCGAAGCGTATCATAAACTCCTTCTTTGCCTGCTCCAGGTCAGAACAGAAAGCGTGACAGTCAGGCATTGTGAAGGCGCGGAGACGCTTTAAGCCCACGACTTCGCCGCTTTTTTCACGGCGGAAGCTGTATCGGGTGAGTTCATAGAGTTTGATTGGCATTTGTTTGTAGCTGAATTGGGCGTCATGCGCCAGTAGGAATTGCCCAAAACACGCGGCGAAACGTAGGAAAAGCTCCTTGTCCTCGGATTTGAGGACATATTGGCGGGCTGGGAACCGGTTGAGGTAGCTGGCTAAGCTGGGATGGTTGAAGTCATACATTAATGGGGTTTCGACTTCCATCCCACCGTATTGGGCTACCCGAAGACTAACATATTGCTCAAGGAGCGATTTTATCATTCTTCCTTTTGGGTACCAACGAACATTGCCGGGATCACTGCCAGGCTCATAATCCGCAATTTCGAGGCGCTTCATTAGTGTTACGTGAGGAGGCATTTGGGTGACTGCGCGGGTCTTTTTTATTTCATACTGAGAGAATTTCTGTAGATTATTTTTACCTTTGAATTTGAATTCTTCAATAGGCACCAGTGAACCGTCTGTTTGCAGAATATGCCAATAAGATTTCATCGCTTCTTCAGCTTTCAAGGCCGTTGAAACTGCTTCTTCCTCTTTTTTGCCTTCGCAGGGTACTTTCGCTTCCAAAGTTGCGGCAACTTGGGCGGGGGTGTAGCTACGTGCTTGTTCAGCTAGCGGATGACCTTTGATTGAGATAGTGAATTGTTTGTTCCAGCCGAATGGTGCACGGAAAGTCTCTATGCCCTTTTCTTTAGAGTAGGCTTCCATATCTTGGATGATATTCAGCGCTTCAGAAGGTTTGGAGAGGTTACTGCTGAGGTGTGCAAAGGGGTAGATGAGGATACGGTTAACTTTGAGTTTGCCCAAGAATGCGCGTGCATCGTTGATGGCTTTCTGTGCCAATAAGGAGTTATCACCTTCTTCGATGGCAGTGAATAGCACAACAACTTCTTCAACGCGGGTTTCCTCTTTTTGCGCTTCTTCGGCTATGTTGATTTCTTTTTCTATAGGTTTGAAAACTATAAAGTTAGAATGTAACTGCAAAATCCGCATTAGATGTAAAGCCTCTTTAGCCATAACGCCATTTGTCAAGGGTCTTGTCTTTCTTGGTTTTCTTCTTGAAATCCTTATAGTGTTCTTTGCAGATGAATACGCGTTTTTCAGCGGTGCTAACATTTATACCAGCAGCTTTCACTTTGTCAACTGATAATGAACGGGCAGCTTCTCTGCCGCAGCCCGACACACTGCATTTTTCGCCTTTTTCAATGCGACCCAAACAAGTCACGCTCAAGTTACTGTTTTAATACGTTATTATATGCCTATTGCTTAAGTTCCTTTTCATACAATACATTGGCTCTCCGATAAATCTCTTCTTTATCGCCAAAGTAAGTTGGACCTAATCCTTCAACGACAACTGAAGCTGCAGCCGAGCCAACAGCGGCGCACCACAGGGACTCTTTCTGGCGCAGATACTCGGTTAGGAAAGCTCCGATGAATACATCCCCTGCACCGGTAGGATCAACCAGCACTTGGGAGGGACATGCGCCGACAGTGTATTGTGCGCCTTCAACTGAAAACACAGAGCCTTTAGGCGCCCATGGTTACGATGACAGTTTCTACACCCACATCATGAATTGCCCTAATTGCAGGTTTGAGTTCGGTTTCACCTGTTAGAGCATATATTTCATTTTGGGATGACTTGTAGATATTGATGAGGGTAAAGATTCTGTTGTCCACAAAAGCTTTGTCACCTACATTTCCCGCTTCATCGAAGCTTCTGAGTAGACCCTGAGGATCAAGCGAGAGGGTATCGGTGCACTGTTTAATTTGTTCGGCTATTTCGTAGGAGATTTCATTAGCGATCGGGGCAAGGTGGATGGCTTTGGCATGAAAATTTTGGGGTATATCCTCTATGGTTAGAGCTGGCCCTTTAGCTTTTAGTTTGAGAGTTCGCTCAATAAGGTCGTGAGTGTAGGTGAGCTCAAAACCTGTTGTAAGGTCGCCTAGATGTTTAGACACTCCTGAAATGTCGATGCCTTCCTGTTCCAACCACCATAGGTATGCTTGGGGGAAACTTGCGCCGACTTTGGAGATTATACTGGCAACTGCATCTAGATGTTTTACGATAAATGATGTGTAAGTTGCTGCGCCTCCAAGAACAGTAAACGGCAATTTTACTAGTTGGTAACAGGATTGTGTCTATGGATAAGTGCCCTATTACTGCCACATCAGAGCTGTTTTCTGGCATTTTTCTAATCCACTTTTCAATATTAAATTAGTCCTATATAGGATTAGCCTATCTCAGCAATCAACGGCTCGGCATATGTGTTTACAATTTCTTTTCATCCAAGGGGGATTCTTGACGAGGAAGGGTTTAATACATTTACTGACTTTTTTGGTTTGGCTATGGCATTAGCCGTGGCAGTCGCCAAAACCGCAACCAAAGTTTTCGGGTGCTGATAATGCCTACCATGATAAATGGAGGAAAACAAAGCGAAGTGGCTAGAATTTGCGCTCTTAGGATTAGGCGCGGTTGTGGGAGCCTACCTGCGGTACCGCATTGTGGAGTCACCGGTCGCATTCTATGGGTTACCACTGAATGTTTTGGCAGTTAACGTTGTAGGCAGCTTCATTTTAGGTTTATTTTCAGTGCTCTCAGTTGCTCTAAACTTGAATTCACAATACACAATGTTTGCCGCGGTGGGTTTCTGCGGGTCTTTCACCACGATGTCCTCGTTTGCGCTTGAAACCACTAACCTGCTAGAAGGCAATCGTTTTATGCTCTTAGCTCTCAATATACTAGCGAATGTTGCTTTATCTCTCGGCGCCATAATCGGTGGTAGATTGTTAGGTGATGTGTTGATGGAGAGGATTCTGAATTGAGGATAAAAATGTGGGATTTGACGATTCGTATAAAGAAAAACGATGAAGTGGGAGGTAAACGGTTGCAGTCTCTAATTATCGATTGCTTGATGAATGCTGGGATTGAGGGTGCTACGGTTTGGACCGGTGTAAATGGTTTTGGCAAACGAGGCACATCCACTCTACATTTGGAGGGCGTTTCGGTAAATATGCCTTTGATAATTGAAGCGGTGGATACGCAAGAAAAACTTGAACCGTTACTTCCCGAACTCAAGCAGATTGTGGGCGACGACGGATTAGTAACCATCCAAGATATCTATGTGATTTAAATCGCTAATCTATCAACATAAAATGAGTCATAAAGTGTCAATAGCAAACTGGTTATGGGTTCTGTGTATAGAGTGAATATTAGTAATAAAATGGCCACTCAGGATTATTCTTTATCAACCTGTCTACTAATAATGAGGAAGGAAGGTTAGGCAATGAAAACTAAAACAGACTGGCAACAAATCTTAACCGAATGTAAAACCAACATACAAACCGCAATAAAACCCTGCTTGGCAACAATAAGGGAGCCTCAGCCAAACTTGGGCAAGGGTGCAGGCGGCGACATGATGAAACCGGTGGATCTAGCAGCTGAGAGCGCAATCGTGAAGACTCTACAGCAGCATGATGTTTGCTTTACGCTCATCAGTGAAGAGTCGGGCATTAAAGAGTACGGTGATGATCCCAAGGAGTGTTTTTTGTGTGTTGACCCAATTGATGGAACAACCAACCTAACTCATAGCTTGCCTTTCTATGCTTCATCAATAGCCGTTTCAAGCAGACCTGAACTCGCCGCCGTCTACGCCGGTATGGTTATTGACCTCGTTCATAACGAAGCTTTTATGGCGTTTGAAGGCAAAGGCGCCTTCCGCAACAATAAGCAGATAAAAACATCAAATACTAAATCATTAGATGAAGCAGTTGTAGGCTTAGACCTAAACACCTACAAAACCAAAACTGATGTTAACACATTCTCAGCTCTTATGGAAAACATTAGGCATAGCAGGCATTTTGGTGCTAATGCCTTAGAAGTCTGCCATGTAGCAGCAGGCCTGACAGATGCCTTCATCGACATTCGTAACAAGATCCGAACCACCGATGTAGCAGCAGGATTCCTCATCACAAAAGAGGCAGGTGGGATCGTCACTGACCCCCAAAGCAATCTCATCAACGTTGAATTAAACCCAAAGCAGACGCTGAGTTTTGTTGCTTCAGCCAACATGGAAATTCACCGACAGATCCTCCGTTTGGTTAACCTCTAATGTTAAAATTGCTTTTGCCCTATCCAGCAGCGATGGTTAAGACCGAAAAAACCAGAACGCTCCTGATTTCCGATCCCCACATTGGTTGGGAATTGAAACTTCATGAGAAAGGAATACATGTACCTAGCCAAACACCCAAACTCCTGAGCAAACTTACCTCACTTCTGTCTGAATACAAACCTTGTCGCTTAGTCGTTTTGGGCGATGTCAAATATACAGTGGTTTCAGGTGAACGGTCCGAATGGCAAGATATCCGAGACTTTTTCAAGAACCTGCAAAACCAAATAGCAGATATAGCCATCGTGCGGGGTAATCATGATGCGAATCTTGAATCGATGTTACCCGAAAACGTGGAGTTTCTGCCTGCCACAGGCGTTGTAATTGGTGATGTAGGAGTTTTTCATGGACATAAGTGGCCTTCGCCTGCATTGTTGGGTTGCAAGACCTTGGTTATGGGACATTTGCATCCGGTTGTGGTTTTCCGTGACTCGGTTGGTTGCAGGATGACACGGCAGGTGTGGATGCGGGTAAACATTAAAAGCGAAACTTTTGGGAGAATTTTGTTGAAAAAGAGTCGCGTTAAAATAGAGAGATCAGTTGAGGATACGCTAAAGAAACAGTTCAATACCAAGTTAAAGGCATCGGATCTCTATATTATGCCTAGCTTCAATGATTTCCTCGGCGGTAAATCCATAAACGAGACGCGACCACGTAAAGAAATCGGCTCTGAATCGCTAATAGGGCCTGTTTTGAGGTCGGAATCGGTTGATGTGGATGAAGCTGATGTGTATCTCTTAGATGGTACATACCTTGGAACGTTGAATCATCTGAGGAATTTGTGATTATGTTGTTTGGTGGGCTAACTCTTATATTTGCTACATGTTATATGGCTAACATAGTTTAAGGGAGAGAATAATAAAATGAAACTTGTAACGGTCCTACTACCAGAAGCCTACTTAGAAGGGTTAGATGAATTAGTCCGAGCTAACATGTACCCTAGCAGAAGCAGCGTCATTCGCTCCTCAGTGCGCGACCTGCTTAAAAAAGAACTTTGGGAAAACAAACGTGGAAGATAAAACGCTCTATAGCCGTCTAATTGAATTAAGCAAGCTCTGTGCGGCCTCTGCAGGATCAACCGACATAGTAATTTCTCTACCAACAATAAGGTAGTTAGCACCTGCTTTTACGGCTGCTTCTGCACCGCCTCCTTGAACGCCAACTCCGGGTGAGTAAATCGCCACTTTGTTTGATAAAATATGTTTTACTTCAAGGATTTTTTCTGGATAAGTCGCGCCCACTACCACTCCGTCGGCACCCCACTGTAGCGCCTTCTTGGCAAATGAGATGTATTGGGGCATTTGTTGGCCTGTAAAGGGATCAATTATGGTTTGTCCGTAGCCTTCGCTGGCCCCTTTGTGGCTCATGTACGTTAATAGGATGACACCGCGATTGAGCCTCTTGGAGACATCAAAAAGTGGTTTTAATCCTTCCTCCCAACCTACAAACGGATTAGCAATAATTGCGTCAAAACCAGCCGCGTAATAGTATTCAGCTATGACTTGATTGGTAGCACCTATGTCGTTTACCTTAGCATCCATAATCGCAAATAAACCCTGTCCGCGAATCTGCTCTACCAAGATCTGCACACCTTCAAAAGTGCCCAAGGGCAGAGTCAGGTGATGGTTTATTTTTACGGCACATATGTAAGGGTGGATTGTTTTGAGGATTTTCTGTGCTCTAATCAAAACACTGTTTCGGTTTTCTTGGGCTGCAAAAGGAAAATCTAGTGCTAAAACAAGCGGTGATTTTTTACTTTTTGCGGCTTCCTGCATCTTTCCCTTAAACGACAACTGATGGTGCCTCTTTGCTGTTATTGTAAACACTTGACTATTTCATTTTTTCCCTGTAAAACAGCGTTTAATCCGTTTGCTGTCAAGCGAAACTTAAAATCTGCCCCTTCCAATTGGCGTAGATAACAATCAAATTTACTAAAGTGAGGAAGATATAGTTGAAGCAGACGGTAGCCGAAAAAGTTATCATTAAGCACTTAGCTCAAGGCAAAATGGTTGCTGGTGAAGAGATCGCTCTAAAAATAGATCACACCTTAACCCAGGACAGCACAGGCACCCTAGCATACCTTGAATTTGAAGCCATGGGTGTCCCAAAAGTCAAAACTGAACTCAGCCTAAGTTTCGTCGACCACAACATGCTACAAAATGATTTTCGTAACGCCGATGACCACCGCTACTTACAGGGGGTAGCGGCGAAATACGGCATCGTCTTTAGCCGTCCAGGTAACGGCATTTGCCACCAACTCTATCTTGAACGCTTTGCCAAACCCGGGGCCACCCTCTTGGGCAGCGACAGCCACACGCCAACTGCAGGTGGCATGGGTATGATTGCTATCGGTGCAGGAGGCTTAGATGTTGCTGCTGCAATGGCAGGTGAAGCCTTTTATCTTGAAATGCCGAAAATTGTAGGCATTAAACTTACTGGGAAGCTATCACCGTTTGTCTCCGCTAAAGATGTAATCCTTGAAGTCCTTAAGTTGTTGACTGTCAAAGGTGGCGTTAACAAAATTCTTGAATATTTTGGTCCAGGTGTAGAAACCTTAAGCGTACCTGAAAGAGGCACTATAACTAACATGGGCACCGAAACGGGTTGCACGACTTCGATTTTCCCCTCAGACCAAAATACTCGGTCATTCTTAGCTGCACAAGGGCGGGAAAATCAATGGGTTGAATTTAAAGCGGACCAAGGTGCAGAATACGATGAAATTATACAAATTGACTTATCCAAAGTCGAGCCGCTCATCGCATTGCCACATAGTCCTGATAATGTGAGAGCCGTCAGCGAGCTTGAGGGTACTCCAGTGGATCAAGTCTGCATCGGAAGTTGTACCAATTCTTCACTTCGGGATCTTAAAATCGTTTCAGCGCTTCTTGATGGCAAGAAAGTCGCTGAAAATACCAGCCTCACTGTCTCTGCTGGCTCAAGGCAAGCCATGCAGAATTTAGCTGCAACCGGCGAACTTGAGCCTCTTATTCAGTCGGGCGCGAGAATCCTTGAAAACGCCTGTGGTCCCTGCATCGGCATTGGCCAGGCGCCTACATCAGCGGGCGTGTCGCTTCGCACTTTTAACCGCAACTTTAAAGGCCGTTCAGGAACTCAAGACGCAAAAGTTTACCTTGTTAGTCCCGAAACCGCGGTTGCAGCTGCTTTAAGAGGTAAAATCACTGACCCCAGAAAGCTTGGCAAATTTCCTCAAATCGTAATGCCTGAAAAGTTTTTACTGAGTGATGCCATGTTTATCTACCCGACTCAAAATTTCAGTGATGCCAAAGTTGTTATGGGTCCAAACATTAAACCGCTGCCAACTTTCAAGCCATTACCCGCCATACTTTCAGGTGAAGTTCTACTAAAAACAGGTGACAACATCTCAACCGATGACATCCTCCCTGGTGGCTCCGAAATCATGTCTTTGCGCAGCAATATCCCGCAAATCAGCACCTACACCTTCTGTCACGTTGACAAGACCTTTGCTTCCAGAGCCCTCGAGAAGGACAGCGGATTCATAGTTGGCGGGGAAAACTACGGTCAAGGTTCCAGCCGCGAACATGCAGCGCTCGCACCAAAATACCTCGGCGTCAAAGCGATAATCACCAAATCCTTCGCCCGAATCCACATGGCTAACCTCATCAACTTCGGTATTTTGCCCCTAACGTTTACCGATAAAGAGGACTATGACGGTATCGCTTTGGGCGATGTGTTGGAGATAGTGGTTGAGGATTTGAAAGAACAGCTAAGCGTAGTTAACAAAACTAAGGATACAAGGATAAAGGTTAATTTAAGCCTCAGTAACCTAGAGCGAGAAATGGTTTTGGCAGGTGGAAAATTAGCTGCTATAAAAAACAAACAGAACAAGAAATAGATTAGGTTTAGAGAACAAGCCTATCTACTTTTTGTGGTCTTAAATTTCAGTTTCTGCAAGTTAGGCGGCTGTAAATTTTAACACCTTTTGTTCCCGTCAAGATTCGTATTGTCTTTGAGTCTTTTCTGAATCGATTGCGAATATACAACTTGAGGCGAGATTAGCCAAGGATGGCAACGATTTTGTATCCTTTATTTTAGCGGTCTTCTACATGATTCAGAAGCTCAGCTATTTCTGCGATTTTTCTTTTTTTCAACTTAAAACACCAAACAGATCAAATGTTAAATGTATTAAATGAGGGATTTATGCAAAATTAAAAGCTAAAGCGACAACTATTTGTTTATCCGATGTTCGGGCCTAAATAATAAAATTTTCTTCAATATCCAGCCGGGTATGAATTAAGAAATGGGTTTGTGGATTGGCTTAATTTGCTATACTTGCCAAACTGATGAGTCTACCAAAACCCAAGTGATGACTTCTTCTCTTTCTGGATTGTTGTAGAACTGGTAGTTTTGGAAGGAAACCAATATGCCGGTTGCTCGGTCGAAGAAGATGTTGCGGTAATCGTACATTAGCGTGCTTTGAGTGGGATCTCGAACATCAGAAAATTGGTTGTTAATGAACCAGAAACATCGCGCTCTATCCCCGCTAGTGTAGGTTCCCGTGTCTGTGTTGTTAACATGTGTTTGGTCATAACCTCTTGGACGGAGCAGATCGCCTATATTGAGGTTAGCTGGGTATAGAGCCCAAAAACCATTTTCATCAGTTTTTTGGCCACTTGCAATATCTATGGTTTGGGGTGAATTGATCTCTGTTCCGTTTAGGAAGCGCCATTTTGTATCCATGGTAACGGAAGTACCGTTTAAGTCGGTTATGACGATTTTATAGTAATCAGTTTGGTTATATAGATAGAAACCATCTGATTCAACTGCATCAATACCCGTCAATGTTGACATGCCCTTAATGCTGTAAGTGAAGGTGTCGCCTACCTGTACCCCAACTTGCACGGGTTTGGGTCCATTCATGGCTGCATAAACCACCGCACCAGCAGCTACAATCAAAATAACTACTAGAAGAAGTGCAAGGTATAGTTTAGTGCGACTTTTCTTTACATAGGACATAGCTTAGACATTGGAGTCTTCGACTATTTAGTTGTTTTCCCAAAACCTATCCTTCAAACAGCTAAAGCGATTGGAGGTTCTATATATAAAAAGATTCACGTGGCCAATGAATTTCGTGTTCAGTATTTAAATTTGTTTTCGAAGGAAATGGTACTTCATAATTGTCACTAAATTTTCTTTCGTGTCTTTTTAGATTTTTTGAATTGTTAGTGTTTGAAGCTTTGTGAGCTTAGCAAATGCATAATCTTAATTCGTTTTACTTCAATAGAAGAAGTAGGGTGGTGGTTGGTTGCTTCTTCTTCTACTACTTTTTGTTAATTGAGTTAAAAATGGTTTGACAAAAAAAAGCAGCTGAGGTAGCGAATCTTTTGACGGTTTTAAATATCCAAGTTTTTCAGAAGCCTTTCCATTTTAATGAGTCAACATGTCAAAAATAGCTATGGAAAACTGTAAACCCGCGATTATAACAATTATTTTTGAATATAGCATTCTGAACCGTCTGTCTTTGGAACATTAAGAAAAAAGTAAAAAGGGGAAGGATTTTTTGTTGTTTTATTTTATGGGTGCTTTCTGAGTGTAAGAAAGCCAACTATAGCTATTGCAATGATTATAGCTATAACTGCAGCAGCTATGTATGTCATCAAATCTGTTGTCGTGACTGTGTTTGCAGTGGAAGTTGCAGTAGGTGCCATTGTTGGTGCATCACTTGCATAGAAAGATGTTTCTGCTGAAGATCCAAAGTAACCAGCCGAGCCCTCAAAGACCGCAAAGACCGTGTAGCTGCCAGAGATATCAGGTGCCCAATTCAAAGAGAACATACCACTAGCATCGGTTGTTGTTGTTCCAATTGTTCTATAGTTTCCGTTAGCATCTTGTACATAGACCGTGACTGGAACGCCAGTTAAGTCGGTTGGCATTGGTTGATCCTCATATAGAGCCGCCATAAATGAACTCATGCTTGCATCAGAAACCGCTGGGACTCCGTTAGGGAATCGTGTAGCTTGCTCATTTTGTGTTGTACCTGCTGAAATGTCCGTGACCATTCCTCTAATCGTCAAGTATGTTCCTACTGTTGTTGCAACGTTAGGTGCTGTGACTGTTAGTTGGCTGGGTCCTTTTCCAACAGTGTATAGTTGACTGTCATAACAGTTGTACATTACGCCATAGCCATCAGCCATCGGGAAGGATTGCATAGAGTTGCCAAGTCCACAAGCAGACCAGTCAAGCAGCGTCCAGATTTCTTCACCAGTAGTAGCGTTGATAGCGCGTGTTGGTGCTCCGTTATAGAGTGGGTTTGAAGGTGAGTGCTCGCCAGTGAAAGTATAAAGTATTCCGTTGCCAAACGCTGCAATGTGTGTTGGGTAATTGCCCCAAGGTCCATTATCAGCCATGTTTGTAGAGTTTCCTACACCGCCATTACCATAAGTCCACAAAAGCGCTCCGTTATGCATTGAGTAGCAGTAGACAATTCCGCCAAAGCCAGAAACGTAGAGGTTTCCATCATATGTAGCACCTGAGCGTGAGCTGTAGTATTGGAATCCTTCTATTTCACCTAGTGGACCCCAAAGTTTCTCTCCAGTGGTGAGGCTGTAGCCAACACGTTGACCTGTTTCTGCAATTGTCATGGCAAAAGTCATTGTTTTTGCGTCAATTGGGTATGTGCAGAACATTTGTGTTTGATTGTATGCTGGTGCTGCGTATTGCTTTTTCCACATAAGATTGCCATTCTCGTTTATAGCCCAGATTGTCCATGGATCATTGTTGGGTCGTGGCTGTGAAGTAGTTGCAAGACTGCTGCTAGCGCCAAGAATTGCCTGGCCTGGAACAACACCGATAATACTTGGAGGTCTATCGCCTATCAAGTCTGCATTTACTGTTACGTTCCAACTGTAAGCCACTGGTGATGTGCCATCAAAAGTACGTCCAGCTGCTGCCCAAACGTCAATGCTGCTGGTGCTGCCGAATAGTTTTGTCATGTTCCAAAGAGCTAACCAACCGGTTTTTGCTTCTTGATCGTAGCTAAATTCGTATATACCAAAGGTTCCGTCGTTGAATCTTACGTTTGTTCCTGAGGGAACATCGGTAATATTGAATTCCCATTGACCGTTAAATGCACTATAACCAACCCAAGTTGTCGGTTGTCCGCGTCCTCCTGTAGCTTGCCATAGTATAGCGCCTCCAGGACCATATCCGTTAGGTGATTGATAGTTTGTCATTGTTGCAAATGTTGGATAAATGTCATCGTTGCGCCAGATTTCCTCACCAGTCAGCAAATCAACAGCAACCTCTCCACCGCCATTACCGCTATAACCGTAGGGCTCTTGGTAGTAGAGAATGCCATTAACTATCATTGGATTTTGGAAGCGAATGTTATATGCCATTCCTGAATAGTATGCACCTGCATCATCAGCTGGTAGCGTTGGTTCTGAAATTGTGCTGCCAAGTGCGCCACCGAATTCAATTGGTTTTGTCCACATAACGTGTGGCGTTAGAGGAACATCACCGTTATATTGAATGTAGCTTTGGGGTAATGACATCAAGCCTGAAGATTGCGCAGAGCCGCCTAGCCAGTTAGAGCCGATGTTTAATGCGTTGTTAATGT
Source organism: Candidatus Bathyarchaeota archaeon (assembly GCA_963810665.1). Lineage (GTDB taxonomy): Archaea > Thermoproteota > Bathyarchaeia > Bathyarchaeales > Bathycorpusculaceae > Bathycorpusculum. The sequence goes on along the minus strand of CAWEOM010000015.1, from coordinate 41,304 downwards.
TTTGGTTTTGGTTAATTGGTCGTGCCCAGTATTCGCTTGGAAGAGGATTTTGGGACAATTCACCGACCGGCTCGTCTTGTACTATCCATTGGTAGGTTGCGTTTGCTGGTGTGTAGTAGTCGCCTTGGTATGAGCCGCCAAAGTCAAAGGTTTGTCCTGGGAAGTAGAAATCTATTGTGTAGGTGCCGACTTGTTCAGGTGTGTATGAAATATATTGTGATGATGTTGTGTCTTGAACTGTAGGGAAATTGAATGTTTCTGTTGTGCCATCAGGTGCTGTGATGATAAATTGGTAGTTTTCAAAACGAATCTGATTATGTACCGATGATCCAGCTATGACATAGTTGAGCCAGCCGTAGATGAGACCAGATTGACCAACCCCAACAGGGCTCGGTGCTGCATAGCAGTAAGCTACAGGCGTAATTTCCCATGCAGGGGTATGTGCGCTTGTAGTGGGTGTTAGCATTATTGAAGTTGTCATTGAAATTGTTAGAATTAAAGCAATCAAAATAGCCATAGTTTTGTTTTTAAAATTTTGCATTTTTCTTTTCTCCATTTTTTTAAGAAATGTAAATTTCTTAACTCCAGTAAGTCTTCAAATTAGTTAAAAAGCTTTTCTGTAATTTGATAAAAATTACCCATTAATTAAATCGCATTAAAAAAAAACATTTCATATTTTGCTGAAAATAATAGTAAAAAAACAATATTTATAACAATTTAAATATCATAATTTCTTTTCGCCTAACAAAATATAGGAATATAATAGACGATAGATAGCGTTATTTTGTCTTGATGTCTTGCGCTACTCTTTTTGTAAAGAATAACGTAATTGAGACAATTTACCAAGTCTGTAATTCCATTGGTTTCACCTTTCGCTAAATCTCAAAGAAATATAAATTTGCAGCGTGATGTACCATATTTCTGAGCGGCGTTCAAATGCCTGGTCCATTAATACTAATTTAAATACTGAATGCAAAATTCGTGAGTCCCATATGTCATAAGGACACCCTTCACTTATTTGTGCTATCGGCGGCATAACACCATAAAAATCATTTAAAATACTACAGTGGCAGCACTCAGAGTTTAAAAAAACTTGGGCATAGATAAGCCTAACTCTAAAAAATATCGGTAATTTAGCAATAATTGTTTAAAGAGACTTTTTGTTTTTTAGTTGCTGTTTCTTGCTTTATAAGAGATATGATCTCTGCGTCAGTAATTCCAAAAGGGAGAAAATTCTTATGAGCGCGCTCGAAATGCAACCTTATCTCAAAGATGGCGGTTTTTTTATCATTGAAAGTTCCAAAATCATAGCCGCAGGGGCATTGGCAACTTAGGTTCTTTTTCAAGCTTTTCAACTCAGGAATTTGTTCGATTTATATGTTCGAATAATACAATATTAAATTAAGTGATTGTGGCACTACAGGCACAATTCAAGTTCTTAAAGGCGCTAAGAAGGAATTCTCAATTTTTTTTAATAAAAATAGTGTGTGTTTAGACGCAACAGACATAAAGGTCGGTAAAGAAAGTATTAAAAGAAGCAAAACAGGCTTAAGAGCCCTGAATTTACCTCATTACTGAAACTGAAAGCCAGTTTGATCTTGAGACCGCATTGCTTCCCAAACAGTGAGCTTGGCTAAAATGATCAAAAAATTTGTGCCGGATAATAGCGCAAAACGCATTGGGTATTTGAGCACTTATCCACCAAGAGAATGTGGCATTGCAAATTTTACAAAAGATTTACTTGACGCTATGTGCGAAATAGACGAAAGTAGGCATTCTATAATTGCAGTGAACGAAAAAGGCGCGATTTACGATTATGATAGGCGAGTTAAATTGAAAATTGATCGCGATGTTAAAGAAGACTACATCAAGGCTGCTGAATACGTTAATTCGTCTAGTATCAAACTTTTAGTTGTGCAACATGAGTTCGGTCTCTATGGGGGCGACTACGGGGAATACCTTAAACTCTTTCTAGAAAATGTCAAAAAACCAGTCATAACAACACTTCACACGGTTCAACCTAATTTTGACCAAAAAGCTCTTGGAATCCTACGATACATAGTTGAAAGAAGCGAAGCAATAGTAGTAATCGCCCACGTAGCAGTCGACATGCTAAAACATCAAGGAGTACCCTATAAGAAATGTGTTGTTATTCCACACGGTTGCCCAAATATTGATTATAAACATAATAAGTCAGTCAAGGAATCACTAGGCCTTAAGGGGCGACTGGTTGCGTCCACCTTCGGGCTAATAAGTAGCGGTAAAGGCATCGAATACGCTATCAAAGCTCTTCCTGAGGTTATTAAAAAAGAACCTGGGATAATTTATCTTGTAATCGGCGAAACTCACCCCGAAGTTAGAAAACACGAGGGAGAGAAATACAGAAATGAATTGATGAGACTTGTTAATGAACTCGGATTGGAAGAGCATGTTAGATTTACAAATCGATTCGTTACCAAACGGGAACTAATCAAGTTTCTTCAAGCAACCGATATTTACTTAACTCCTTATACTTCCCCGAACCAAATTAGCAGTGGTACGCTTATCTATGCCCTCGGTGCTGGGAAAGCGATTGTTTCTACTCCATATTACCATGCTCAAGAAGTTCTGGCTGAGGATAGAGGAATACTGTGTAAATTTGAGGACTCGGATTCAATTGCTGAAGGTATAATCAGGCTCTTAGATGAAAGTTTTCGATGTGAGATTCAGAAAAAAGCTTACAAATACAGTAGGCGCTTCCTCTGGAAAAACGTGGCGCGAAAATACGTAAACCTTATTGAATCAGTAGCTAAGAAAAGTGAGTGACGCAGAATTGTCAACTTTTCCAATAAAACTGGATTTTGTTAGAGCACTAACAGATGATTTGGGCATGTTTCAACATTCAAAATTCGCTACACCTAATAGAAAAGAGGGATACACAACAGATGATAACGCACGAGCACTCATTGCATGTACGGACTATCTTATGCGTTTTAATGATTTAACTGTCAAGGGATTGATTGACAATTACCTGGGTCTATTGTTTTATATGCAGAGATCTGATGGTAAAATGCACAATTTCCTTAGTTATGATCGCAAACTCTTAGATGAAATGGGTTCTGAGGATTGTATGGGGCGGACACTTTGGGCATGTGGCTATTGTTTAGATTCAAAATTACCCGAAGAAACGAAATTTCTATCTAAAGATATTTTTGATAAAGTATTCAAGTGGGTTTTTGGTTTTACATCCCCAAGGGCAAAGGCATTCTCAATTATGGGCTTATTTCATTATTTGAAAGCCTACCCAGATGACCAAAATCTAAAACTAAACATCAAAGCTCTTGCTGATCAGTTGGTTAAACAGTTTGAGCGTGAAGCCTCAAATGATTGGGATTGGTTTGAATCCTGTCTAACTTATTCCAATGCGCGACTACCACATTCACTTTTTTTAGCTTACGAAGCCACTGGAGAAAATAGTTATCTTAAGGTAGCCTCAAAATCCATGAAATTTCTAATCAGTACCCAAACAATGAATAAAATTTTTGTGCCTATAGGAAACGGGGGTTGGTTTAGAAAAGGGTCTGAACGAGCGATGTATGATCAACAACCCATTGAAGCATCCTGTAGCACAGATGCGGCAATTGCAGCTTATAGAAACACCAAAGACGAACTTTACCGCGGAGCAGCTCACTCAGCCTTCGAGTGGTTCTTGGGTGAGAATATGAAGGGTCTAATGTTGTATGATCCAGAAAACGGAAGTTGTTGTGACGGTTTAACGCTCCAGGGATTAAATCTTAACAGGGGAGCCGAGGCTACCATATCTTACCTCCAAGCTCGCCTAAACTTGGAAGAATTAAAGCAAGAGTAATGGTTATTGAAAAAAATTGTAAAGTCAGATCCGAAAAATATATTGGAATCTCTTAAAATTGATACATAATTCACATCATTTATTAATTCGTAACTTTGGAATAATAATGGAGAGCAATTGGCATGATGACTCGGGATTTAATGTTAACTGAGGTTGTAACTACAAAGGGCAACCTACCCGTAAAGGAAGCAATTGAGCTTCTTTTCAAAAGACACATCGGATCTGTAGTAGTAGTTGATGATGCACAACAATGTATAGGAATCTTCACTGAACGTGATGCCATCAGAATTGTAGCGCAAAATTTGCCTTTAGATGCAACAATAGAAAAAGTCATGACTAAAAATCCGTTTACTATTGACGAAGATTCAACCTTTGAAGAAGCAAAGAAAATCATTAAACAGAATAAGATTCGGCATCTACCCGTGACAACCAAAGATGGAAAATTAGTTGGTCTTATTTCAGTTCGACACATTTTAAGTGAGCTTTTTGAACTTTAATTGCCACAAAAAGACACGGGGAAGATAAAAGTGAAAAGGTACGCGCATAATCCTATACTTGAGCCCATAGGGACCCATGCTTGGGAATCAAGTTTGGTTTTCAACGCAGCAGCCTTTGCAGCTAAAAATCGCATCCACATTCTTTATAGAGCAATGGGTACTGATAATGTTTCACGTATAGGACTAGCAGCCTCTTCGGATGGCTACAATATAGACGAACGCTTGCCTCTCCCCGTTTTTACCCCCTCTAATGACACAGAAAGTCAAGGTTGCGAGGACCCTCGGCTAAGTCTATTTGGCAATTCACTAATCATGGCATACACTGCTTTTGGAAGCCATTTTCAACATCAAGTCTACCAAATTGCTTTAACGACCATAGATTTGGATGATTTTTTAGATAGGAGATGGAAATGGGGCGAGAGGATTTTGTCTTTTCCAGGGATCCACAATAAAGATGCCGTGCTATTTCCTCAGAAGTTTAACGGAGAGTATGTAATGTTTCATAGATTAGAACCTGACCTTTGCATCGCCCGCTCTACTGATCTGCGCCGGTGGTCGGACTTGAAATATATTTTAGGTCCGCGAGATAAAGGATGGGATTCTTGGAAGGTAGGTGCTGCAGGACCACCCTTTTTAGTGAATGAGGGCTGGCTCTTGATCTATCACGGAGTAAGTGCGGATAGAGTTTACTCCTTAGGTGTTGCGTTGTTGGATAAGAATAATCCTGAGCAGGTTCTTTATCGTTCTGAAGAGCCTATTTTGACGCCGACTGAAGATTATGAACGATTTGGAAAAGTCCCTAACGTAGTTTTCAGCTGTGGTCAAGTTATGATGGATGATCAACTTTTTATTTACTACGGAGCCGCGGACAGCACTTTATGTGTAGCGACTGTTGATCTTGCTGAACTTTTGCCAAAAAAATAATTGCCATCAAATCTATTAATATGAAAAACCGAAATATCGTGAATGCTCCTTCTTTTGGTTTTTCCAAGTTCTTATTTAATTCATATCGTATATTAAATTCTGAAAACAGAAAAGAATTGCGGGTAACGTCTCCATTGGCGTGAGGGGTGAGCTTTATTTTTTTCTTTTCGCCAAAGATATCTATTGTTTTTAGATTTGTTTTTTTTCTTTGTGTGTGCTGTTTTTGTTTTTGTTCGCCTCATCTCATCTTGGAGCATGGATTTGTCTGCTTTTTTAGTTTAGGCTTGTTTTTGGGGTGTGTTGGGATGAGATGAGTTGGTTTTTGGTTTGAAATGTATGTTGGGATGAGTAGGATGAGATGAGATAAAAGGGAAGTTTTCTGTTTTGGGGGTTGATTACTGTTATTTCAATTGATTAATTTCAACACGGTAAGAAGAGGTGGTTGTGGCTATATTTTTCCATTTTAGGGGTCAGTAGTTGAGGTAGCAGTTGGTGGCACATCATAGGAATGGTCATCATATCGCAATGTAAATTCTGGTACAGACAGCTCAGGTATTGTTTGGGCATTTGCAATAATCAGTCATATTTAGACGGCATGCTATCAGTAGAACAAAAAATGATGCCAAGCTTTTGCTTTTAATATTCATACGCGATATTTAGAAAAAAATATCGTTTGCGATAAAAGTATTCTTGTTCAAGTTTCTTGACTAAGCCTTGTCAAGGAACGTTGACAAAAAATCTTTTATAAGCAGATGCAAAAATAAATCCAAAAGGAGAAGGGCAAAATGAAAAAGTACAAGATAAATTTAAGCAACATAGATGGCGAGGGAGAATTTTCCTGCCCAAAATGCGGAATAATTATTTCACCTGAAGACGCTACAGAAGAGAAATACTCAATCTTAGAACCAAAAGTCAAAGAAACTACCTTAGAGGAAGTGGAGCTACTATGCAATAGTTGTGGAAGTCATATTTACTTGACTGGTTTCTCTCTTCTCAATGAAATAGCTCCAGTTGCAATTAACAACAGAAAATGTACACTTTTCAATTCCCCGATTAAAACTTAAGAGCAAGCCAAAGTTTTTGATTTGGTCCATTACTCGGTGGGCCCCAAGTTGTTATTTAGGGTACAAGGGTGGGAGTTGAATCCACTCATTTTTGTTTTTAGAAAACTCTGGGAAAAAGGCTTTTGTAGTTAGTTATTGATTTTCATTTATGGGTAACCGCTTTGTTCCTTTCTCGTTTTACGTAAAAGCTTGTTCTTAGCGAATTTTAGCTTTCATTATATTATTTCAAATTGACCTTTCAGTTTTAAGTGGAAATCTCTAATTCTGCTTTTTCGCCATTAATTTCACAAAATTCATTTTTACAAAAACAATAAAAACTTGACCTTGATTTCATGAACCAAGCTCGTTAGGGATATCAATGCGCATTAAATTACGCAGAAAGTTGGGTAAACGCTCATCAGCATACTTTCTAATCGGAACGATATCTTCAGTTTTACTCTTTCTACTTATAACACCCGCTGTTTCTATTTCATCAAACCAATGCAGTTCTTGCCATTCAAACTACAATCAGCAGTTAGATTTGGTTGAGGGAAGCAGCCAAAATAACATTCCTTCAAATATCCAAGTAGGTCAAACGCTGACTGTAACAGTAGTTCTCCAAAACATAAACAATGCTGCAAGATACACTCAATTATCAAGCGTTACCGCCAGGCTATCCTCACACAATAATTATTTTACTGTATCCACGCCAACTTACAATGTTGGTTCTTTATCCACTGGAACGGCTACTGCAACCTGGCAAATAACAGGTAAATCTGTTGGTAGCGACCAAATAGTAATAACTGTATCCGCATTTAACACCCATGAAAGTATTTCATTTACCGATATTTACGCCCCAAGCCCAGCAATAACAATTACAGAAGCCGGATCAACTGTTCAACCCACGTCATCACCCACAACCACAATGCCGCCTACTTCCACTCCAACTATTAATCCAACTATCAACCCAACAACAAAACCCAGTCCAAATCCAACTTCTAAACCAACGAATACACCATCCCCAACACCAAAACCAACATCAACGCCCATGCCAACAATGCCAACATATCAGTCAACAACAACACCTATCCCAAGCAAAGATCCAAACAACAATCCAGAACAAATAAACCATATAGACGAATTAAATTCCAATTTACTCTACATACACTCGCCCCTATCAATAGCAAGTTATGTATTTATTTTTCTATTTGCAATGCTCAATGTCAAGTCAAAGATTCAAACAGAGAAATTAAACAAAGTAATAGGAATATCGGCGTGGATTTTGACGTTTTTGGGCTTGATAACAGGCATGATCTGGGCTCAGATTTCATGGGGAAGTTATTGGTCATGGGATATAAAAGAGACTATAACAGCCTTATTATTTTGCACTTTCACAATTGGTCTAATAACATTTTTTGAGGGAAAAAAGAACGTTACCAACTGGCTTCTTATTGCTTGCTGTTTAATAGTAATTGTTAACATTCTAAACTCATTTCTTGTCTATGGATTGCATTCGTTCGTTTAATAGGTTTTTAAGAGTATTAGTAGCAGAGTAATTGGAGTCCAATTCACCTAACACATACCTAAATTCCTTAGAATCTGAAAAGAAAAAGTAAGAAGTAGCGTTTTCTTTGTCTGCTTAATCAGTTGCCGCCAGAATAGTCGCTATTCCTGAGCCAGACAGATGGTTTATTCATTGGATGAGTCAGTAAACTTCCCCAGAATATTGCAAACGCGGTATAACTATTTCTTCTTGGAGACTGCTGGCGATTAAAAAGATAGGCTCGATAAATTAGAGCAGCTTTGCATGCTGTTGTAAAACGGATGCTGCGTCTTTTCGCAAGGGTATTTTCCAAAATTTAGAATATTAGAAGTAGTCCTTGCCGGCAAATTTCACTGGACTACTACTTCTATTTGAGAGAGATAGTCACCTTAGTTGATGATGGTTCTTCCAAAGCGAAACAAACTACATCTCAAAAGTCCTAAGAGCATAAAAAGAAATCTAGCTTAGTCGAAACAGACTTTGAATACGTCACCGAATTCGAAGGCGCTAAAATCTTTAGAAAAAGAAAACTCTAACACAACATCACTTGGGCGGGACCACAAGCGTTTTTGCTTATATGGTGCAGGGGGTGGGATTCGAACCGCACTCAGATTTTCTTTCCCGAAAGAAACTCTGGGCAAAGAAAGGGCGTTACTTTGGTTTGGTTGGTTTTCCATACATTATTTCTCCGTAACATTTTATGTTACATCAGTTTATTTATCGATAGATAAATATAAATGTAACTAATTAAGATACATTTCAAGGATAGCAATGCATAAAGAACTACTTAGCGAAAAAGAACGCTAATGCTCGATAAGTTCTTGTGAGATCTGATGAGAAAGGTGAAGGCTTTCGAATGCTAAAGATGAGAATCAAGCGTAATTATCCCAACCATATGCCAAGATTTTGTTTTACTCACCCAAGCCATGAATAAACTACAATCAAAGTCCACATAGGGCTTATTTCATTATATTTCATTTTAGAATTTACTTTTATCTTTAGATAACCTTTTCCTTTAGGTGGGGTATACCCCCTCTATCAATAGATAATTAGATAGAGAAGTTACTGGTAAAATTATAGTTAATTATATAGTAGAATAATTGTTGTGAGTTTATAGTTAATTGATTAGTCAAATTAGAGATTGTTTTTTGGGGTCATTTTTAGCAGTCTAAATCTATACACGTGGGGGTATACATTTGCTTGGGAAAAGGTCATTGATTTGATTTTTCCAGTCTTTCTCTTGTAAAATAAAGTAGCCAACAGCACTCCTATTGAAAGAATAATCAAAGTCAATAAAGGAAATTCACTGACCTGTCTGTCTTTAGAGAACTCTAACACTAAATCACCTGCCAAAGGCTTTCCATACTCAGAAAACATCTCCACCAAAACAACCTCTACTGAGCCATTTTTAGTTAAGGCAAAATTCACTGGCTCCCACTTAGCATCAGTCTGTGTAGAGTAAACCTTTAGACTTGAAAAGTTAGTCTGCATGTTTATTCTAAAGAATGCAGTTGAGTTGTCACTCTGTGAAGATAAGTATGGGCTTATGTTTAGGTCATAGAGGAAAATATACGACCCATTAATCACTTCAAGTGGATGTTCATAGTGAATTCTCAGTTCAAACTTATCTGAAATATTCTCTAGATTGCTATAAATCATCCACCAGTCACCTATGGCTGTATGATGCAATGCATCAGGATAACTCTGGGTATAATTGCTCCAACTTACTTCCTTGCCATCTAAGCTAACACTTATGTTGGTTGTTTGCGGGGGCATGGGATAAACCATGGGTAAATCTCCATTAAAGTTACAGTTCAATTGTTTTAGGAGATAGATTGGGTAATCTCCATCAATCTTAGCCCATAAGGCGCCGTTTATGTTTGTGATGGTGTAGTTGATGTATTCTACTGGCATAGAGAGGTTAGGGATTGAACCTTCAGGATTAGCATCTGCCACCTTAACTTCTATTACAGATAGAAAAATCAGTAGTAAAATGACTACAATTCTTGCTACTGATTTGTTAATCATAGCAATCATACTACTTTTGACTTAGTGGTCTTTTGATGGCTTCTAGAAAGTAGCAAACCAACCGAAATAACAGCCAAAACAACCACAGTGATGGAAACAGTGACAAGTAAAATTGGGAAAGGCTCAGGCAAATCCACGCTGAAGGTTATTGTTTTTGGGTCTGCAGGATTGCCCGCCAAATCAGCCACATACAAGGTTATATTGTGCTCTCCGTTAAGCAAATCTGTTAGAGTGGCGTTTCCAGATATCGTTTGATTTCCTTTGTTGTCAAGGTTGTATAAAATCTGGGAAAAGCCTTCAGTTACTGTGAAATCCAATTTTACCTCTGAACCGTTGTAAGTTGTGTTCTGGGGAGATTGGACGGTAATCCTTGGAGGAACAAGGTCTTTGATGAAGCTAACGGTCGAATAACTCGCTATCTCAAATCTATCGTAATAGTTGTACATGTAAGGATTGTCCACTTCTTGTCCTGTTAAATTGTAGCCAACGCCCACAGCGTATACTGTAACCGATATGTTACCTCCTCTAACATCTGATAGGTCTATTGAAAACGAAGTGTTCGGAGTGCCTACGTAATTGCAATTATAAATGATTATGTTTTCTGGGTTCCAGTTGCCCTTGTAGTATACTTTGGAAAATAATCCGTAGGGTTGTGTACCGTTCGTTTTGGGAATGATTAATTCAAAAGTTAGGGTTACATTCTTGAGGTGAAATGAGCCATTTTGAGGTGTTTGGATAGATATTATAGGCGGTAGTGTACCTTCTGGAGGTGGGACATCTGTGTAGACGGGTGTTTGATAGTAAGGGTTTGCTTTTGACACCTGAATCTCGACAGCAACCAGAGACGTTACTATCAGAACTGCAAAAGCAAGTGTTATAGCCATGGCTGTCTTTTTCATTTTCACTGTCCTAAATATCACTTTATTTTAGTTAAAAGTGTTCTTGTACAGATTTATTGACTAAGTCAAGTCAACGTTTCTTGACCAATAGAGGGTAGGGTGGGGTAGCATAGTTGTGGGAAAAGGTCATTGGTTCAAATTAGCGGTTTTTCGATGTCTTTGATAAAGCAAAATAGTTAACCCAATAAATACAGCCACTATAACGCCAATAGGCAACAGGTAATCTGTCAACTCTAAATGAGGCGGATTTCTATCTTCGGGTGGTGGAGTTGGAATTAAGGTGGGTGTTGGAGTAGCTATTGAAGTTATATTAACAGGATTTGTCAGTGGATAGTGGTCAACATTGTTGCTATTAATAAAATATGAACCAGTACCTGAGTAATCACTCCAATAATTTCCCATTGAGCCGTTATCCCAAAAGTTCTCATTTAAGGAAGCAATAAAATTATTTTGACCAAGAAAGTTATTGCCAAAGATTGTGTTGTTATGGCAGCCCTTTGTCATAAGAACGTCAGTTATGTTATTTTCTGTAATATAGCTGCTATTGCTGAGATTTAAAGTCTCAATAGTACTGTGTGTGACTTGATTGTTTACTCCTAAACCAAGTGTATCACTGATGTAGCAGTCAGAGACTGTAACGAAATGGCTATCTGACAAATCCAGAATCCATGTTGTATTTGTATTGGAAATCAGGCATTCCGAACAATTTGAACACAGGATTCCAGCATAGCCCAAAAAACCAATTATTGATATGTTTTTTATTGTTACGTTCTTAACGTTTTCCAAACTTAACCCTATGTTGCTGTATCCATCGTAGACTGAAGAACCATTAACAGTGTATCCTGACCCATCAAGGACAATATTACTGCATTGAATGATAAGTGCATATTTACCCAAGATGTCTTGTGTAAGAGTGTAAGTGTTTTCTTGTTGTTGTATAAATTCTGTTTCTGGTTCTATACTTCCATCGCTTTTTATGGTTATATAGGGTAAATAGACGCTGGGATATGCTGTTGCAGAATTAATGATTAGCATAGATGGCACTGGAATTAAAAGACCTAAAACCAAAATTGTTACTATAAATTTATTCACATTATTCCTCGGTCTTTTTTCAGATTGATTTGAATACCTACAGGATTTAGTAAATAAGAGTTTCAGTCAACGTTTCTTGACTTACTGGTTTTCTGATGCCTAACCATTACAGCAACGGTAAAGACTGATAGAAGCAAAGGCACAATAGGAACCAAGATAGCTCTGGAACGGTTGGACTTGGTGATGGCAAACCATTAGCTTCAAGAGAAAATTTCGCTAACCATAATCTACCATTCGATACACCTGTGACAACAAAACCCTCATCGGTAGTTGATATTATGTCAAATATACCGTTACTATAGTTTTCTACAATTTCTTCGTAGCCATTGGCGTTTGCCTTGACTAATAAACCGAATATTTGTACCTGCAATATATCCATTGTCTGAAGTTTGTACTACTGAATTGAATGCACTTGGAGAGTAAGTATTATTCCACTCTAAGTTGCCGTTAACATCTACTTTGTATAATACTGCATTCGCATTACCGTTTTGTCCACACAGAACAAATCCACCATCGATTGTATTAGCAATCCCTGAAAAGACATTAGAAGTACCATCTTTGGATATGTTTTTTTAACCAATAAGATTACCTTCATATCAATTATGCCAAACCAGAAGGAAGAACCCCAATTACCTGCAATAGCTAATTTACCATCAACAGTTTTTGACAAATGCACGGAAGGCTACATTGCCATGATTACCGTTAACAAAAAAACCCTCATCAAAGCTTCTTACCCATTGAACATGCCCCTGAGAATCTATCTTTGTGACATTAGAAAAATTATTTCCATAGGTATCCATCGTAAATCCAGAAACAACATAACCATCAGTCACTTCAATGACTTTTCCACTGCTAACTTGTATTTGCCATTCGATATTGCCTTGCGAATCTAATTTTATCAATTCATTAACAGTACCACTTGGGGTTGTTAGAATATAGCCTGAATCGCTTGTTTGGGTAATGCTTACTTGTACTACTGGAAAAAGTAGCCTAAAGCTTTCGCCAAATTGCTTTTCCCATTGAATGTTTCCCAAAGAATCGGTTTTAATTACAGTCGTTGAATAGGAAAGGCTGTCATGAAATCCACTAACATTGAGTCCAGCAATGATAAAACCGTTGTCCGAAGTTTGACTAACGCTTAATCCATCAGTTGGGTTGTAGGTTTTGCTCCATTTTAGAGTTGGCGTATCAGTGTCAGTTTGGGCACTTGCAGGTTCAATAGTCAGCAAAGTTAGACATGACATAGCGATAGTTAGCGTTAGTAGTAATGCGAAGGTTTTGCCGATTTTACCCATATTCAATATTGATGTTTAGAAGCGATATAACGTTAATTGTATAGGTTCCTTGACTAAGCGGTCCGATTGTGGTGCAGGGGGTGGGATTCGAACCCACGAACGCCTACGCGATAGGGTCCTAAGCCCTACTCCGTTGACCTGGCTTGGAGACCCCTGCACAATACCGATACGTTATGGAGATAGTTCAGCCTCCTTTAATATTTATTTGCCCCTACAGAATACGTGGTTTACGATTGTCTTTGTGGTTTATGTTGCTGAAGGAAGGCTGGTTGACCGTAAGCTCTTTATTTACTATCGTATGTTGTTTGAGGAGAAGAACAAAAATTTGCCTTCGTAGCCTAGCCCGGTGGGGCGTTACCTTGGTAAGGTAATGGTCGCGGGTCCAAATCCCGCCGAAGGCTCCAAACTTCTATTACAACTTGCTTTATCATTGGTACGCTCTATGGATTTACCTTCAAAACCTTGACCATGCTCAATGTTTGATAGTTCTCTGAGTTTTCTATTAACATACTCTAAGCTTTGCTGATGATAGTAGAACTTCTTATTTGCTCCAAGATGTCTTGCCCTAGAATAGCCTACTTGCCCATCTTTACGATAAAAAACTTGTATTGAAGTTTTAACTTGACAAACCTCACATTCAAACCTATACCCTTTGATTCTTGACATACTTGACCAACCTAAATGGACCCCAGACTGGTCAACTCAAAATATAAAGATAATTAAAGAACAATTTTGGAGAGTAGATTATAGCTAAGTAAATTATATAACCCGACAAACTGATTGTTTCATTATGGCTAGAATGAGTAGATATCTCTGCTTATGCTTAGTTGTAATCTTAGCAATATCTAGTCTATCATTAGTTAAACCAATAAATGCCCAAACAATACCAAAACCATCTGTTCCAGAATTCAATTTATCACTTGTTGGTCCAGCCTATGTTGTACCTACTACTTACCATTTAGACCAAAATACAGGTCAAATTGTTGCTGATGTTGGATACACTAATGAATATAGTGCAGTTGTAATAACTATCAAGAATCAGCCTTATGACACCACATATGGTTCTTTGTTCTATAATATTCGTCTGAAAAATCATGAACGGAATGATAGTTGGCTATATCCACTTGACAATCTTTTCCGTATGTTTCAAACTTATCCAACTCAATCAACGGATTCCGATTACACCAACATAACACTTACAATCCAATCAAATTCGCTTTTAGTTGGGGTTCAAAATGATATCCAAGTTGAAGCAATGTTGGGCAATATTGGAAGACACCAAGAATACTCTGACACTGGTCAGTATTTGGGTGCTCCATATGTTTTTAATGGACAAACAAGTGATTGGAGTAACACACAAACAATAATGATACCTGCTTACGTTCCAATAACTTCTAATTCTACTTTATATCCTTCATCAACATTGCCTAATATGGGTCCTATTGCATCTCCCATTTCTAACAATGCTGACCTAACTTTGACTTCAACCTTGATTATAATTGCAATTTTTGTTGTAACTGTTATTTCTCTACTGCTGTATGTAAGGCATCTAAAGAGAAACACACCTAAGAATTAGCTCTTCATTGATTATTTTGAGAAAAATATACTCTAAATAAGCTCCATTTAGTTGACATGCATTAATTATGCAATTAATCCTACACTGGCTCAGAAGTATACACACTATAAACAGATAGAACTTGCTGGATGTATTATTCGCCTCTGGATCTTTTCTTTCTTTAAAATTATCTTTATATTTTTATTTCTTAAAGGAAGAGCTAAGCAATGTGATTGCTTATGGCTAAGATAAGACAGAGAAATAGGTAGGTAATTGGGTGTATTTTGCTTAGAATATGGCTTGAAATAGCTCTATTCATCTAATCTGCCATTGAGCAAGGACTTTACCTAAAGATAGTAAAGAATTTGATCAACAAAAAACTAAACAGTTTCAATTCTTACATGCGACTTTCTTTGTTGTTGTTTGGTTGTAGTCACAAGTGCTTATTTCTTTCTTCCTCCTTTTGTACGATAGTTGATTCTTTGTGGAGGTGAATTATTCTGAAGAAATTCATGATTTTATATATGGCACCTATATCAGCAGAGCAACAGATGAATGTAAGTCCTGAAGAGATGAAGAAAGGTATGGAACCTTGGATGGCTTGGTTTAAAAAAGCTGGCAAGGCAATTGTTGACATGGGCGCACCTTTAGGAAATGGAATGCACTACACAAAGGCTGCTACTACTAAGAGCAAGTCTGAGGTTGCTGGCTACAGTATTGTACAAGCAGAGAATATCGATGCGGTGAAAACTATGATTGCTGATAATCCCCAGTTTATGCTTCCTAAAGCCAGCATTGAAGTCTTTGAAATAATGCCAATGACTATGTAAGGTGAGATTTTCAGATCTTTTAGAAAATATCTGGAAAAGCAAATACTTACTAGCGTGCACTTATTATTTTTTTTAATTAATTAAGTATATTTTTTGTTAGTGCTGCTTAACTTTCGATGAACTTAAAATCGACACACAATAGCTTCAGGTTATCCAACCAAAAACCTCCATTAACCATAAGCGCTCACATTCAAAAGAAAGAAAACTGAAATTTTAGGAACATAAAATTTTGAGTTTCTTATCAAATACCACTTCTTAATTGTTGTTGTGAATACACAGTCACAAAGACAAATTAAGTTATTCACTATAAGTCATAACAAGCAAGCAATAACTAAAGGAGAAGTTTTAATGAATAAACATATGAAGTTTTTTGCCTTGACTCTTTTAACGACTATACTAATTTTAGCAGCAGTTAATGCAAGTTCAAACGTCGAAGCGCAGGGAACCGCAACGGCTGTCTTCTTAACATCTGTAGGCGGCACAACAGATCCAACTGGAACACAAAGCTATTCAGATGGAGAAACTATTACCATAACTGCAACTCCTACTGACGAGTCATTTGTTTTTCAAAACTGGGTTATCCAAGCTGATGCCGAATCAACCACTGTAGCTAATAATCCGGCAACACTTACCGTTTCTGGCGGAGTCACCTATGCAATTCAAGCCATTTTCGTTCCCGTTCAAACTATTCCACCAAATCCTATGCCACCTGATTTGTCTAAGGCAGCATATATCGTGATACTACCTTCTGCTGGCGGAACTACAAACCCTAACCCTGGAACATACGTTCTGGCAGATGCCGCGCAAACACAACTTACAGCAACACCTGATGAAGGATTCCAGTTTTCTCACTGGATAATATCGGGTTCGCATATGGCAGGAGCACACGGTCAATACCCTTTCACAGCAAACCCAACTGACAATCCCTACATGGTAGACCATGGTTACGGAAATGTGTATGACTATCAGGCAGTATTTACCCCAGTTGGAACAGAACCTACGCCTTCTAGCGGAGCAACAGCAACCCCAGCACCTGGAGTTATGGGGTTAACAACGGAAACATGGATTATCGTAGGCTTAATAGTCGTTATAGTGGTTTTGTTGATAGCTTTTGGAATTTTTGCATCAAGACGCAAATAAATTTCAAAATCCTTTTTTCTTTCCAAGATTCCAGTTTTATAAATTATTACGCTATCTTCTTTTTCAACACGGCTTGATTTGAGAATAAAAGCACAAGTTATTCTTCAATATGTCTTAAATAAACAAAAAATATAGGAGTAAACCTTGCTGTGGGTAGGTTAAAATCAAAAAAACTTTCGCCTCAAATATCATCAATCTCTACTGAAGCATTCTCATCAAAGGGGTTAATCCTCAGAGCTAAAGAAAATAAAAAAGGATAATCCCTTTTTAGTTGTCTCATATAGTCCAACCATTGCAAAATTAGCTGGCTATAAACTCTTTTCATATCTTCAGAGAGGTGGTTATAGTCAGATTCTGGCAATTTTTTGAGGTACTGCCTATTTACTAATTCGTCAGTCAAATGTAAAATTGCCAGAAGTAGATTTGTGAAAGACTCATGTTCAACTAAATGGGGGTTCTCAAGTAAAGTTAGTAAAAACTGTCTTTTGCTCATTAAAAAAATCCTTACTTCACCAAGGTCATATTTCTTGCTATCGACCATTCCACTGTTCTGTATATCTTGCTTTGTAATCAAAAAATCTCTGTCTGACCAATCCTTTGTTATTACAAGTTTTTTCTTGCAATCAGCTACGGCGGAATCAAACCTCATGCACATCTTCAATAAATCCGCACCGACTTCGCTAAAAAATGTGTCAATCACTACATTGAGTTTTTTCATAACCGACTGTTTTTCCCTAAATACGAGCAAACGATTCAAAACAATTGTTACAATCATGACATCTATAAATAGAAAAGCTATATCACCAATAAGATAGATGAAAATATGGCGTATGTCCCCGAATATTAAATAATGAAGCAAATAAAAAATAATTGAAAGAGTCACTAAAATTAAAGCAAGAACTACTTGCCAATTTAGAATTCTTTTCATTTTTGTGACTCTCCCAGTACAATCCAGAATTTAATTTATAAATTTAAGATCCTTAAATCTTCCGCCGGCTTGTAAACAAAAAACCATCGACTTGCACACTGTGTTTTTGGTTCAGTTTGCCATTTTAGGGAGTATAGACCCAACCGTGAATATTTTGAGCCGAAATAATATTTTAAGAGAAGCTGTCGACTATTGGCTGATTTATGGGCAAATAACAAAGATAAGGATTGAAAGTAAGGGGGTATATTTTTGACTGAGTAACAAACCCTAAAAGGCAAACCAAATGGGATAATTATGTAACTGCACATTATGAACCAAAATTTTCCTAAACTAGTTTCACTGAGCGCACCAGTTTGGGAAAAAGCTTCTTATGTTAAAGCCACAAGTATCTTTGACTGAGAGGGGAACATGGTTAGCTTCTCGTTTCCAAAACGTGAACTTTCTTTCTTAGCTGTGTTGCTTCTCGTTGCCTTCATAATCAGGGTTCTTCTTTATCCTTTGCAGGGATACGAAAACGACACCAACACGTTCATCTCATGGTTCAACACTGCCGCACAACACGGCATAAGACCCTTTTACAGCGTCGTTAGCTGGTGTGATTATCCCCCATTTAACGTGTACATTTTCTGGGCTTTCGGCTCTTTAGCCAGCTCGGTCTCCGCATGGGGCATAAACGTTACATCCGTCGTAAAGTTGGCGCCCACTCTCTTCGACATTGCCACCTCAGCTCTCATCTACCTATTCGTGCGCAAACAGTTAACTTTCAAACAAAGCCTCGTGGCCTCTGCACTCTATGCCTTCAACCCCGCCATAATCTTTAACGTAGCTGTCTGGGGGCAATTCGATGCAATCTACACATTTTTCTTGGTCCTCTCGCTTATGTTTTCCCTGAAACGTAAACCAGAGGCTTCAGCGGTGGTTTTCGCTGTTGGTTTATTGACTAAGCCACAGGGTGTTGCCCTGTTACCGTTAATTGTTTTTCTGATTTTCAAACAGAATGGGGCCAAACGACTAATTACTTCAGTAGGTGCATTTGTCGCAACCATTTTCATAGTTATTTTGCCTTTCCAGTGGAGCAACCCCATAACCTTCCTATCGGACATATACTTTGGCGCCTACAGTGGATATCAGTACACTTCAATTAACGCTTTCAACTTGTGGGGTATGTTCGGGTTGTGGATACCGGACGGTAGTCTCTACATCGTTGGGTGGGTACTCTTCGGTGCTTTTGCAGCGTCCACATTGTATGTATTACATAAGCGCTATCACGTTTCAGGAGATCTGCTTGCAGTTTTCGCTGCGTTCCTTCTGCTCTTTGCTTTCTTTATGTTACCGACGCGAATTCATGAGCGATACCTGTTTCCAGCCATAGCTATGCTGGTCTTGTTGGTACCATTTACAAAGAAAATACGTCTTCTCTATGCCGCATTAACCGCCACTTTGTTTATCAACCAAGCTTATGTGTTGGCATTTCTGAATTCTGCTAATCCATTCATACCACAGGGCGATTTGGTGGTTCTATCGGTAAGCGTTATTAATTTAATGTTATTCCTTTATGCCTCAGTGCTCCTGTGGGATGAGCTAAGAGGAAGACGCCCACTCAAAACAGCTGAGCCCCAAATTCAACCTGACCAAAGAGGTGAGCCGCCGAAGTGAACTTTACCCTGAAAATAACCAAAGTCGACTTGCTAACTATTGTTTTGTTATCGATTCTTTTCTTCGGAATTGCCGCTTGGAACGTCGGACGAATTGATTCACCAGTTACCGATTGGCAGAGCACCAAACAGACGAGTTTCTTCATCGATTTGGGCTCCAGCCAACAGCTGCAGACTGCGTATTTCTGGGTTAAAAGTGGCAACGCGTCAGCCACAGTCTATTCTGGGTCTCCCCTTAACTGGAGCTATGTTGGATCATATTCTCTTCGCGACAGAGATACGGATTACTCAGTCCAGCAGGATTTGAATCTAAACGTGAACACGCAGTATCTACGTTTTGACATAGAAGCTGTCAACTATGATTCCCGGCCTAACTTCTCTAACTGGGGCATAACTAACCCCACAGACAAAGACCCATCACCCTTCATAGAAGTCTCAGAAATAGGACTGATGAATCCGAGTAACAGCCAAGTGTTCATTGTAGCAATTACAGGATTAAACAACACAGATACGGCTATTTCAACGCTAATTGATGAGCAGGGTTCGCTTGAGATTCTACCCACTTACATGTCAAAAATGTATTTTGACGAGGTTTACTTTGCACGATCCGCTGAAAACTATGCTAACCACCTGATACCCCAAGAAAGAACCCATCCGCCTCTGGGCAAGCTAATTCAAACTCTTGGAGTGATAGCTTTTGGTGAAACACCATTTGGCTGGCGCATAATGGGAGTTATATTTGGCACCTTAATGGTACCTCTGATGTTTCTTTTAGGAAAGAAACTGTTTGGCACATGGATTGCAGGATTCTCCGCATCATTTCTCTTCACATTTGACTTTATGCATTTTACTATGGCACGAATCGGCACGGTTGATACGTATGTAGTGTTCTTTTCTTTGCTTGCCCAACTGTTCTTCCTTGTTTACTTTGCTAATGTAATAAAGAGAGGGTGGAAAACCTCTGTTTTGCCGTTGTTTTTGGCGGTTATTTCTGTTGCTTTAGCTTTTTCAACCAAGTGGTTTTCACTTTTCGGCGTGTTAGGCATGCTTGGCTTGCTCGTTGCAGTCAGGCTTAAAGAAATCAGAAAGCTTAAGGGTCGCTTAAGCGACAAATATGTAGCGTTCTTCAACCATCCATTCTTGTTGATTTTGGTTTTCATCGGTTTATTGGCTGCCATTTACTTTGCAACTTACATCCCCGAAATGCTCATGGGAGATTCACCGTTAACGATTTGGAATTTGCAGAATGCCATGCTTAGTTTTCACGGCGGCACAGTAACGGATTCTTCTTCGGCGCCTTGGTGGTCGTGGCCATTAATGTTTAGACTCGACGGTACAACTGTACCCAGATGGTTTGATATAACATATCTTCCAAACAACACTGTATCGACAATAACGGTTTTTGGTAACCCCACAATCTGGTGGGTGGGCTTTATCGCCATGGTTGTTCTTGCCTTAAAGGCGTTCCATGTGGAAGCCTTGCTGGGGAATCTGCGGAGCCGCTTGTCTAAAACTTCTCAGGATCGCATTAGCATACGCGGTTCAGGGTGGGATATCTCAGCTATTTTCATAGTCGTCGTATTCATGTTCTCCTGGCTGCCTTATGTTTTCATTGGGCGAGCAACCTACATCTACCATTACTACCTAAGCGTACCTCTGGTATGCTTAGCCATAACATACTTCATCAATAGATACTGGCATAAACCAGTCGGTAAAGTAGCTACAATAGTCATATTCGCTACGACAGTAGCGATGTTTCTGGCATTTTATCCTGTAATTTCAGGGGCACCCACGCCCACCGAATATATTCATAATCTTAAATGGTTCTCCAGTTGGTACTTCGCACCATGACGACAAATAATGGCGCTTCAGTGCAAGTTTCCGTGGTGCTTCCCGCCTTCAACGAAGCCAATTACCTGTACCTAGCGGTTGAAAAGACCATAGATGCCCTAAACACATTCATTCAATCCTACGAAGTAATTATTGCTGAAGATGGAAGCACCGACGGCACCGCCCAGCGAGCCCAAGAACTTGCAGACAAATACTCTTACGTAAAACATATTCACGGGAAAAAACGACTGGGGCGGGGGAAAGCGCTAAACAATGCATTTCGACAGAGCCAAGGGGAAATTTTGGTCTACATGGATTTGGATTTAGCCACTGACCTCAAGTACCTAAAGCCCCTGGTTGAAGCTATATCTGTAGAAAACTACGATTTCTCTACGGGTTCAAGGATGCTAGCAGAGAGCAGAGCTCAACGCACCTTCAGCAGAGGCTTTAGCAGCAAAACCTTCAATTTCTTAGTACGACACATGCTGGGATCAAAACTCAAAGACCATCAATGCGGCTTCAAAGCGTTCAAAAGAGAACCACTACTGAGTTTGCTGGGTGAAGTGGAAGCAAACCATTGGTTTTGGGACACTGAAATCATGGTCCGAGCCCACTGTCATGGATACAGGATCAAAGAGCTTGCGGTAGAGTGGCGTAGCGGCAAAGAAACAAAAGTAAGCCTAGCAAAGGATTCTTGGAATATGTTTTGGCAAATACTAACGCTTTGGTGGAAGCTTAAAATAACGAATAGATACCTTTAGCGTTTAGCTAAGAGAACAATCGCTCGGGCAACCAAAGCCACCCCGAAGATAAGAATTATGCCAGCCCAAAACACAAACCATTCGGAAGTTATCGTCATGTTAACTAAATATGTGCTTATGAGGTAACTTGTACCTAGCCAGAAAACGATGTTCTCTATGGTTTCGGCTTTGCGTGAAACGGGAGAATGCAGAACTACCCGTAAAAATAATACGACGATTTCTATTATGCCTATAGCGATTGCAAATTGGAAACCTGCAGTGTACAATTCAATGTGCGAAGATGAAGGTGCAGGCAAAGAAATACCGGTTCCTGGAATTGGAGCAAAAGTAAGAGACATAAAAAAGTCTACGATCTTATTCCAGAGGTTGATGCTGGGCAGATTAACAATGTAGATAACTGCTAGAGTAATGAAAATGGAGCCTATATAAATCGCAGATAAAAGATTCTCTTTTCTGCTCTCAGACAACGCGTATCCTTTTCGGGACTTAATCAACAGGCTCTCCATTCAAAAATTGAGTGAGATAGAAGATATATGTTTCTCTTGAACTAAAAAGTGCATGTTTTAAATACTCTGAGCAGATAAAAGGTAGTCAGAGGAAAAGATATTCATGTCATATTGTCCAAAATGCGGCAATAAAATCGATGAAACCATGACATTTTGCCCGAGATGCGGCACATCTTTAAAAGAAGTTCTGCCTGTTCAAGCAGCGCCTGCTCAACCCTTCCGTAAAGACGAGAAATCAGAGAAAAAGGAAAAGAACGAAAAACAAGAGAAAAATGAGAACCGAGAAAAACAGGAGAAGGGTGAACGGGGTTTTATCGGCTACTTAATCGGCGGTCTAATCCTTATCATTGTCGGATCATTTTCTGTGCTGCAGATAAGTGGTTACTTCACGGCTGATTCAGGGCAAAGCTGGGCTTTGATGCTACTTATTATAGGCATAATCATTATAGCTGGCGCCATCTACATGGCCGTAACCGCCCGAAGACACTCACCAGTTCCACATTAGAGCAACCAACCCAGAAACGCTCTATAGAGTTTATGTTCGAGGAGCGTTAGGATTTTTTTCCGTCCAAACACGCGATAATAGTTTTTACCCGCCGCTTCAATCAGATCACCGATATCATAACGGGGTAATATACAGGTAGAAATGATGAGTCTACCCCATTCACCCCGTTTAAGTTCATGGAGCGTTTTTACGCCCTTACCAGTTGCAACTTCGAAGAAGTAAGCATCGTAATTGGGGGTTATGTAAGGTAAGTCATCCAGTTGCTGCCCAAAAACGCCTTCAGTCGCAGTGTACATCTCCACGATTGGGACATCGCCGTAGTATTTTTTGAGGATAGGACCGTATTTGAATTGGATTTTGGGTACGCTGGTACAAAAGAGTGCTTGTGGCTTCCAGATGTCAACAGGTGCTTTGCCGTATTTACTTTTTATATATCGGGCAAAGGAGAGGATAACGGGGGTTACGCCCATGGTTGCAGTAACGTTTTGGTCTTTTGCCATTTGATAAACGAGTTCGAAGCGTTGTTCCCAATCTTTTTTGCCTATGCCGTTGCCGAGCTTATCGATTTCCTCTTGGCGAGGTAACAAGCTAACTCGGTCAAACATCGGGTTTAAGCGTGCATAGGTACCAGAACTGTAGCCGTAAGTAACTTCTTTACCATCCATTGTCATGGTGTGAACGTTTGACGGAAAATTCAAATTCAAAATAACGCCCAAGAAAACCTCGTAGTTCTCCTTTTTGACTGCATAATTAATTAGGGCTCGGGCACCGCAACTGTAGATTTGTTTGAGATGTGTTTGGGTTGCGGGTATAACTTTGCTGTGGCCTGTTGAGCCACGGGTCATAACCCAGCATTGTGGCGGCTCAGGCAAAAACGCCTTGAAACTTCGCCTTCTAACTTCTGCAAGGTATGGATCGAGTTCTGAATAGCTAATTATCGGAAAGTTAGCTTGGTAATCAGCAATACTTTTTATTTCTGAGGCTTTGTGGCTTGCTCCGTATTCTGTTACCGCATATTTCGACAGCAAATCCGATAGTACCTGCACCTGTGCCTTCTGAGGATTGGTAATAGAATCGTACCAAGGCTGCACGTACGGACTCAGGATACTATTTATGCTATCTTTATCAGGCAACATAGCGTTCACACACATGCTCTATGAATCGGCTTATATGCTTCTCTACAAAATAATATGTTGTTCATAACCGTTTATGCTTTAAGGTGAGTAGTATGGCAACTCCAGTTGAAAATGCCGCGGATAGAATTCGAAAACTTCAAGTACAAGGCGCAAGAAACGTCGCCATTGCCGCGGTCAAGACTATCCAAAACATAGCCGCGCAATCCAAAGCAAAAACTAAATTGGAATTTTTAGCGGAACTCAAAAAAGCCCAAACTATATTTTTTGCAGCTAGAGAAACCGAACCCCTAATGCGAAACGCCCTACGTTATATAATCAGCCAAACACAAAACGCAAATATCGAAAAACTATATGCTCTAAAACAAGCTGTGATTGCAAAATCCAGCCTATTCCTTGAGGATTTGGAGAATTCAAGAGAACAAACAGCGGAAATCGGAGCCAAACGCATCCACGAAGGCTCTGTCGTTTTTACGCATTGTCACTCGTCAACTGTGACCCGTCTTCTTGCTAAAGCCAAAGCTCAGGGCAAAAACTTCAGTGTCATTTGCACGGAGACTCGACCTGCGTTTCAGGGAAGAATAACCGCTAAAGAACTTGTTGATTTAGGTATCCCAACAACTTTTATCGTTGATTCAGCGGCACGCACCTTCATCGGCGACGTGGACATCGTAGTGGTGGGGGCTGACGCCATCACATCCGAGGGTAATGTTGTGAACAAAATTGGCACAGGGGGCATCGCGGTCCTTGCCCACGAAGCACGCAAACCCTTCTACATAGTTTCCGAGCTGCTCAAATTTGACCCGGAAACGCTTAACGGTGAATGTGAAAAAATCGAGCAACGCACCCCAACCGAAGTATGGAGCGAAGCACCCCAAAGGCTTAAGGTACTTAATCCAGCGTTTGATGTGACCCCAAATCGCTACATCCACGGATTAGTCTGCGAAGAAGGCATCATCTCTCCGCAAACTGTGGTTGAGGTTATGCGGCTAAGATACCCATGGGTATTCTAAGCAGTTTTTAGCTTTTTACTTATGAAACTATACATTGAGTAAAACGCAGTAGATATTTTGCCAAAATTACCTTAAAGTACATACAAGTAATAAATTGAAAAACGCAGTTGATACCATAAATAATTAAGGGTAGCTCATTAAGAGCAAAAACTTTCCACCTTTGTTAATTATAGTTAGAAGAGAAAGCGGCATCGAAACTATTTTTTGTTTGTCAGGTATTCATGAATAGCTTTTGCCGCGCGTTTTCCCGCACCCATCGCGCTGATTACAGTTGCTGCACCAGTCGCCACGTCTCCGCCTGCATAAACCCCTTCTAAACTGGTTTTGCCGTCTTCGTTAACACATATTGTCCCATGCCTTGGATCGCTTTGCAAGCCATCTGTGGTACGTTGGATAATGGGATTAGGTGTTTGCCCAATAGCGATAATGACCGTGTCAACATCCATAACGAATTCTGAACCTGGAATAGTTTTAACTCCGCGTCTGCCCTTTGCGTCGGGCTCAGTGAGTTCCATAGCAATACACTTCATGGCTTTAATCCAACCTTTGTCGTCGCCATAGAATTCCAGGGGAGATGCAAGAAACTTGCAGACCAAACCTTCTTCTTCAGCATTCTCGATTTCTTCACTTCTTGCGGGTAATTCTTCTCGTCCACGCCTATATAGCAAGCAAACCGATGAACCTAAACGCATGCTACTTCGAGCGCAGTCCATCGCAACATTACCACCCCCAATCACCACAACATGTTTTCCGATGCGAATTGGCGTGTCGTATTCTGGAAACTTGAAAGCTTTCATTAGATTCACGCGTATGAGAAATTCGTTAGCGCTGTAAATGCCACCTAGATTCTCACCAGGAGACCCTGTAAATTGGGGCAAGCCTGCTCCGCTACCGATGAATACTGCATTATAACCGTTCTTCATAAGTTCAGGAATAGTATGGATTCTACCGACCAAATTTCCCAAGCGCAAGTCAACACCGAGATTCTGTACATAGTTAACTTCATTTTGCACTATAGCTTTAGGTAAACGGAACTCTGGAATACCATATGAGAGTACTCCGCCGCCGACATGCAAAGCTTCGAAAATTGTGATTTCGTGTCCAAGCTTGACGAGATCTGCTGCAACAGTTAACCCTGCTGGTCCTGCTCCAATAACAGCGACTTTTTTTCCTGTGGGCACCGCTTTAGCTGGAAGCTGAGCACCGTTATCACGTTCCCAATCAGCAAGAAAACGTTCAAGTCGCCCCACACTTACGGGTTCACCCATTCGCCCAATAACGCATTTAGCTTGGCACTGAACTTCTTGGGGACAAACGCGTCCGCAGACTGCGGGCAAGGCGTTTTTGCTTTTGATGATTTGGATACCTTCCGCGTACTTCTTTTCTTTGATGCATTTGATGAATTGGGGAATTGGAACCTCTACGGGGCACCCACTTCGGCACAAAGGGTTAGGACACTGTAAGCAACGATTGGCTTCCTCTTGAGCTTCGGCTTCAGTGTAACCGAGCGCAACTTCGTTGAAGTTTTTCGCCCGTACATCTGGCTCTTGTTTCGCCATTTCCACGGCTTTTTTATTTAACTTCGGTTTAGGCTTTGTTTCTACCACACTTACAACCTCCATGCATTTCTGCTAGAACACTGCTCGTTCGTTCCTCGGGAAGCATTGTTCGTTGACGCAGGATCAACTCGTCAAAATCAACTTTATGACCATCAAATTCTGGTCCATCCACACAGCCAAAAAGCATTTTGCCTCCGACCGTAACCCGACAGACACCACACATACCCATGCCATCAATCATTATGGGTGTAGTAGTAACAATCGTTGGGATGCCATAAGGTTTGGTGATTTCACTCACGTCCTTCATAAGTATAACTGGACCCATAACGACGCAACGGTCAAACTTTTCTTTCGCGAGCAAATCCTTAAGGAAATCTAAGCCTTTGTTACCTTTTGAACCATCGTCCGTTGAGATTATGACTCTGTCGCTACACTCTTTCGCTTCCTCTTCCATCATTATAAATTCTTCACTGCGAGCACCCAGCACCGTAGTTACTTGGTTTCCTGCTTCCTTCATCGCTTTGGACTGCAAAAGAAGCGGAGCAATCATAACGCTACCTCCGACACACAACACCTTTCCGAAATTTTTGATTTCCGAAGGATTACCTAATGGACCGGTGATATTGTCGATTTCAGCACCCTGCTCTAGTTTGCCTAGGTCTTTAGTAGATTTGCCAACTTCATGAAAGGCAAATGAAATCGTGCCCTTTTGTGCGTCGTAGCCACAGATGGTCAGGGGGATCCTTTCGCCTGTTTTGCTGTGTAAAACGATTAGAAACTGTCCCGGTTTCGATTTGGCCGCTATGTCAGGAGCTTGGACTTCAAGAAGCTTAATCTTTGGAACAAGTTCTGTTTTGGTAACTATCTTATACATCATTGTGGTCCTCCGCTTTTGTTTCACATTTTGGGGGTAAATTAGAGATTTTCTGGTAGAAAGCATTTAGTTTCTGCTCGAATTCTCCCTGGCATCTTGGGGATTCCTCATAGAGCTCAAATCGTTCCAGTACACCTTCCTTCTTGAGTACATCAAGCATAACTCCTAAATTGCGTTCTGCAGTATCTCTGCCTTCTTGTAACTTGCAATCCTTGGAAGAACAGACCACAGCCATTACGCCATCGAAACCGCAGTTCAGTGCGTTGATTACATGGACGGGGTCAAGGGATTTAAAGCATGGAACTTCCAGCGTCAATACATTCTTTCCTTCAAACGGTTTGCAGGGGTTGTCTAGCGCGGAGAACTCTGACCATTGGCAAACAAAAGCCAAAACTACGGGTCCTTTGCCGTTTGCTTTGAGTTGCTCCAAAGAGTTGTTGTAGCGGTTGAGAACGTTTTCGAATTCGAATCCTTTTACTTGTATGGCGTGGTGTGGACAAACCAGTTGACAAGCTCCACAGCCCACACATTTTTCATCAATAATTTTGGGAGTACCAAAAGAAGTGAATTCTATTGCATCGTATGGACAGATGAAAACGCATTTACCACAGCCCACACATTCCAGCACATCGTAGACTGCTTTCCTTGAAAACTTTATGACTTTGACAGCGTTTTCGTCGAAACCTAATTGTTTGAGGACGTTTCGGGCTAGGATTAATCTTCGGGTGTTGATTTTTGTGCCTTCTTTGTAGCGGCAAAATGGATCCTCGCATTGTATTGATACGATGTTTTTGATGCCTAAGTTTAGGGCTTCGAAGATAAAATCTGTTGGAACCCGACCGGCGCAGGGTAAACGCATTGCAAGATAGTTGTCAACTTTTAACCCCTGCTCTTTGAGAATTTCTTTTACTTCGCCTGTATTTGGCGAGTTGCCACGGCACATCAAAACCAGTGTTTCAGCATCAGTTGCTTTGCGTTGGGCTTCTTTGAGATAATCCGTTAAGTTATCGTAGGTGTAGTACTGCATTTTTATGGCTGAAGCAGGGCAGGCACTGTAGCATATGCCGCAAACTTGGCAGTCTTGTATGTTTACTTCCACTTTGCCCGTGGAATCACGTTTTATGGCTTCATATGGGCAGACGGATTGGCAAACATAACATCTGCTACATAAATCTTGATTAACCTCAACTACAGCGAGACATTTTTCACTCATCAGTAAACCTCTTTTGCGTTTCCGCTGTTAATTAAATGCTTTAGCGTAAAAGCTAAAAGCCTTTAAAAAAACAAAAAGGTTTTTAGAATCATATAATCCTTCCCCTAAAAATTAGGAAATTCCCCTATAAAATTCAAGGTTAACAAATGTATTAATTGTCAGATTTTCAATCAAAGTAGCTGCATGGGTGTTTTACAAAAGATTGTTTTTTGATTAAAATGGAAGTTTAGAATTCAAGTGCGGAGTATTCGGATAAGGACAAATTCTTTTGGGATGAAAAAGAAACTTGTACTCATAGCTAATTCTTGCGCGGCTGAAAAATAAGAGGGAAGGATTTACGATTTTTTGTAGTATGGTCGTCTAATGAAGGCGTATGCTTCAAGCGCAGCCGTTATCCCCTGCCCCACCGCGGTACCGACCTGCTTTACTGGATGATCAGTTACGTCGCCTGCAGCATAAACTCCTTTCAAGTTAGTGTGTTGGCGGATATCGATTTTTATGTAACCATGCTCATCGACTTCTACGCCGCTAGCGCTGGCGAGCTGGTTGTTGGGAGCTTCGCCGACTTGAACAAAAACGGCATCAACCACAACTTCGCTTGTTGCTCCCGTGGAGTTGTCAACGAGTGTAACGCTCCTAACCTGCTTATCGCCTTTGATTTCCTGCACCTCAGTGTTCCACATGATTTGCACATTGGTTTTGTTGGCGATATCTTTTACAAGTGATTCTTCGGCCCTAAACATTTGGCGCCTATGAACAACAATTACTTGGGAAGCTAAATCTGAAAGGTACAGTGTGGTTATGCAAGCCGAGTTTCCACCGCCGACCACAACCACTTTTTTACCCTTAAAAAAAGGGCCATCGCAGACACCGCAGTAACTAACACCTTTGCCTCGAAACTCCTTTTCGCCTTTAGCTCCGATTTCTTTGTAATGTGAACCAGTGGCGATAATAACGGCTTTAGCTTCATAGGTGGTGTGTGCGGTAGTTACTATTTTTACCTCGCTGGATAAGTTCATTTCAGTGACAGCTTCTATATCGTGAATTACTGCACCCAGCTTCCGTGCGTGGTCTGTCATTTTTTCAGCAAGTTGTGCACCGCTGATTTCAGCAAATCCAGGGTAATTTACGATAGTCGGAGCGTCAGTAATTGTTCCACCAGCAAATTTTTCGTCCAAAATTAGAGTTTTTAGTCCACTTCTAACAGCGTAAATGCCAGCTGATAGCCCCGCTGAGCCAGCACCAATAATTACAACATCCCAATTTTCCAATGTAAGAGTTCCTCATTGGAAATATTTGGGTTGGAGGTTTATGAATTGTTCGATTTTATATAGCATTGTTTTCAAGTGCCAATAAGCTGATAAGGTTGAAAACCAATAATTTTACTGTTTTTGAGGTTTGTCCATGACGAAATACAGGTGCACAGTATGTAATTGGGTTTATGATGAATCTAAAGAGAAAGTAAAATTTTCTGACTTACCTATAGAATGGATTTGCCCAATCTGTGGCGCGCCACAATCCGCGTTTGTGCTGCTATCTGAGCAGCAAAATTCTAAAGAGGAAAAAACAGCTAAAAACACGGTTTCGGACGTACTCATCAACCAAATTGCTGCCTGGGGAGTAAAATATGTTTTTGGTATTCCCGGAACATCAACACTTGGTATTGTGGAGGCGATCCGTAAAACAAACGGCAAAGTTCGCTACATTCAGGTACGACATGAAGAAGCAGCAGCGTTTATGGCTTCAGCTTATGGAAAGTTGACTGGGCATTTGTCGGCTGTTTTGGGGATTTCCGGTCCAGGTGCTACCAACCTTGTAACAGGTCTCTATGATGCGCAATTGGATCACTCACCAGTTCTGGCGTTGACAGGTATGGTTCCTAGAAAACTCATTGGTAGAGGAGCATTACAGGAAATTGACCAACAAGCCTTCTTTGAGCCGCTATGCGTTTACAATAAAACCTTGATGACTGAAGACCAAACTACATCATTGGCTACTTTAGCCATAAAACATGCGCTCATAGACCAAGGTGTCGCCCATATCGGGATCCCTAATGATGTTCAAAAGTTGCCGTACGAGGCTGAGATTTTACCGTTTGAAGGTAGAATGCCAAATCTGGCATATGGGCAGGAAGAATGGGTGATTGAAAAAGCGGCCAAAATCGTTAACCAAGCTAAGCGCCCGGTACTTTTAGTTGGTTTTGGCACAAGAGGACAAAGTACAAAAATTCTAAAGTTGGCAACGAAAATTGGCGCGCCCATAATCTCGACTTTCCGCGCGAAGGGCTTTGTTGACGACAGCGAAACGCTTTATGTTGGCTGCCATGGCGGAGTTGGCTCAACAGCGGCGGGTGAACTTATGGAGAAGACAGATTTACTGATAGCCATAGGCACATCTTTTTCGGATTTAACGCAAATTCCAGAGAAACCCACTTTACAGATTGAAATTAACCCTTTGATGATTGCCCGACGGCATGCGATTGAGGTTGGATTGCTGGGAAACAGCGCAATTCTAATTCCAAAATTAACTGAGAAGGTAGAGGAGAAGATGAAAGGAGATTATGTGGCTGAGGTTGTACATCTCAAACAGACTTGGCTAAACAAACTGGAGAAAGAAGCTGATTCAACACTAAAGCCGATTAGACCACAATACATAATCAAGGTACTAAATGAGAAAATTGCAGATGACGCCGTGATTTCGCTTGACGTGGGTGAAAATTGCTGGTGGTTTGGGCGAAACTTCCAGATGAAGAAAACACAAAAAATGGTTATGAGCGGTACGTTGGCGACTATGGGTTTTGGGTTACCGGGTGCTTTAGCTGCGGCTTTTATTTACCCCAAGAGGCAGATTATCTGTTTAACTGGCGATGGCGGCTTAACTATGGTGCTAGGTGACTTCTTAACTGCGCACAAGTATAGTTTACCCGTTAAAGTGTTTGTAATGAACAATAAGCATTTAGGGATGATTATGCAGGAGCAAAAAATTGAAGGCTACGAGGGTTGGCAAACTGAACTGTACGATTTTAACTTCGCCAACTTCGCACAGAATTCAGGCGGCTTAGGCATCAAAGTAACGGAACCGCAGGATTTGCCAGAAGCAGTCGACAGAGCACTTAAATCAGATAAACCCACAATTGTGGACATAGACACTGATCCCAAACGCTTTCTTTAAAAATAGTTTTCTCTAAATAGTTGCCTGTACACACGCACTCTCCACAGAATCTATATTCCTAAAAAGAACAGCCAAACCAAAACAACCCATCCACCTAAAACCATATACTATAATATGGCTCAAACCCAATCCATTGCTATATGCGCAAGATTCAAGCTTCAAGCAACTACCTAAAAACTCAAACAAGAAAAAACCTAGCCAAAGCCTCCCTTAGTCTAATAATATTCGGTGTAGTCTTCTTCGCCCTAATATTACGAATACTATCCAGTTTTCAGGTAGCAATTTTTGAGGAAGCAGCGCTAATTTTTCTGTTTACACCACTAATCGCTTTTTACTTTTATTTGCGTAAGTACCGCATCTACAGCAGCGGTTGGAAAGGTGAAAAACAAGTTACCAAACTTCTAACGGACGGTCTCAGCGACGACTACTATCTAATAAATGACATTTATTTACGAGGAGGGGGCGGAGACATTGACCATGTCGTTTTAGCGCCAGGCGGAGTCTTCGTTTTAGAAACAAAAAACTGGAGTGGCAACATAACCTGTAACGGTGACGAATGGCAAAGGATGAACAAAGGTAAATTTTCGCAGAGCCCCAGCCGCCAAGTCAAACGCAACGCAGCAAAAATAAAGCACATTATCGACAACTCATATCTGAGTTCTTTGCACATAAGGGTTGAGGGCGTAGTGGTTTTCACCAACAGAAAAGCCACTCTCAACATAAACAAGTCCAGGGTGCCTATCCTTAAACTTCAACAACTGCTAAATTACCTATCATCACATGCAAGCACCCGAAGTTTATCACGCGAAAACCTTGAAGCCATCGGAAGAGAAATCGCTAAGCAGAAAGCTTAAATTGGTTTTTAGGTTCAGGAGGCGTTATTTTAAGCCACTCTTTGCGTGTTACAAATGCAAAAGAGGTTAAGCTTGTTATGAACAAGCTGGCTATGACAAACGAATTGGGCAATGCACGTGCACTGTACTGAAGTGTTGAGAGAAGAATTGAGAGACTACAGTATAGCGCAAAAACTCCGGTCACCAATTGAGCCACATGAAGAGCTCTTCGAACATTACAAGCTTTGCATTTTATCCAATTTAGCCCCGACTCTATATACTTTGAAACATCGGGTAAATCATCCAAAAGCAAAGCTAACCCGGCCAAGAAAAAAAACCGGCCAGCGTTCACGGCTACGGTGCTGTTATCGACAAAAAATAGGAGGTGTAGTGGGATCTGAGTGAAAAACATAACAAAAGCAGACGAAAAAGCTAACACAAAAAAACCATAGACATAATGGTGAAACATGAACCGCCCTGTATGCAATGAACGGCCAATGGCTGCGCTTGGAAATACATTGATAAGCCCAGCTGCGAGGGCAAGCCAGAATAAGTTTCCATCGATAAGGAAAGGCGCATAAGGTTGCCAAGATTGAGACATGTAAAAACCATAAAGGATCCCGGCAACGCAGGCTACTGAAATAAGCGCGTTAAAGATTAACGCTATACTGAAGATTTTTTTCAAAATTACCCGAATTGCGCCAGCCATATTTCTGTGCCGTACCTTTGACTATCTCTCTACTTTAATTTTATTAACAAGGTTTGATTAAGGGTCTTTTATAAGTAACGCAAGATTAGGACGGAAAAACCTTGAAGTTTGAAGTTAAGTATAAACCCGCATATGCCATGCTCGTCACGAGCCTTGATCAAGGAGAAACCATTACTGCAGAGTCAGGCGCCATGACCTACATGACCCCAAACATAGAAGTACACACACGCAAAAGAGAAAAAAGCCTTCTGGGTAGCTTAGGACTCAGGCTTATCGGAGGACAATCATTCTGGGTCAACGACTATACATCCCAAAACGGCTCAGGCGAAGCAGCCTTTGCCGCGGCACCTGTGGGGGACATCAAACAACTTGACATTGCACCAGGCAGTGGCTACATCATCCAAAAATCTGCATACATCGCATCCACCCAAGGCGTAGATTTAGATGTAAAATGGGAAGGATTCACTAAAGGTCTCTTCGGACAAGGCTTATTCATGCTTAAAGCCTCAGGCAGCGGACAAATGTTCATCAACACATTTGGGGCCATTGACACCCATGCCCTCCAATCAGGGCAAACCTTAATTGTGGACAACTTTCACCTCGTCGGTTTCAGCGATTCCTGCAGCTATAAAGTTACAAAGATAGGCGGCTTGAAAGAAACTCTGCTAAGCGGTGAAGGTCTAGTAACCCAAATCACTGGTCCAGGCGAAGTGCATTTGCAAACCAAGAACCTTCAAGAATTCACCGAATGGCTATGGACACTACTGGAACCTAAAGTACGCAACAGCAGAGCCCGATAGAATACACCATTTTATTTCCTTTTTCTTTAGTAAAAGATAAGTGAAATAACTGGGCAATATAGCGTCTCGCTCGATAAGTCTTTTTTTCAGATTTTTTTTATCGGTCTAGATTGAAAGCTTTCTCATGCCCGGCCTTCTCGGGAATCGTATCTAAAACCATTTTTTCCTCAGGCTTCTTAGATAGCACAATAGGTGAGAGTTGCTGGGCAAGTTCGAGCGCCGCAGAAAGTCTACTACTGCGTTCCGCATAAATCTCGAGCAATATGTCGTCCTTACGCACAGTTGCGCCCAGTTTAGCATGCAAGATTACGCCTGCTCCCTTCTCTTTAGGCGCCCCAGCCATCCGTGCAATCCGCACAATAGCATCTGTGCTCAACCAAAGCACCTTGCCGGCTTCCTTTGAGCGCACAACAGTTGACTTTGGACCCACAGACAAATCCTCCGGCTTCACCGTGGCATTTCCACCCTGAGCGGCTATGATTTCACGCATCTTCCTTTCAGCTTTACCTGAATCAATCATCTCTTCAGCTATGGCCCGTGGGTTATCGACGCCAACCATTTCAAAGAGCATACTAGCAAGACTCACTGCTTTTTCGCGCAGGTCTGGTGGACCACCACCCATAAGCGTTGATAATGCTTCACGGGCTTCCAACGCGGGTCCAATACCGCAACCTAACGGTTGGTCACCGAAAGTTAGGGCACACTGGATGTTTAAGCCCAAACGCTTTCCTAAATCCACAAAATCCGAAGCTAAAGTGTAAGCTTCTTGGCGGGTTTTAATTTTAGCACCCATACCTGTCGGGATGTCGACAACGACGTGAGTGGCACCAATGGCTTTCTTCTTGCTTAAAATCGAGGGCAAAAGCATCGGGTCAATCCCCAAAGGATACTCGACCTGAATAAAGAGATCATCGGCCGGCGCAAGCTCCAAAGAACCACCCCAAACAAGGCACCCGCCCGTTTTTTCAACTACCCTTTTGATTTCAGTTATAGACAAGTTAACTGGGCAAAGAGTTTCCACGCGATCAGCGGTCCCTGCGGGTGAGGTAATAGCACGTGAAGACGTTTTAGGAATGGTAAAACCTGCTGCCGCTACAATAGGCACAACGAGCATACTGGTTTTATCACCTGGGATACCTCCAACGCTGTGTTTATCAAGGATTAGGCCTTTACCGAAATCGATTGTTTTCCCCGTTGAAATCATAGCACGTGACAAAGCCTCAGTTTCGGCTGTACTCAACCCGTGGATGCTTAGTGAGGTGAGGAAAGCAGCGATTTCTACAGAGCTCAAGTGTCGCTCTACCACATCTTTTACAATAGCAATAATGTCTCTTTCACGTAAACGTTCACCGCGAAGTTTAGCTCTAATATTGAAAAGGGATTCGGGAAGCGTTGCCATTTCTACCTGAACAATCTCATCACCATTCACCGCCAACGCGCCTTCGGTTTCCTCGAAAAGACCAATACGGTTTTGGGGAAAATTTTCAGCAATGTTGGTGATGGCAATCATTTCTTTGTTGCCATAGGCGATTTTGACTCTATCCGAACTGCGCACGCCCAGTAAGTTCGCAGTTTGTTCGCTGATTACAACTATTCTGTTTCCGCCTGTGGTGATGTTTAAGAGTTCAACTATAAGGTCCATCTTTAAGCCCGCTATCTATTGATTGGTTAGGGTATAGTTAAAGATTTTAAGGTAAAACCCCGTTGTTTTAGTTGTCGAGGAATATTGCTTGAAGTATCTTGATTTTATAGATTTAACTTACAAACCTAAAGAAACCGATTTACTCTGCACTTTCCACGTGGAGCCTGAAGGCATTAGCCTAAAAGAAGCAGCTGGCGGAGTGGCTGCTGAGAGCTCTGTTGGCACCTGGACTGAACTAACCACCGAGGAGCCTTACGTGAAACGGCTGGCAGCTCACGTCTATAGCATTCAAAGCAACACCATAAAAATCGCCTATCCTATCGAGTTATTCGAAGATTCCAACATGCCTAATATCCTCAGCAGCGTCGCAGGCAACGTATTTGGGCTTAAAGCACTTAAAAACCTGCGCCTCCTCGACGTCAAAGTGCCCAAAGCCCTGCTGGATAGCTTCAAGGGACCCGAATTTGGCATAGGGGGCATCCGAAAACTCCTCAAAATCCCAAAACGCCCGCTCGTCGGCACCATAATCAAACCCAAACTCGGCTTAAACACAAAAGACCACGCTAAAGTCGCCTACGACGCATGGCGTGGCGGCTGCGACGTTGTCAAAGACGATGAGAACCTTTCGAGCCAAAAATTCAACCCTTTCAACGAACGTCTCGCTGCTACTCTGGAAAGCCGGGATAAAGCCCAAGCTGAGACGGGTGAACGCAAAGTCTACATGATTAACATAACCGCTGAAACTAACCTCATGATCAAACGCGCCCAAACTGTACTGGATCAAGGGGGCGAATACGTTATGGTGGATATTTTAACCTGCGGCTGGTCAGCGCTGCAAACCCTTCGAGATCAAAACTTTAAGCTAGTTATTCATGCTCACCGCGCTGGACACGCAGCATTTACTAAAAATCAACGACACGGCATAGCTATGAAACCCATTGCTTCAGTTGCAAGAATCATCGGAGTTGACCAACTACATGTGGGGACTGTTGTGGGCAAAATGTCTGAAACCAAAAAGGAAGTCTTAGAGAACATTGCTGCATGCAAGGACCCGCTTGGCGATTTGAAACCTGTTTTGCCTGTTGCCAGCGGTGGTTTACATCCAAGACTTGTACCTGCGTTACTGAAAACTTTCGGCAACAATGTAGTTCTTCAAGCAGGCGGCGGCATTCATGGACACCCAGAGGGCACTATTGCGGGTGCGAAGGCGATGCGGCAAGCGGTAGATTCATGTACTGGAGGACAAAACACTTGAAAAATACGCAGAAAACCACATCGAACTTGCCCGAGCCTTAAAAAAGTGGAAAACATCATAGACTGTTTTTCAATTTTTTATTTTTTTAGTTTTGGGCTTAATTGGCGATTATTATTGGTTTAAAGTATATAGGATTATCAATTTCTAAGGTGAAGAGAGCTGGGTTGTTTTTTAAATTAGCGAATGTGACAACAAGAGGTTGAAAGTAATTAGGATAAATAAACTGTTATTTAAGTCTCTTTTAGCAAATACTTATAAACTAAAAGTTCAAACATGATGGGCAAGCAAACGCGATCTTATAGAAAACGTTTGCTTTAAAATTGAAAGGAAAAGAAAAATGAAAACCAAAAATATAATCGGAATGCTACTATTGATCGCATTTGTAGCTTCAATCGTTACAACCATACCCATAGCAACAACAAACGCACAGGAGGTAACAAGTATGAAGAACTACGCTGTCATCGACGCTATTCCAAACCCTGTTGGGCTTGGCGAAGACGTACTACTAAGAACAGGCATCTTGAGACCCTTGGGCAGTGTCCTATTAGGATGGGAAGGGGTCACCATAACAGTTACTAAACCAGATAACACAACACAGACATTAGGTCCATTTAAAACAGACTCTACTGGAGTTACTTTTACTGCTTTTACACCTGACGAAGTTGGAACATACAAATTCCAAACGCATTTCCCTGAACAAGAAGCCACCTCAACTTGGAGAGATGCCGAAAGCGGCAGAACCATAGTTGAAGGCACAGTAATGCTAGCAGCTGACAGCGAAGTACTCGAACTAGTTGTACAAGAAGAACCATTGACAGCTTATCCAGGTCATGCTCTTCCATCTGAATACTGGAGTCGACCAATTGATCCTCAGCTAAGAGAGTGGTTCTCTGTTTCTGGCAACTGGGTTGCAAGACCAGACAATTCACTAGCACTCTACAATGACGATGCACCAGAAACAGCACACGTACTATTTGCAAACGAGACTGACCACTGGCGGCCTTATGGGCGGCGCATATGGCGACAACATTCCAGTCGGCGCAGAAACTGGCGATGCATATGAAGGCAAATTCCCTAACTCAGTCGCACTCAACGGAATTCTCTACTACCAAAGAACAGACTCTAGAGGCGAACAAGCACCAGCAATCATCGCAGTAGACTTACACACTGGCGAGGAATGGCTATTCAAAAACAACACTGTACTATCATTTGGTCAAATTCTCTACTTTAACAGCTACAACTATGACGGCACATTCTCATACATATGGTCTACATCAGGCAGCACATATACAGCATATGATCCTTTCACAGGCAATCAACAGATGCAATTCGATAACGTACCTTCAGGCATTAGAACCTTTGGTCCTAGCGGCGAAATCTTGATCTACCAAATCGACTACAACAACAACTGGATGGCACTATGGAACTCAACTGACTGCGGACTACAACTTCAAAACCCTGCTGGCTCTGGATATGGTAGCTGGGGCAACTCTGCACACGGACGAATTCTAGACGCATCAAGTCCACGTTGCTATTCTTGGAACGTCACAATTCCTGACGGATTACAAATTCTAAGCTCATTTGGCGCACCTACAGGTAAGAATCTATACAGAAGACAGAATGGTGGGAATGTTCTACAATGAAACAATGGTAAGAGTATGGGCAATAAATCTTGCAGGCTTAAACAAAGACTCCACTAGCACATCAAAGCTGTTCGATAAAACTTGGAATGCACCAGCCGAATGGTTAGATGGCCTCTAACACACTACACTACGTCGGCGCAACTAACGAAGCAACCTATATGGACGCATGACGGCCACGAACAATCCGGTGTCATCGCAGTATGGGACAAAGAATTACAAACACACTACGGCTTCAGCACTACAACTGGCAATTACTTATGGCAAACTGAATCTGAATTCTACTCTGACGCTTATGGTTGGGGTAACGTAGAGCACACATGGTACTTTGCCTATGGCAAACTCTACTCAACTGGTCTCGGTGGCATAGTATACGCATATGACCTTGCGACAGGCAACACTGCTTGGACGTACGTTATGAGCGATGCATATAATGAACCTGTCACTGGCCAGAACTGGTGGGGCTGGATAACTCTTATCGCAGATGGCAAGATTTACGTAGGTACTGTTGAACACTCTGCCGAGCAACCTCTTCCAAGAGGCGCACCACAAATCTGCATTAATGCAACTGACGGCTCTGAAGTTTGGCGCGTAAACGGCATGTTCCGTGACACCCGCTGGGGTGGTAACGGAATCATCGCTGACAGCATCATAGCTACCATGGACACATACGACCAACGCGTATACGCAATCGGCAAAGGACCAACCCAAACAACCATTACAGCATCACCAAAAGTATCAATGCAAGGCAGCAGTGTCCTAATTGAAGGAACTGTCACAGACATTTCACCGGGCACTTCTCGATACGATTTGACATCAAGGTTCCCCAATGGCGTTGCAGCAGTCTCTGACGAAAGCATGAGCCAATGGATGCTCTATGTATACAAACAATTCGAATGCCCAACAACGCTGCAGGTGTTCCAGTAACCGTCGACGTCAGTAGACGCTAACGGCAACTACAGAAACATCGGCACAACCACAAGCGACATAACCGGCACCTACAGTTTCAGCTGGATGCCAGACATTGCAGGAAAATACACAGTAATAGTCACTTTTGCTGGATCTAAAGCATACTATCCATCATACGCACAGAGCGCTTTTGTTGTCGACGAAGCACCAGATGCCACAGCAGCACCAACAACAAACACATCATCAATGGCTGACCAATACTTCCTACCACTATCAATCGGTATGATAGTGGCAATAGTAGTTATCGGTGCAATTCTGGCACTCTTACTGCTACGCAAAAGACCATAAAAACAGCTAAACCAAAAACAATTTCCCCTACTTTTCTTTTTTTAGATAATTTTAAAAAAATTGAAATCATAGCCCTTTTGCTTATATACAATTTAGCTCCATAACATAATTATGACTAGCACCCACCCGATTCAACTTCTAATCCAGAGGTAGCTATAGTTGGAGGTGGACCAGTCGGCTCCTACGCAGCCCTCAACTTAGCAAAACACGGCATCAAAGCCACTGTTTTTGAAGAGCACCCACAGGTTGGTTTACCCTCGCATTGCGCAGGCCACATAAGCATCCGAAGCCTCAAAAGCATGGGACTCTATCCGCTGCCAAACGGCATAGTTGAGAACACTTTCTGTGCCGCAAACTTTTACTCGCCAACGGGCACCAAATTTTCGCTTCACCTCTCCTGCCCAGTAACAACAGCTCTCAACAGGACGAGATTTGACCAATACTTAGCGGGACTTGCAGAATCTGCTGGGACAAAGTTTGTTTTGGGTTCTCGTGTCCAATCGCTGCTGAAACAAAACGGCTACGTAAAGGGTATAAATGTGAAACAAGCAAACGGCAGCGAAGCGCAAATCAACTCAAAAATTGTCTTAGATGCCGAAGGTGTAGCTTCAAGGTTTGTACGGCAAGCTGGTTTGGCGTCCCTTAAACCCAGCGGTTTAGTATATGCTGTTGAAGCCGAAATTGACAACCCCCAAAATATCGAGCAGGATGCAGTCGAAGTTTATTTCGGCAAATCCTACGCACCAGGCTTCTACGGCTGGCTCATCCCAAAGCGCAACGGAACCGCAAAGCTGGGCTTAGCCACAAACAAAGGTGACCCACGAGAATACCTAAAGCGTCTAATGACTAAACATCCTGTAGCGTCAAAACAACTCACTAAAGCTAAGATAACACAAGTAGGATACCACACAATCACATTGGGTGGACCAATAAACATGGCTTACGGGAACGGTTTTTTGGCTGTGGGCGACTGTGCTTCACAGGTCAAACCCACTACTGGTGGTGGAGTCATCTTTGGTTTGACGTGTGCCCGCGAAGCAGCGGAAGTTGCAAGCCAAGCACTGAAGATAGATAACGTATCAGCCGATGTTTTACAGGCTTACCAGAAACGATGCAATAGCCTGCTAAACTTCGATTTTCACGTGATGTTGCGGCTACGACACTTTCTAGATGCACTCTCTGACGAAAAAATAGACGAGATGTTACGAGTATGCAGCAAACTGGGCGTAGATAAAGCTCTCAGCAACGTAGAAGAAATTGATTACCAAGGTCAAATGCTCCTAACAGTAGCCGGAAAGCCTGCAATGTGGGCGGCAGTAGCATACTT
>CAWEOM010000014.1:0-14544 GCA_963810665.1 Candidatus Bathyarchaeota archaeon | reverse complement strand
CATCTACTTCAACCATACGTATTGCTTTCCCCGCAGATAAGTTGACGCCGCAAAACCGGTAATATCGCCAACTACACCGCCGCCCAATGCGACCAGAAAAGAATCCCGGCCGAGCCCGGCTGAAAGAAGAGCGTCATAGATATTATTGAGCGTAATGGAATTCTTATGGTATTCCCCGTCAGGAATTTCAATCAGGTGCGTACCATACCCCGCCTTGACAAGAGACTCCTTTACTTCTTCAGCGTAAAATTTGCCAACGGTGGGATTCGTCACAATAGCCGCGGTAGACCCGAGAACCAGTTCGTTGCACAACTCACCCAAGGAGGAAAGGAGCCCGCTCCCGATCTGGATGGTGTAACTCCTCTCGCCGAGATTCACCAAAAGCTTTTGCAAAGTTACACACCTCTTTCAAGAAAAGTCAGGATATCACGGGCAACATCTTCCACATTTTTCCCATCAGTGTCAATTCTAATGTCGGCATCTGAGTAGTACAACTCACGCTCCATAAGCAGTTTTTCAATCTGTGGAAGACTTTTTGAATCACGAAGCAGTGGCCTTTCGTCGTCGGCTTGAAGTCTCTGCAAGATCATTTTCGGGGAGGCAAGAAGATTAATTACTACGCCCAACTTCCTCATCAAATTCCGATTCTCCGGAAGAATTACTGCACCACCCCCCGTGAAATGACTTGGGAAGATTCCTGCAGAACAGTTCTCAATACAGAGGACTCCACTTCCCGGAAATAACCTTCTCCCATTCCGGCAAAAATCGAATTGATGGATTGCCCTTCCTTTTTGACAATAAGCGCATCAAGATCGCGAAAAGTGAAGTTCAAGCGGGATGCGAGTAGTTTCCCACGAGTACTTTTGCCCGTGCCCATAAAACCGGTCAATATTATATTCTGCGTCATATGCCCTTCAAATATTCAAGATAGGCTTCATAATTCCGATGAATTTCCTCCACTAAATCGCCACCAAACTTTTCCATATTAAACAGGTCTCTGGCGGCAAATTTACAGCTCGCCAAAACGGATTTGACGCATTCGTAACTTTCATGCATCCTTCCTCGAAATACTCCGGACCAGGTACTGACGGGTTTGCGTGAGAGATTACATAATGGAAATTTCACCTCAATTTATTGAAAAATTCCATCCAAAGCTCAAACTAGATTATTCGAGAAAAAGCAATTTTGACCTAAAGTAAATTTCAACAAAAAATTGGAAATTCAGTTAGCTTTGAAGTTTGAGGGGGGTTATTATTGGTTTCTTTTTTAACTGCAAAGATTAGAATTAAGCAACCTCCAATGGTGATAGCCCCTAATACAAATCCAACTTCACCGTACAATCCAGATGAGGCTGCTAATAAGATGCCCCCGATTAGTGGGGCCAGCATTTTTCCGATGTTGTTGAAAAAGCCATTTAACGAGAATACCGTAGCGCGATATTTTGGCAACTGTTGGAGAACTAGGACTGCGAAAGATGGTGCAGCCATTGCTGCAAACCAGACATGCATCATGTCTAACGCGAAAAAGCCCCAGAAGTTGGGTATGTAGAAGAAGGTTGCTGTGAATATTGCAGCGAGAAATGTTGTCACTAGAGCTACGGGTTTTGCGCCAAATCTGCTGATGAGTGGACCTGTTATTAATGGTGCTATTATGAAGATAATGATTGCTGCTTCGTAGATCATTATTGTTTGAGCTGTTGTGGCTCCGAATTGTGTTTTATAGAAGGCTATTGCGAAGATTGCGACTTCTGTTCCTGCGATTGTTAATAAGTTGGCGATTAAGCATGCAGTAGCAGATTTGTTTTTTATGATGTGCCTGAAGCCATCTATGTAGGGGTTAGTAGTGTTCGGTTGATTAGGCTGTGTAGGTTTGGAAGGTATTAAGAATAGAATTAAGATTAGCCCAAGAAGTGACAGGGGCATCATTAGTATGAGCATGCCTGCACGCCACCCCCCAATTTCTGTTAGCACACCAACTATTGGGATTATAATTAGTGAAACAGCGGAGCCTATCGAGAATAGATAGCTTATTATTTTTGGTCTCTGCTTTTGCGGCATTAAATCAGCGATTAAGCTCAAAGACAATATACCTATCATTATGCTTCCTAAGCCTTCTAAGGCAATGAATACCTGAAGTGAAAATAGATTTGGGGATAGAAAACTTCCTATTGCTGCTATTGCAATGAAAATAGTTCCAGTCAAAAGTAGCCGTTTGTGCCTGAACCTTAGGACAAGTACACTAAGTATTATTGCCCCAACTACTTCTGCTGCGATGTTGATAGTGTTAAGTTGGGAGATTGTTGCAATGGCTACTGGATTGGGTGAACCGAAAAAAGTTTTTGCTATGTTAGTTGCAAACAGTCGTATAGCGTTAGCAAGACCAGGTTAGAATATTGCTACGGCAAAGGCAGCGATTAATGATTTATTGTAAGGTGTTTTTTCTAATGTATTTTGAGTAGCCATAATCATCAACTTAAACAGCTATTGACGCGGTCGTAATTTAAAACTTGTCAAATCCTTCATTTTAAGGTTAAAAAATTTAATTTCAGGGAAGATTGCAGTATCTAGGGATACGGTTGATTCTGTTTCGACTGTGGCTCTTACGTAATTCATCGTTGATTCTTGTGTCAGTGTTTCCTCTGCTGGCGTGCCCAAACCGGGTTATAACCCAGTTGTCAAGGGTGCCTGAATTAACTGTGGGTTGCTCGAAACTAAATAAAATGGTGTTCGGTTTTAGAGGAAGTGTAGGTTGTGCGATAAAGTCAGCAGTTGTTTTCCCACTCCGACGGTTTGATGCTGGTTTCTTCATAGTTTCAGTCATTGGTTATGTGCTCCCTTTTTCGCTTTGGCTCTTTGCTTATGCTTCTCAAGTCGCCAATACTCACGCAATTCAGAGGAATGCTTGAAGGTTTTAGATTTGTCCATGACAGCTCTATTAGCGTCTGTTTGATTAAAACATAAATTAGAGCCAGAATGTCCCTGACAAATTAAATTCCAAAACTTGCGTTCTTTGGGATAATTATGCCGCTTACCTTTATCTGAACGGAAAGCATGCTTTCGGCTCTTGAAAGGTGCAATAACAAAATCGCTGTCCTGAGTCAATCAAAAGCCTCCACATGCAGGAAGAAAAAGGGATAAACGGTACTGAGATAGGGTCCATATACTGAGGCATTAAAGATTTGGAGCCCACCAATGGATCCATTGCAGTCTTGGTGCAGAAAGTCAAAACTGCCGCTAAAGGAAAATAGCCTCGTAAAAAATGAGCCGACAAAAAACAAGGTAAAAGAAAGGAATAGAGAAAAAAACTGGTAGTTTTTTCGCGTTAATGTTGGCGCCGCCGAAAG
This sequence comes from Candidatus Bathyarchaeota archaeon, assembly GCA_963810665.1. Lineage (GTDB taxonomy): Archaea > Thermoproteota > Bathyarchaeia > Bathyarchaeales > Bathycorpusculaceae > Bathycorpusculum. The sequence continues at coordinate 11,201 of CAWEOM010000014.1, read as the reverse complement.
GACTCGAACCTTTGACCTACTGATTAACAGTCAGTTGCACTACCTGGCTGTGCAACGGCGGCAAATCCTTAATGTTTCTGTCACTTTCAGTTCCACAAGAGTATTTAAGCATACCTTTGTTCGTTTTAAATGTAATTCAAAAATATCTCTGATTCAACGATTGCGTAACCAACCAGATGCGATTTTTAGGCTTGTTCTATCATGGTTAAGATAATTAGAATCAAGAGTACGTTCGATTTTTTTGTTAGCTTCTAAATCATATTTTTCTTTATTATAACTTTGATGAGGTTACCTAATACTTTGAAATTTACCTTTTAGGTCACCTTACATTCTTGTTTTAGCCTATTTTTTAGAAAATTATTTAGCTAGGGAGCCTTCTATGATATTTTGTTCGACTAAGTCTAGCTGCTGAGATAACCATTTTTTAAGAATAATCGAGATATCTGGGACTTCTCCTGTGTATGTAATCATTCGGTTATCTTTAATTGCATTAACCTGGAAAACTTTCTCATCTTCTTTATAGCTAAAAGCCAACATTTGGGCATTCATTGCTAAGACCTGAAAATCCTTCCACTGTTTACAACAAAAAATGGCAGAATGCCCAGTTTGAGGAACTGTTTTTAATAATGCAGGAGCTTTCTGCGCCAGTTGGTTCGGTTCCTTTGGCGGAAGTGTCATCGCCTGTTTTGAGGCATTTGGGAGGTAACCCGCAAGGTCTTTTACTTGTTTTTGCAAATTATCTATTTTTTCTTCTAAGGAATCTATTTTACCTTTTAAGGAGTCTGTCTTGTCTATTTTTTCATATACATTTGCCAGATCATCAATCAGCTCGTCTAAGTTTTTTTCATGTTCATTTAAAATGTTGATTATAAAATCAAGAGTCTCGAATGATCTATCTTTTGACCCCGAGTTTTCACCCATCTCTTTGCAAATCCTAATCTCTCTATCATTTGTCTTTTGCTTTTATTGCGTATTTCGATAAGTGACATATTTTATTTCAGGAATAGCAGGTTATCTAAGGCCATCCATTTTTTTCATAAAAATTTATTGAGACATTTGCATTGAGCTTTTAATCTTGGTGGAACTTTGAAGACACAAAATTCATAGAGGTTTAGTTATCATTAGAAAGGTTGCACCTAAAAGAACAGATCAAAGCAAAACGGAATGAGTAACCTCTCAAAACAAATTTACTCCTTTTTAATATACAAAAGTAATTAAAGAAAGATGCTGGTTATTTTCCTTTAATTAAATTCTGTTGCTCAATAATTCAGGAAACTTGTCTTTTGTTTTCATGCTTTCGCGCCTATTCTATATGTCTAACCTTATGTTTTGCTATGGCTGAAAAGCCTTTGTAAAATTCTTTCATTATAAACTGGTACCACTTGCCCTGAAATGTCCAATCTAAGAGGTTGTCAACCCAATAAAAATCGTGTTCAGCGCACCTTATCAAAAGCTGCTTATGACGCTCGCTTAGTTTGGTATTTGTAAACCAGTCCTCGCTTTTCAGGTGCCCTAACGGAACAAAGAACAGAGGCACAATAAGACTGCGTATTCCTTTAAGGTCGTCAACTAGATCCATGGTTTGATTGACATCTTCTTCTTTCTCATCAGGTAAACCCATGATTATGGTGCATGCTGGAACCAATTTGTAATCATGCATTAAACCCATACCCTCTACGACTACATCATGCCACTTTTCCGCCCTGAAAGGGTGTGCTTTAGCGGGCATAATCTTCTTTGCAACCTCGGGTGAGCCTGTTTCTATACCTACCTCTACTCCCCACCAATTCTGTTTTTGAAGAATAATTTCTGAGAGTTTAGCGAAAAGTTTGGGTGCCGATGCAACTGCAGCAAGCGAACAGTGACTCCAGCTAATGCTTTCAGAACGTTTCATCACTAATTCATGTAGCTGCAGAAGTTTTTCATCGTTTGGAACAGTGTTTTTTGAACCGTAAAGCATAACGTCCTCTGAGTGAAGGCAAGTGGCTTTTTCTTTTCCTGATTCCAAGTTAACTTTTAACTCACGCTCAATTTTCTCAATTGGATACCATCTTAATGGCCGTAGGGTAACATTGCAGAATTGGCAGCCTCTACAACAGCCTCTACCGATCTCTATTAAACCGTTGATTGATGGCCTTGTAATGTCGGGAATTTCCTCTAAGGTTGGTGTTTCCCCAACTCCCACTTCGTAGTGGCCGGGCAATTCTTGGTCCTCCACTGCTGCTTTGAAAAGTTTCCCAACAACTTTTTCTGCTTCACCTTCCACAATACAGTCAATACCCAACTCCTTAGATGCTTTTTCACGATACCGAAACTGCCACGCACCTGGACCGCCAACGATAATTTTTAATCCATGTCGTTTTGCTTGCTGTATTTCAGGGCTCTTTAGCAGAGCTTGGAAATGCTTTGCAAGATATGGTTCTTTCTTGAAGATAGATGCAAGTGTGCTGGATGCTGGACCTATACCAAATGGGTCCATCGCATGTACGCCTAGAACTTTTGCATCTTTTAGGTGCTTTCTTAGGTTTCGGGGGCTTACTGTGTCAACCTTGAAGTTTTCTTCTAGAAGTTGCGCTTCAGTTTTTCTAAGACCATATGGTGCAGTCCATAGCTGATCTCGCTTTGTTTTGAGCGGTGGAAAGAAAAGATAGCTATAAAGCCATTCAGGTATGAAATTTGGAGGGGCACACGTTCCAAACCCGAGAAATTCGTTGTGATGATAATTGCTCATTAATGTTTTGTCTGCTGTTAAAAGAACATGTGCTTTTTGCCCATTTGCCATAAGCCCGCCTCCATTAACCTGTTCTTTATAGGAAATTCTGGTTACCCCTAGAAAGATATAACTTTATTGCTTGTCCGCTTAATTGACTAAAGTTTTTAACTCTTATTTTCAGATTGGAGGTAAAAATGTATTGAATTGTTACCAATTTTGGCAATATTGTGAGAAATGATTTCAGAATTGTTTTTGCTGATTTGTCACGTTTTTCATTATTTACTAGAAAAATGTATATCAAGGTATTCATCATTTTTAATGAGAAACACTCTATTGAAGGGATTGCTTTGAAAACTATGGAAGAGTTTAGGTGGCATGGTAGAGGCGGACAAGGCGCTTGGACGGCTAGCGAACTTTTAGCCAGAACAGCACTCGACGAAGGTAAATATATTCAATCATTCCCGGAATTTGGGCCTGAAAGAATGGGTGCCCCAGTTACTGCCTTTACACGAATCAGCACTGAACCAATACGGTTACATTGTGCAATCTACGACCCCGATGTTGTAGTAGTTTTAGATAATACTCTATTAAAAACTGTACCGGTAACTAATGGGTTAAACCGTGATGATGACGTTTTAATAATTAACTCAAGTGAGGAACCTTCAATACTAAAAGAAACACTTAAAGTTACAAAAGGAAAAATTTGGACAGTCCCCGCAACAGAGATTGCCCTGAGAATCCTGGGGGCGCCCATCACCAACACTGCACTGCTTGGTGTTGTCGCCAAAGCAACTGAAATAGTAACGTTAGATGGAATAGCAAAAACCCTCAAAGGACGCTTCCGACCAGACTTAGCAGAGAAAAATTTCGCCGTAGTCCAAGAAGCATACAAGGAGGCAAAAGCTGAATGAGCAAAGACAAAAGTTGGAAAGAAATCTCATTAGCAGGAGTTTGTCCTAAGTCAAGTATAGGCTTCATGACTGGTGACTGGAAAACTTTCTTACCTATACGCGATCTAGAAAAATGTACTGTTTGTTTAACCTGTGTAATGTTTTGCCCTGAAGGCGCAATTAATTGGCGTCCAGAAAAGAACAAAATAGAGATTGATTTAACCTTCTGCAAAGGTTGTGGAATATGCGCCAACGAATGCCCAACAAAGGCAATTACTATGAAAATAGATGACGAGGAAGAGGAGTAAAAATATGACCCAACCACTGACCAAACAAGAAACTTTGGCTTTTAACGGAGATGAAGCCGTTGCTTTTGCAGCCAAACAATGTAACGTTGATGTTGTTGCTGCTTACCCTATTACCCCTCAAACTATCATTGTTGAAAAATTCAGCGAATACGTAGCTAATGGAGAAGTCCCGACTCAGTTCGTCTGCACTGAATCAGAACATAGTGCAATGACAGCTTGTGTAGCTGCAGCAGCAACCGGTGCTAGAACTTTCACAGCTAGTGCTTCAGCAGGTTTAGCTTTAATGCATGAGGTGCTTTTTGTTGCTTCAGGTTCTCGCGTGCCCATTGTGATGGCTATTGCAAATCGTGCATTGTCCTCTCCACTAAACATTCATGGTGACCACTCAGACAGTATGGCTGCACGCGATAGTGGATGGATACAGATTTACGTTGAAAACGCTCAAGAAGTGTACGACTCCATTGTTCAAGCCTTTAAAATCGCAGAAGATCTATGCGTATCTTTGCCTATTATGATCTGCTTAGATGGATTTACTTTAAGCCATTCACTTGAAAGAGTTGACGTTCTTTCTGATGAGTCAGTCAAAGCCTTTGTGGGTGAAAGGCATCTGCCAAATGTCTTAACTCACGAAGGTAAAACTGTACCATTTAAGCTCGACCCTGCAAACCCAATGACCATGGGGCCAGTTGCATTTCAAAACTACTATTTTGAATTCAAGAGACAACAAGAAGAAGGTATGAAAAACGCAATGAAGGTTATTCAGGATGTTCACAGTGAATACGCTAAAATTAGTGGACGAACCTACGGCAATGGACTGATAGATGCCTACAAACTATCCGACGCAGAAATCGCAGTGGTTTGTGTCGGATCTACATCTGGAACACTCAAAGTAATCGTTGATGAACTAAGATCTGAAGGCGTTAAAGCTGGACTTTTGCGACTCCGAACGTTAAGACCCCTGCCCGTAGAAGAGCTACAAAAAGCATTGAAAAACGCCAAAGCAATTGCAGTAATGGACAAAAGCATGAGTTTCGGCGGTTTTGGCGGTGCAGTTTTCCACGAGGTACGCCATTCGCTTTATGATACCCAAACACGTGCACCCATCGTAAATTACATTTATGGTTTAGGCGGAAGAGACCATAGCCCAAGTGAATTACGCAAAATCTTCGAAAACCTGCAGCATATTGCCAAAACTGGAAACAAGGATACCCAAGTGCACTACTTAGGATTAAGGGAGTAAAGGAGGAAAACAAATTGACAACCCAAGAATGGAAATTTACAGCAAAAGATATTGCATCTAAACCCGACCTATTCCTTTCCGGACACAGAGCATGCGCAGGCTGCGGACCAGCAACCGTGATGCGCCTAATAATGAAGGCTACACGTGGACCAACTATAGTAACTCAAGCCACAGGTTGCATGGAAGTCGTCTCATCTATCTATCCTTACACCTCTTGGGGTGTGCCATGGTTGCATACCGCTTTTGAAAATGCAGCAGCAAACGCTTCCGGTATCGAAGCTGCATTGAAGGCTCTGCAGAAGAAAGGCCAAATAAAAGAACACGTCGATGTTATTGCGATTGCAGGCGACGGAGGAACATTCGATATTGGCTTGCAAGCTCTATCAGGCGCTGTTGAACGTGGTCATGACTTCCTATTTGTGCTCTATGACAACGAAGGCTACATGAACACAGGCATCCAAAGAAGCGGCGGAACACCAACTGGAGCAGCGACAACAACAAGCCCAGCTGGTTCAGCTATTCCAGGCAAACTTGAAAAGAAAAAACCCATAACCGACATCATGATAGCCCATGAAATGGAGTATGTCGCAACTGCAACACCCTACTATTGGAAAGACATGATAACAAAAGTACGCAAGGGTTTAGAAGTAAACGGTCCAGCTTTCTTACATGTGTTCTCTCCCTGTCCAAGAGGTTGGAGAAGCAACCCTTCGAAAAGCATGGAATACTCAAAGCTGGCTGTTGAATCCTGTGTATTTCCCATTTGGGAAGCAGTGAACGGCAAAAGACAACTATCGATCCCCAGCAAAGTGATTGCTTTAGCACCGCAAAGGAAGAAAACAATAAAAGATTACATGCAGGGGCAAGGCAGATTTAGACATCTCTTCAAACCACAATATAGTCATATACTGGAGGAGATTCAACGGTCAACAGATGAACGTTGGCAGAAACTGTTGCAAAGATGCGAGTCAAATACAACTTAACTTTTTTCTTTTTTAGACTCTAAATACGTTCATGCTTACTTAGATTGGTTTTTCTTTAACCTATGTTATTTGAGGCCAACTGTGTCAGCTTTTATTTGGTTGGTGTTTTGTTTTATTTTTTCCATTTGCCACCTGAAGCCCACTTGTTAAAGGCGGTCGGGGTGATCTTAATTATTGGTAAATCGCCTTCTTTCCATCCGCCGTCTTCCGTTCGATACTCTGGATATTTTTCTTTAAGCAGCGAGTGGGCATATCGATATTCTTCACCTTTCCAGAGCAATTCTGCTTCACCTTGGATTCGGATGCCTTTGATGTTGGACCAGTTGTTTTTATCATAGTCATCGATGACGAGTGAAACTTGGGGGTTTGCCTCTATATGTTCAAGTTTTGGGGTGTCGGGGTCAGATGCGAAGTAGAAGTATACGCCGTCGAAAACTGGCCAAATAGGCCTAACGACTGGTTCACAATCTTCGGTTGCTGTAGCTAATCGTCCAACTGGCAAATCATGAATGAATGTTTTATCAGATTTTGATAGTTTAATTCCCATTTTAACACCAACGCATGCTGGCTCAAACAAACCTGCAATGAATAGTAAATTTATCACCCTTTTAAAACTTAATGCTCCTATCAGCCTTTCTTATTCTAAATATAATGAGATATCCCAATTTACTTTTGACAAATAGGGCCGAGATAGGTTGTCTAGAGCTTAAACTTATTTTCTCTACTTCAACTCCGAATTTGGTAAAGAATTTACAATTCAATAATGCTCTCTTAACAGTCGCGTAACTGCCAATTTTGCCGTATCGGTTAACGAACTGAGTTTTGCCCACTACCTTGCTCTCTTTCCAGCACAAATGTCTGATTCGTTTATAAATGCCAACATTTACCCTTGTCAAAAAAACCGTTTAGCCAACCAAGCACACACATGTTTACTGTCTTTAATTCAAATCGATCATCTCTATTTGTGGAGAAAGAAATAGCTAAAAATAATGCTGCCCTGAGGTATATACAATGAGTGGCCAACACAAACCTCCAATGTACAGAGGTAGAAGCTTCGGTATCACCGTTTTGACCGGTGCGCAATTGTTCATCGGTGTTATACACGCTTTCTTTGGAGCATTGCTGTTTGCTTATGAAGACTTTTATGCTCTTCCTGCTACCGCAGTTTACGACATATACACCCTCGTTTATGGCTTAATGATTTGTTTTTTCGCAGTTTTCTTCTGGCAGGGCAAAAAGGCTGGATGGTTAGGTACGTTTGTGGTTTCTCTCTTTGTCATCGCTGCAGATTCTTTGACTGTGCTGAATTTACCTAGCGTTCCCGGTATTCCTAAGGGTGCGGCAGTTCCCGAGACAGCCTTTAGTGCAATAGTAATTATTTACTTGCTTCAGGCGAGCGTCAGAAAGAAATATCTAAGGTAACGCCGGTGTTGTTGCCAAGCTGCAATTGCATCGTTTATACAATCAGTCAGAGTAAACTCAAAAGTGTAACTTTTGGAACTATTTTTTGGTAGTTATTTATTGAGATTGTTCCAGATAATTTTGAAGGGGCCAACAAATTCTTTAAAGAAGCTTCAATTAGCTGACTAATCCAATAGCTGAACTAAGGTAGAAATCCTAACAAGAAAGCTTGCGAGATTGGGCGGTAAAGTTATGCAAGAAAATGATGTTTCGAACATAGGTCTAACCTCTTTATTTCAAGATGCCGCGGATGTTTTGGGGCTTTGGAAAGAAGTAAAAACGAGGTAAAACCTGAATCGATTTTTTATCTGAGCGTTGCATTGTTGGGGTAGCCACGGCTCTCCCAGTACCCCAGATAATCTGGGTTGTCGGTCAACTCGATTTTGGTTATCCACTTTATCCATTTGTAGCCGTATTGGTTCTCTGCTACCAATTGGAAGGGGAATCCCCGCTCAGGCGGCAAAAATAATCCATTCATCTTGTAGGCGATGAGAATATTGTTGCTTTTTATATAGTCAAGTGGCAACTCTGTGGAGTAGCCATCGTAGGCATAAAAGATTACGCCCACAGCACTAGAATTAACACTTACATCTTTTAGCAAATCATCTACAAGAAAGCCCTCCCAGAGAATCGTAACTGACCAGCCTTCAACGCAATGCAGTGTAGTTACTTTCTCATAGTTTTGGAACTTAGCTAAAATTTCATCGTAGGTGTACTCAATTGAGCTGTTACCAAATCCGGTTATTTCTAATCTGTAAGTAGAAGCGCTAACGTTTTGGGGTCCCTTGATTGAGTTTTCTCGAAAATCACCGATCGATGAGAGGTCTTGACCTTGGTAGTCTAGAATTTCTCCAGGATAGAGCTTTTTGGGTTTGTTCTGCTCTGCTAAATAGACTCCTATCAGCAGAACAGCAATCAGCATAATTGCAAAGGCAAAGGCAATAACTTGCCTATACCGTTTAACCTTCTCCATTGCGCTTCAATAATAAATCGGGGAACGCAGGCTTTAAATCTACCTAAAAACCAAGAATTTGCCGTTTCAAATCAAAAAAAGCAGAAATCACTGCGGAGTTAGCGTTTTTGTTTTTAGAGTTTGTAGATAACTAGGTAAGCTTTCGATGCATTGCACTTCCCGCCCAACTAATCCATGCAACTCATTCCACCACCGAACATTGGTTTTTACCTTGACATGTTCTAAATCCTGCCGCAACCGTTTTGTCCCTTCCTTACCCCTTCGGTCATAATCCAGCAACAAAATAACTTCACATACGCCAAGTGCTTCAATCTGTTGGGTTACTTCAAGAAAGGATTTGCCGCCTGTTTTCAATGTCAGAATTGAGCCGTTGATGCCTAGTTCGCTTAGGGCTTTTGCATCTTTTTTGCCCTCAACCACCACGGTTTTGCCTTTAGCTGCTTCTTCAGAGAGTTTGATTATTAGTTCTTGGATTTTTTCAAGTCTGTCTATGAGGTGGCTCGACAAGTGTGTTACCTTGTGATTTTAGCTTGCCGAACTGTTTCAAGGCAGTCTTTTGCCTCGATGTTGTTTGAAAAGTATCGGCGCACTGGCTCAAGGATCTTTGCAAGTTCTATTGCAACCCCGTTTTTGAGATCCATCGGATGCAGTTTCCCTTCTGTGAACATTAATTCGAGCGCTTGGAAACTCTCAAACTCTACGGATCCGCCGAATTTGGCTGGTCGTTCAATTTTAAAGACGTTTTTTTCTCGGAAAATGATGTATTTGCAAATGTCCATTATTGGATTGTATTTTACTGTTTTTTCTGGGCAGAACGCTTTTCCCATTTTTTGCTTAATTTCCTCAGGTTGGTCATAGATGAAGATACATGTGTCTGGTTTGCTCTTAGACATCTTGGCAGAGGCAACGGCTTCCCTTTCCTGTCCATCGGGAATCGGCCAAATGCCAGGTTTTGCTAATCCCTGAAGTAGGTGATGGTGAATGCAGACGGGTTTCCAATAGCCGATTTTTTCTCCTATTTCGCGGGCAACCATGTTTGCCTTTCGCTGATCCATACCAAGTTGGCACATTCTAACATTCATTTCAAAAATGTCGGCCACCTGCATTGGTGTGTAGAGATAATCGGAGACGTAGTGAGCTTCTCCTTCTTTTCTCCCTGCAATCTCCAATGTACGGGTAGTTCGGGCAATGGTGAGTTCTTTAGCGATTTTAACTGTTTTTGCCCAATAATCAATGTCTTTGTAGAGCTCATCTGAGTAGATGAATTCAACTTTGTCTCCGGGGACGCCCAACGCCAGCCATGAGTGACGGAAGAGGTCTGCGGCTTTACGGATAAGTTCGCGATCGCCACCGAGTTTGTTGTTTAGCCACGCATGCCATGTCGCTAAAAAAGCCTTAAAGTGTATGCCCGCTTCGGCAAAGTCCTTCATTTTGTACGCGCATATAACGCCTGTACCCAAATGTGCAAGGCCTGAGGGTTCCCAACCGTTGTAGGCGATGGGGTGCTCCTCTTTTTCTAAAAGTGCTCGAAGGTCTTCTTTGGTGACTACTTCTTCGGTTGGCGGTCTGCAGATTAATTCAACTTTTTTCTCTATATCCACGTAAGTCCAGCTCTATTTCTGATTAGCCTATTGATTATTAGGAATTTAAGAATTTACGTGGAGAATTTAATTATCTATTGATCTTAAGTAAATAGAGGTTTTATTCTGCTTTTTCTTAGTCATCAAACCCTAAAAGCAAAAGTGAATTTTGCGGGCGGTTTGTCTCCCAACGTAACCTAACACTTAACCGCATAGCTGAGCGCTGCTTTTAGCTTGGCTAAGTTCTCTCGGCGTGGGAATTTATGCCCGCGTCTCACCTGTTCCATAATTGGGTAGAACTCGCTCGTCATAGGTGCAAGATTTGTGTTTCTTACGTTCCTCTGTTGAGTCCGTCGTTATGGGTGCTCAATTTTGGTGAGACAACTAAAGAGGTGTAGGTGTGTTGGTTAAACGTTTTTGTTCTTGGTCTCGATTTTAAAGTCGGAAAGCCAATTGGTGATTTTTTTGATGTTAAGAAATCCAGCATATTAAAGCCGCTTGTTTTAGAGGAATGATGATTTCGCGAATCATTTTATTAGCCGAGAGATCAACATTTCATTGACAATGGGGTTAACTAATGGACATCGGCAAAACCCTCTACGTGACTAAAAGAGAAGCTTGGCGCAAATGGCTTATGGAAAACTATAACAAAGAAAAAGAAATCTGGTTGATTTACCCCAAAAAAGCCAGCGGAAAACCACGCATACCCTACAATGACGCTGTCGAAGAAGCATTATGCTTTGGCTGGATTGACAGCACCGCCAAACGAATCGACGAAACTAAATATGCTCAACGCTTCACTCCACGGAACCCCAAAAGCAAGTATTCAGAAGCCAACAAACAACGATTAAGAGAGCTCATCAAAAGCGGTAAGGTTATACCGTCTGTAGAGAAGAAACTTGCAAACATCCTGTCGGAGGAATTCTCCGCTCCCGCTGATATTTTAGAAAAGATAAAAGCCAACAAACAAGCATGGGAAAACTTCCAAAAATTCTCCACAGACTACAAAAGAATCCGAATTGCCTTCATCGAAGGCGCAAGAATACATGTTCC
>CAWEOM010000013.1:0-31993 GCA_963810665.1 Candidatus Bathyarchaeota archaeon | reverse complement strand
TTGCAGGGAAAAGCTGGTTTGCCGCCTTTAGCTTGGATTGTTGCTTCAGTTTTTTCGCATACTTCAATTATGGGCATATTCTCGCGAACAAAACTGCGCATTTCTTCGCGTGTCTCTCGCAGAATACGCCCTGAAAGTCGAAATTTTTCTAGTTCTTCATTATCATAGGACATACCAAATCACTAGGTGAAATTGTTTAATGTACTGCACCCTTAAAACTCTAACCGCACACAACAATATTCGCGCTAACTACCCCTCAATTTTTAAAGTGAGTGTTTTTAAAACCTCTGTCTTTTATAAAATGGTAGTCTGTTACGCTAAGCATTAGGATTGAAGAAATAAGTTGTACCTCACCTTAGAAATTTTGTTGACTGATTTAAATTTTTTTTATCAAAGCATAATTTGTATGTCTGTAGTCTCAGTCTACTAGAGTTTCAACAGAGAATTGCTATTGTTGGCAATTATCTGCCTTTATAGGTATTCGAGGAAAAGAGCATTGTTTTCCCTTAATAGAGTTTGATGTTTGAATAATATTTTTACATGTTAACCTGTGATTCGCTCGATGGTTTTGAATTTCAATTTCCACAGAGTGGTGCGGCGAAGTCTTTAGTTCAGCTTTGATAATTTGAACTTGTGCTTGTTAAATTTCCAGTTTGTTATTTAGTCGAAAGGTTTACTTTTTTGAAGGCTCTTTCGGAGGGAACCACCTTAAGCATGGGTTGACAACTTTGTAAGTGGCATTTTAGGATAAATGTTGAGGCTATTTGATATGGTGGACAAAGGTAACATATCATTAAGGAATAGTTCACACAGTCTTTAAGAGTTGTTGCTTGGGGCGGATTTGGCGATAGTCGTAATTAGTCTTGTGGTTTATCGACGCAAAATACAATAATTAGCATACTTTCTTTGAACGATTCAATCTCGTTGTAGTCTATTTGTTGTACAGAATTTTCAATATATTACTGTGATATTACTTGCCAATTCGCTAGCATTATATATACAAAACGCCGTATTGAGTTTCATATAAGCGGGGTAGAATAGCAAATTGTCAAAAAATCCTCAATCAAAAGATGAGGCATTGGAAGCATTAGACTTTATTGTGAACGTGTTAAAAGAGCACGAAAGAGACTTAGATAAGCTCATAAGCGATTTGGCAACAGTTACCGATCAGATGGGTGACACAAGTGAGTTAACCGGTAAAGTGGACAAAGTTGAAGAAAAAATTAATGGTCTTCAAAAAGAAGTAACTAACCTTATCGGTTGTGTGTCGACTGCTCCAAAAGGAATTCCGCCTCAAACAGCTAGTGTGAACCTTCCACCGCCAGTTACAACTGTTACACCTGTTGTATCACAATTTGGATCAACTGCGATTTTACGTTGTAAGCAATGGGAAGATTTTCAATCCTTAGCCGCGGGTGCTCAGACGCTTTCGTATAGTTATAACCAAGAAGAAAAAATGTTCCAAGTTGACGCACTCAAGGGCAATCAAATCATCACCTACCATGGGTCTCTGCCAAGGTTTGCATTGGTGCTTAAAGCTTATTTGTCTAATCAACTTAATATTTCGGAAAAAAACATTCTTGAAGGTGTTTTAGCTTTAGGGTACACTCCTTAGGCTGAATTCATATTTTTGCTACTTATTCTGTTTTCATAAAACTTATAAGACTTTTAACATATCTTAAGTCTTGTTAGTGATTGGAGAGGCTGGTTAAGGTTGAAGGCAAGCCACTACGCCAAAACAACTTTTTCCGTTTTCGAAGCCTTCTCCTTTCTCCTCGAACTACGGATGGCATAATGGCCCCCAACACACTTACACCACCCCTCCAACCATCACTAACTAAAATACACTTTTCAATGCTTTTCATTCTCGTAGCGATCGCGGGTTTTCGCTATTTCCGTTTGTTTAATATAAAACTATTTTAGGTAACAGAGGGTCAAAGATGAAACCTATCTGCAAGCCCAAAGACAACCCCTAAACAAGCAGCTATTTTTTAAAAACCCTTACTTAAGTTACTTACTACTAAGTTAATATGCAGTTATGACCCAGCAGAAAAATTACACATGGAACGCAAAAGACTACGCCCAGAACTCCAAAAACCAGTTCCAGTGGGCAAAAGACCTTATTCCAAAACTAAAACTGGGCGGCAACGAACATCTCTTAGACATAGGCTGTGTTGACGGTAAAATCACTGCTGAATTGGCAAAGTATCTCCCAAACGGCAACGTGGTAGGTATAGATAGCTCCCCTCAGAGGATAAGCTTAGCCAAAACCCAATTTCCCCCAGAGAAGTTCCCGCACCTGACTTTTCGGTTGATGGATGCCCAAAACATCCCTTTTCAAGAGGAATTCGAATTAGCCTTCTCCAACGCTGCGTTGCACTGGATATTGGACCAAGCAGCTGTTCTGCGTGATATACAGAGAAGCTTAAAAACGCAGGGTAGACTCATGTTACAGATGGCGGGCAGAGGCAACGCAAAAGAAATACTTGATGTTTTCGATGACTTGTTTGTTATTCCGGAGTGGAAGGTTACTTTGATGGCTTTGCTTTTCCTTATACTTTCCTTGGAATTGAAGAGTATAGGGCGTTGTTGTTGGATGCTGGTTTGGAGGCGTTGCGTGTGGAGCTTTTTTCTAAAGTCATGAAGTTTTCGGGCGCTGATGAGTTAGCGGGGTGGCTTCGCACTACATGGTTGCCCTTTACCGAGCGGATTCCAGTAGAGTTGCGGAATGTTTTTGTGGCGGAAATTGTGAACCGTTATCTTGAAGCCCACCCGAAAGATGGCGCGGGCGTTGTGCGCTTGGGTATGATGCGGCTTGAAGTAGAAACAAAAAAGATGTAGTTTCAAATGAAGTTTCTTGAAAAATTTCGAACACAGATTTGCCAATAGCAATTTATTAATTGCTTAGTTGTGAGCGAGAGTTTAAAAGAACAATAAACCATCTTTATGCTAACACAGAGGAGCAAACGGTTATGCCAGCTTTCCAAACTGTCCGCGGAATGCGTGATTTGATCGGTCAAGAAGCCCAAACCTTTACTTACATTATAAACAACGCAAGGGTAACTGCAGAATACTATGGTTTCACAGAAGTTATAACACCCCATGTAGAGCCGCTGGAGTTGCTTAGCGCCAAGGCAGGGGAGGAAATCCGACAGCGGATGTTCATATTCAAAGACTTAGGTGAGCGCCAAGTAGCGCTACGCCCAGAATTTACCGCCTCCATCGCACGCTTAGTTGTTACCACCCTAAAAAATGAACCTAAACCCCTTAGATTGTTCTCGGTGGGTACTGTTTACCGTTATGATGAACCGCAAAGGGGAAGGTATCGAGAGTTTTGGCAATCAAACTTTGAGCTTATGGGTTCCGCTAATTCTGAGGCAGACGTCGAGATCATACTTTTAACCAACGGCTTAATGTCACTTCTGGGGTTGCAAGGCTACGCCTTCAAAATCGGCCACATTGGCTTAATACGTGGAATTCTTAGCCAAGAGGGGGTAGATGAGAAAACCCAAAACGCTGTGTTGCAAAGAATGGACAAGAAGGAATATTGCAAAGCACTTGAGCTTGTAGAATCCGCACATTGCCGTGCCATTCTTGAAGGACTGATAGCCATTAAAGGCAAGGATTGGCGCGAAACTATTGAGCAAATCAAGTCTCATGTTGTGGGCTACGAGAAATCTAAAGCCGCAGCAGAAAACCTCGCCGATATCCTAACTCTCATAGCCCAAAGCAACAATCTAACCATAACAGTTGAACCAGCCTTTGCTCGAGGCTTAGAGTACTATACTGGTATGATTTTTGAAGTATATATTCCTGAACTTGATATTGCATTAGGCGGAGGCGGACGTTACGACCGACTCATTGAGGCGTTCGGCGGAGACCCCACGCCTGCAGTTGGATGTGCTCACGGTATAGATCGAGTAGCCATTGCTTTGCAGACACAGAAAAAGGCACTCGAAGTAAAAGTAGGAAAAACGGTTGCAATAATACCTATTACTGATGCTCTAAAACCCCAAGCGCTCACTATTGCTCAGAAACTTAGAGCTAAGGGTATACGAGTAGAGTTTGAGGTCATGGGCAGAAAAATGGGCAAAGCCCTGGAAGACGCGGATAAACGCAAAGTTGATTACGCAGTTATCGTGGGAGAACGTGAACTAAAGGAAGGCGCTGTGGTTCTAAAAGATTTATCCCACAGAACACAAATCACTGTTGAAATCGAAAAAATAATAGAGAAAATAAATAGTTAAAAAGAAAATTTTGGTTTTAGCCTAAAAAGGCTTACCTAATTGTTGGTATTAGAGTCGTTTGATGTATCGATTGACTTCCCATTCAGTGACTTGTGTGCGATAGAGGTCCCATTCGTGACGTTTTTCTTTAAGGAAGTTCTCGAATGTTACTGGACCCAAAGTTTCCCTCATCAAGTCGCTGGTTTCAAGTTCATCAAGGGCTTCCTTGAGATTTTCTGGCAGAGAAACAATTCCGCGTTGTCTGCGCTCTTCATAGCTCATGTGATAGACATTTAGTTCGACTGCATCACCTGGATCAATTTTGTTCTTGATACCATCGAGTCCTGCGGCGAGTAGCACTGCGAATTGTAGGTATGGATTGCCTGCGCCGTCTGGGCAACGAATTTCCATTCTTGCAGCATTTTTTCTTCCGCCGAAGTTAGGTACGCGAATGAGGGGTGAACGGTTTTTGTGTGCCCATGCGAGGTAGACTGGTGCTTCGTAACCTGGAACAAGACGTTTATAGCTGTTTGGCCAAGAGTTCAGTACAGCCGCCATCTTGCGACCATGTGCTAATTCTCCTCCGATGTAGTTGCGTGCAAGGTCGGAAAGATAACCGTATTTTGCATCTTCTGCATAGAAGAGGTTTTGCGTCATGTCTTTCTTCCAGAGGCTCATATGACAGTGCATCCCGCTTCCGTTTATGCCTTGGAATGGTTTTGGCATGTACGTAGCGACGTAACCGTTTCGGGCGGCAACGACTTTGCCGCACATCTTCATAGTTATGGCGCGGTCAGCGGTATCGAGTGCTTCTCCATATTTGAAGTCGATTTCGTTCTGTCCTAAAGCGACTTCGTGATGGCTGATTTCGATTTCTATACCGAAGGCCTCAGCGGTATCTGCGATTTCGCGTCGCAAATCATCAGTTAAATCCCCCGGGTGGAAATCAAAGTAGCCTGCCAAGTCAATTGGTGTTGGTAAACCACCGCTTTCGCTTTCTTTAACTATGAAGAATTCTAGTTCGGGTGCACAGATGAATGTGTATCCAGCTTTAGCAGCTTTCTCGATTGCGCGCTCGAGGATGTAGCGTGGGTCGCCTTCAAAGCGTTTGTTTTGTGGTGTATAGACGTCGCAGATAAGTCTTGCAGAAGATTTTTCTTTGGGTCTCCAAGGTAGAATTGCGAAGGTGGTTGGATCAGGATAAAGAACCATGTCGGATTCTTCTATAGGCCGATAACCTGTAATTGAAGAGCCATCGAAAGATTGACCATTTTCAAAGATACTTTCAATATTTTTGGAGCTGACAGCTAAGTTCTTTAGAAAGCCGTTTATGTCTGTGAACTGTAGCCTGACGAATTTTATATCTTGTTCCTGAATTTGTTGAATAACCTCGGATACTTGTTTTTTCCACTCTGGATTTTTAAAATTCTTCATCTTCACAATACTCCTTGTAAACTGTTGGCTTACTCTCCATATGTTATGGAAATCAGATTAAACGTAAACATATATAAGTTTATCGCTCCAATGCTATTGATAATTGTTCAGAATGTAGCCATATTACTGAAATAATGTGCGATTAAATTTTGATTTATTGCGCGATAATAATCAGCTAAAAACAGCCCATTTCATAGCCAAATAACTAAAAAACCCAATTATCTCTCCCTACGCAAAAAATCTCCGATATCTGACACGTTTCGCACTGCAATTTCATCACTCCTGTCCTTACTGCTCAGGTTTCCAATAATTCTGCCAAAACCTAAACAGTCACCGAATTCGTTAAGCACCAAAACGTTAGTGTTCCTCTTAGTAGAACCAAAAACGCGCAATATACTCTTTGCAATGATGTCCCTTCCACAAATAAAAAGCCAAGCTGTCTTTGCTTCAACTATGATTCGTCGAGCATCTTTTTTGGCAAGCATAGACAGTAAATTGAAACTCGGGAAAAACTTACCCTCCTTTGCCTTCCCCAAAAAAAGACCAGCGGAAAAAAAATTTTGTTTGACCAGTGATTTAAGAGATGCGTTGACTAAGTAGTATCGCCCGCTTTTTTCGACTATTAGTTCTGGGTTGAAGGCTACGTCTATCCCGAATTGGGCAATAAAGTTAGTTACTGCTTTTGCCTTCATTAATTTTGGCTCCGTTTCTTTAGTTTGGAGACAAAAAAGCCTTGAGTTTGGCCCGGCCAGATTCGCTTGCAACGGGCCACTTGTGGATCTAACTTCTTGCCGAAAACGTTTGTTAAGCCCCGCTCGCCATAACAGTCGATTGCTTGGATTTGCATGTTAAGAGAATTTACTGCCCAATCCATATTCAGCTCGTCTTCTTCGGGTTCAAGTGAACATGTTGAGTAAACTAACTCGCCGCTATCGCCAAGGCAATCAACAGCTTTAGCAAGGATTTCACGTTGGAGTGCGGCGTTGCGTTCGACGTCCTTTAGGGTACGGTTCCTAAACCAATTTCTATCCGCTGCAAAGTTGCCTGAACAAGGTGCGTCAACCAATATCCTATCAAATTTAATGTTTAAAGTTGGTGCTTGTCGTGCATCCAAAAGATAAACCACTGTGTTGGAGGTGTGACAGCGCTCAAGATGGTTGCATAGCGCAGCTAACCGTTTTTTATCCACATCCAAAGCGATAATTGCGCCATTGTTTTCCATGGTGTTGGCGAGCTGCACGGTTTTGCCTCCGGGAGCTGCTGCTACATCAAGCACCTTCTTTTTCTTCAAATCGGTAAAGACTGATACGGGGATTTGGGCCGCTGCCTCCTGAATCGAATAGAACCCAAGCAGATATTCAGCAGTTGCACCAGCGGAAACTTTTGAATCCAACACCCAATAACCTGATTTTAGGAAAGGGATTTTTTCTAAGTTTAGTCCTAAGCCAGCAAGGCGAGGAATGATTTTTTTACATTTAGCGTTGTTGTTGATGCGTATAGCCTGACGTAGCTTTACCTCTTGGAGTTGCCAGCCTAATTGCCTGTAGCGGTCTTGAAAGAATTCTTTGCCCGACATCAAAGCTGAACTAACAGTGATCTGTCTAAAAGCTTTTAGGGCGAACAAGCCATCTTAGAGTGACCCAAAATGTCTAAAATTGTTCGCGTAGGTGTAACGTTTCCGCCAGATTTGCTCAAAGACTTTGACGACATAATACAGAAGATGGGATATGAAAGTCGAAGCAAAGCCGTCCAAGACGCCGTCCGACTGTATGTTTCCGAGCGTAAGTGGCTAAAAGAAGCAGACGCTAAACAAACAGGTGTTATCCTCATGGTTTATAACCATGACACACGTGGGCTCGAGAGCAATTTAACTGAAGCCCAACACCATCACTCCGAGCTCATTTCATCCACTATGCATATTCACTTGGGCGAACATGATTGCCTAGAGGTTATAGCAGTTAAAGGCAAAGGCTCTGAAATAAGACATTTAAGTGACGATTTAGCAACTAGAAGAGGCGTAAAAATCCTCAAATCCATGATAATTTCTATTTAAGTATTCACATTAAACATGCGTTCCAACGATGCTCGGGCTTTTTTTGCCACGTTTTCTGGAACGATAACAATATGTTTTTCCTCTTTGAGTGAAGCATAAACTCTTTCAAGAGTTATCAGCTTCATATTGGGGCATCTAGCTCCTTCGTAAGCTAAATAGAAAGTTTTCTGAGGATTCTCCTTGCGTAATCGATACAAGATGCCCTCTTCGGTACCAACTATAAACTCTGTAGCGGCTGATTCTTTGGCGAAGTGACACATTTTAGAGGTACTGCCTATGAAATCTGAGACCTTGCGCATCTCCGAACTGCATTCAGGGTGAACCATAACCGTGGCGTTTGGATGCTGAATCTTAAGCACCTTTACGTCCTCACACTGAAACAACAAATGCGTTGGGCAGAACCCATTTGTAGGGATTGGGACAAGGTTTTTTCCTGTTTTTTCGCTAACGTATTCAGCGAGGTTTTTGTCTGGACCAAACAGGATGGTGTCGGCGTTGAGCGATTCCACGATGTCCACAGCATTGGCGCTGGTGCAGCAAATGTCTGCTTCGGCTTTACAATCAGCGAGTGTGTTAACGTATAGCACGACTGGTGCGTAGGGGTATTGTTTTTTGGCGCGTCTTATCTCATCTACTGTTAACATCTGTGCCATCGGGCAGCGTGCGCCTAAACAAGGCAAAAGGACCTTCTTGGTTGGGTTGAGAATCGCTGCTGATTCAGCCATGAAATCAACTGCGCAGAACACTATCACCTCGGCCTCTTTTTCTTGAGCGGCTTTGCGACTTAACTCTATGCTATCTCCTATATAGTCAGCTATGTCTTGAATTTCTGACCTTTGATAATTATGTGCCAGTATGACGGCTTTTTTTTCCTTCTTGAGGTTTAGGATTCTCTGCGTTAAATCCATGGTTTCGCCTATTTTACCCGTTAACGTGAAAGGAAACAGGATTAATTATCAGATATATGTTTTTACCCTTGACAGAAACGGTTTAACCTTAAAAAAACCGAAACAAAGGTAAACTTTGAATGAATATGATTTGCTTGCTTAGCGAGAATCTACCAAACCATCAGGAACATATAAGGTTAGTTAACCATTGCGATTTAAAGTCAACAAATGTTAAGTCTTAGCAACTACGTCTTATCTTTTGCCTTATGCATAGCAGTTTGTGTAGATATGTTTTCATCCCAATAACTATCAAATTCGTCAGGTTTCATCAAATCCAAGCACCTCAATTGCTGACTGAACGTATCAAGGGCACAAGGGTTGTTTAGGTGAGCCCGGTAGATTTCCATTAGCAAATCAACTGTCATAGAAGGAGAAACAGGTTTTTTAGCCATCAAAGATAACTCCTCAGAGACTTTTGTAAGATCTTCGTAAACACGTAAGGGCAAATTTAGGGTTTTAACCATACCAACCACTCATCTGGATAGTGTTATGGCGCCTTTTTAATCTTAGCTACCTCTTTCTGGTAAATCAAGAAAAATAGTTTAATTAAAACAAATAAGATACATTCAGAAGCTGCTTAAAGAAAGAGGGGCTTGAGAGATGAAGAAAGCAACGAGTATAGGGTGAGATAGTGACGTGGTATCGCTACACATCTGGAATATATCTCGTTAATTCCTTAGTAAGTATGGCTTGGGTTTAGACATAATTCATCCTGACATAGACTTTCCGCTTGAGGGAACCTATTCATGAGTTTATTTTGGAGCCAAAACCTAAAAGAATAGGCAGACAAGGGCCTGCAATCTAAAGTATAACTAATCTCCAACCCTAACTTAACCACACAGGTGATTTATTTGAGAATAGGCTTTTTCGTTTATGAATATCCTCCGCAATTAGTCGGTGGAGTAGGTACATATGCTGAGTATATGAGCCGTCAATTCGTAGACATAGGCCATGACGTTACGGTTTTCACATTAAATAACAACGGATTAAAAACAAACGAAGTAATGCGCGGCGTAGAAGTACATCAATGTAAGAGAATTGCGGTTTAGATAGCCAGCATTTCCGCTACTTTAAGCAATCGCAAATCTATCAACTTGCGCTCCTTAGCGGACTTTTCGAGCTCAAAACTGGTAACTTCACCGTTTTGAAGTCCGACTGCCCTATTGCCTTTGTCTTCGCTTATCAATTCAACTGCGCGCTCAGCAAACAAACTTGCCAGCAATCTACTCCGTGCTGTTGGACTTCCACCTCGTTGTGCATAACCCAAAATAGAAAGGCGCACTTCAGATTTGGTTTGACGTTGCATTTCTTGGGCTAGTTTGCTAGAGTTGCCAAAACCCTCTGCAGCAACGATTATGCCTGCGCGTTTACCTTTTTTGGAGTTATCATCCAGAATCTTTACTACTTCACAGATGTCTATGGGTTTTTCGGGGATAAGAATTACTTCAGCGCCTACACATATGCCGACTTCTAGTGCCAAAAAGCCTCTTTTTCTACCCATTACTTCAACGATGAATACGCGTTCATGACTAATTGCTGTATCGCGGATTTTATCAATTGCGCCCACAGCGGTGTTGACTGCGGTGTCGAACCCTATAGTTTCGTCGGTGCCGTTGACGTCGTTGTCTATAGTGGCTGGAATTCCAACAATCAATGCCTCGCTTACTCGGCCCAAATCCAAAGCACCCCTAAAGGAGCCATCCCCCCCAATCACGACTAAACCGTCAACATTGTTTACACTTAAGGTTTCGGCTGCCTTCTTGATTCCGTTTGCCTCTTCAAAGCCGGGGCACCGTAGGGTATGGAGCATGGTGCCTCCGAGTTGGACTATGCCCCCGACGCTGCGGGGCGTCAACTTCTTGAAACAATTAGTTAGCAATCCGTCCCAGCCTCGTTCAAAGCCAATGATGTTGAAGCCCATCGAATGCCCGACACGCGTAACTGCTCGAATGGCTGCGTTCATGCCTGGTGCATCCCCGCCTGAAGTTACTATGCCGATAGTTTTCGTCATATCCTATCTCTTTCCTTTCCATTTCATTCTTGATAGAGAATTAAAATGTTTAGTATGGTTTTTGAGTCCCAGAAATTCCAAAACACATAAATTCTCTATCTTTGTCATTATGGTTTTTGTCGGGAGGTAGCTCAGCCTGGCAGAGCTCTCGAGCCTGCTAACTCGTTTAGTTGGTGGAGAAGCTGTAGAGGTCTACCCATGGTGGGCTTCATTCTAGCCTGTCTAGGCCACAGATACCGAGCCGTCGCAGGTTCAAATCCTGCTCTCCCGACCAATTTTTGCTTTACTTATTTTTGAAAAAATGGCTTTTGTTGTTTTAGTTTGCTGACTGCACCACTTCCATGTAATGCCAAAGCAAAAAACATCCAGCCCTTCTCTTTGCTTTGATTGTTAGGGGGGAGTGAACAGCAATCTGCCGAATACAACACTACTTTGCTCCTAAGACGTTGAATTCAATTAACTCTGAATAACCCGCTAACTTGATCTCGACTTCTGCAACACACCTGCTTTACTGTCTGATAGCCTCAGGAAAGGGATAAACTAAAAAACCGTGAAGAAAATGGTTTCTGTTTTCCTCTGAATTTTGCTTCTTGCAAGATGTGACTCTTATTATTATAAACTAGACCCCTTAGGTGCCAATATTGATTAGATAAAATAATTTAAGAACTTGACCGAATTCCCGCTAAAGTGGTGTTATTTGGGTAGCAGTGGTTCTTGGACTTTTTTGTGGGAGAAAATTAAGCTTGTAGATTTTACAATCTGGGGCACACCTACAAGATCCTCAATGATAAGTAGTCCTCTGGCAAGTAAAGCGAATGCGCCTGCTGGAACAACCGCAACTCCGAGAAGCCCCAGGACTCCTATGATTCCGAATTCTTGAACGCCTGCTCCTGCTGGCGTTATAGGAACAAAAGCTAAAGCGGTTACTAGCGGGTGAATCAAGAAGAAGGCTATCCATGGTACATTCGTAATTCCTAAAGCTAAACCTAAAAAGTACCATTCGAAGCCTTTCAAAATCCAGCATATCATAGTTAACCCGATAATTTCTGGGATTGCACGCTGAGTGCTGTGAGAGCTTTCTTTGTATTCTTCTAATTTTCCCATGATACCACCCGTGAATCTTTTTAGGTATCTCGAGTTTGCTATACGGTCGAACAAGCCGATAGCTCTTTGTGACCATGTGAAAGCAGCCAGTACGATTGCACCTGTGAGCATTAAAGCAATACCTAATCCCGCAATTATTATGCCGACGTTTATTCCCGCAATTGTTTGGGGGAATAAATCATTCCATGTTTGTTGCGGCACCGTTTGAACTAGAAAAATTACTGCGCCTACTCCGCCGACTACTTTGGCTAAAAATTCTATTGTTTGTATGCCTAAAATGCTTGAGAGCCCTTTTGATGCTGGCACGTTTTGGTCTCGAAGGTAAACAGGTGTTAGAATGTATCCTGAGCGCCCAGGGGTTACATCACTAGTTAACATGCCTGCATACTGCGATAGGAGTGTTTTTCCGAAAGATGTCTTAACCCCATCTTTGGCTAGAACACGTCTCAGACGCACAGTGAAAAAGATGTTTATTCCAAAATACATCAGGAAAGCCAAAAGTAAATACTCTACTTTGATTGTGAGTAATGCTTCGTAGAGCGAACCAATTCCGACATACCATAATAGTGCCCCAAAGATCGCAATCATAACCCCTATTTGAAGGGCAATTTTCAGAAACCGTCTAGAAGAACTCTGAGATTTTGTTTTTGAGGGCGATCGCGCGTCGGACATAGTGTTTAGGAATCAATTTTGAGGGTTAAATGGATTGCGGAAAACAATAATTTTTTTTTATCTAAAATAGTAATACTACACTTTTTATGGTCGTACGCATTCTGCTTTTGGTCTGTATGGTCGTTTGGTGATTCTTTTGCGGTGATGATATTCGCATTCGTTGATCCGCATAAGCATCCAGCCCTTGTCGCGGTAAACGCACCCACAGGGCAACTTGACCTCTTTTGAGTCACCAGTACTTTGAGCTTTCTTATCTGATTCTTCGATTGCTATTGCCCCTGTTTTCCATTGATGCCTTAGCGTATTAACTTTGCCTATTTCAAAATTGTATGTTTTAAAAAAATTATTTAGATGGCGCGATTTCTATCTCATAGAGACTTGGCCAATTTTTCCCGGTCACAAACAGTCGATCATTTTGCTTATCATACGCTATCCCGTTTAGTACAGCGTTAGGATCATTTGATTGGTAGATTCCTGTAAGATCTATCCAACCTTTAACTTGTCCTGTCTGCGGGTTGATTATAGCTATTTTTTGGGTTAGCCAAACGTTAGCGTAAACGTCTCCTTTGATGTACTCAAGCTCATTTAGATTCGTAACTGAAGAATTGCCTGCATTAACGGCTACTTGCCCAACCGTCTCATAGGTTACTGGGTCAAGGAAGTACAAGTTTGAGCTGCCATCGGTCATGATGAGATTGGTGCCATCAAACGTTAAACCCCATCCCTCCCTATTATAACTAAAAGTCTCTCTCAAACCAAACGTATCTCTATCATAGACAAAGCCAATGTGATTCAACCAAGTTAACTGCACAAACGAGCCGTCAACTAATGCCAAGCCTTCACCGAAAAAATCATCTGTAAGATTAACCTGCTGTAGTGCAACTCCAGTTTCAAGGTCTACACGACGCAAATAAGAAGTACCCACCTTACCGGTGCTCTCAAACAATGATCCGTTATCAAAAATTAAACCCTCGGTATATGCTGAAGTGTCGTGTGGATATGCCCTTATTATTTTGTAGGTGTAATGCGTAGGTAAACTTGGGTTTGGAGCTTGTCCGTAGTATAAAGCAGTCACAAAAATAACTCCGACAACAAGAAAAACTATGGCAATTGAAACAGCCGCCAGATACCTTTTGACCATGAAAATCAAAAGCACTCTACACTTATATATGCTAAACGCTAAAACCCGAAAATGTCCAAGCGAAACACTTAAGTGTAGAGAATCTAACTTGTTCCTCAGACCACAAAATAGGTGTTGAAATCAATTGGCTGTAGAAGGTTTTTTCGAAAACAAAAAGGAACCAGTAGAAGCCAAAGTCGGCGACTTAACCCCACAATCTAAAGCTGTTAATGTCACGGCCAAGGTAGTATCCAAAACTGAAATACGCGAAATCCCAATGGGCAGAGATGGCTCGCCACATAAAGTTAGCGACGCACTCATTGGCGACGAAACAGGTGTTGTTTACCTAACACTATGGGACGACAACATTGAAAAAGTCAACGAAGGCGACACAGTCCGCGTTGAAAACGGCTATGTGACACTTTTCAAAGGCAACATACGCTTAAACATAGGCAAATACGGCAAACTCGAACAAGCAGCAGAACCACTTACCGCAGAAGTAAACACAGAAAACAATGTTTCAAGCAAAGCATACGAACAAGAAAGACGACCATTCCGAAGTGGCGGACGCGGCTTCGGCGGTGGCGGCTACGGCGGCAGAGATAGACGTGGCGGTGGCGGTTACGGTGGCGGTCGTGATAGAGGCGATCGTCGCGGTGGCGGCGGTTTCAGGCCAAGATACTAAACTTCCAATCTGTTAAAAAAAGATTTTTTCTTTTTTTGCTTTTTTGTTTTCTAGGATTTTTTCAATCTCAACGTTCTTGTTAACTCATTTTAGCTCGCGGAAATGCTTAAAACCATCTGTAAGCATTTTTAGCCTCTGAACTGGAGATATTGCTTTGATTTCACCTGAGAAATCTAAACCAACAGTGGATGAATTGCTTGCGAAAGCCAAAAAACCTGCGCAACTATCACCTCCAATGCACAGATTCTATGAGGGAAAAATGCAGGTTATCCCCAAATGTACTATCCGAAGTGTAGATGATTTCGCTATTTGGTACACCCCGGGTGTTGCAGCCGTATGCAAGGAAATCGAAGCAAACCCCGACAAATCCTTTGAGTTAACCAACCGCTGGAACTACGTTGCAGTGGTAACCGATGGTACCCGAGTTTTAGGTTTAGGCGACATTGGACCTGAAGCTGCAATGCCTGTTATGGAGGGCAAAGCGTTGCTCTTCAAATATCTTGGTGGCGTAGACGCGTTTCCTATCTGTCTAAGAACCAAGGACCCACATGAAATTATCAAAATCTGCAAAGCTCTTGAGCCAACCTTTGGGGGCATTAACCTCGAGGACATCGAAAAACCCAAGTGCTTCCAAGTGCTCGAAAAAGCCCGATCAGAAATGAATGTACCCGTTTGGCATGATGACCAGCAGGGAACCGCTACCGTGATTTTGGCAGGTCTAATTAACGCTTTCAAGCTTGTCGGGAAGAAGCCTAAAGAAAGCATCATAACGCTTTTTGGTTCTGGAGCAGCCAACATCAGAACCGCTTATGTACTCATAAAGTGGGGTGTTAAACCCGGGAATATAATTTTGGCTGACAGTAAAGGAGTCGTGCATGCTAGCAGAAAAGACATAATTAAAGAAGAAGACCCTTGGAAATATGATGTCGCCCAAAAAACAAATGCTGAAGGCAGAACAGGTGACATCTCAGAGGCCTTCAAAGGTGTCGATGCAATAGTTGCCGCTTCAAAACCTGGGCCGAACACAATTAAGAAAGAATGGATAGCTAGCATGGCGAGCAACTCAATAGTTTTTGCGTGTGCTAATCCGATTCCCGAGATTTGGCCTTGGGACGCAGAAGATGCAGGAGCACGCATTATAGCAACTGGACGTAGCGATTTTCCAAACCAAGTTAACAATAGTATGGGGTTCCCAGCGATTTTTCGAGGCGTCTTAGATGTGAAGGCGAAGACCATAACTGATGACATGTGTATTGCAGCAGCGACTGAACTTGCAGTTTACGCTGAAGAGCGAGGTATTACTGAGAAAGACATCTTACCGAGGATGAATGAGTGGGAAGTTTTCCCCAGAGAAGCTGTTGCATGTGCGCTCAAATCCATCGAGCAAGGTGTCGCACGGATTAAACCCAGCAGACAAGAACTCTATGAGCGAGCTTCGAAGATAATAAAGAATGCAAGAGAGTCAACTGAGCTGTTGATGAAACATGGATTGATTAAGCAGCCGCCAAGCGAGGCAGAGCTTCTCGAGTAAAAACGATTTTGTTTTTAATTTTGTAATTCGTTTAAACAACACAAAATAACGTATTCTTTTAAGATCAAGAAAAGATGAAGAAAGGTTAGAGTGGCGTTATTTTCACAATATTCCTTTTTTCAAGTCGTCGCAATGCATCAAGACACTCGTCTTTTTTCTCGCCAGTAATGTTTAGATTTAGCATTATCTCTTTAATGGATACGCCGGGTTTGCCAAAGTTTTCATGACGCTTGTAGAGGTGTTTGATAATGGATTTCTCAAGTTTTCCGCATCGCCACGTAGTATTGCGGATTAAAACAACGATTGTTTGGACAAGGGTATGCTCTTTTGATTTTCTTCCCCGGGCTTCTCCCAATCTCTCCCCAGCAACCAATTCAACCGCATATGGTCATTTAAACGTTTGTTCCATACATGATCGGGATTTTGTTTTGAGGTTTTTAGAGGGCTTTTTTTAGGTATATTCCATGTTTTTTCCCGTAGTACCTTTCCAATTTGCTTATCGTTTGATATCCTATTTTGTGGTAAAGTTTAATTGCATCATGGTTGTCTTCGCGGACTTCTAATCGGCATTCATCTATACCCTGCTGTTTTAGGCGGTACTCGATTTCTTGAAACATTTTTGTCCCGATATTTTTGCGTCTGCAGTTTGGGGCGACATTTATGGTTATTATGTGTCCATATTCGCTTTCGTCAGTTTCTACTTGGGCAATTATGAAGCCTGCGACCTCAGTGTTGACTTTTGCGGCAATGGCGATGGTGTTGTAGTCAGTTAGAAGATATGCGATTTGTCGCTTAGTGAAAGCCTCATCACTAAAGCATTGCTCCTCAATTCGGTAAAGAGCATCGAGGATTTTTATAGTTGCAGTTTCAAGTTTGATTTCCATACTTGATCTAAGAAATAATAAGTTTGGTTTGTTTTTTAGTTTTTTCCATTTGTCACTATTTTAGGGATCGCGGTTTTTAGTTCAAGGTATTGTTGGGCTGCAAAACCAATGAAAAAGCGGAACCAGAGAGTTATGATTCGAGTCAGGATTGTGGCTGTAGCGGCGAGTTCTACAGGAACGCCCATTGCGAATAAGAGTGTAGTCATTGTAGCTTCGGGTAGTCCCACTTCAAAAGGTATTCCGATGGGGATAGATTTAACAGCTAAAACTATTGCAGAGGTGATAAGGATTATGCTCCATGACACTGGATGCCCCAACGATTGGAAAACAAGGAAGGGTATACTTAGGCTGAAAAACCATGTTATACCTAGATAGAAAAGCGATATTGAAAGGGTTTTTTTGTTGTGTCTGTATTCTACCATGGCGTCGTGGAAGTGGTCGGTGATTTCTATGGCTTCATTTCGGAATTTGGTTAGTGTCCATTTGCCCCGCGATATTTTGTTGGTGAGGTTTGTAACCCACTCAATTATTTTAAGCGTCCAGCTCTTTTTGAACGCTAAAATGGTCATTGCTGTGATTGTGGCGGTTATCGCTACTGCGATGAGGATAATGAGGTTGAAGACTAAATTGGAGACTTGTCCCTCAAATGTGAGTAAGGTTATTCCTGAAATAAGGACGATGACGTTCATTGTCATGCCCAAAAGGCGATGCGTGAAAAGTGAAGCAACGACTTTCCCAAATGAGCCACAGTGGTCTCTTGTGAGCAGGTAGGCGCGTGTAACTTCTCCGCTTATTGATTCTGCTGGCACAATAATGTCCACATATAAGCCGTACCAAACGTAGAGGTACGCTTTTTTCAGAGACATTTTGATGCAGAGATGCTTTGTCAGAGTATGCCAGGATATAGTATAGAATAGCACTTCTACTAAGCCGCAGATGATTGCTGCTCCGAAAATCAAAGGGTTTGTTTTCTGCATCGTCTCAAATATGCCTACTATGTCAACATTAAAGAGGTAGATATAGAGGAAGAAACCTGCTAAACCAAGCAGCGGAAACAGTACTGTTTTCCAAGTATACTTTGGCTTAGTAGGCTCCATAGCAATCAGCGTTAACATTTGGGTATGAGTGAGCGATTATATACTTTATTCAAATCTGTCCCAGAATGCTGCTGATCTTTGGCAGTTATGTTGTGACCACGCGAAATAGCGCGTTTGTAACTTTTCACATAAAAACTATTTCTCTTGAATGCTATACCTTACCTAATATAGCAAATTAAGAGGTTGTGGAAAGTGCGTAGATTTTTCTTTGTTAATATCTCGTAAGTTGTCGCGATTAGCTACGTTTAGGGCGAAAATTTTCGTGTCACTTCTTTGTTTTGCTTGCGGTACTTGCATTCTGCTGGTTTGATTTTTTGGTAAAAACTCGCCCAGTCATTCACATTTGCCTTGGGCTAAATAGATGACTTCAAAGCTGATTCTCATGTTGCAATCACTAATCTCAGGTTTACATGCCTCCAACTACTGAATTCCTTTCTTTAGCGGATTTTACTGCATTGATGAACCCGGTTTTTTCCTTTGCCAATCCAAACCGTCTCTACATACCAGAAGTCTAATATTGCGATAAAATATTTTTCATACTTACATTTGGGGCACCCGTACATGGTAGAAAAAGAAGTTTACACCACAGATTTTCCAGCAGAAATTATTCAAGAAGGTAAAGTCCAAGTTTTAGTGCCTAACCTCCAAGCTTATGGTGTGGTTCCAAGTGACTATGCCCCCTCAAAAGCGCCTGTGTTTTACAATCCTGTGATGGAGTTTAATCGTGACTTAACCGTTCTGGCCTTCAGAGCTTACCAACGCATGGTTGGTCACGAAATCAGCATTTGTGAGCCGCTCACAAGCCAAGGCATTAGAGGCATACGTTATGCAGTCGAAATTGATTTTGTCAGCAGGGTGCTCCTAAGTGACATAAGCATTAAAGCCTGTGAACTGGCGCAACACAATATTGAGCTAAATAATCTCCAAGATAAAATAACACTGACGCATAGCGACGCTAATCAAACACTTAGCAATAATGCGTCGCCTAAGAAACGTTTTGACATAATTGATATCGACCCATTCGGTACGCCTGTACCTTATCTGGATTCGGTGTTTCGAGCGTCGAAAAATAATGGGTTAATAGCGGTTACTGCTACAGATTTGGCGCCTCTATGTGGGGTGCATGCTAAGGCGTGCGTACGAAAATACGGTGGAAAACCTTTGCGAGTTGAATATTGCCATGAGTTGGCAGTTAGACTAATGTGCGGCTGTATGGCGTTCTTGGCGGCGAAGCATGATATTGGCATTCAAATCCTGTTTAGCCATAGCAGTGACCATTACATTCGAGCTTATGCCCAAATAGCTTATGGTGCAAAGAAAGCTGATGAGAACTTAAAGTCCATGGGCTACATAATGCACTGCTTCAACTGTATGCACCGACATTTTAATCATCAGCCATTTACCTGTCCGACTTGTCCTGAATGCGGCGCAAAAATGGATTGGGCTGGACCTCTCTGGACGGGGAGCATTGCAATAGAGAGTTTCCTGGAACAGATAATTGCAGAAAATCATACCACCTCCTTTAGAAATAGTAGCAAAATCGCCAAGCTTCTTACTCAAGTAAAAAACGAAGCCAAAGCGCCAGCGACTTATCATGTGATTGACAAACTAAGTGGCAAACTGAATTTGCCGGCCCCATCAAACAAGGCATTCCTAACTGAACTAAAAAATCGCGGTTTCCAAGCTGTACCAACACATTTCAACCCAAGAGGCATAAAAACCGATGCGTCAGCTATGGTAATGCAAAAGGTGCTCAGAGAGCTCGTCGCAGCCAAGTAACATTCATATTTTCGGCAACAAAAGTTTAAAGAGTAAAAACGGGTCTTAAACAGACAAGTGAACAGTTATGAATGACAAAATCGCAGTTATAGGTGCTGGCATGATGGGCAGCGCCATAATCAAAAGTCTCCTTAAAGGCAACTACGCAGGCGAAATCACAGCGGTTGATTTTGCAGTTGAGAAATTAAAGGATTTGGAGAAGATAGGCGCGAAGGTTTCCTCTAATAACCGAAAGGCAGCTGCAAATGCAGATGTAGTCTTTGTTATCGTTAAACCCTATGATGTAGAAAAGGTGCTTAAGGAAGTCAGCAAAGAAATCAAGGGTAAACTACTTGTTTCCGTTGCTGCTACGGTGTCTCTAGAGTTTCTGCGGAAAAACGCTCCAGAGGCTAAAATTGTGCGGATCATGCCTAACTTGTGTGCAATGGTTCAAGCTTCTTATACAGCGTTTTGCTGTGAAGACAATGTAACAACAAAGGACAAAGAAAAAATCAAAGAGCTGCTAAATATGATGGGCATTTGTGATGAGGTGGACGAGAAATACATGGATGCCATTACGGCAGTTAGTGGTAGCGGACCAGGTTATATGTCAATCATAATCGAGGCCTTAACATACGCTGGCCTGAAGGTTGGTTTGCCACGCAACATAGCATTGAACTGCGCCGCGCAAACTGTAATGGGTGCGGGTAAACTCGTTACTGATTTACATGAGGACCCAGCTAAAATAAAGGATATGACGACCACTCCAGGGGGGACCACTATCGAAGCCATCTATCAAATCGAGCAAAGCCAAATTCGACCCGCTATTATACGCGCAATAGAGGCTGCGACAAAAAAAAGCCAATCAATACGAGAAGAACTAAACCTCCACTAGCGAATTACCATGTTTGAAGCAGTTCTCTTTGATTGGGACGGAACACTGGCTGACACGCGGAACGTAATTGTGGCTTCATTCAAAGCAGCGCTCAAAGAAATCAACCTTGAAGTGCCAACAGGATACATTGAGCGTAGAATAGGTATTGGTGCAACGGAAACCTTCCGTGAAATTCTGAAGACTGCGAATAGGTGTGTTGACGAGAAAGTTGTAATGCATCTTGTCGAGCAAAAGAGTAAAGTTGAGATTAAATTAGCAGACGAAGTTGTTTTGTTTTGGGGTGCACGGCAGCTTTTGAAGACGTTACATGGCAAAGTGAAGGTGGGTTTGGCATCGATGAATAATCGCGCTGTCGTTATGCACTTGCTCGAAATTAATGGATTAGCCACCTTTTTTGATACAGTTTTGACGGCTGAGGAGGTTTCAAGCTCTAAACCTAATCCGGAGATTTTTCTAAAAACAGCTAAGAAACTAAAGACTAACCCGCAAAATTGTGTGGTTTTTGAGGATTCTATCTTTGGGGTTAAGGCTGCAAAGTCGGCTGGAATGTGTTGTATTGCGGTTACAACTGGTGTTTACAACAGGGTTAAGCTCGAAAAAGAGACGCCAGACTTAATTGTTAATTCTCTAGATGACTCTAAAATTCTCTCTTTTATTATGCTAAAATAACCCTTTGTAGTAGTGCGTATGCAGTCACATAGCTTTAAAAATTTTTCAAAGAGAATATATGTTGC
Organism: Candidatus Bathyarchaeota archaeon; assembly: GCA_963810665.1. GTDB lineage: Archaea > Thermoproteota > Bathyarchaeia > Bathyarchaeales > Bathycorpusculaceae > Bathycorpusculum. The sequence goes on along the minus strand of CAWEOM010000013.1, from coordinate 10,842 downwards.
TCTCAAAAACTGAAAGGAAGAACAAGTTTTTGTCATTAAACAAAAAAACTAAGCTATCCATGTATCAGGTTCTACTATTAGACAACGATAAAAGTCAAGATGTGTCAGTTCAGGAGGCTGAAGCTGTTGATTTTGGTAAAGTTAAAGCGCATTTAAAAACCGGTGGCTCGGTCTTCATCACAAGTAGAGCTTCGCAGAAAATAACGCTGTCTAAAACTTGTATGCAGGCTAACTATAACCGCTCCAGAAAAACGCTTGGTTTGCTCTTTCATAAGCACATGAGAAGCCGACAAAATGTGTGACGTGCATCCAAGGCAAGCTTCCTTACCCCTCTCTCTTCCAAATATTTTGGATGCGCGCCACTCCTGCTAATAATGATTTTGCTTAAAAGTTGTCATATTTTTTTGCCTTTTTGTGAAAACAGCCTTTTTAAAGAGGATAAAGAAAGAAGGAACTTATTTTTGCCTTAATGCTTTAGGCTGGTAACCGCATCTTGGGTCTGAACCAAAAATATCTCCTGTATAGAACAGTGCTGCTGAGCGGCATCCTCCGCAGAGGTCTTTGTATTCGCAGACGCCACATTTGCCCTTGAGGTTATTTTTGTCTTTGATTTTGTTGAAGAAGTCGCTAGTTTGCATGTTGTCCCAGATTTGTTTTATGGTTTTGTTTTTAGTGTTACCTATGCGGTAGGCGTCGTTGTAGCTACAAGGTATTGCGTCACCGTTTTCTGCTATGCTTAAGAATTTGCCAAAGAAGCATCTTCCCAAAAAGAAGTTGTTATACCAGTTTTCGAAATCAGGCATACCGCGTTGTTTTGCAATTCGTGCATAAAAAGGGATATAGACGTTGATGCCGGGTTTGCCGTTGTAGAGTTGGGTTAGGTCGTAGAGTTTGTTGCAGGCCCACTCGTACTGGGCTGGGTAGGGGTCTGTTTCGAGGCTGCTTTTATCGTTGCTGTAAGGGATAAAGCCGTGGAAGACAACCCAGCGGGCTCCATATTTATTGGCTAAATCCAGAACATGTACCATATCAGCCTCGTTTACGTTGGTTACATCTCCTTTGTTAGCAAAAGTGTAGACGAGTACGTTTAGTAAATTCTTGTTAGCCAATCGTTCAATGGCTGAAATGGCAGCCGCATAAGCGCCCTCTCCGCGGATAATATCGTTGGTTTTCTCAGCGCCATCAATACTCACAGAGATTTTAGTTTTATTTTTAACGATATTTTGGAAAACTTTTTTGTCGAGCATTCGTCCGTCGGTTATAATGCTTGTGTTCAAGCCAAGCTTTGTTGCGTAATCGAGCACTTCAAAGAGGTCCTTGCGCAGAAATGGTTGCCCGCCCGTAACTCCAAAAAAACTGGCGCCGAACTCTTTGACTTGGTCTACGATTTGCATAGCGCCTTTGTTGGTCAACTCATCGGGAAATGCTGGTTTGTTTGCTGAAACACAGTGGGCACAATTGCTGTCGCAGGCGAATGTGCATCGCCATGGGACGATGAATAGTGGACCTTTATTCTTCAAGTGTATTTCTCCCCACAGTCAATGTCCTATTGGAAACGGTTTTTTTAGTATTTAACGCTTCACATTTTTACAGGTTTTTTCCAACATTTATTTTAATCGATAGAGGTTTCCGACGCTGTTGTGGGCGAATGCATCTGGGAAGGCTTTTGAGAGCATATTGGTTGCACGCCAGCCGGTGCAGTGGAAAGGTACAATCAACTTTGGGTTAATTGTTTTTAATTCTTCTACTGTTGATTGGATGCGGGATTCATAATCTTTCCCAGCCAAGTGAAAGCCACCCATTACGGCGTAAACGCACTTTACACCTGTGATTTCTTGGGCATATTGTATGGTGTTTATTATGCCTGCGTGTGCGCAACCCGAAATAACAACAAGCCCCTTCTGCGCTAAATTCAATACTATAGCGCGGTCATCTAGTAATTAAGGGATCAGAATGCCACTTTCCATCGACAAAGACTCTGTTTTGCATGTAGCCTGTTTCGAAGAGCGACTTTCTTGGGATTTCACCTGTCACACAGACACTGTCATTGGCAATAAGGTAGGGTTGTTTAGTGTTTACGATTTTAACTGACCCTAGCTGTTCAGGGGTTGGGGACGGTGGGTGTTCTCGAATTTCTCCACGAACATTTGCGGTTCCCCTCGGTTTAAACATATACTCATGTGCTATCAGGTGCAAACCGGTTTTGTTTATGGCCTTAAGCGCAGCTTGGAGACCGCCGAAATGGTCATAGTGCCCATGTGAGAGCACCACGTAGTCAACCTCGTTCAATTCCACACCCATTAGTTCAGCGTTTCTGACAACTCCGTCAGGGCTAATGCCCGTATCAAAAAGAATATTGTAAACCTCATCTTCGACATAAACTATGACAAGAACAGAGAAGCCATGCTCCGCGATAGGTAACTCCTGATGATTAGTTTTAGTCCATTTCCAGAGCGATTTAACTTCGCTTTTGTTGCTGGCGAAAAAATCTATTGAGTTATCCATTAAACTGATTATTTCAATCTTTGTCGATACTTTAAGCTCAGGGATCGATGTTTCCGAGGTATCTTTCAGCTTAAAGTCCTCCCTTATAGGGGGTGGCAGTTTGGGTTCCAGCGTATTTATTAGTTTCAAATCGGTTGCAGAAGAAACAGTACACGTTGAAGGGCGTTTTTGTTAAGGGGATGTTTTGAGCGATTTCCTGCAAGGTTACTCGACTGTCGGTTTGGAGAATGGAGACTGGTTTTTTGTAAGTTTTATCCGTTTGGCATAACCCACAATTGTTAATTTTATAAACCAAACATATTAATATAATTTAGTTATTAAACTTTTTAAGATACAACAGATCGAAAAGTGTAATCAACTTAACTACAAGAAACCCAAACAAGTGTACCTAAACAAAGAATTATACAAAAAATGAGGAAAATGAAAATCTGTCTATTAATTTTGAAAAATCTGGAGGTGAATAAATGGCTGATAAAATAATAGTTCCCACAGAAAATCAAGAAGGAATAAACGCCTCGGTGGCACAACATTTTGGGCGGGCACCATATTTTACTGTTATTGAATTAGACAAAGGCAACGTTTCAAACATTGCAGCAGTAGCCAATACAAGTGAACATGTTGGTGGAACAGGTTCTCCACATGATGTCCTCACCAAGCTGCAACCTAAAGCGATAGTAGTGCACGGCATGGGACCTCGCGGGATAATGGCTTTTCAAAGTGCAGGCATCGAAGTGCTAAAAACCAACGCCGATACCGTCAAAGAAGTAATTGCAGCATACACACAAGGCAAACTGGAAGAACTAACCGAAGGCTGCCCAGACGCGCACCACCATCATCACTAAAGGGAAAACAAGTTATTGAAAAAATCGCAGAAGCCCAATAACTCGTCGAAATAGGTTACTCTCACAAAGCCACAGAATTATACCAGAACCAAGTTAACGATGCTGATATCCACTACTCAGATGCAGATGCAGTTTCTTTAGGTCCAAGCGGCACCTTAACACGTTAATACATCGGAATCAAAATGACTATCACCTAAAGAAGCTACTCTGCTATGGTTGTCAAGGCGAATCAGAACAAGACTGCATGTAATTGCTTATGAAAACTCTAAAGAAGGCTATTTCGGAATATGAAAAAACCAAACAGCCCCGTTAGGTGGGCTTTTATTTTCTCTAAAAATAGATCAATGTGTAATTGTTACGGTTGCTAGAGGCAAGGGGGTTACAAAAAATATCTAATTGTGAATATTGTGCGTTCATTAGATTGCGTTCTGCTCTTGGACTGCTATTGTTAATTTTAGTAACAATTCTTGAACATACGCAAACCAACAACAGACTGCATGCGATTGAGGAAAGATAGAAAAAGATTAACTTGTTAGAGTCACCTAAGAATATATTGTTGTTGTTATTGTTTATAGAATCTGCCGTCATCTTTTGTTGATTGAAGTTTGCTGGTTTTTCCTTTTAACCAGCCGATTTTGGCGGTTTTTCTACAGTCGAATTTGGGAATGTAAGGTTTGATGTCGATTAGTGGAGTGCCATCAATGATGTCTAAATCTTCTATGTGTAGCATGCCCTTTTCGATACCTCTAAGCAAAACGATGGATATTCCTATGGGGTTTGGTCTGGGAGGTGCTCGGGTGGCAAAAACGCCATGAAGTTGGTCATCCAAGAAGGGTTTCACTGTTAAAGATGTGACTTCTATAAGGTGAAAGTGGTAAAGCAGAATAATATGTGAGAAGCCTTCAAGGTCCTTTAGGCCTTCAACATATTCGGGGAAAACCTCAATTGTTCCGATAATGCCTCTTGATGCTGCCGTTTGAATGGGAACTTTTTTTGGCTCCTTAAACGGCGAATGCACTACGCCAATGGGCTTGTATGTTAATACGTTCAAGATTACAATTCCTTCATTATGCCTATTTGTAAGTATTTTATACCTAAAAAAGCATGATCTCTTATTGTGTTGTGAGTGTTATATTTTTTCAATATAAACAAAAAAGTTGTTGAGGCGATTTGGCTTCCAAAACGGGTTGGAATTTATTTTTGCAGGGTGGATAAACTGCCTCAAAATCGGGGGTTAGAAGATAGAAAATTTGCTAAGCACTACTCTTCTTTTTTAGTTTTGAGGTAAGGTTCACCTTGCTTTAAGATGTCCAGAAGATTCTGAGTTTCAAGGGAGGTGAGCTTGCAGGTTTTGGGTTCCTTGAGGAATGGGAATTTTTCGGGGGCATTTTGGATTATGTGCAGGCTTTCCCAGGTTACATTAATGTCTTCAGAGGGGATATGTTCGTTAACGCCTAACGCCCATGTGCCTTCGTCTAACTCTTCTCCGCCCTCAGTCAGGGCAGTGAAGGGTCCAAGCAAGCTTTTGTCATCCTCGTTATACAGGAATATTACTGACCCCTCCTTAATCGGTTTTTCTGGTTTGGTCTGTTTATCTGTGCAGGTGTAATGTTTATTGCTCAGGCATTGTTGCTGAGATTCTTTGGTGCAGAAAAATATGTATCCATCATACATGGGGTTAAAAACCTCTTTTATTTACTAAATTGAGTTCGGCGCTTATTTCTTTTTTCTTTTTAGTTGTGGGGATGGTTTTGCTCGCACATGAATTTATAAAACTGGAAAATTTATTAAACCAGAATGGGGTTTGTAGCTATCTTATATTAGGATGGAATGCGCTTTGAAGACCATTTCAGTTGCCAAATTTGGTGGCAGTCTCCTTGATGTGGAAGGCAAAGGGATCTGTAAAATCGTAGAGCAAATCAAAGGAATCAAGCGCAAAGATGGCATTGGTCCAGTTGTAGTGTTTTCAGCGCCGATGGGCACAACTGACGGGCTTATTAGAATTGGTGAGTCTCATTCACAGGGCTGCGGACAATCGCTTGAGCTTGTTTTTGCAGTCTATGAGCACTTAGCTTTGCTCAACATTAAGGATAAATGGTTGCAACAGGCGCAGCAGGAACTTTCTAATTATAAAGCATTAACGCAGAACACACTTAATTCGGTTAATAAACGTTTTAGCGGCAATATTAAAGCTCGAACGCTCACCTTAGGTGGCGAACTCACTATGGCTATGATTATGGATTACATACTTAAAAGCAGCGGCGTAGACGCTTGTCACCTCATCTTGGAGGATTGGCCCGTTGTTACTGATGACAACTTTGAGGATGCTATACCAAATTATGAAGTGAGCAAAAGACGGTTGGATGCGTTGATAAAACCGCTTGAAGATGGTAAGGTGGTTTGTTTAGCGGGTTTCTTGGGCGTTACCGCTGATGGTCTGGAGACTATCCTCGGTAGAGGTGGTTCAGACCTATCGGCAGTTTTCGTCTCATGTCTCTTAAAAGATACCTATGCAACTAAAACGCTGCTCTATAAGGATGTACCTGTGCAGAGCGCTGATCCCAAAGTTGTAAAAGGACAAAAAACTGAACATGTCCAAGCTCTTACCTACAACGAGGCCCATAAGGCTTCGTTAATGGGTATGAAAATCGTTATGAGTCCAGCTATCGCCATGGCAAGGCGTTTCGCTCAGCCCCTGACTGTGGTTCCAATTGATGAACCAGCCAACATCTCTGTGATTGAGGCACAGGCCAGCGGCGGCGAAATCGTTAAATGTTTAACTGGTAAATCAGGCTGTGCAATCCTTAGTATGAATGACGAGAAAAGTCGCTCGCTCGAGGACTCGTTGCGTATATGGGAGCGCAGAAACGACTTTTTGGATCTCGGCGCCGAAACATTGGAGACAGGTGAGCGCATCAGAGACTTCCTATTCCTTGACTGTGACTTCATAAAGAAGAATGAAGAGAAACTCAAAGGGTTCGACGAAAATATGCGCGTCGAATATGGATTAGGTGTGGTTACGTTAATTGGAGACCGAATGAAGGATTCGTCGGGTGTTGCGTCTCTTGCAATCAGCGCTATTTCAGGTATAAATATCAAACGCGGTATCTTTGCTCCCCACACCTCACAAATTATTCTTGTCGTGGAAGAGAAGAATGTAGGTGCAACCGTGGCCGCAATCCACCGGAAAAAGCAAGAACTCGGTAAGAGCGCAGATTGGACCATGTCGTTTTAGTTTAAAAATGGTGTCGCCCTTAAATGCTGTTGTTTTTTTGAGGAGAGCGTCGGGAAACTCGAGGTGGTAAAACTTCAGAAAATCAATCTATTCTTCATATGAAGTCGAAGATTTAGCTTTTCACCGACTTGATGATGAAACAACATTGGTTTTATGTTTTCTTAACTAAGCCTTACCTTTCTCATTTAATCATTTTAATTGACCCCTCCCCACCCGTTATATGTCGCTTAAACTTTCTTTTTAAAAGCCGTTTTAGCGTTAAATGGCACATGTGAACAATATATGGCCCAAGCTCAAAATATCACAGAAGAAGATCTCCTAATATCTTTGACTTTTCACAATTTTTCAGCGTCTCTGTTAAAAGAATTTGCGCAGAAAATCGTTAAGCCCTATTTCAGCGGTAACATGACTGATGCAGTTCAGAGCTTAATGGAGAAAGTTATCCACGACGAAAAGATAGCCAACCGTGCAATAGAGCAGAAAAAGTGGTAGAATCCAATTTTGTCTTTTTGAAATGTAAGCTCTTATATTTCCAAAAGTGCCTTATCTGCGTCAGTGTACACTTTGGTTGGACTCCTCGACCCATTAATAGTGAAGGATATAACGCTTCGTAACCGCATAGTTATGCCGCCCATGCAGTCAGGTAGAGCATCGTTTGAAGGTGCAGTTACGAATAGACTCATCAATTTCTACGTTCGCCGCTCATCTGCGCTGGGGCTTCCAATTGTCGAGCACGCATATGTTTCGCAAATGGGCAAAATTGGACCCAAGCAACTGGGTATATATCATGATTCGCTAATAGACGGATTTGAGAAGCTCGCGTCTGGTATTCATTCGGTTGGGGCGCCTGCAGTGGTGCAGATTAGCCATGCCGGAGGAGTAGCCAACAAAAAAGTCATTGGTGACACCCCCGTTGGTCCTTCTGATAGAGATAAAATGCGTATGCTTGAAAAAGCTGAATTACACCTGTTGATAAATTCAGTCGTATTCTCCTTTATATTTTCAACTCTTTCCCACGTATTAATAAAAAGAAATTCAACATTAGGGTCATCTTTATATTTTTCAACAGCTTTCTGCATTGCAGGAAAACTTGCAAGACACGGTCCACACCATGTTGCCCAGAAATCTACAATCACAACTTTATTCTTTAAAATCAGCAAGCGATACTTTATTTCCTTTTAAATCAAGTAGTGTAAAATCAGGAGCCGTTTCAAAAATCATTTCCAGCTTCAATTTGTCAATAAGATTTTTGTCAGCTGCATCTTCAAACTGAGCTACGAATTCTTCAAACCCTTTTTCACTTCCATTTTCATTAATGTATGCTTCACGTAGATAATCTCTCATGTTTTTTGTTGCATAACCCGATTTAATGAATTCTCCGATTTTTTTTAGTGCTTGTTGATTCTCTCCCTTTTCAACCAATACTTTGCAATAAAGATCATTAATATCTCCCTCTTTATTTTTCGAAAGAACTACCGCTTCTTCAACTTTCGACAGACTTTCATCCAATCTTTTTAATCTATATAGGGCATCTGCTTCAACAAAAAGTGTTAGTGCGAGCATGTATTCCCTATCCTGCAGCCATTCGCTATCAGAGTAGTAATCTGGTTTTTTATCACTTGGTGTTTTAACTTCTTGCCTGTTTCTTGTTTCACCTAGTTTTGAAATTTGTAATGCAATTTCGGCATCTGCATTTTCAGTAAGCATTCGGTTAGCTACTGAATAAAATCTAAAAGTGCTAACATTGTTTTGATTTTCCGTCAGAAATTCTAATACTTGCTGATACTCCTTTTGGTCCCTGTACGAATTTGCAATCAGATCATACATGTTTACGATATATTCGCTACCCGGATAATCTTTCTCAAAACTCTGAAGAAAAATTATTTTATCATTCACATCTTCGATCTCACGGAACTCAATGTATTTCTGTCGTTGAACATATTCACTTTTAGGATAAATTTCTTTAATAATATTCTCATACTCCTGCGCTTTATCTTTATTACCTGTTTGGGAATACCATTTTGTAAGAACAACATAATCGTCTTCAGTTTTTTTATTTTTCTGTTCCAGTTCAGATAATTCTTCATTAATTATTTGATCTCCACTCTCTCCTTTTACTGCTGAAATAACTTCAAAATATGGCTGGTAAAAATTTTGTTTTTGGTCAGGATTAGTTTCAAATTCTTGTTCAAAAAGTTGAAGTGCTTTCTCTTTATTTCTGTCCATATCCAAATAGTAAGCTCCCCATCTGTTTATTGCCGCTGCATAACCTGCTAGACTTCCAGGAAGTTTATTTCCATTTTTATCTACTAAAAAAATTGTGTAACCCTGTTTATCATTATTATCCAGAAGGTCATCGGACTTAAATTTTATTAATAGTCCAAGGGTACTTTCGGTAGTTCTAATGTTACCCGTGAGATAAGTTTTTTCCGGATTAAGCGAAACATCGATAGCATTAATTAAGTCGTTATTAAATAAATAGGCTATGCATTGAATATTTTTATTGCCGGCTAAATTAGTGCTGTCAGGATTATAAAAGATCGTTACTTCATCGCCGGGCGACGGAGATGTTGGAGAATAACCAAATTTTCCTGAAAAGTCTGGTTTACTTGAACAACTTATAAAAACCAGAGAGATGGCAAATAGAAGTGTAATTATTCTAAACATTGATTCTCCATTTCTGTAATTTCTGAATTGAGAAAATAAACAAAGTGTGAATAAGTTTCACTAGTTGGAAACGGTGGTTTTATCCAATGCTGAATTGGATCTTCAAAATTCTAGTTAAACTGACCTTTGAGGGAACCAATTAAATAGCAATACGTCTTTATAGGTTGAACAAATACTTTTTTCTAATCCCAAAACAGGAGGATCGCATGAAAACAATAACTACATTAATTTTCTCTACATTCCTATTACTGCTAATCATAAATAAATCGACTTTTGGTCAAAGCGATCTCCAGGAGCAGTTAAGTAAAATTGATGGAAACGTTGACAAAATCACCATCACAGCAGATGGGAAAGAATATACATTTGAAGGCTCAGACGCAGAAAAATTATTTAAGAAAATGAAAGGCAGTGATAGTCAAAGTTTTGCCTGGCATTCCTCAGACGATTCAAAAAAGGAGAAGGTAATAATATTGGATGGAGATGACGATGATGATGTATTCGTTGTAAAATCGGGTGATGATTTTGATTGGGATACCGAAGGAATGAATAAAAAGGTAAAAGTTGAGGTAGAAAATGGTGAAAAGACTGTCACCGTTACGACTAAAGAGAATGGTAAAGAAACAACAAAAGTTTATACTGGAGAGGAAGCAGAAGAATATTTAAATAAAATGAAATCAGAAAATGATGATTTTGATATCGAGATTAAATCGGACAAAGATGGGAAGAAAATGAAAAAAATAATCATCAAGACAGAGGAAATAGAAACAGAAGAATAATTAGAATTAAAATTTTAGAATAAAAGTCAGTCTGTTCCTGTCAAAGACTGACTTTTATTTTTGCTAAAACGTAAAATGCTTGATGTGTTCACCCTTCTCACCTAGCTCAGTCATCGCTTCTATACCAATTTCCAAATGAACTTCTGAAAATTTCTTTGTTACTTTTTTATCAGACTCTTCTGTTTTTATTCCTTCGGGAAGCATTGGAATATCTGAAACTAAAAGTAATGCTCCTCGAGGAATTTCATTTACCAGTCCTACAATAAATAGAGTAGCTGTTTCCATATCGATGGCAATTGTGGAAAGCTTCCTCAAATAATTTTTGAATTCATCGTCCCATTCCCAAACACGCCGGTTAGTTGTGTAAACCACACCGGTTCTGTATTCAAATCCTCGCTGGACAATTTTGTCCGAAACAAATTTGTGCAGCTTAAATGATGGAAGTGCAGGAACTTCTGGAGGTTTGTAATCATTGCTTGTTCCCTCACCTCTTATCGCGGCAGTCGGTAGAATAAAATGACCAAGCTCAGCCGATTTTTTCAGTCCTCCACATTTACCAAGGAACAGTACTCCTTTTGGTTTACGTGCTGAGAGTAGATCCATAATTGTTGCAGCGTTTGCCGACCCAATTCCAAAATTAATTATTGATAAGCCATCCGAATTAGTTGAAGTCTGCATTGGCTTATCAAGACCTTTTATTTCAGAATTAAATTTAGCCGCAAATTTCTCAACATAATCTTGAAAGTTGGTAAGAAGCATATAATCACCGAATTCACTTATCTTTGTTCCGGTGTATCGAGGCAGCCAGTTTTTTGCT